>NZ_JAZKUM010000003.1:0-616457 GCF_036625085.1 Candidatus Accumulibacter necessarius | reverse complement strand
CTTAATTTATGGCGACGAGATGAAAGAGTCAGCTCAAAAACAGTTTGTGGACATGTTTGCTCGGACTAATCACCTTGAGCCAAAGAACATTCCCATCAAAATCAAAGGCGTCATTGCTCATACAGCGGCACCGCTTTACCTGTTTGAGGAATGCCTTGAACCCTCGGGGTTGTCGATCTCACCAAACCCAGTTGACGGCCTTCTGATAACTCTGGCAACCCGCATGTATAACGTCGTGTCAGGAACATTATCGTTGCTCGCCCTTGGTCGGATTCAAGAGGCAGAAATACTCTCGCGCACCGTCATGGAAAGTGCGCTTTCACTCCTGTATCTCGCGGAAGGAGATTCCGGGACAAGGCTCGTGCAGTATTTCGAGCACTACCTCAGACAGGAACGTGAGCAGAACAGAAAGTGGCAAGAAGAGCTTGCAGTCCTACCCGATAAATGGAAATCTGATCATGAAGCCAGAATCAAAGACAAGAACGAAGCCCTAGACAAAGCGGCGTTGTTCATCAAGCACCTTGCCGAGGCTGTAGGCGTCAAATACCCAAGTGAAAAAGGCTATCCGCATTTCAATGGAATATGCACCGCTCTAAACAATTTGGGTCGGTTGCCGTCACCGAACCATGAGGACCCAGTGGCCGCTTACGCCGTGTCGCAGGCCACTGGCCCGATCACGTTACCAGACAAGCTTTTCACCATGTCGCTCAGCAGGCTCTCGTTGCCGCAGCCTGGACGGAAGCATCGACGCCGCAGCAAGCTGCGCCTCGAATTCGCTGCCGCAGTAGGTCACACCCTTCTCGGTTCGCGGCCTGTCGGTCGGCTTCATCGGCACCAGCAGGATGAGGAAATCCCCACGAGCTTTCGCTTCATCAACCTGTCGCCGGTATTCCGCCCATGTCTCGGCCGGAGCATCGCTCGCCGGCTCACTCAACATGCAGACCGATGGTCTGGGCTTCGGGAGCAGCACGTCTTCCAGTCTTGCGAGGCGACGTTGCAGGGCGCTCACTGCAGTACCTGCTCGGGCAGCAGAAGCAGGCGGCACGGACGGCGATCGGTGCGAGCCAGTGCTTCGGCCTTCGATCGTTCGATGAAGGCGTCTTCGGCCTCGTCGGCACGGCGGTCCACAACCTTGTCGCCGAAGATGGCGCGGACAACCTCATTGCCGACGATGCGACGGATGATGATGTCGACCTGGTTCGCGTCGGGGTGTGCGGCCTGTTCCAGTTTGGCCGTGCGTCGCTCAAGCGGATTCATTGCAGTACCTCGTGCCGGTCAAAAATCGCATCCCATTTTGCGGATATTGCGCAATCGCCTTGCCACTGCCGATAGTTCGAGGTTGTTGTGTGCTGCACCTCGGCCTGACGGTCGGTCGCCGCAATTCGCCCGGCCAGCCAGTCACGGAATGCGCTCAGGCTACCGAAATCGGCCAGCATTGCAGCGCGGCTCGTTCCCAGCTTCTCAAGGCTTCTATCCACTTCGGTGCCAATTTCGCTACGTGCGGAAATTTCTTCGACCTTGGACAGACGTTTGTTGAGTGCCGCGCTCATGCTTCACCCCGTGCCATGCGTCTCTCATGGATTGCGTCAGCGATACGACTCCGGCCCGGCACGTACTCCTGCCGTGGTCGCGTGATACCGGCCTGCCTATCGGCGTCTACCTGTCGGATGGCATCGGCGACGCTCGTTCCCGGATTCGCTTCCTGTTCGAGCTTCGTCAATCTTCGTCCAAGTGCTGCCGTCATTTCTTGCTCTCCAGTGCGGTGATGCGTTGCTCAAGCTCCAGTGTCTCAACGGCCTTGCGGCGCGCTTCGACGATGCCGGCCAGAGTCGCGGCCTCGCCGGGCAGAAGGTCGCCGGCCGCCACCGCTTGCAGGATGGCTTGTTCTGAGCCTGGCGATGCCCTCGGCAGTTTCGTGCTCCGGCAGCTCCAGAAAGATCGGGCGCTCCTTGGCTGGCGGAACCAGCCGTTCGAGCACCAGCCGCGCGGCGCTCATGTCGCCTTCTTTGGCCATGTCCACCACCTTGCGCGCGATGGCGTCGGCGCCTTCCTCCATCGCAGCCAGGGCGACCAAGGTGACGCGGTTGCGGCTTCCCCTGGGTCGGCCCTTCGGATTTCCCGATTGCCCTGGCTTCCAGCCGGGGCGCAGGTTTTCGGCTTTCGTCGTTTCGTTCATTCTTTGTTCCTCGACGGTGTTTTTTCACTGCTCGTTGTTCTGTGACACTCACGAAATCATATCGCCGGCCGATTTCTGCCCAGGCGCGCTCCGCACACAGTCCGAGCGGCTTCCGACGCATCAACGCGCCCCAGGATCGCCAGCAGCGCCCGTAGCGGCGCGTTCTGCTCGTCGCCGATGCCGTCTGTGATCGCGCGGCTGTCACGCTGGCGCTGCGGGCGTGCTTCTGTCGTTCGGCACGCGAGCGACATCGGTGACGCGCTGGTCGCCTTTGGGCGGCCTGCCTCGTTTCGTGACGGCAGAGCGGTACGGCGAAGCCCATCGCCATTAGCTCGCGCTGGAAGTGGCTCGATGCGAGCGGGAAGGCTTGTGCCACCAGCATGTACTGGTGCGTCTCGCCTTCAAAGCGGGCCGAAACGTCGGCTTCGTGGGCATCTTTGGGATAGACGAAGAGCGCTTCGTAGCTCGCCGAAAAATCGGCCAGAGGGTCATCGGGTGAGTTGCGCGGCGCGGCGCGTCCCGCCATCTGAATATTGACTATCCCTTGTATCTGACCATCGGGCGTGGCTGGCAGCGCTAAACCAAGGTTTATCGTCGGGGTCATCTCAAAACCGATTTCGGTTTGCATGACGGTGGGCAGCTTGTTTTCTGCTCTAAAAGACAGCACTCGAAAACTCATCAGGCGTGGGCGAAGGTTGGGCGTGTCCATCAATGCTTCACCGTATTAATGGTGCCGAGCGGCACACGGTAGGGAATGGTGTGCGCTGGCAGCATGTCCGGCGCGACTTCATGGCGAATCGTCAGTTCAACCCGAATAACCGGCACGTCCATCGTTTGGTGTTTGGCCACTCTGCGCGCCGGGAGTTCGGCGGTCATATCCTTAAGTGCAAGCAACTCCCAAAAGGCGTCTTCGCTTCGTCGAACCAAACAAAGCAGGGTGTTCATCGCCTCGGAAGGCGCGACATCGTCGGCTTCGTATTTGCTGAACGCTTTCGGGCCGCCGCCGAAAAGACGTGAAGCCTGCTCCTGCGTGATGCCGAGCTTCTCCCGCAAGGCGCGAATCTCGGCCCCCGTCAGCAGGCCATCAACAGTCTTGCGGAAGGCCACCACAGCGCGTTTGTTGGCGCGGCCGTCAGCATCGCCCGTGATTTCCGATCCGCAAGCATCGCACTCAGCGTAACGAAGCGTGACCATGCCTTGCTGGCCGCGATACTCCGTCTGCATGCTTTCCGTGCGCGGCGTAATGTTTCCCTCGCCACATAGCGGGCACAGCGTCTTGTCGTCCATGCTCGTCCCCGTTCTCAATTGGATGTATGGCAGGACACAATCAGTACCAATTTGCCTGTCCTGCTCTCTGCGAACTTCAAGAAATACACCATGCGATACGACTTGCCCGCGTGTTCGACGTACTCGTCGCGGGTGAGCGCGTAAGCATCGCAGGCGGCGCAGGAGCCTTTGCCATTGTCGCACCACTCTGAATCACGATAGTCATGTTCCGTCAGTTGTCGAATCATGTCGCCCACGTCGGCAGGAGCCATCGCCAGATTCGCCACATCGCGCCGTGCTTTAGCGGTCCAGAGATTCACGGCGTCTGGCAACTTCGTCAGCGCTTTGATTCTTGCCAACTCATACAGCGGGCCGCCAGCAATCTTCCGGGCCTCGCCATCGGCCGGCGGTACGCCATCGTAGGCCGACAAGTTCGTGAATATTACCACCGTGGTAAGTTCCGGGTTAGTCTGTTAACGTCTGGGCAAGTTCAGAGTTGAGACGAAATCAAGTATTGACCACCCCAAAAACCAAATCCAGTCCTGCATTGCTGCCCACCGCCAGCACCTTGGCGCGGTTGTCCGGTTCGGCCAAATCCAGTCGCTTGATTTCGTTGCCGTCCAATCGAATCAGGGCGATTCGCCCGAACTGCATCGCGTGCTTGGCGGCGAACTGCGCCAGACCTTTGGCCTTGGCGTAGCTATCGGCCAGAGCAGGCGAGTGGGGTTCGAGAATGTCCACGACCAAACCGCCACCTTCCCTGCGCACGAAAAGAAAATCCGGGTACATCGGCCGCACTTCGCCGCCCAGTTCGTAGGGCAGAGCCAGCGCCCACGGCTTGCGCTCGATATTGCGCAGCCAGCCGATGACATCTTCGCGCGCCACTTCCGCCTGGACGACAGCGTGTTCCCAACTGTTCAACGGCGCGACGAAATGCCCGGTGGCGTCGATATACAGGTGATGCGCATAGGCGCGATAGGCCGGGTCGTTGCGATCCACGGCCAGCATGATTTCGGTCGGCGGCAGGAAGGCCAGAGCCTCGGGGTCTTTCGCCACTTCCTGCACCTTGTTGTATTCCTCCTGCTCCGCCGTCGTCAGCTTCTTGATGCCGGTCTTGTTGGCCTTCAGCAGCGCATGAATGCGGTCGCCGCAAGCCTTCTCTAGAGTCTTCCACGCCTTTTCGTCTTGCAGAACCAGAAACAGCGTCAGCCGCGAACGGCTCGGCATATCGTCCGCCACGTCTGCGTCGTAGTGCGTCTGCCAGAAATCAAGGTGCAGACCCTCGCCGAGTCGCTGACCAGCACGGTTGAACAGGTCCTCGATGTTCTTGTCGTCCAGCGGAACCGTTATGGTCTGGCCGTGGATCTCCTTCCACGTTCCCTGCTCCACTGCCACGGCGTTGAGTGTGATTTCGCCGGACGCCTTCAACTTCGCGTCGAAACCCGCGTCGTCCTGCTTCAGCCGTTCGATTTCCGTATTCAGGGTGTCGATGACGAGTTTTTTTGCGTCATCCCACGCCGACATATCCACTTGGTGCATGGTCGTCAGCAGGCGCGATAGCCGCATCAGCCGGCGCGTGTTCGATACCTTGCGAATGCGCTCGACGCGATAGCACGGCAGATCGGTCAGCGCCTCGAACGCTTCGTCCATGTCCTTGTCGCGCTTGAAGGTCACCAGTTTCGCACCGTCTTCAACATCGGTCGGCGGCAGTTCCATCGGGTCGCCATGCTTCAAGTGATTGACGACACGCGTCAGCCCTTCCTTCTCGTAGTGCGGCAGGTAGAGCGAAACCGAGTTGAGACTTTCGCTGCCCTCGATGCGGCGCGCCAGGGGCGTGCGCACCATGCGGCCGATAAGCTGGGCAATCAGCGTATCGTCCTGCGCCCGGCGGAAGGACATCATTACTTCGGCACGCGGGCAGTCCCAGCCGGTGGTCAGCGCCATCTTGAACAGGACGAAGCGGATGCCGGTTTCTTCCTGAATCCGTGACGGGTCCATCTTGGGAATCAGTACGCCATGCGCGCTAATCGGCGCGTCGTGCTCGAAGCAATGCGCGATTTCTCCGGGATGCAGGGGGCCGGTCTCTTCCTCGACGGTGGCAATCACCTTGTCGAGGTCGGTCTTCGATAAGCCCTCGCTGCTGCCGTCCTCCACCTGGATGATGAGCGCCGGCAAAACGGCGGGCAAGTTTTGCGTCTGCGTGTAGGCCCGCCATTCCTCGCCCATGACACGCCACTGCTGCACGGCGGCCTTGAGCATCGTCCAGTCGGTTGGAAAATCCTTGTTGGGGTAAAAGACCATGATGCGGTCTTTCAGCAGACCGGAGGCACGCACGTCGAGCGGGTTCACCTCGCACCTGCGCGGCGTGCGGTTGGCCTGCCCATCAACCAATTGCTGAAAGCGTTGCGGCGTCGCCGATACGCCCAGAATCAGGTCAATCGGTGGAATCTCGCCCTCGGATCCCTTGACGAATTTCTGCATCACCGTCAGCCGGTTGGTTTCGTCGTTGCGGCTGACCTTGGTACCCCGGTGCGCCTCGTCGATGATGAGATAGAAGCGGTCTCCCTTGGTCTTGGCGGTGTTGGCGATGGTGTCCCAAATCGTGTAGGTGCGCTTGTCGCCCCGGCCCGAAGTCAGCAGCTTGTCCTTGCCCAGCTTCTGCGTGTTGATGAAATACAGCTTGCCGCCGGTAAAGGTCTCGCGGTCGAAATCAGCATCGACAATCACCAGATCGCTATTACCCAATTTGGTCGATGCCGAGGCAATGCGCTTCTTCGATTGCTCGTTCAATACGGGTTGGTCCGACAGCCACAAAAACACCGCGTCCGGCTCGGCCTCGAAGCGGTCGGAGCCATTCAGGATTTCTTCGATGAGTGCCGCCGTGATGACGGTTTTTCCCGATCCGGTCGGCGCGGCAAGAATTACCGCTTGGCGGTCGCCGCCTTCGGCAACTTCGCGCTTGGCTGGGTTCAGTTTCTTGATGAGTTGCTCGACCGCGTCTTCCTGAAAATCCTTGAGGGCCAGCTTCATGACGCAGGGTTCTCCGAAACATTGATCCGAAAGTTTTCCAGATAGTCCTTGTAAAGCTGCACGACGCGCAGTGCGGGCCACTCGTGGCGCAGTTTGTAGACGGTGTCCTGTGAGTTGGTGACGACAAAGACATGCGTGATGTCCGTTCGCCCATCAACGTGGCGGACGAAATCCTTGAAGCGCGTTTCCTGTATCAGCACGGCAAATGGGCAGTTCGCCGGCACCAGCCACGGCGCGTGCGGGTCAGGCGCTGCCGGGCGTCGGCCACGCGCGCCGGCCATCATCCACAGCAGTGGCAGAATGGCAGCAAATTGCCGGCCCATCTGAATTTCTTGTGGGTCGAGAAAATCCAGCCGGAAGTATTCAAGATTCTCGGCAAAGCCGTCGGCCAGCGGGCGCTTTTCGTCTTCACTCACCTCCTGCGGCCCGAGCGTTTCGATAATCTGTGCCTTCAGGGCATTGAACAAGCGGCCCTCCATGGTGACCACGCAAACCTCGGTTAGATGGTCGGCATCGGTCAACTCCTCCAACCAGCTAGACGCCTGCCGCACGTCCCACAGCACTGATACCCTAATGTCATCTTCAAGAAACCACGGCTCGCCATCCACCTTGCTCTGCGGCACCGCCGGCAACAGCGCGGCAACCTGCTTGCGCTGCGGCACGGTCAGATTGCGACCTTCGGCAAAACCAAGCTGGCGAATACTGCGCGGCTTCTCGCGCGTCACCTGCTTGCCCGTCAGGTAATCGCCCGGCAGCGGCGTGCCATCGTCGCGCCGGCCAAGAATGGTGAACTTCGATCGTGGCCAGGTCACGGAACGGCAGATGCCGTGTTGGTCCCATTCGTCCTGTCCGGGCTGCAAGCCTTTTGCCGCCAAGTGGCGCGCTTCTTCCTCGGAGACTTCGTTATTGGTCACGAGGATGCACTGTCGCTGGCCGCCATCGGTGGCGTTGAGCAGATTGACGGCGTTGAGTGTGGTTCCGCTGCCAGCGAAAAAATCCGCCAGCAACGCGTTGGGCTTGTCGCGTACCACGGCAGCAATGGCATCGCGGACGGCGTAGATGGATTTCGGGAAGGAAAACTTCGATTCCCCACCAAGAATTGAGCGAAGAACACTCGAACCGTAGATTCCCGAATCGTGCGTGCCACGATGCCAGACGGTCTTGATGTAGCGCCGCTTTGCTTCATCTCCAGAGTATTCAAGCTGAACGGCACCCGATACTTCGTTACGGCCAACGACGATGATTTCGCTCCGATCAATGCGAGCCCTCGTCCCGCGGTTCAAGTATTGCACTGTCCACGTTCTTCGCTTCTTGTCGAAGCCCCCAAGCCGAACATACCCCAACTCCCATAACTCTCTGAGGCTCGGAGGGCTCACTTGCCAATTGCCTAGCGAGCCGTCTGTTCTAACGGGCCAAGCAACCGTGCCGTCAATTGCCGCATCCAAGTCCGGCATTTGCCCCAATTGCAAGGGGTCGCCAATGCCCGTAATGGCCTGACGAACTGAGTCAACGTAAATTGGAAAGAACAGTTTTGGCCGGTCCTCACGCTTTGAATTTGATCCGCCGCGTAACAACCACTCCCATCGCGGAGTCATGAATCGCTTTTCGTTGGAGCGATCCGGGGAGAGCAAATCATCATGATGTGTCTCCAGGTACGCCCCTGGCATGAAAACGAACAGCGCATATTCGTCAGCCCGCGCCAGCCGCCCCTGCGATACGCCTTTCTGGTTGATGACGATGGTCGCCATCTGCACATAGGCGTCGGGAAATTCCTGCTCCAGAAGGCACCCAAGGTGGTGCACCTCATGCTCATCAATGGTGACAATCAAGACACCAGTATCGGGATTCAATAGCCGCTTCGCCAGCCGCAGCCGCTTGGCCATGAAGGTCAGCCACTTGCTGTGCTGCCAGGCATCATTGCCGTCGACGTAGTTGTTGTTGTACTTCCAGTCCCGCGCGCCGGTGTTGTAAGGAGGGTCGATGTAGATGCAGTCGACCTTGCCCTCGTAGGGGAACAGCAGCAGTTGCAGCGCGTGATAGTTGTCGGCCTCAATCAGGATATGGTGCGGCTTCGCCGGGTCGCCGTTGGTGACCGCATCCATCGGCGTCAGGGCCGGATAGATCGCCTCGCCCATGCGTCGCACGACCACCAGTTCCTCGACGGTGAAGATCTCGCGCTCGCCCAGGCCGTCCGCTTTGCCGGCCTTGCCTTTCTCCTTTTCGCACAGGGCTTGACCGTCCACGACCTTCACGACGCGCCAGATTTCGGTCAGGCTGCCAGTCTTCTTGGCAACCCGCTCGCCGCGCTTGATGCGTGCGCCGTGTACCGGCACCACCTCCGGCTGATGTTCCTCAAACACCAAGCCAAAGCGCGTGTGCTTCTTGAGCTTGGCAACCTCTTCGGCAATGGTTTGCCGCAACTGGGCATCGGGAATTTCGGCGATCTTCTCTTCGATGCGAGCCATGATTTGGTCTTGTCGTTGTTTGGTCGATTTACCGCCCGCACACGGCGAAAAGGCCGCATGGAATGAAGGCAGACGAAAAATGTGGAATCATACCCGTGCAAGACCGAAATCGCATCGCCTATGCGCAGAGCATTAGGCTGCGCCTGCCATTCAGCCGATACCGCACGCACGCGCGTTGCGGCCATCCGGCCGCCTGCGAGTGGCTGAGTGGCGATCATGCCGTTGCCTGGTCAGCATCTCGCCGGTAATCGCTGGCCCGGCCCGGATGCCGCCGCCGGACCGACGACGACGGCCTGCTGCCCGGTGTCAGTCGTCGCCGGTCATCGGTGTGCCTGTCTGCTGCCCACCTCATCGAACGGTTCAGCCGCGATCGATTCGGGGTAGAAGCTCATCACTTCGGCATGAGTCGCAGCTGGCGAGAAAGCCACTGCCACCGGATCGCGGTCGCTGAAGTGAGTCAGCCAGCAGTAGGAAGTGGTTTCGTTTCCTCGGCACAGGGGGGTTGCGACTTCTGCGACTCCTGCGACCATTGGCGCGTCATCGCCTGTTTTTTTGGCGGAAGTCGCAGAAGTCGCAGAAGTCGCAGGGGGAGGTGATCGCTGTGCTATCGCTGTTGGGTCAAACCACATGGTGCAGCACCTCCCATGACAATCTTGTGCGTACATTGTCGACGACGGTCCCGGACTCGTTTTCAATCAAGTAGCCGTTGCTCACAAGTTCCTTAATGGCGGCCATCAATCGCGTCTTGTTGCGCAATTGGGAAGGGCCGCCATTCAAGACCGGCTTCGATCTGAACATGCGATAGCCGCGGTCTTTCAGCCATGCCGACAGGCTTTGTGCGTCGAGTACCGACTGAGGAACTGCCGCAACGCTGCGGATGCGAAGCGCTTCGCGCAAGTACCATTGCATGAGAACCAGGGCCCGCTCAAGGTGCGGTCTGTCTACCTCTTTCGCCGACAATCCATAGTCGATGACGGTCATTACAGCAGCGATTCGACAGGCATTCTCAAGAGCTTTTGACGTGCGGTCGGGAAGGTCAGCCAAATCAGCCCCAGGCGCCATCAGGGTTTCAAACTTATTGAGAGTAGCCACGGCCAGTTTCACCGCCTCGTCACTGAGAGGCAATTCGCAAGGAGTAAGCTCCTGCGCATTTTTGCCGGTGCAAGGCGTTGACTCCATCAACCCCTTCAGCACGGCAAACAGTCGTTTGATTTCCCGTCTGTCTTCAGGCTTCTCGAAACGATCGACCTGCCTCGTTCCGATGGTGCTTTCTGGCCACGCAACCAGACAGCGGGAGAGCAGCCCTTGGCCGTTCGCCATGCGGTCGGCCAGTAGCAGGGTCATCACATCAGGCTGTGCAAGTTGATGCATCGCCATGCGGCGCCCGTAGAGGATCGCGGCACCGTCGCCAGCGCGTACGCGGTCAAAGGGCGATCCATCCCAAATCTTGCACCACCGCGCCATGGTCTTGAGTGCGTTATCAGAATTCAGCGCATGTCCGCCGATCAGCAGCCCGCCCTCGTCGGAGAACAAGGCCACACTCGGTTGAGCGATGACCATCAGCTTGAACTGCCCCTCTACTGTTGGCTCAGTCAAGAACCGCAAAGGCATGATCGGGGGAGTTGGTTTTTCGCCCACAGACTGCACCGCTTGGTATACCTCGTCCTTGGTGGCCGTTGCCGCGCCGGACTTCTTGGTAGTCGCAGCGCGCTTCGCTGCGTCGACAGCTTGCTTCCATGAATCAAGCTCCATCTCGTAGACGCCAAGCTCGTCTTGATAGCCCTCCATGTCGGTTCGCTCTTGTTTCTTTGCTGCGCCGAGAACCACGTCGTCGACCCCGCTCTTGCGCTCGCCAGACTGGCCTACCGTGAGCAGGAAAAGCGATAGCGGCCTGAGCTTTCCCCACGGCAACATCACGTCAAAATGGGGTTGTGCTGCGAGCGATGCCGCGGCCAGTACAGACTGGCAGCACATGCCCAGCGGCGCCTTAATTGTTTCGTGGAGAGCTTGCGCAGCATCGCCAAGCACCGCCCCCAAGGCTGCAACTGGATAAGGCTCGGCAGGCTGAATGGTGGCCCGCAATGGCTCCGGCTCGCGCCGCAAATGAGTTGCAGAATCGCCACCTGCTGCGCCGTCGTCACCCCGCCGACACTCCTCCACCGTTGGCTGGCCCTTTGTGGCGCCTGTGGTGCGCCCGGCGTAGCCGGACAGCATCCTTTTGGCCTCGTTGTCGAGAAACGATTGACCGCGTTCGACGCCGTTATCCATGATGAGTTACTCCTGCCGCCGTCATCGCTCCCTGAATTCGCGATACGGCTAGGATCAGTCGCTCACGATCCATCTCGGTGAACGGCTCGCCAGTCAGCAGCGCCACCGCCGCCGCCGCGACGACCAGCGCCTCAAAGCCAATGGCGCGCAGCACGTCAGCCGCTGGAAACGGTCGGCGCTCCGGCTTGACCCGGAGATCGATGGCACGCGGAGGGAACAGATCAGAAATATCCAGATCCACGGCGGCCAGAACGTCGTGCACATCGCATCCGGCAAAGCAATGAAGCAGAATGCGCCCATCATCAAGTTCCCGGACGGTGAGACTTGGGCCGCGGTCGTCATGAGCAGAACACCGTGCTGACCACGTACCGGATCCGGTACGCTTCACTTTGTCGAGCCGGGAGAGAAGAACGTCAACTGCCGAGTGCGTGATAAAATGTGCCTTGTCGCGGGCGCTCTCGATTGTGGTTTGGTCGGGGGCGCTTTTCATTTGGCCACCTCGCCGGAAGTCAGGCGCTTAGCCTTCGCTTCGGCCTTGGCGCGGATATGCGCAGGCACCTTCGACGCGTCGGCGGCCTTGCGTGCCAGGTGCTTGTCGATATCAGTTGCGTCAGGAGTCTTGGCGGGCCGGCCAACGACGAGCGCGTCGACTTCGGCAGCGGGCCAAAGCAGGCGCCTGTTAGGAGTTTTGACCGGAATCAGGTTTTGGTAATGGCCATCACGGCAATACCCAGCGCGGATCGTCTGTTCTTTTACCAGCAACAGATTGGCAACCTTTTCAGTCGAGTAGTTGCGAGCTACGAACTCCGCTGTTTTCTGCCAGTCCGATCGGCTCGTCTTGGATGCAGCTTGGGGTGTGACTTGCATCATTCGCTGTTCCTTGAAAGGAACCTGCGCTGATTTCCTTGCGGGATTGCAAGGTTAATCAACGCTGGCGAATATCGTTTTACGCCCCTAAACATCTGTATGACATACCACCATATAGCACCAAAACAGCAATATGGTGGTATGTTATGCTATTGAGTTTACGAACTTTTATTTGCTTTGCTTGCCCTTTTCTTGCTCGTGAAGATTGGTGCTATATGGGGCAAGGCGAGGGTATAGAAATCGCCTGCCTGGGCGTATTTCTTAACCGCGCAAATGCCGGCTCGATATTTCTCAAATGTCGACGGCGCCTTCATGAAGTCGCGGTAGAGTTTTGCGCAAAGCCAGTGAAATGAGCCCTGTTCGTTCCAGCCATCGCCAAGCGGGCCGGGCATGGCTTGACGATCAAAGGGCAGTTTGGCCGTCTCGGCGTACGTATCCAGCGCGTCAATGATTTCCGATAGCTTGGCTTGCTTCGCCCGCAACGAGGCGCTCTTCGGCGCTCCAGAAGAGGCAGCCTGCCCCTGCGCTTCGTCCGGCACCTGCTGCGCGGTGTCGGTCGCCTGCTCAATGGCGATCATGGCCTGCCGAAAGTCATCGGGCACGCTGAAGCCGTACAGGTCGTGACGCGCGGTATCGACGAAGTGCAGAAGTTCGATTGGCGTGCAAGGAAACTTGAGCGGGGGCTGCTCGTTGTCGCGATCCATGTCGCGTTGCCAGTCAAGAGGCCAATTGCTTATGTAGTCATCGTCCCACTTTCCAAAACGAACCTTCTTCTTCGTTATAAGAAATGCTCCGCACCAGCCGTGGCCTACCCCGGTTAGCTCAATCCAGTCAGCGATGCTCAATTCCCGTGAATGCGCAAGCTCAATGCACCGTTCGTGGGATAGATTGACGGCGCCCAGCTTCGCCTCGAAGTCTCGCTCACCGTTCTTTATTCTCTGAACCCGGTTGAATCCGTCTTGAAACGCTCGCTCTTTGAATCGGTCAGGCGTCGCAGCATTGGCCTGCTCCGCTTCCCTTCTGTACTTCTCGAATTTGGCAGCGAGCGCATCCTGGCGTTGACGGTCGACTTCATCGGCTTGTACTCGACGGTCGGCGCCAGAAAGTTCAGGCCAGTTTGGGATGTACGCCTCAGCGAGTTCTTGCAGTTTTGGCGGCAGATTGTCTATCGGACTATCAAACCATCCAGCGAGCATTTGCGCTATCTGACCGTCGGTCGAGGTGCTTAATGCAGCCATGCCCTCGGCCGCCGCGTAGCTTTGGCAGTCGACACCATGCTCTGCCCTTAGCCAAGCCGCCAGCTCTGATACTCGGACGTACTCGTCGCGGACAAAAGCATCAATGTTGTCGGCGGCTTTTCCAAGCGCCTCTTCTTGCGCCTCCTGAAGGTGATGCGCTTTCAGCATTTGGAGAGCTTTCATCCGCGACTTGACACCATCGATCTCTACTTGCATCGACGGACCTGCGATGCCGCCTCGAATCTTTTCCTGTTCTAGACATTTCAGTTGAATGCCCCAGGCATCGATTTCGGCATCGACTTTGAGGTTCTTTGCGTACGCCCTTGACTCGGCGTACCTCATTGCCCTGTCGTGCATTGATTGCTTGACGGCGGATAAAGCTCGCGCCGGATGCTTGAGCCCTGCCGCATTGCGCAGAGGAAGCTTTTCCCAGTCACTTCGCAATTCAGCCAATACTGCTCCGACGATCTCAAGGCGAAACGCGCAGTCCGCCTCCACAATTAAATCGCCAATCTCGCCTACCTTGACAAGCTCCTGGCCGGACCTGAACATGACTTGCATGCTGACGCCCCTTCTCGCGCTCCTTCAAAAAAGGGGTGCCACGCCAGCCGGGTGAAGGTGCCCGGTGTTCTCCGTCGGTGATCAGCCTCGGGATAGGCGCGGCATTGGTGGGGCTCTGACCGCGATCAGCCGGGCCGGGTCGGAGTGCTGCGGCGATATACCTCGGGTGGCCAGACGGCCAGGCCAGGAGTCCATACAGGCGTGAAAGCACAGCCGGGACTCGCTCTTCTCGATCTTGCGGACGGCGGATTCAAGGCTGTTCGCTTCGATGTAGAGGACGCGGGCCGCCCGCCTGCAGGATGGCTTCGGCGCGCTCGACGGCATTCCATGTCTGTTCCCCGCGCTGCATCGGCGGCAGGCCGTCGATCTGCCATCCATCCGACCCGCTCACCGCGGCCGATAGACAGGCGGCGCGTTTTGAATGTAGATCCGGTTGTTGACCTGCTGCGGCTCGTCCATCCCGCACGCGGAATACATCCGCCGCCGCGACGCGCCGATCACCGCCGCGTCCTTCCGGCTCGAGCTCGAATCGACATCGTAGCTCCACTGCGCCTCCTTGCACTCCCGGCTGTTGCGCGCATCCGCCCGCAGATCCGCGCTGGTTCGCCCCGTCACCGGCGCCGCCCCCCGCTCCGCCGCGGCGATCATCTGCCAGTGCTCCGCCGTCAGCGCCAGCCCCTTCGCGCGCGACAGATCACCTGACCCGATCGCCTCGGCGACCTTCGCGTCGAGCAACCGCGCCTGCCGCTCTTGCGTCGAAGGCTGCCCACTAGGTGGCGCCGATGCCGTCGCCGGCGGCCCGCTCTCCGCCGGCGCCGCGATCACCCGCACCTCGGTTTCACCCCGGCGGCAAGGCGTGTCGCTGTACGACGTTGCCCCGCCGCCCGGCGCCTGGCACTTGTAGTAGATCGTTTGCGCCTGGCCGTCGGCCGGCAGACCGAAAGCAGCCATAACGGCCGCCGCAAACAGAAACCGGTGCATCATGTCCAACCCTCCAGAAAATCGCGCGTCCACTCAAGTCAGCATCATAACCTCACTCGGGTAGGTCGGGTTGGTCAGGGCGGCGGCGTATTTGCGCACATCGTCGCCCGCTTTGCCTGAACCCGTCAGGCGGCGGTTATAACCCGAAGTCCGGGCCTTGCGTCTTCCGCGGGCTGCTCGATGCCTGCCTCGTTCAGAATCCACCCCTCGATCTTGGTGTGCCACTTCCGCAACAGATCGAGCGGGCGAACGCGGTAATGCTTCTCTGCGGTCGCCGATGGCTTGTGCCCCATGATCTGCGCCGAGACTCCAGCCGGGCATTCTACCCATTCCGCCAGAGTGCCGAACGAGCGGCGCAGGCCGTGAATCGTGACTGCTGGCAGGCCGGCAGCGGCCAGCACCTTGTTGTGCATGATGCGCGGCTCCTGAAGCCTTCCAGATGCCGCGGTGGGGCTGCTGAACACCCATTCATTGCGGCGGGGCAAGGCGGCCAGTAGCGCGGCAACGCAGGGCGTCAGCGGGACAGTGCGCTCGCCGTCGACCTTGTCCTTGATGGTTATGGATTTCCACTGAAAGTCGACGTCCTCCCAGCGGATGCCGGCAACCTCTTCCCGGCGCGCACCAGTGAGCAGGGCGGTCTGGAGATAGGCGGCGATGACGGGATTGCCGATCTGGCGCACGGCGGCGAACCATGCCGGCAGCTGCTCGCGTTGCAGGCAATCGTCCTTGGCGGCTTTCTTCGGCAGTTCGTCGCGGGCCATGCGGGTGATGCAGGCGTCAGCGCGTACATGGGCGCGGTACTCGGGCCGATCGCTGCACCAGTTGAGGAACGCGCGCAGCAGAGAAAATGCAAGGCGGGTATGGGTCGGGCGCTTGACTACCTCATCTTGGAGCCAGACGCGTACCCGGTCGGCGTCGATCTGTTCCAGAGGAAGCACCAGCAGCGGGCGCAGGATGCCCGGCAGCGTCTTGTCACTGTCGCCAGGGTGCCGCCCTTGGGTACGGCGCTCGCCACCTTCCTTGCTCACGGTCACATGGTCGCCGATATGGCTTTGACTCCACCGAGGGGCGCGCGCTTCGATGTACTGCTGCCAGGCTTCGAGTGCCGGCGTAGCGATGCGCTCCGCTTCGATCCGCTTGGCTCCGGCTTCGGCGCGCTTGGCCTCGGCGGCGGCGATGCGGTCGGCTTTCTCTTGGCGCGGATCGATACCTGAGTCAATGAGCACTTGCAGGCGTCGGGCCTCGTCGCGTGCGGCGCCAAGGGTCCATGCCTTGGTGCTGCCGATGGTCAGCCGAACCGATGCGCCAGACTCCAAGCGGCTCTGCAAGACGTAGACCTTGCTGCCGCCGGCTGACGCCTTCAATCCAAGTCCGGTAGATTCGGTGTCCCAGAGAAAGGACGCTGCCTTGCCGGTCTCGCAGCAGAATTTCGACACTCGCCCGCCAGTGAAAGGAACCTTGTTTTCGCTCATCTGATGCTCTCCGGCTTTGCTTACCGGCGAATCCAGTAAGCACACAGTAAGCAAATTATAGCAATTCCATTCAACGTCGTGCAACGTCAATTTAGGCTAGTTGTTTATTTTTCCGATGCTTAGCACTCTGCCGTACATCCCTTTCAACGTCGAAGAATGCCTAGACCGATGGATTGTGATTCCAGTGGTCACGGGTTCGAATCCCGTACATCGCCCCAACAAGCCTGCAGGTCAACAGTATCCAGGGATCGGCCCGAAGCCTTCGCCGCTTGCCGGTTTGTTGGCAATTGCTGCCGCAGCACGAACCAGACAAGGCTGTCGTCCAACCCGCGCCTCGCTGGTTCGTCTTCCTGCTCGCCTTGACGCGACCGACCGAGGCGATGGCTGATGCCGCCGCCCCGGTCACCACAGGCGCCGGCGCCGCCTGCTTCGATACGGATCAGCTGCCAGCCGGTCCGCGAGGTCCGTAGCGGCCGCCCTGCCCCATGCGTTCGAGCTTGCTCTTGAAGAACAGGCGCGCCTTCTCCTTCTGTGCCGCGTCGAGACTGTCGTATACCGCCAGCCAGCGGTCGCGGCCGGCCTCGCGCTGCTGGCGACCGCCATCCCTGAGATCGTCCATCTGCTTGAGGACGGCGCGCAAGTCGGCCCCCGGTTTGCTGACCGCGGCGAGCGCTTCCTCGCGGTGCTTGCGCATCTGCTCGCGCATGTTGCGCATACTGGTCTGGCTGAACTGCTCGGCGTCCTGCCAGAGCGCTTCCTGCCGGGCGTCGAGCTTGAGCTCGCCGTGCAGGCGCGACATGTCCTGCAGGTGATAACCCATCCCGTGCTGCATGCGGCCGCCGCCGGCGCCGCAGCGCTCGGGGCTCATGGCGAAAGCCGCGCCGCCGGCGCCGAGAGCCAGAACCAGTGCAGCAACGAGAAGGCGGGGTGAAAACTTTGTTTTCATGGTGAACTCCTTGGCTGAG
This sequence comes from Candidatus Accumulibacter necessarius, assembly GCF_036625085.1. Classification (NCBI taxonomy): domain Bacteria; kingdom Pseudomonadati; phylum Pseudomonadota; class Betaproteobacteria; genus Candidatus Accumulibacter; species Candidatus Accumulibacter necessarius. The sequence goes on along the minus strand of NZ_JAZKUM010000003.1, from coordinate 599,168 downwards.
GTTGATTGATCGCGACGAGCAGTTCTTCCTGCCTCTCTCGCGATGGAGCCATTGTCCTCTGGCACTCATTGCAAACGATTTCGTCGGCCGTGGTACGTGATTGCAAATTGTTTCTGCTTGTCAGCCAGACGCTGCTGGCGGCATAGAATGACCCCCATCGCCCAACTGGCCAAAACCATGCGAAAGATCCTCCTCGTTGACGACGATGCCGAGCTGCGTCGCCTGCTCGCCACCTATCTGGGCCGCCACGGCTTCGACACGCTGCTGCTGCCCGACACCCGTCAGCTCGACGCCTTCCTCGAGCGCTACCAACCGCAGTTGCTGGTACTCGACCTGATGCTGCCTGGCGAGGACGGCCTGGCAGCCTGCCGGCGCCTGCGCGCGCGCGGCGAGACCCGGCCGGTGATCATGCTGACCGCGCGCGACGAACCCGTCGACCGGGTGATCGGGCTCGAGATGGGCGCCGACGATTACCTCGGCAAGCCCTTCGATCCTCGCGAACTGGTTGCCCGCATCGAAGCCGTGCTGCGTCGCGGCACGCGCCCACCAGCCGCGCCGGATCCCGAGGGAGGGGTGACCCGCTTCGGCGGCTGGCTATTTGACCGTGGCACCCGCCAGCTATCGAAGGATGGACAGGTGGTGCCGCTGACCAGTGGCGAGTTCGCGTTGCTCAACGCGCTGGTCGCCAACGCCAGCCAGCCGATGAAGCGCGAGCGTCTGCTCGAACTGACGCGCGGCGAAATGACCGAAGCCTTCGACCGCGCGATCGACGTCCAGATTCATCGCCTGCGTCGTCTGATCGAGGTCGATCCCGCACGCCCACGCTACCTGCAGACGGTGTGGGGCATCGGTTACGTCTTCGTCCCCGACGCAGCAAGCGGCGCCGCAGAATGACCCTGAGACTCCTTCCATCCTCGCTGGCGGGTCGCACCGTGCTGCTGGTGATCGCCGTGATCGCCGTGGCGGAATTCGCCACCTTCTCGCTCCTCGGGCATTTCCGCCGGACCTCACACGTCAATCAGACGGTCCAGCTGATCGCCGGGCAGGTGCGCCTGCTGCAAATCGTCCTGCCAGGGCTCGACCAGGCGGCCCGGCAGGCTCTGAGCGAGGCCGATGCCGGCGAGCAGGGACTGCAGTTGCGGCCGGATGGCAGCAACGTCCCCAGATACGAGCCGCAGTTCCCGTTCGCCCGCCGCCTTTCCGGCGATCTTGCCGAGCGTCTCGGCGAGCCGGTTCTGCTCCGGCACGGCGGCAGGGGTCAGCGCACGGGCCTGTGGATCGGCTTCATGGCCGGCGGCGAGCGCTGGTGGCTGCTGCTGCCGCCACCGCGTTTCGAGCCACAGGCGCTGCCCTCGGATCTGTGGTCGTTTCTGGCGGTCACACTGATCGCCGTACTGCTGATCGCCGGCCTCTTCGTGCGCGGCATCGTCAGGCCACTGGCACGTCTCGGTGAAGCCGTGGCGGCGACCGGCGATGGTGCGGCGCGCGCGGCAACGCCGGAAGGTCCGCTGGAAGTCAGACGACTTGCCGAGCGCCACAACACGATGCTTGGGCAGTTGGCGAGCGCAGCAGCCGAGCGGCGCGAGATGCTCGCCGGTCTGACGCACGACCTGCGGGCACCGCTGACCCGCTTGCGTCTGCGTCTGGAACTGCTCGAAAGCGACACCGACCGAGCGGGCCTGGTGCGTGACCTTGACGACATGGAGCGCATTGTTGGCCAGTGCCTGGCTTTCCTGCGCAGCGACGACACCGACCGAGCGCCGGCGCCACTTGCCCTGGCGACCCTGCTGATCGACGAGGTCGCCCGCCAGCGCGAGCTCGGTCGGCCGGTCGAGGTGAAGGTCAGCGAGGCAGCGACGCAATGTCGGGTGGCGATCGACGCGGGCAATCTGCAGCGCCTGCTCGACAATCTGATCGACAATGCACTGCAGCACGGTGCACCGCCGGTCGAGGTCGAACTGAGCATGGCCAGTCGATCGCTCGCCACGCTGCGCGTACGTGACCACGGGCCGGGAATCGCTGGCGCTGATCGCGAGCGGGCGCTCGAGCCCTTTGCCCAGATCGAGCCGGCCAGGGCAACCGACGGCAGTTGTGGGCTGGGTCTGGCGATCGTGCGGCGAATCGCCACCGGCTGCGGCGGTGAGCTCACGCTCGAAGATGCGCCTGGCGGCGGGCTGGAAGTCGTCGTCCGCTTGCCCGCCTGCTGACCCACTTGCCGAGCCGGCCGCCGCCCCTCCGCCGACCCCCCGCCCGCCACTACGCTGGGGTCGCACCAGTCCTCGCCTTGCGCTATGCTGGCGATCGCGCTCACGGCATCGGACAAAGCCTTCCCTCGCGCTCGCCTTGATCAAAGGCGGGAACTTGCGGATACTCGCCGGGCCAAACGACATCCTCACAGGAGACACTTTGCATGAACGAGCAGGAGCAGAAAGCCATTCTTACGCTCAGCCTGATGGCTGCCTTCGCCGACGGCATGAAGGACGAGTCCGAGCGTGCCGAACTCAAGCGCATTGCCGACGCCCTGGCCGGCGATCGATCGATCAATCTCGCTGCCCTCTATCAGGATGTATTGCTCAAACGCGTGGCGATGCCCTCGGCGGTGGCGGCACTGACGACCCCGGAGGCGCGGCAACTCGCCTTCGAAATGGCGGTCTGCGTCTGCGATGCCGACGGCGTCCAATCGGCGGCCGAGCAGGCCTTTCTCGCCGATCTGCGTGGCGCCCTGGGGCTCGACGTTCAGCAGTCGGCAGCCTATGCGCGGCAGGCGGAAGCGATCGCCGCACTGCCGATCGCGGCAAACCCTGACATCGGCGCCGGGACGGCGCCGCAGGCGCAGAATGCGCCGGCCACGCCCGCCGCCGGCTACGCGTCGACGATGAGCGAGGGCGAAATGGACCAGGCCATCCTCAACGCGGCGATCCTCAACGGGGCGCTGGAACTGCTGCCGGAATCGCTATCGACGATGGCCATCATTCCGCTGCAGATGAAGCTGGTCTACCGCATCGGCAAGTCCTACGGTTTCGAACTCGACCGCAGCCATATCAAGGACTTTCTGGCCACGCTCGGCGTCGGGCTGACGTCACAGTATCTCGAACAGGCCGGGCGCAAGCTGCTTGGCGGCCTGCTCGGCAAAGTCGGTGGCGGCCTGTTGGGCGGCCTCGGGAAGCAGGCGGTCAGCTCGGGCATGAGCTTCGCCAGCACCTATGCGCTCGGTCACGTCGCCCGGCGATACTACGCCGGTGGCCGCAGCTTCTCGACGCAGATGTTGCGCGAAGCCTTCGACAACGTGCTCGGCGAGGCCAAGGGCCTGCAGAGCCGCTATCTGCCCGAGATGCAGGCCCGGGCGCGGACGCTGGATACGGCTCAGATCGTCGATCTGGTCCGGCGTGGGTGATCGCCCGCTGCCCGGATGAACATGACCACTTCCAGCCGCTGGTCGGCCAACGCTGCTGGGAACCGGTCGGCTGATGCTTGACTTCGATAACCTTTTCGTCCGTGATCTGCCTGGTGACCCGGAAGCTCTCAACCTGCCGCGGCACGTCTTCGGCGCCTGCTGGTCACCGGTCGATCCGACTCCGGTTGCCGCGCCCCGCCTGCTCGCCTATTCACGCGAAGTCGCGTTAGCGCTTGATCTCGACGAACAGGCGATGGCCGCGCCGGCTTTGCTTGCTGCACTGGCCGGCAACGCCCTGTTGCCAGGGATGGTCAGTTACGCTAGCTGCTATGGTGGCCACCAGTTTGGTCAGTGGGCCGGGCAGCTCGGCGACGGCCGGGCGATTCTGCTTGGCGAGGCGATCAACCGCGCCGGCCAGCGCTTTGAACTGCAACTCAAGGGCGCCGGCCCGACACCGTACTCGCGGCGGGCAGACGGACGCGCGGTGCTGCGCTCGTCGATTCGCGAGTTCCTGTGCAGCGAGGCGATGCATCATCTGGGGGTACCGACGACGCGCGCGCTGAGCCTGGTGACCACCGGCGAATCGGTGGTACGCGACATGTTCTACGACGGGCATCCGGTTGCCGAACCGGGCGCGATCGTTTGCCGCGTCGCACCCTCGTTTACCCGCTTCGGCCACTTCGAGCTACCGGCCGCCCGCGGCGAGCGCGCTCTGCTGCAACGCCTGGTCGAGTTCACCATCGCCCGCGATTTCCCCGAGCTGGCCCTCGACCCAGCGCACGGCCTGGCCGCCTGGTTCAGCGAAATCTGCGAGCGAACGGCACGCCTGATGGTGCACTGGATGCGCGTCGGCTTCGTGCACGGGGTAATGAATACCGACAACATGTCGATCCTCGGTCTGACCATCGACTACGGCCCCTACGGCTGGGTCGACAACTTCGATCCCGGCTGGACGCCCAACACCACCGATGCATCGAGCAGACGCTACTGTTTTGCCCGGCAACCGGCAATCGCGCGCTGGAATCTCGAACGACTGGCCGACGCGCTGGCCATGCTGACGCCACAGCCGGACGCGCTGGGCGACGCTCTCGAACGTTATGACCAGGTCTATGCCACCGAGTTCTGCACCGCATTTGCCGCCAAGCTGGGCTTTCGGCATTGGCTTCACGACGATGTTGATCTGCTCGAGGATCTCTTTGAGCTCATGCACCGGGCAGAAATCGACATGACCGAGTTCTTCCGCAGCCTCGCCCGACTGGACATCGAGCAGCCAAGCATCGATGTCGTGCGTGAATCCTTCTACCGCGAAGATCTGCGCCAGCGCTTCGCCGGCGGCCTGACGCGCTGGCTGGCGCGCTACGCTGCCCGCCTGCGGCAGGACAGAGAGCCGGCAGAGCGGCGCCTGGCGCGCATGAACGCCGCCAACCCGCGCTATGTGCTGCGCAACTACCTGGCGCAGCAGGCAATCGACCGCGCCGAACAGGGCGACACGCAGATGATTCACGACTTGCTCGACGTCCTGCGCCGGCCCTGTGATGAACAACCGGGGCGGGAAGCGTTCAGCGCCAAACGGCCCGATTGGGCTAGGCACCGGGCAGGTTGTTCGATGCTCTCGTGCAGTTCCTGAGCGCCGGCCGCGCAAGGCGCGCTAAAATGCAGCCCCATCGTCACCACTGGTTTCGACCAACGAGGAACTGCCATGCCCTTCACGCCCGATCTGGTCGATGAACTCAATACACTGATCCATTTCGATCTCGGAACTACCCAGCAGGGAATCAAGATTCACAAGACCGCCGATCCGGCAATCATCGCAGCAACACGGCGGCTGCATGCCAAGGGGCTGCTGACGCTGGTCGACGGCGGCTACCTGACAAGCCTGGGCCGCGATGCGGCGGAGCACGCGCAGGCCGCGCTGACCATCCTCCAGTCGTGAACATTGTTTCCTGGTGGCGCCAGCTGCTCGCACTGCTTGCCACGGCAAGGCTGACCATTCTCGAATCATGAACAGTGTTTCATGGCGGGGCCTGCTTCTGCTCGCACTGCTTGCCACGGCGGCGCTGGCCAACGCTGCCGCCGAGGTAGCCAGGCCGCGTGTCGCCTTGATCCTCGGCGGCGGTGGCGCACGCGGTGCGGCGCACATTGGCGTCCTCGAGGTGCTAGAGAAGCTGCGCGTGCCGGTTGACTGCGTCGCCGGCACCAGCATGGGCGCGCTGGTCGCCGGCGTATACGCCGGCGGCATGTCGCCAGCGAAGATGCGCGAAGAGCTCGCCAAAGCGGATTGGGACGACCTGTTCCAGGATACCCCGCCCTACTCGCAGCGCAGTTTTCGCAACAAGGTGCAGGACAGGCGTTACCTGCCCGCCTCGGAAACCGGCGTCGGCCCCAATGGCCTGAGGTATCAGACGGGGATCGTCACCGGACAGAAGATCAAACTCTTCTTCAACCAACTGGTGGGCGACAATGTCGGCGAGCGCAGGATCGAGGATCTGCCGCTGCCGCTCTCGATCATCGCAACCGATATCGTTCATGGCCAGCAGGTGGTCTTCCGCAGCGGTAGCCTGTCATCGGCGATGCGCGCCAGCATGTCGGTTCCCGGCCTGATGTCGCCGGTCGAGATCGACGGACAGAAGCTGGTGGACGGTGGCCTGGTCAATAACGTACCGATCGACGAAGCGCGTTCGCGCTGTCAGGCAGACATCGCGATTGCCGTCAACGTCGGTTCGCCGCTGTTGAAGGCAGATGAAATCGGCAGCCTGCTGAGTGTTGCGGCCCAGATGATCAATATCCTGACGGAGCAGAACGTCGTCCGCTCGCTGGCCACCCTCAAACCAACCGACATCTACATCAAGCCGGACCTTGAAGGAATCACCGCCGGAGACTTCAAGCGCACTTCGGAAACGGCTGACCGGGGCGTCGCGGCAACCGAAGCGCTTGCTGATCGCCTGCGTCCACTGGCAGTCAGCGAAGCCGACTATGCAGCCTGGTCGGAGAACATCCAGCTTGCCCGACGCGAGGCGCCGACCGTGCACGAGATCCAGATCGCCGGACTCAAGCGGGTCAACCCGGCCATGGTCGAGCAGCATATCGGAATCAAGCCAGGTGACCCTGTTTCGCCACCCGGCATCAACGACAGTCTGATGAAGACCTATGGCGATGGCTATTACGAAAACGTCGATTACACGCTGCTGACGACGCGTGAGCGCAACATTCTGCGCGTGACGCCACTTGAGAAAAGTTGGGGCCCCGATTACCTCCGCTACGGCGTCAGTCTCGACAGCAACTTCACGAGCGACTCCAGCTACACCTTGCGTCTCGCCTATCAGAAAACCTGGCTGAACTATCTTGGGGGGGAATTCGTGGCCTTCGGCGAGATCGGCTCGGTCAACCGCGTAGGGATGGACTATTACCAACCGGTCGACGAGCGCCAGCGCTACTTCCTGGAGACCAATCTGGCTTATGGCAGCCAGGTTAGCCCGATTTTTCAGAACGACAACAAGCTCGCCGAATACCGCGTCACCCAGGGCGTAGCCAGACTCAGCGGGGGGATCAACCTCGGCACGCTGGGTCAGGTCCGTGCCGGTTGGGAGGAAAACTGGTGGAACGCCAAGCTCGATGTTGGCTCTCCCTTCCTGCCGGATCTGTCGAAGCGCTATGGCGGCTGGATTGCGCAGGCCAACCTCGATAGTTCCGACCGCCTTTATTTCCCGACCACGGGCTGGTTCTCAAAGGTCACTTATTTCGACTCGGCGGCCGAAGGCTTCAGCAAACTCAACGCCACTGCGGGTGTCTACACGAGCATGGGCGACTGGGTGCTGAATAGCCGCGTGTCGTATCAGGGTTCCCCTGTCGGGCAACTGCCGATCTACGATTCCGGGAGCCTCGGGGGCGTGTTCAACATGACCGCCTTTGCTCCTGGCCAACTGAAGGGGGACGACATGACCTATGGCAGTCTGCGCGCGGAAAGGATCATCGGCCGGCTGCCACTTGGCCTGCGGGGAGACATGCGGCTCGGGCTGATAGTCGAAGCGGCCAAAGTTGGTACCCCCTATACCGAAACCGAACTGAAAGGCTGGATCAACTCGACCGCGATCTATCTCGGTGGTGAGACCCCGCTGGGCCCGGTCTACTTCGGTTACGGCTATTCGACCTCGGGCTCGACCGGCGGCTATTCCAATCTCTACCTGCTCCTCGGAGTACCCTGATCGAGCGGAGGCGACTGCTTCGATCAGCCGCGCCGGCCGCGTGCCGAGACCAGGATTCGGGAGCTGACCCGAGGCGGGGTTCCGACCGACGGGGCCGCTAAGGCCGCGTCGTATCGCGCGCCGCAGCCTTCCCGGATTGGCTCAGCAAGCGCCACAACCAGCCCTGCGCATCGCGACCCGTGAGCACGTAGTCGAGCGCGTTTCGATTGTCGAGCGACAGGTTCTGGGCCGCCTTGGCGACGCGCGTCCCGGCGAAAAGGAGCTGATCACCGGGTTGCAGCATCATCTCGTCGACCGGCAGTTCGTGGTCGCGACCGTCACGTACCAGCAACAGCGGCAGCAGCGGCAGCGACTCCTGATGCGCCGCCGGGTCCCGACGCAGGACACCGAGGGCGATCGTCGCCTGCTCCATCATCAGCAGGCGGTGCACCGCCGGTGCTTCCGCCGCGTTGATCCGCACCCCCCAGACCAGCGGTACGCGCTGACCACAGAGTTCTTCGAGTTGTTTGGCAATGGCAGCAGCACGCGCCTCTGGCCAGCTACGAACCAGCCCGAGAAAGCGCGCCAGCAAGGGTGAGGTGATCAGCGCCAGGCATTCACGTGCCACAATCCGCGAAGGCACCATGGTGAAGTCCGCGTCGTAGGCGTCGAACAGGACCTGGTTTGCCACCCGGTTCTGGCGAACCACGACAAACAGATCCGGGTTGACCTCCTTGGCGGTCATGGCAATCGACAGGTTGTTGGTATCGCTGTCACCGCCGGCGACGATGCCCACCGCCGTCTCTATCCCGGCCTGCCGCAGTGGCTCCGCTTCCGTGCCATGGCCAACGATGTGATGAACGTTGATCGGTAGAGAGGAATCCGGCTCGATGACCGTCAGCCTGACCCCCTGTCGCGTCAGATTTCGTACGACTGCCTGCCCGAAGCGCCCGTAGCCACAGACGATCCAGTCACCGGCCGGTGGGTCGTGTCGCTCGGGCACTTCCTGACCCGGCAGACCGGTGAGCAGGTCAACCAGGCGGAACCAGTTCGGGGAATGAATCGCCTGCGCCAGATAGTCAGCGAATTTCTCGAAGTGATTGACTACGTAGTGGGTACCAAACGACATCATGTTGCGCTCGATCGCTGGACTCGCGACCCGGGCGACGACCATCAGGCGGGGATTGATCAGGCGGCTGGCAATCGCCACAGCCAGGTTGGCCGAATCGTCATCGGTGATTGCCAGCACGCCGCGGCAACTCCGGTGCTCGAGGCCCGCCATCAAAAGCTGTTGCGGCTGCGCCGCATCGGCACAGAGTGCGAGAATGTCAGCGGCGAAGTCCTCGAGTTCGAGTTCCTGGATTCTTGCTTCGCTACGCTCGATAGCGACGACACGTATGCCCTCACGGTCGAGGGCGCGCGCGATCAGCAGGCCGGTCTCGCCGCAACCACAGAGGATGTAGAAAGGCTCGCCGAGCTGTTTGACGCGACGTACGAAACCCGCCGTCAGCAGAACCTGCTGAAAGCCCTTGTCCTGGACCAGCGACAACAGGCTGATGATCGAGTATGACCAGCCGATCACCGAGAGGAAGATCACCACCGAGACCCACATCCGCTGCGCCTCGGAAAACGCCACTGGCAGTTCGCCGAAACCGATCGTGCTGGCGGTATAGCTGACAAAGTAAAAGGCGTGGAAAAAACTCATCGGTGGTGCCGGCTGGCCTTGCGCGTCAATCCCGGGAATCAGCGTCAGGCCCAGCGTTGACAGCGCATAGATGACGATCAGCACGATCAGCGGTGCACGCATCCGCCGCAGCGCGAGAAAGAAGACGCTGGCGTTCATTGCAACGCCATCGCTAGCGCCGCAACATCACGGTTTCCGCGATCAGCAGAATGACTGAAACGACGTTGGCAAACAGTGCCCCGCCGCTCAGCGAAACCACGCTGGTGGTGACATCCGCCGACATCCCCTCGCCCGTGACATGTACCGCGATAGCCCAGACACAGGCGGCCGCGACCAGTTGCAGGTCGGCTACCAGGCTGGTGGACAGATGCACCGCGCCGATCTGCGTGCGGTCACCGAACTTGAGCACCGTGGCTATCAGATTGACGACTATGGCGGCGAACAACTCGTAGATGTGATGGTGCCTTGGCTCGTCGATTTCGCCGATGAAGAAGCCGAAGTTCAGCGTTGCGGCAAGCACAATAAAGAAACCAAAAACCACTTTCTCGAGGTTCATGAGCACCATCTCCAGGCCGGGCGAAACCGTTGCGCCATCCGCAACAGCATGACTCGAAAGCATACTCGCCCGTGGGGTGAAAGGAAACCGGTTGCCTCGGTCCTCTGCCTCTAGCCTGCTAGCCTGCTAGCCTGCCTGGAGCTCAGGCCGCCGGGGTCGTCGCCTCGACCACCTCGGCGCCAGCGGCCTTGCGTCTGGCGAGCAGGGTATAAACGGTCGGCACGACGAAGAGCGTGAACAAGGTACCGAGCAACAGGCCACCGACAATGACCCAACCGATCTGCTGCCGGCTCTCGGCACCTGCACCTCTCGCCAGAGCGAGCGGGATGGTCCCCAGCACCATCGCCCCGGTGGTCATCAGGATCGGCCGCAGGCGCAGCTCGGATGCCTCGATAACCGCCTGCCGGAGGTCGCGACCCTGCTGCTGCAACTGGTTGGCGAACTCGACGATCAGGATGCCGTGCTTGGTGATCAGACCGACCAGCGTCACCAGCCCGATCTGGCTGTACACATTGAGTGTCCCGCCGCTGAGCAGCAGGGCCAGCAGGGCGCCGGTCATCGACAGCGGCACCGTCAGCATGATGATGAACGGGTCGCGGAAACTCTCGAACTGGGCGGCCAGCACCAGATAGATGAAGGCCAGCGCGAGGATGAAGGTCAGCGCCAGCGACGACGACGAGAGCTTGAACTCGCGTGACTGGCCGGCATAGTCGACAGCGTAGCCCGCCGGCAGCACGCGTCCGGCCGTCGCTTCGAGGAACTTCAGCGCTTCGCCCATGGCGTAGCCCGGTGTCAGGTTGGCGGTGATGGTGACCGCCCGTCGTTGCCCGAAATGGTTCAGTTCGCGTGGGCTGACCGTCTCGTCAACGGTCAGCAGATTGGCCAGCGGAATCATGCTGCCATCCTTCGCGCGAACGAAGATGTCGCGGATGTCGGAAGGCGTTGCGCGATCAGCATCTGCCACCTGGACGATCACGTCATACTGCTCACCTTCACGCTTGAAGCGGGTAACCTGGCGACCACCGAGCATGGTTTCCAGCGTCCGGCCGACGGTTTCGATCTGCACGCCGGTATCCATCGACTTGTCGCGATTGACGATCACCGACAGTTCGGGCTTGTTCAGCTTGAGATCGGTATCGACGTTGGTGAATCCCGGGTTTTTTGCCACTTCTTCGAGAATCCTGCCGGTCATCTGCTCCAGCTCCGCGTAGGATGCCGAGGTCACGATGACGAAATTGATTGGTCGCTCGCGCGGGCTCTGGCCCAGTGAAGGTGGCAGGACGGGAAACGCCAGCACGCCAGGGATGCCCATGAACTTCGGGAACAGTTCCTTGACCACCGCGGCGGAGTTGCGCTGACGTTCATTCCAGTCTGCGAGGCCGACAAAGGAAATCCCCTGACTGACAGTGGGGTTGCCGGAGACCACGAAGTAGCGCTCGATATCGGGGGTATTGGCGTAGATGCCTTCGATCTCCCGCGCGTAGCGGTCGGTGTAGTCGAGCGTTGCGCCTTCGGGCCCGAGAAAGACGCCGATGATGACCCCGCGGTCTTCGATCGGCGCCAGCTCGGACTTCAGCGCACCGAGCAGCAGCACGTTCGAGCCGGCAACCAGGGCGAACACCAGCATCACCAGCCAGCGCCGCCCCAGCGCGGCCGTGAGCAGCCGCCGGTAGCCACGGGTCATGCCGTCAAGAAAGCGCTCGACCCACAGATAGGCCTTGCCGTGCCGCGTCTCGTGCTTGAGCAGCAGCGAGCACATCATCGGCGACAGCGTCAACGCCACGAAGCCGGATACCAGCACCGCCCCCGCCAGGGTCAGCGCGAACTCAACGAACAGCTTGCCGGTACGCCCAGTCATGAACGCCACCGGCGCGTACACCGCGGCCAGGGTGATGGTCATCGCGACGACTGCGAAGCCGATCTCCTGCGCACCCTGAAAAGCCGCTTGCCTTCTCGGCATGCCTGCCTCGATATGGCGGTAGATGTTCTCCAGCACGACGATTGCGTCGTCGACCACCAGGCCGATCGCCAGCACCAGCGCCAGCAAGGTCAGCGTGTTGATGGTGAAACCGAGCACCAGCATCAACGCAAAGGCACCGATCAGCGACACCGGAATCGTCACCAGCGGGATCAGCGTGGCGCGGAAATTGCGCAGAAAGAAGAAGATGATCAGCAGTACCAAAAGCATCGCCTCACCGATGGTCTTGAATACCGCATCGATCGAGCGGTCGATGAACACCGATGAGTCGTAGGCGATGTTCGCGGTCATTCCCGGCGGCAGTTCGCTGATTACCTTCGGCAACTCGGCGCGCAGCGCGCGCGAAAGCTCCAGCGGGTTCGCTGTCGCCTGTTTGATGACCCCCAGGGCGACGGCCGGCCGGCCCTTGAAGCGCACGCTGCTGCGCTCCGAAGCGGCGCCGATTTCGACCCGGCCGAGGTCGGCGATGCGCACCGGGTAGCTGCCCCTGGCGTCGGCCGCCTGTTTGACGATGATCTCGGCAAACTGTGCCGGCTCGGTCAGATCGGTGCGCGCAACCACCGAGAATTCACGGCTCTCGCTTTCGATGCGGCCAGCCGGCACCTCGACGTTCTGCCGCCGCAAGGCATCCTCGACGTCCTGCGGCGTCAGATTGAAAGCGGCCAGGCGATCACGATCGAGCCAGATGCGCATGGCGAATTTGCGCTCGCCGAAGACGCGCACGTCGGCCGCACCGGGCAGCGTCTGCAGGCGCGGCTTGACGATCCGGTTGGCGAAGTCGGTGACTTCGAGCGCCGAATGCTGGTCGGATGAAAAGGCAATCCAGATGATCGGATTGGCATCGGCTTCGACCTTGGCAATCACCGGCTCGTCGATATCGGCGGGCAGCTTGTTGCGAACGCGCGAAACGCGGTCGCGCACATCCGATGCCGCCGAGTCGGGATTACGTTCGAGTTTGAAGCGCACCGAGATCTGGCTGTTCTCCTGGCGCGAGATCGAGGTGATGACATCGACGCCCTCGATGCCGGCCAGTGAATCCTCGAGCGGCTTGCTGATCTGCGATTCGACAATCTCGGCCGAAGCGCCGCGATAGGTGGTATCGACGGTCACCACCGGCTCATCTATCTTCGGATACTCGCGCACCGGCAGGCGGGTGTAGGAGACCAATCCGATCAGCATGATCCCCAGCGAGAGCACGGTCGCAAAAACCGGACGACGGATGCACAGCTCGGAGATCTTCATTTGCCCTGCCCCCCCGCTCCGGCAGCAGGCACGCTGGAAGCGCTGGCCGGCGCGGCTGCCGGCTGAGCAACGGCAGCGCCTTCACCAGCGGCGCGCACCGCCGCGCCATCGCGCAGCTTCATCTGCCCCGCGGTCACGACCTCGTCGTCGGCACTCAGTCCCTCAACGACCTCGATCTGGGCATCGCGGCGCAAACCGGTTTTTACCGGCGTGCGTTTCGCCTTGCCCTCAACGACACGGTAGACGTAAGGCACCTTGCTGTCGGGAATCAACGCCTGCTCAGGGATCAGCAACACGTTGCTGCGCTGCTGAAAGATCAGACGCACGCGCACGAACATGCCGGGGCGCAGGCGTCCTTCGCCGTTCGGCAGACTGGCACGCAAGGCGATCGCACGGCCACCGGCCTCGACCAGCGGGTTGATGGCATCGAGCACCGCCGTGAAAAGCTGTCCGGGTAGCGCGTCGCTGGACACCTGCAGCTGCTGCCCCGGCTTCAATTGAGCCAGATAGGATTCCGGCAGCCGAAAGTCGATCTTCAGCGTGCCGATATCCTCGATATTGACCAGTTCCTGCCCCTCCTTGACGTAGTCGCCAACACTCACGTTGCGAATGCCGACGATGCCCGAGAACGGCGCCCGGATGCGCGTCTTGTCGAGCCTGGCCTGCGCCAGCGCCAGCGCCGCTTCCTGTACCTTGAGTGCCGCCTGTGCGTTGTCAAGTGCCTGCCGGCTGATGAAGTTCCTGGCAAACAAATCCTCGGTCCGCTGGTGATTGGCCTGCGCGAGTCCCAGACTGGCCCGCGCCTGGTCCAGTTCTGCCACTTGCGTGGCGGCGTCCAGCGCGAGCAGCAGTGAGCCCTTGCTGACGGCAACACCGTCCCTGAAGTTGATCGTTGCGATGCGCCCCGCGATCTCCGGCCGGAGGACAACCGACTCGTTGGAGCGCAGCGAGCCGACAGCGGTGGCATCGAGGGCCAGGTCGGCCGCCAGCACGCGTGCAGTCTCCACCCGTGTTGGTTGACCTCCCGGCGGACCCCCTGGGGCCGCTCCGCCCGGCTTCGCTGCAGCCCCTCCGGGCGCCGCCGGCAGCGTCGGGCCAACCGGCTGGCGGAAACTCGTGTAAGCATAGTAGGCGAGCCAGACCAGGCCAACCACCGCGAGGAACAACACCAGCAACCGCTTCATCCTGCCAGACATCTCGATCCGAATCCCCCGCCGTAGCGAGCAAGTAAAGGTGGTACAAGGCAGCCGAGCCGAACAGGCTGGCAGGCGGTGAAGTGTAGCGAAGCCGGAGCAGTTGCGAAACCCCAAGACAAGGGGATCGATCGCGGCGAGGCTCCTGGCCAGTGAGGCGACGCGTGCGACCCTGCCAGAAAGTTGGCAATCAGCCTCACTTGCCGGTTTCAACTCGGGCAACTGCAGTGATAGAGTCCAGCCATCAGCAATCGTCCATTCGACTGTCTGACCGCCGGCCCGAATTCCTTGTCTTGCGGTCACTTGCATGGAACCTGGATAATGAAGATTCCAACTGACGTGATGCCTCCACTCGGAAACGTGAGCAAGGAGCTCGAAGGAGACCGAAAAGCCGAGCCGGTGGGCAATGCGGCCAGACTCGCCAACGAGCTTTCCACGTCATTGCGTGGCCAGGCCCCCCCGTTTGGTGAACAGCAAGCACGCGCGCAGTCGCCAACCGCTCCCGTCAGCCGCGAGCATGAGGGCCCGCCGCCTGCTGTCGAACGAAGACAACAACCCGAGCGCCGCTCGGAAAACCGGCCGGTCCTCCTCGATACACGCGCCAGGAAAGGCCGTCGGCAAAACCCGGGGGAAGTCCGGATCAACATCAAGGTCTGAAGCGCCCGCCGCTCGTCTTCACGATAAGCATCATCTGCCGGGCTCGCGTCAGCCGTATCAACGTTGCCACTGGCACGCGCCTAGCTGCCGCACCCAGTCGTTCACGACAGGGCAACTCGTCGGTCGTTCACCCGCGTGGACCCGCGCGCTGCTTCGCGCCGCGCGACCGGGGAGCGATGTCGCCAGGAAGAGCCTGAGTGAAGGTGTCACTGCGCGGCAGGCGAGCGTCCGGGTTGGTCACGGCCTGAAGATGTAGTACCCTACAGCCCCTTGCCGGTCCATCTGGAGCACGCACATCAGTATGACGCAAGCCTTGCCGGGGACTGATTTTAGCAGTTCGGGACTCATCCGTCTTCTCGCTGAGCTGTCCATCGTTGAGGCCGCCGGGTCGAAGGAGTTTCCTGCAGAGAGACTGGGTCAATGGCTGGACGTTGCCGCCGCCATCACGCTCCACGCTGCGCACAACGCCGGCTCAGCGAGTTCTCGGGCAGTGCAGCCCGCGGTGAAGCTTGGCTCGGGAGTCGCCGTCAAGGAGGAATTCGCCCGCCTGCGAACAGCCCGGGTCGAGTCGATCACGGCAAGTTGTTCGCCAGCTGGCGGCAGTACACGAATCCGGCTGCCGTTGCCGAAACTTGGCGTCGACCCTGAAGCCGCTGCCGCCTACGGGCCGTATCGCCGCTTCTATCTCGCCCATCAGGCCGAGATGGAACCGGGAATACGCGCGTTGCGCAGCCGTCTTCGAGAGGCGCTGGCCGGAGGAGCGTCGACCAGGCTCAGGCTTCTTGCCGCCCTGGATGAAGCCCTGGACAGGATACTCATCGCTCGTGAGCGCCAGTTGCTGGCAACGCTGCCGTCGCTGCTCGAAAGGCGTTTCCAGCAGTTGCTCGCGGCGCATCAGCGGGCGCTGCTGGACAGCGGGCAAGCCGATGAACCTCTCCTATGGATGCAGCCAGGCGGCTGGCTGGCGATCTTCTGCGAGGAACTGCAGGCGATGCTGATCGCCGAGCTGGATCTGCGCCTGCAGCCGACGCTGGGGCTGATTGAAGCATTGCACAACGAGGCGGACAGGCATTGATCAACAGAAGTGTTTTCGCGCTGGCCTTCCTGGCGGGGGCCATGGCAGTCGCCTGGGTAGGCATCGGCTTTGCCGGTTCGAATTCGCTGGCGCTGGTGATGACGCTGATCATCGCCGCCGTCTACCTGCTTGGCGCGCTTGAAATCCTCGAGTTTCGCCGCGCAACCTCGTCGCTGGCGGAGGCTCTGGCGGCGATTCCCGAACAGTTGCCAAATCTGGTGGATTGGCTCGGCCGACTGCATCCGTCACTCCACAACCCGGTCCGCTTGCGAGTGGAAGGAGAGCGCATTGGCCTGCCCGGCCCGGCGCTTACCCCTTATCTGGTCG
Organism: Candidatus Accumulibacter necessarius; assembly: GCF_036625085.1. NCBI lineage: Bacteria > Pseudomonadati > Pseudomonadota > Betaproteobacteria > Candidatus Accumulibacter > Candidatus Accumulibacter necessarius. The sequence goes on along the minus strand of NZ_JAZKUM010000003.1, from coordinate 582,881 downwards.
GGCTGCTGGTGATGCTCGGGATGCTCGGCACCTTTCTCGGCATGGTTGTCACTCTCGATGGCGCGGTATCGGCGCTGCGGGGGACGACCGACCTGCAGGCAATCCGCGCCGAACTCGCGGCGCCGATCAGGGGACTCGGGCTGGCCTTCGGTACCTCGGTGGCAGGCGTTGCCGCTTCGGCAATGCTCGGCCTGATGTCGGCACTGAGCCGCCGGGAAAGAGCGCTGGCGGCGCAACGGCTCGATACGGAAATCGCCACCAGCAGCCTGCGCGCTTTCTCGCTCACCCACCAGCGCCAGGAGACTTTACGAGCGCTGCAGCGTCAGGCGCAGGCCCTGCCGGCCCTGGTCGACAAGCTGCAGGCGATGATGGAGCAGATGGAGCGCCGAGAAAGGCAGTCGAGCGAGCGCCTGATCGCCGGCCAGGAAAGCTTCCACAGCGAGGTCAGGGCTGCCTACGGCAGTCTCGCACGATCGGTCGCCGACTCACTCAACGACAGCCTCAGCGAAAGCGCCCGGGTCGCCGGCGAGAGTATCAAACCCGCGCTTGAAGCGGCGATGGCGGGCATTGCCGCTGAAACGAAGCTGCTGCACGAACGAATCGTCGGGTCGACGCAAGCGCAACTGGACACGCTTGCCACGCGCCTTGCCGATACCGCCCAGCGCATCGCCGAGACGTGGATCGAGATGCTGGCTACGCACCGCAACACCAGCGAGGGACTGCTCGGTGGCATCGAGCGCTCACTGGCTGCCTTCGATTCGACCTTCGAGCAGCGCTCGCAGTCTCTTCTGGCCGCTGTTGGCGGGACCTTGTCCACCGCGCTGACGAATCAGGCTGACGCCGACCGACAGCGAGCAGAGGTGTGGACCGGATCACTGGCGGCGATGGCAGCGGCGCTCCGGAGTGAATGGCAGCAGGCGGGATTGCAAACGCTCTCCCAGCAGGAGCGGATCTGTTCGACCCTGGAAAGGACCGCATACGAGTTCAGCGCGCAGGCGCAAGCCGATGCCGCCAGGACTCGTGACGACACGGCACTGCTGATCAGAACCGCCTCGGAAGCGCCGCAGGCCGCTGCCGAACTGATTACACAGTTGCGTCAGGAGATGACCAGCAGTCTGGAGCGGGACAATCGGCTCCTCGACGAGCGTGCCCGCATCATGGCGACGCTCGATTCACTGCTCGCTGCGATCGACCAGGCGTCGAGCGAACAGCGGGCGACGATCGATTCGCTGGTCGCGTCGTCGTCGGCGCTCCTCGGCACTGCCGGCAGTCAGTTCGCCGAGCAGCTCGACGCTGGATCGGCCAGGCTCGCCGACGTTGCCGCGCAGGTCACCGGTAGCGCCGTCGAAGTCGCGAGCCTGAGCGAAGCCTTCGGCTTTGCCGTGCAGCTCTTCGGTGATGCCAATGAGAAGCTGATTGCCAGTCTGCAACGGATCGAGGCTGCCATGGATCAATCGACCGCCAGGAGTGACGAGCAACTCGCCTATTACGTCGCGCAGGCGCGCGAACTCATGGATCTCTCCATCATGTCGCAGGAGAAGATCGTGGCCGAACTGAGTCAGTTCGCCGGCAAGCCGGCATTCACCGCTGACCAGCCGGACTGATGGACGAGACTGACGCCGGCGTCGAGCAGATCGCTCCCGTATGGACCGTCTTCGGTGACCTGATGTCGGGCCTGCTGGGCGCTTTCGTGCTGATCCTGGTTGGCGTTCTCGGGGTGCAGCTCGAACTGGCGACCCATCTCGAAGCCGAGGTGCAAAAACGGCAGCTTGAGGAAAAGCGCCGCATGGCGCTGGAAAAGGCCCTGGCCATCCCGATCACCGCCGGGCGGGTGAGCTTGAACGATGGCCGCATCGGCATCAGCGGCAGCGTCCTGTTCCTGTTCAACTCGGCGCAGTTGCAGCCCGAGGGTCGGCTCCTCCTGAAGACCCTGGTCGAGCCGCTGCGCGTCTACCTCGGAGAGCGTAACGAGTTGCTGATGGTCAGCGGCTTCACCGACGATGTACCGATTCACCAGGGCAGCACCCGCTTCGCCGACAACTGGGAGTTATCGGCGCAGAGGGCACTGACCGTCACCCGCGCGCTGATCGACGAAGGGATGCCGTCATCCCTGCTCTTCGCGGCGGCTTTCGGGGAGGAGCAGCCGGTCGCCTCCAACGCGGACGACCTCGGGCGATCGCGCAACCGGCGAGTTGAAATGGCACCGGTGCCGAGGGCGTCGAGCCCGGGAATGCCGGTCGATGGCTGAATCCGCGCGCAGCGGGCTGACGCAGTCAGCGCCCGGGCAAGTGGCCGATCGCGAGCGCGAGATCGCCGCCTTGCGAATGGACGGCGCCGAGCGACTGGATCCCCTCCGTTTCCACTTCATCGAGGCGCTGGCGAGGCGGGTGCAGCGGCAGGAGCGAGCTGTTGGACGAATTCTCGACGGTAGGCTGAGCGAAGCGCTGGCGGCCTGCAGGAGACGCCTTGAACGAACGCGCGACGAGGCCAGGCAGACGATCGCACGCGCCACCGGTCGGCATCCCGATGCTGCCGGGGAGCTGCAGCGCCTTTTCGCGGCGGGGGATTTCCGCGGCCTCGGTCGGTTCGTCGCCAGACTGGAAGACGATGGCCGTCGTTCACCGCTGGCCGAGCTGGCACTCTTGGGCACACGACCTTCGCCGGCAAAGGCTGACGGAGGCCAGACACAAGAGAGCGAATCGCGCTGCGAGTTGAAAAGCCTGCGCCATTTCCGCAACACCTGGGCGACACGCAGTGCCGACAGGCAGGTGTCGCAAGCCATCCAACGGGCACCGCGGAATGCGGGTCCGCTCAATTCGCACATGCTGGTGCTGCGCACTCTTTCGTCGCTGCGCGATATCTCGCCCGATTACCTCAACCGCCTTGTGTCGCATGTCGACGCCCTGCTGCGGCTTGACCAGGCAGGTCAGACGAGCCGGCCAACGGCGAGAAAGCCGCCGCCGACGAGAATGGCTGGAAAATGAAACGCCCAGCGGCAGTGCACCCGACTCCTCGACGTCCTAAGGGCCGGCGAAGGACTGTGGTTGCGTATCATCGGTGAGGAAGGTGGACAGCAGGGCTTCGAGGCGCACCGGCATGCCTGGCGTTGTGCTCGCGGCGAGGTTGCGTCCCGTCGGCCCCGACGGCCGCTTGATGCCTTCATCGACCTTTTCGAGCAGATACGGGAAGAAGGGGTTGGACGACAGGCGCGTCAGGAAATCCTGATCGACCACCAGCGCGCCTCGCTCGCCGCGCGCGCCCATGGCGCCAAGGCTGAAGCCGAACTCGGGGCGCAACTTCGAATCGGGCTGCAGACCGTAGAGTGGATCATCCATCGGAATCGGGATCGCCAGGTGTGACAGCGAAAAAATCCCAGGTGGATAGGGCAGGTTCAGAGCGCGGTCCACCGCCTGCAACTGGCCCGGCGCGATGCTGCGTTCGATCGTCGCGTCGCTGTCGTCGTTCGCATTCATGATGGATGTGAAGCGATACGGCTGTGGCGTCGTCGGCGTCAAGCTATCGAGCGCGACATAGGCAGATGGGCGTAGCAAGGGACCGAATTTCACGGTCCGGTTCACGTCAAAAAGCACGATCTCACTGCCATTATCAGGCAGCAGAGAGTAGAGCGCTGTCAGGATCGCCGGCGTGCTGACGGTGAAATCGACGACCGACTGAAAGGTCAGAACCGGCGGCAGGCCGCCGAGCTGGCCAGCACGCGAAAGACGCTGGATCTGGCTTTGCAGTGTATCGGTCAGGCGATAGGACTGGCGCGCGCCGTTGACCGGGAACGAGTTGTACTTGAAGGGATTGAACTCAGGAACGACGCTGAGCCAGGCCGCGTTGGCAAAAGGCGGCAGCACGGCGGGCAGTCCTGCCAGACCGGCAAAGCGCGCAAAACGCGTGATCCCGATCATCGGCGTGACCAATACAAGGCGGTCGGCACGGAGCAGCTTCGGATCCTCGAGCGCATCCAGCGCGTACTTCATGGCGAGCGCGCCACCGTTCGAAAAACCGACCAGGTGCAGCGGCCCAGGGGCGGGCACACGTCGGCGTGCCTCGCGAACCCCAAGCCGCGTGGCGGCCATCCAGTCTTCCCAGCGCACCTTGCTCAGGCCGGCCGGCACGGTACCGTGCCCCGGCAGACGGACGCCAATCGCGACGAAGCCGCGGTCACGATAAAGCTTCGCGATGTGCCGCAGGCTGTAGGGGGAGTCGGTCAATCCGTGCAGCAGCACCACCACCCCGACCGGCTGGCCTTCGGGTTCCATGACGTACGACCGGTTCCAGTCCTGGGCGAAGTGTGCCGGATAGATCGGACTGTCCTCGAAGTAGCGGTTGATCGGAACGCGCTCGTCCGGATCGAGTTTCTGGCTGACCTCGGCGCGAACACTTTCGAAGATCTTCCCTTCCTGTGCGAGATAGCGAGGCCAGTCGGCTGCGTCGAGTTCGCCCGGCTGCAACTCGGTCGGCACGAAGGTGTGCCAGGGATGCAGCGGCGGGCCGCTGAGAGCCCGATACGAGCGCAGCGCGAACATGGCTGCGCCGATGACGACAACCCCGATCAACAGCCACTTGAGAACCCTTTTCAAACCCATCTGTATCGTCTCCAAATTATTCCGCACCGACTACGATCGTGTCCGCCACGCCGCGCACTCCAGGCGGCAGGGTGTTCCAGGGCGGTCCGGCGCGTGCGATCTCGTAACCGACATTGTAAAGTTGTTGCATCACCACCGGATCGAAGGTTTCCTCGCCAGAGAGGTTTACGCCATCGGGAATGGTGATCCAGTGAAACCCGGAGTGTTCGCGCAACGCCTGCGCATAGATGCGAAAGAGATCGCCGATGACGGCCGATATGCCGGCGGCCTTGAACGTGCGCCGTGCAATATCCGGAACCGAACGGCGCGTGGTCCCGGCATCTGCGGCCAGTTGGCCGTTGTGGATCACATAGATGTCCTCGCGCGCGCTGCCGCGGCCGGCCTTCTGCCGCAGTTCACGTGCGCTGAAAAGCCCGCCGCTGGCGAACACCTGGGCGCCCACTCCGCCATCGACATGCATTTCGTCATAGCGCCCGCCAGCGGCTTCAACTTCGAAGAACACCGGCGAAAAGGCGATGGGAATGGCGGCCGACGCCAGCATGACCCGGCGGAAGAGTGGCAGCGCGTCGGGGCGGCCGCTGGTGGCGATCAGCCCCATGTTCCAGACGATGAAGCGCTGCGAATCGAGATCCACGGTCCCGATGTACAGGCGCCGGCCGCCTTGATGCGCCAGGGCAATCTCGCCCAGGAAGTCCGCGTCGATGTGCCGCTCGATCAGCGTGACGAGCGGGCTTGTGTCGGCGATGCTCTCGCCGAACAATAATTCCCTGACGGTCGACAGGAACGCCCCGAGCGCGAAAATGTCTCGCGATCGCGTGGTGGTGTAGAACTCGTGCAGCGCCTCATCCCTGGCTGGCCCAAGAAACGCGAACGGCGCCATCAGCGCGCCGGTCGATACGCCAGTGACCACCTTGAAGGTCGGGCGCTTGCCGGTGCTCGACCAGCCGTTCAGAAGGCCGGCACCGAACGCCCCATTGGCACCTCCACCCGACAGTGCAAGCTGCGGATAGCGCACGACGCCGTCTGCCATTGCCGGGAAGTCGCTGGACGATTCCTGGGCAAAGGATTTCGCCATGTCGCGCTCCATGACCGGGCTCCGGAGACCGGCCGGCGCACGCACCTCCGGCATACCGGGGATGGTGGCGTCGGACATCAATTCGATGGGTACGCCATTGCGCGGTAGCGAGCCGCAGCCGGCGAGCGCCAGCGCCAGGAGCAGCAACACGCCGTGCGCCAGCCAGGCAAGTGGTTTTAGCGGTGTCATCGAAGCCCCTCGCCCCGCTGCCGGCGACGAGTCAAGCTTGAGAGCGCTGCTCAGCGTGGTGCGAATATCGTAAGCCCTCACCCCCTGCCCTTCTCCCGCAGGGAAAACGCTGGACCCCCCTGCCCTGAGGACTGATCCATGCCCATTTGATCAGCTTGCATGTGACGCCTGTGTAGAGCGTATCGGCTCCGGGTTGCACAGGCGGTTCCCCAATCAGGCTGTCCGAAGGAAGAACGGCGCGGTCTCGAATACCGGCTTCGCGAAACCCCGACCGTCCCTGTTCAGGGCGCGTTTCAGCACGAAATCGTACAGCAGAATGTTGATATCGCGTAGCCGGCGCAAGGGCTCGACGGCGCTCGCATCGAGCAAGTGCCAATCGACCAGCGCCCCCAGGGAAATCAAGGGTACGACGCCGGGCAAGGGATAGTCGGAGCCATTCAACAGGCGGTCGTGCCAATCGCGACGCTCCAGCAGTGTGGCGACCACGCCCATCCGGTTGCCTTGCGTAATGGCCGAGATATCGCCGAACAGGTTGGTGCGATAGCGCGCATTGTCCATCAGTTGCGCGAACAGCTCGAAGTTGCTTAGTTTCGCCGAGCGTAGATCGTCGATGTGCCCGCTACCCAGCGAGGCACAGTGTGCGACCACCACCTGCACCCCGGCGTCGAGCGGTCGCCGCAGGCGCAGCGGGTTGCCCAGGTGCTCGCCGAAGCCATGCACCGCACGCTCGTCGCCGGCATGCGTGATGAGCGGCATGCGCAAGTTGACGAGTTTGTCGTAGAAGCGGTCGCAGCGCGCGTCAGCGGGGTCGATGTTCTGCGCCGAGGGCAGCCACTTGATGGCCCGCGCGCCCTGCGCCGCCGCCGCGTCGAGCCGATCGAGCGCGCGCGGGTCGTAAGGATGGATCGACGCCACCCAAGCGAAATGCGCAGGATGGCTGAAGGCCAGACCGGCCACGTAGTCGTCCGGCACATAGAGGGTTGAGCGATCCGCCAGCGGTACGCCGCCCTCATCGCGCGCCCAGTCGAAACCGAAGAGTAAGACGTGGAAGCCGGGGGCCATGCCCCGGCATTGCGCCAGCAGGCGCTCGACGAAACTCGTGTCGACCTTGCCGGGCGTTTCGTCGACGCAGGAGGCATTGACGTAGAACTCTCGCTGCACGTAGCCACGCGGATACCAGATCTGCTCCATGCGCGGATTGAACCAGAGGCCGCTGCCCGAATCGCCATTGCCGAACACATGGCAATGGGTGTCCCAGACTTTGGCCGCGTCGAGCCCGTTCCACGCGGCCGTGAGGAGGGGATGCTCACGCAGGTCGGCCGGCAGTTCGGCAAGACACGCATTGAACACCCCGTCGCGCAGCGAGAAATCACAACCCGTGAGCAGCCCGCAGGCGCCGACGCCGGCGCCGATCAGCAGGCGCCGTCGCTTGATCCGGAACGGAGTCACGCCAGGCCTGTCGCAGCGGCGAAAGAACCCTCAGTTAGGACCCTGTCTGAGCAACTCGATGCCGTTCCCCGTGACCCGAACACGGTCGCCGATTCGCAGGGCCGGTGCGGTCGTTTGCTGGATCGTCGCCAGCGAGCCATCGTCGTAACGCACTCCGATGCGCCAGACGAGGGTCTGGCGCTGCGCGGCCTGGTTGCCGACGAAGGCACCGCCGCCGGCACCGACGATGGTGGCCGCGGTCTGGCCCCGGCCGCCACCGATCTGATTGCCGAGCAAGCCGCCGACCACCGCGCCGCCGATGGTAGCGGCGGCGGCGTTGCCGCTCTGCACCGTATCCTGGACGATCGACTCGACCGTGCCGTCACGCGACGAGGGCTGGGAAACCTGGAACGCCGGCGTTGTTTCGCAACCGGCCAGCAGCAGCGCAAAGCCCGTACTCAATACAGCGGCAAGACGCTGCCATCCCGAAAGCTTGGTCATTTTCATTCTCTCCAGTACAGATTGACGGTTTTTTCAGTTGGGAATCGAATTGAGCAGGAACATGGCCGCCAGCAAGCCGGTCGGCCGCCCCAACTTGCCCAGCCATTCGGCGAAGATCTGTTCGATGTCGCCGCCCATGTAGACCTGCGTCAGCGCCTTGTTCACCTCGAGACGGAAAGCCGAGTCATTGCGTGGCAGGGCCATCGCGTAGGGTTCGATCGATATATCTTCCGCCACCAGCGCCAGCTTGGCGGGTTCCTTCGCCTGAACGGCCAGGCCGACGAGTTTGACCTTGTCGCCGGCATAGGCGTCAACGCTGCCCGCCTCAAGCATCGCCAGGCCGCCATTGGCATCCGCGACGGTCACCACCGTGGCGCTGATCTGGAGCAGGCGCAGCAAGTCATTGAGTCGGGTCTCGGTGGTCGTTCCCTTGAGCACTGCAACCCGCTTTCCAGCCAGGTCGCTGAGCTGATTGACCGGCGATCCGGCCTTGACGAGCAGCCCGCCACCATCGATGAAGATGAGATTGGAGAAATCGACATTGGCCAGACGCGACTGCGTCTGCGTTGTATTGGCGCATTCGAGATCAGCGCGCCCCTTGGCGACCATCTGCAGGCGTTCACTGACGGAGCCGGCAATCCAGTTGACCTTCAGGTTTGTGGCGCCAACCGCACGCGCAATCTGCGCAATGACGCGCTTGCACAGATCGATCGAATACCCGGCCGGCTCCTTGTTGGCTCCGACAAAAGAGAACGGCAGGGAATCGGGGGAATAGGCGACGTTGATGACCTTCGCCGACTTGATCCTGCCCAGTGTTCCGGAGCCGGTCTGCGCGGTGGCGGTGCCGCCCAGCAGGGTTGTGGTGACGATGAGTACCGCAAGAAGAGTCTTGATCATTGAGTCCTCGATTTCATATCGGAGTAAGAAGGGGAAACAGCGTGATCTGTTCCCTTGACTGGATAATTCGCGGTGCAGTCTACTACAGCCTTTCGCCACTTCACAAACTGAAGTCCCGACACACACATGTCCCGCCCGCCGGGCTGACCTGGTCTCCGTGCACGCCGCTGATCAGCAGGAGGCGCTTGCCGGTTAGGGCGCCCCAGGCCACCACTACAGGCAGATACCGGTGCTGGCCAGCGCCAATCTGCACGCCCTGGAAGCAGAAGCTATGCTTCTCGCGCGAATGGAGGTCGTTGCCGTCGAGTTGCCTGATGACCCTTTTTCCATCGGTCACGTCGTGGGTGTGGACGTTGGCGTCCTTCGCCGCGACACCAGACCACAGCGTGGCGGTGAGCGTCGCGACGGCGCCGGTTCTGATCTGCACGCGTTCACTACTGCCGCTTTGTTCAAGAACACGTCTTTCTGCGAGTTCTTGCCTCCGCTTGCCGAGGGTGCGCTCGCACGCACCCCGACCTTTCCCTTAGTCGGCGGCCGGCGCCTTGCTGGCATCAAGCGCCGCCTGCAGCTTCTGTTCCTGTTCGTGCGTCAGCGAGGTCTTGATGACCTTGCCGCCGCTGCCCTGAATCTCGGCCAGCACCTTGTCAGGCGTCGATTTGCGCACCAGCACAAAGAGCAGTGAGCTGCCGTTCTTGAAGGTCGCCGCGAGATCCTTCATGAAATCGTCATTGATGCCGACATCGGTCAGCGCCCCGCTGAGCGCGCCGACGCCGGCGCCTGCTGCCAGCCCGATCAGCGGGTTCAGGAAGATCAGGCCGATCAGGGTACCCCAGAAACCACCGCTCACTGCGCCCGCAGCGGTGACATTGAAGATCTGATGCAGCTTGACCTTGCCGGAATCATCCTTGACGGCGACCACGGCGTCTTCCAGATCGATCAGGTATTCCTTCTGCAGTTTGAGCAATTGGGTGCGCACTTCTTCGGCCTTGAATTGATCCTCGTAGCCTATGACTATCAGGTCGCTCATGAAAACGTTCTCCTTCATTCTGGTTCAACACGGTCAGCGGAACCCCATGTTCCGGCCTTGAATTGTAGCGCAATCGAACTTCATTTCATTTCAGCGGGTTGACCGTTGGCGATGGCTGCAATTCGGCTTTTTGCTTGACGATGGCAAACTGTTCAACCTAGACTCGGGCACGACGCTGCCTGATGCGGGCCCATAGACTCCAAATGGTGCCGTCGGATTTCCTGTCCCGCCACCCTTACATCCCGTGAAAGACCTCCCATGAAAAATTTGATCGTCGCCTCCGCCTTGTCGTTTGCCCTGATGGGTGGGCTTGTGCATGCCCAGACTTCACCCGCCACCCCTGCCCCAGCCAAGGCTACCGCAGCGGCCAGTAGTGACCCCGTCGTGGTGATGCGCAACGAGCAGCGTGCTGCACGGAATGCGTTCAACGAAGCCGCCAAACCCATCCGTGCTGAACGCGCTGCTACTGTCAAGGCAGCTGTGGACAAGGCCGTGGCCGAAGCCAAGGCGAGCGGCAAGGACCCGGTGGTCGCCGGGCGCGTTGCCAGGAGGCAGGCCATGGAGGCCACCAAGCCCGACTTCGACGCCAAGATGAAGGCCATTACCGAAACCCGCCGTGACGCCATGGCCGCCGCAAAGGCCAAGCGCGATGCGGCCATGGCCAAACGCTGATCCGAGTGCTTCTTCCGGTGTGCTGCTGATCGACGCAAACCGCCGTGATGCCCTGCATTACGGCGGTTTTGCTTTCCCTCAGTAGCGCGCGCCGTCAGCGCGAGATCGCGTAGCCAATACGCACGCTCCACGGCTCGCGCTGATTGTAGTCGAGCAGGGTCTCGCCGTAGCCCGTGAAATACTGCGCCATCAGGTAACCCGACAGGCCGGGCAGCAGCCTGTTGAGCGGGTAGGTGAACTGCAGGTCGGAGCTGAACGCACTCGACTTGGTTCCCTTGCGCAGGATCCATGCTGCTTGCCAGTCGTCGTTCTTGCCATAGGTAAAGCGAAAGTCGCCGTAGCCACGGTACTTCTGGATATCGGGGTTCTCGCTCTTTTCGATGTAGGCATAGATCTTGGGCGAGAACGTCCAGTGGAAATCGCGCGTGTCGCCGAAGGCGAAGTACGGTCGCACGAACAGGGTGTCGATGCTGCGTGAGTCGATGTCGTCCTTGCCGTTGGATTCGTGCTCGTAACCAGCCGCGATGCCGACCGCATTGCCACCGACGCGCCAGTCGGTGTTGGGGACGTAGTAGAAGAAGCTGGGGATGTAGTTGGTGTCGAGGAAGGGCTTCGAATCCGCAGTGAGATCCCAGAACGCCGCCTGCGTGTAGGCGAAGTACAGGTTGTCGAAGAACCGGCGCGAGTTCTTGTCGGCCGGTTCGTAGAGGCGCAGCTTGAAGCTCAACTGAGCCTGTGCGTTGGCATCGCTGCCGGCGCCGGCAATGAAGAACATGGGTTCGTGAAAGGACAGGCGGCCTTCGTCCTGTCGGTTGGGATCGTTGTCGGAGCGCACGCTCAGGATCGTGACCGGCGCACGGTCGGTCGTCGCTGCCTCGTCGGCCTGCGCAATGCGTTCACCGCCGCTGGCTGGCGGCAGGAGCGGTTCTGCCGCTGCTGGTTCCCTTGGCGTGGACAGCTGCACCAGCATGGCCGGAGCGTCCATGTCGATGGCGTCAACGCGAACCCGGCCGCGCAGGTTCGGTGGCACCTCGCCGACATAGTCGATGCGCCTGAATTCGCCCTGGCGCAGACTGATCTGGTCGGGCACCGGCGTCTCGCGCCGCAATTCGACACGAGCCACAGCACCCAGGTCAGGCGTCAGGTTGACGCGAAGTACCTCGGGCAGGGAATAGGAACGCGATTCGGCCTCACCGGTCACCATCAGCGAGAGCCTGAACGGCGCGGCGGGATCGATGGTGCGGCTCGGAGCCACAAGGTTGATGTCGGCCCGCGCCATCGTCGGTGCGAAAGCCGGAACCAGGCTGAACATCGCGGCAGCCGTCGCGATGGGGAGGGCGCGCCTCGGCGCGCTACGCAGATTGTGGGTCAATATCATTCCTTTGAACAAGTGTTGGTTTGAGGCTTGTCCCGACCGACGCGCTGTCGGCGGGACTGTCATGCAGACGGCGCCTTGACGCTACTGCGCTTGTGCGGTCAGCGTGCTCGGCGGCGGCGGCGCCATTGCAGCCGCAATATCGACCCAGCCACCGCCCATTGCCTGGTACACATTGACCAGTTGCGTGTAGCGGTCGGCAAGCAGGCGCACGCCTGCCAGCTCGGCTGCAAACAACTCGTTCTCGGCCACCAGCACATCGAGATAAGCCGCGACTCCCTTGTCGAAGCGCAGCTTCGACAGCCGTGCGAACTCGCGCAGGGCGTCCACTCGCTTGCTCTGCACTGCGACTTCCTCGATCTTCTTCTGCGACCCGGTCAGCGCATCGTTGGTCTCGCGAAACGCACTCAGGATGGTCTGTTGATAAAAGAGCAGCGCCTGCTCGTATTGCGCCTCCGCCGAGCTGACCTGGCCCGCGATCCCCCCGAACGTGAAGATCGGGCCGCTGACGCCGGCAGCGACCAGGCCGGCGCTTGCCGGGCCGGTAAAGACGCTGCTGAATGCCGTGCTGACGCTGCCGAGCAGCCCGGTGATCGAGACGGTCGGATAGTAGAGAGCACGCGTGGCGCCGACGTTGGCGTTGGTGGCGACCAGATTCTGCTCCGCCTGCAGGACGTCGGGCCGGCGTTGCAGCAGCGTCGAGGGCAGGTCGGCCGGGATCAGCGGCGCGACGAGCTGGTCGATGGTCTTGCCTCGCGCGATCGGCCCCGGGTTGCGGCCGAGCAGGATGGAGATCAGGTTCTCCTGCGCCGCAATCGCCTGCTCGAAGGCCGGAATCGCGGCCAGCGCCTGCTGGTACTGCGAGGTGATCTGCATCACTTCGGTCTTGGCGACGATGCCGGCTTTGAAGCGCAGGTCGAACAGCCGGGCGGTGGCGCCGAAGTTCCTGGCCGTTGCCTGCGCTATTTCCAGCTGGCGGTCGAGTGCGCGCAGCGAGATGTAGCTGGTGGCGACGCTCGTCACCAGCGACAGCACGACGCCGCGCTGCGCCTGCTCGCTGGCATAGACCTGCGCCTGCGCGGCCTCGCTGAGGCGGCGCACGCGACCAAAGAGGTCGAGTTGCCAGGACGCGCCGAGCGATGCCTGGTAGAGTGAAAAATACGGGTCGGCGCCGGCCGGCAGCGGCGGTTGGCCAACACGACTGGCGCGCGTCCGGCTGGCTTCGGCGCCATAGCCAATCTGCGGGTACAACTGCGAGCGGGTGGCGGTCAGCGCGCCGATGAACTGATCGACTCGCGCTGCTGCGATGCGCACGTCGCGGTTCTCGCGCAGCGCGCTATCGACCAGATCGTTCAACACCGGGTCGCCGAACTGCTCCCACCACCTGGTGTTGGCCACTTCGGCCGCCATCGGATAATCGATACGCCATGTGGTCGGCGACTCCACCGTGGGGCGCACGTAGTCGGGTCCGACCATGCAGCCGGCAAGGCCGGTGGCCAGCAGTGCCACGAGCACGTTGATCCTCATGTCGGTTTCCCTCCTGTGATGCGCGGCTGAGGCAGGCGTCGACTGCCGTTCGACCGCCGTGCCGGGCCCGATGCCCTGACGCCGCGCATTGTAACAATATTCATCCGCGCCAACGCGCGCTCGCAAGGCCTTGTCATCGGCCGCGGGTCCTCGTCGAATGTCGATCGCAGCCAGCGCCTCTCCTGCGTGAGCGAACATGCGCCGCACTCATTTCGGTGCGCCGACGAGCAGCAGCCCGCCGAACGCCGCCGCCAGCGTGAGCAAGGCGATGCTGGCGAACGGCCAGCGCCGAACGAGCCGGTCGGCCTGCTCGAAGGCCGTGCCTACGGCCACCGCAGCATGGCGCAGCCAGCCTTCATTTGCCGCCGCGGCAGACCGTGCCGCAGCGAGCAACGGCGCGCGCGATAGTCCCAGCGCCAGCAGCGCGCCGCCCACCAGCACCAGCACCGTCGTTGCCAGTTCCCTGGGCGCCAGCGGGTTCGACACGAGATGGCCGGGAACCGGCCCCAGTGCGGCGAGGGCAAGCAACAGCGAGCCTACGGAGAGCACCAGTGCCGCGAATTCGGAACGTCGCGAGACGCGCTTCACCAGAATCAGGGCAGCGGAGCGACGGCGCAGAACATTGACCAGCACCAGCACCACATAGCCGGCGGTGAACACGGCACCGCCTTGCAGCACGATCGTCCACCACCACTGCCCCGAGCCGTCGGCAGCATCGAGCAAGAGCTTCTTCGCCAGATAGGCACCACTCGGCACCACTCCCATCAGCGCAATGCCGGCCAGCACAAACGCCAGCACGGTGACGGGCAGCGCGCGGGCGACGCCGGCCAGGTCGGCGATGCGGTCGTGCCCGAGCGCCGCATAGATGAGGCCGGCGGCCATGAACATACCGGCCTTGGCGGTGGCATGCGACACCGCCTGCAACAGTCCGCCGGTCAGGGCCGCGCCGTGCATCAGCGCGTTGCCGGTGGCGTCGAAGGCGAGCGGGAACATGAGGAACAGGTAGCCGATCTGGGCCATCGTCGAATAGGCAACCAGCAACTTCAAGCGCTCCTGACGCAGCGCCACGACGCTGCCGATGACGATGGCCATCGCGCCCAGAGCCCCGAGCAGTTGCGCCGACGGCAGGGTCACGACGCCCGGCATCACGTCGAACCACAGCCGCACGACGAGGAACCACGAGCCCTTGATCACCAGCGCCGACAGGACCGCACTGGCTGCCGCGGGCGCGCCGCCATGCGCCGGCGGCAGCCAGATGTGCAGCGGGAAGAGCGCGGTCTTGGCCAGCAGGCCGGCGGTCATCAACGCCAGAGCCGTCCGGGCGATCGGTTCGGGCTGCACCGCGTCGGCCAGAAGCGGGATGTCCAGCGTGCCATAGCCGCCGTACAACAGCACCGCGCCGAGCAGGTACAGCACCGAGCCGCACAGTGCAAACAGCATGTAGCGCAGCGCGGCGCGCAGTGTCTCGCCGCTGCCCGCCAGGCACACCAGCGGCACGCCGGCGAAAGTCAGCAGCTCCAGCGCGACATACAGCGTAAACAGGTCGCCGCTGACGAAAACCAGGTTCAGCGCACCCCACACCGCCATCAGCAGCAGCCAATAGCTGAACGCGGCGCGCGACTCCCTGACGCCCAGCGGCGTGCCGAAGTCGGCGCGCGCGAAAATGCCGATGCCGCAGACCACCACGGCCACTGCCAGCAGCATGACCACCGCCGGTCCGTCGGCGCGCAGCGCGATGCCCAGCGGCGGCGCCCAGCCGCCGAGCAGGTAGACCAGCGTCTGGCCTTCGCGCAGCCACGCGGCCGTGATGCCCAGCGCCAGCGCCAGCCCCAATGGCATGAACGCGACGGCCACGCGCTGCACCTGGCGCCCGCCCAGCAGCAAACCGAGCAGCATGCCGACGAAGGGCAACAGCACCACCGGCGCCAGCAGCGCGCCTCCGTAGGTGCTCGTCCATAGTTCCACCGCCGGTGCTTCCGCTCAATCGCCGGACGGCGGCTCGTCGGCCAGCGACGCGGTAGCGGTCGATTCGATCAGCCCCAGCAGCAGCGCCACCGTCACTGCGGTGGCGGCGAAGGCGACGACGATGGCGGTGATCAGCAGCGCCTGCGGCACCGGGTCGGCGGCCATGCCGGCGGCGGCGCCGCGTTTGGCCAACGCGCCGAAGAGCACGAACACGCCCGAGCCCATGATGTTGAATGCCACCAGCTTGCGCAGCGGGTGCGGCTGCACGATCAGCCCGTACAGGCCGATGCCCACCAGCGCGCAGGCGCACAGCGCGAACAGCGTCTCGACGTTCATCGCCCGGTACTCCCGGTTGGCATGGGCCTGGTGCTGCGCGCTGACAGGGAAGGTTCGCCGAGCGCCGGCGAGGAGTCGGCGTTGCGCGCCGGTGCCCCGTTCAATAGCAAGGCCAGCACCAGCACCAGCGTCGGCAGCAGCGCCAGCTCGATGACCACGATCATCGGCTTGGCCCAGCCGTCGGGATAGCCAAGGAAGGCGCCCGCCTGCCACGCACCGAGCAAGCCGACGGCGACGAACACCAGTGGCCCGACGACGATGCCGGCGCGTAGCCAGCGGCTGTCGATGCGCGGTGCATCGCCCAGGCCGGCCATCTGCACCAGCATCCACATCGCCGCCAGGATGGTGGCGCTCTGGAACTTGCCGCCCGGGTGGTCGGCGCCGGCCCAGAACAGGTAGAGGCCGACGACGATGCCGATCGGCGGCAGCACGCGCGCCAGGTAGGTGAGGATGCCGTCGGGGTCTGCGCCGTAGCGCGGCCCGGGGCGGCCGCCCCAGAAGCGGTCAGGCGCCAGCGACCACACGCCGATCAGCGCGATCACCAGCACGATCGCCTCGAGCAGCGTATCCAGCGCGCGGAAGGCGAGCAGCACGCCGGTGATCGGGTTGCCGACGCCAGTGGCCGCAAGGTTCTCAACCACCCGCGGCGCCAGCGTCGGCGCGGGCTCGGGCAACGCCAGCACGCACAGCGCGAGCACCGTGGCGACGCTCCCCGACAGCAACACTGCGAATGCGCGCGTACCGGCGCCGCTGCGCTCGGACCAGGCCGCCGCCTCGGTGCCGCGCAGCCGCCCCACCGCGCCGAGCAACAGCGCGCCGGTCAGGCCGCCGCCGATGGCCGCCTCGGTCAGCGCGACGTCGATGCCGGCCAGCCGCACCCACACCAGCGACAGCAGCAAGCCGTAGACAACGAAACCGGCTACCGCCACGAAGGCGTCGCGCGCGACCACGGTCCACAGCGCCAGCCACAGCAGCAGCAATGCAACGACCAGGCTGACGAGCGCCGTCATTCGACTACCCTGCGCGCTTCGGGATCAGCGCCTGGCAGCGGCCCGGCGCGCTCATTCGCTGCATTCCCGGCGCCGCACCGAGCGCGCGATGAGCTGCGACACCGCCCCGCTGGACAGCATCACCAGCAGCCACACCAGCACCAGCTTCAACGCCGCGAGCACGCCATCCATTTGCGGCAGCAGACCGGCGACCACCAGCACGACGCCCAGGTTGTCAGCCTTGGTCAGCGCATGCAGCCGCGTGTAGGCATCGGGAAAGCGCAAAAGCCCGACCGTGCCCGCGAGAAAGAACACCAGGCCGGCGACAATGGCGACAATGCTGAAGACGTTGAGCACAATGCTCACCTTGCACCGTCCGTGGCATCGTCGTCGGCGACTTTCTGGTCCTGGCGCAGCGCGAACTTGACGAAGGCGATCGACGCGAAGGCGGAGAGCAGCGCCAGCGTCAGTGCCACGTCGAACATCGCCCGGTCGCCGGAGGCCGCTCCGAACAGCAGCAGCGCGCTGATGGCGCCGGTGCCCAGCAGCTGCGCAGCCATCATGCGCTCGGCGCGGCCCGGTCCGCGCCCCACGCGCACCAGGCCGACGGCCACCATCAGCACGACGAAGGCCGCCGCGGAGAGCAGAAAATCAGCCATCGCGCGGCGCCGGCTGCAGCGCCTTGGCGTAGGCACGCTCCTCGGCGGCCAGTTGCTCGACCACCGCTTGCCCCGTGTCGAGGCAATGGAACTCGATCACCTCCGGTGTTCCGTCGCTGGCCACCGTCCCCGGCATCAGGCTGGCGATCAGCTCGAAGGCGTTGCGCCCCGCGCCGCGTGGCAGCCCAACGGGATAGTCGACGAAGCCCGGCTGCAAGCGCGGCTGCGGTGCGAAGGCGCGGCGCGCGACATCGGTGCCGGCCACCAGCGACTGCCACAGGAAGCGCGGCAGGAGCATCAGCAGCTGGCCGAGGCGCACGCCGCCGCTGGTCGGCGGCAGCAGCTTGACGCTCGCCCAGGTGGCCGCAGCGCTGGTCAGCAGGCCGAACACCAGGTTCGCCGGCTTGGCGCTCTGGTCGACGACGATCCACAGGGCAAAGTACAACAGCGCACGCACGGCCAGAGCACGGGTCAGACCACCTTCGGGCACGCCGGTCACCGGACAACCCTCCTTGCTGCTTCCTCCAGGATGAGCGCGGGAACGGCCCGGCGCGCTCGTGCGCGCTGCTCTGCCACGGTCCAGGCACCGTGCCGGCTGAGCGGCATCGCCGCCGGCTGCGACGTCATGACGATTGCTCCACGGCCACGGCATCAGCCGCCGGCGTCTTCTCGTTGCCGAACACCGTCATGTAAAGCGTCGGCAGGAAAACCAGCGTCAGCAGCGTCGCCACCAGCAGGCCGCCCATGATGGCAAAGGCCATCGGTCCCCAGAACACGGTGGGCGCGATCGGGAGCAGGCCGAGCACGGTGGACATCGCCGCCAGCATCATCGGCCGCAGCCGGTTGGTCGCCGAGCCCAGCACCGCGTCGCGCACGCTGAGCCCGGCGGCGCGCTCCTCCTCGATCGAGACGATCAGGATCACCGCGTTCTTGGCGATCATCCCGATCAGCGCCAGGATGCCGAGGATGGCGACGAAGCCCAGCGGACGGTTGAACACCAGCAGCGTGAACACCACGCCGATCAGCCCCAGCGGCAGGATCGCCACGACCATGGCGAGGCGGCGGAAGCTGACCAGCATGACCATCATCGCCAGCAGCATCAGCACGATCATCAGCGGCACCACCGCGAAGACCGAGGCCTGCGAGGTCTGGCTCTCCTCGAACAGGCCGCCGGTCTCGACCTTGTAGGGCGTGGTCAGCTTGGCGCCGAACTCGGCGATCTTCGGTGCCAGCGCGGACACCACGTCGTCGGGCAGCACGCCAGGGTTGACGTCGGCGCGCACCGTCAGCGTCGGCACCCGGTCGCGGCGCCACACCACCGGGAACTCCTGCTCCTCGACGAAGGTCGCGAACTGCTGGAGCGGCACCATGCGCCCGCTTGGCGTCGGCACCTGCAGCGACGCCAAGGTCTGGAACGAGGCGCGTTCACCATCGGCGGCGCGTACCACGGCGTTGACCAGATAGATGTCGTCGCGCACCTGCGTCACCGGCGCGCCGGAGATGGCGGCGTTGAGCACACCGGCAATCGCGGCCGAACTGACGCCGAGCTGCCGGGCCTGGTCCTGGTTAATCTTGACGCGCAACTGGCGTGCCGGCTCCATCCAGTCGAAGTGCAAGTGCCGCGTGCGCGCGTCGGTGCCGACCACGTTGGCCAGTTCCAGCGAAAGACGCCGCACTTCGTCCTTGTCCGGACCCGACACGCGGTACTGCAGAGGCCAGCCCACCGGCGGCCCCAGCTCAAGCGGCGACACACGCGAGACGACGCCGGGGAACTGCTCGGCGAGCACCTTCTCGAGCTTGACGCGCAGCCGCTCGCGCGCCTCGAGGTCCTTGGTCACGACGACGAACTGGCCGAAGAAGGGGTTGGCCAGCTGGACATCGAGCGTCAGGATGAAGCGGATCGCGCCGCGACCGACGTAGCTGCTGAAGTGCTTAACGTCGGAGTCGGTCTTCAGGATCTCTTCCAGCCGCTTGACCTCCTGCTCCGTCGCGAAGATCGACGCGTTCTGGCGCAGTGTCAGGTCCACCGTCAGCTCAGGGCGGTCGCTGGAAGGAAAGAACTGCCGCGACACGTGGCTCGACAGGTAGAGCGCGGCGACGAAGACCGCTAGCGTCACGCCGATGGTCAGCCATTTCATGCGGATCGCCCCCTGCACGAAAGCGCTGTAGACCTGCAGCAGCTTGCCCGGCTTGGCCTCGGTCTGTTGCTGCTTCGGCGGCTTCAGTAGCGCCTTGCCGATCAGCGGCGCAAAGATCACCGCCACCAGCCACGAGACGATCAACGAGATGGCCACCACCGAGAAGATCGAGAAGGTGTACTCGCCGGCCGAGCTCTTGGCGAAGCCGATCGGCACGAAGCTGGCGATCGTGACCAGCGTGCCGATCAGCATCGGCGCGGCCAGCGTGCGGTAGGCAAAGGTCGCGGCCTGGTCCGGGGTGTCGCCGGCTCCCAGCCGGCGCAGCATCGCGTCCACCGTGGTCATCGCGTCGTCGACCAGCATCCCGAGCGCGATGATCAGCGCACCGAGCGAGATGCGGTGCAGGTCGATGTTCGCCACGTCCATGACCGCGAAGACGATCGCCATCGTCAGCGGAATGGCCAGCGCCACCACGGTGCCTGGCCGCATCCCCAGGCTGACGAAGCTGCACACGAGAATGATGACGATGGCCTGCCAGAGCGAGGTCATGAAGTCGCTGATCGCGTGGTCGACGGTGACTGCCTGGTCGGCGACCAGCACCGGCTCGATGCCGAGCGGCAGGTTGGCGGTGATCTCGGCCATCGCCTTGCGCACGTTCTCGCCGAGCGCCAGGATGTCGCCGGCGTCGCGCATGGCAATGGCCAAGCCGATGGCCGGCTTGCCGTTGACGCGGAACATCGGCTGCGGCGGGTCGGTGAAGCCGCGCCGCACGGTGGCGATGTCGCCGAGGCGGAAGATGCGGTCGCCGACGACGATGTTCACCGCCTCGATGTCGCGCTCCGAGTCGAAGGCGCCGGACACGCGCAGGAACACGCGCTCCTGCTCGCCCTGGATCGTGCCGGTCGGGCGCACCAGGTTCTGCGCTTGCAGCGTGGCAATGATCTGGCCCAGGTTCAGGCGCAGCCCGGCCAGCCGCTCGGTGGAGAATTCGATGAAGATCTGCTCGTCCTGCGCGCCCATGACCTCGATCTTCGACACGTCGGGCAACTGCAGCAGCCGCGAGCGCGCTGCCTCGACATGGTCGCGCAGTTCGCGGAAACCGAAGCCGTCGGCGGTGAACCCGTAAATGATGCCGAAGGTGTCGCCGAAGTCGTCATTGAGGAACGGCCCAAGCACTCCCTGCGGCAGCGTGTGGCGCATATCGCCGATGTTCTTGCGCACCTGGTACCAGATGTCGGGAATCTTGTGAGGCGGCGTCGATTGCTTCAGGTCAACGAAGATCGTCGTCTGCCCGGCGATGGTGTAGCTGCGCAGGCGATCGAGGTAGTCGGTCTCCTGCAGGGTACGCTCGAGCCGCTCGGTAACCTGCTTCATTGTCTCGTCCACCGTCGCACCGGGCCAGCCGGCCGCGACGACCATCGTGCGCGTGGTGATCGCCGGGTCCTCGCCGCGCCCCAGCTTGAAGAAGGACATGACGCCGGCCCCCACGGCCAGGATCATCAGTAAGACGACCAGCGAGCGCTTTTTGAGCGCCCATTCCGACAGGTTCGGTCCGATCACGAGCGGGTCTCCGGCACGCGCACTTTCTGGCCCGGGCGCAGCGCCTGCGCGCCGGCGATGACGACGACGTCGCCTGGGTTCAGCCCCGCGGCCACCTGCACGGTGTTGGCGTCGCCCCCGCCCAGTTGGACGTTGCGCAACGACACGGTGCTCGAAGCCTTGTCGACCACCCATACCGCGGTCTTTCCGTCGGCGCGTACCAGCGCTGAGGCCGGCACCTCGATGGCAAGCGCCTCGGGCAGTTGCATCCTGCCCGTAACGGTGCTGCCCAGGCGCATGGCCGGCGGCGGGTCGATCAGGCGTACGCGAACTGCGAAGGTGCCGGTCACCGGATCCGCGCGCGGCGAGACTTCCCGTACCCGGCCGGCAACCGTCACCCGCGGGTCGTCGGTCAGCGCCACCGTGATCTCTGGAATCTTCGGCGCGACGTCCTTGATGCGGCCTGGCACGTCGAACACAGCGTCGCGCGCGCCCTCGCGCGCCACCTGGACGATCATGCGTCCGGCCGCAACGACTTCGCCGGGTTCCGGCCCACGCGCCGTCACGACGCCGGCCACGTTCGCGAAGAGGCGCGTATAGCTCAGACGGTTCTCCGCGAGGCTGACCTGCGACTGTACCGCCTCGACCTGCGACTCGGCGGTCTTCAGCAATGCCACGGCCTGGTCGAATGAGGCGCGCGACACGGCGTCTTCGGCCACCAGCTCGCGCATGCGTGCGTGATTGTTGCGCGCCTCCACCAACTGTGCCCGTGCTGCCGCCAGTTGCGCCCGCGCCGACTGCAGGCCACTTTCCTCGTTCTGCGGGTCCAGCCGCGCTATGAGTTGACCGGGCTTTACCTTGTCGCCGATATCCACCGTCCGCTCGACCAACCGGCCGTCGATACGGAATGACTCGTTGATCTCGGTCTGCGCCTGCACCGAGCCGGTCAGGGAGACGATACCACTCGCGGCACGGCTTTCGATAGTCGTCACGCGCACCGGGCGAATCTCCGGCACCGATGCTTCGTCAGCGCGCTGACAAGCCGCAAGCAGGACCAACGTGGTGAGCGTCAGCAAGGCGTTGGTTCCGGAGAGAAAAGCGGTTCGCTTGGTGGCAGAGTTCACGAACACAGCGCGGCTCCTTGTCAAAATTTCGGTGGATTGGCGGGCGAGCCTGAGGCAGATAATTCGAAGTGCGTTCCTACCAACCCGGTGCACTCGCGACCGTACCCGCGGCGATGGCGCGCTCGAGTTGCGCGTGGTCGCGCTCGTTCTGGTCGGCGTAAACACGGGCAAAGTGGCAAAGGGCAGTGGCGAACTGCGAGCCCTTGCCGAGGTACGCGCTGATCGCCACGGCGTCTCCCGAGCGGGCATGGGCCCGCGCCAGAGTCTCGCCACAGGCGGCAGCGAACTCGACCAGGCAGGGGGCGAGCAATTTGATATCGAGGATGATCTTCATGTCGCGGAACTGCCGTACGTAGTAGTCCCTGCCCTGGAACGAGCCCCAGCCGACGAAGATGCCGGTCGCGCTTTGCAGCGCCCGCTTGCCGGCGATCACCCGGGCGCCATGGTTGTCGTGCCGGCTGTGGCCGAGGTAAGACTCATATACCGACGCACCGGCCTGCTTGATCTGCAGGAACAGCGGGTCGCTGCCGCTGCGGCCCTCGAAGAGGGCCAGATAGACGCGCATGCCGACGCTGCCCACCCCGACCACCTGGCGGACCACGTCAACCAGCGTGAAGCGGTCGAACAGAAAGCGCCGATCCTCCTGCAGGGTCATCCGGTAGCCAGCGAGGAACTGGTCGGTCAGTGCGTCCTGCTCGTCGTCGTCGATGGCGACGCGGAAGGGTGGGTCCTCGTCGATCCGTGGCCGACCGTCGACCATCGAGGTGAGCTTGGCGAACGCGCCGAGGTGCGTACGGCTCCTGGACTCCTTCTCGATATGCACCGAGATCGGCCCGCGGTCGGCGGGTGTGAAGTAGCTGATCAGGCTGTCGACATGCGTGCCGTCGTACCAGAGGCTGAGCTCGCTCATCTTCGCGCAGCGGGCCATGCGCTCCCGGTACGCCTCCACTGCCGTTACCACCGCCTCATCCGCCGTCGCCGCCTTGAGACCGTCCTCCCGAGCCGCCACCACCAGGCTCGCGGCGAGTCGCTGCACATCCCACTCGAAGGGCCCGGGCAGCGTCTCGTCAAAGTCGCGAAGGTCAAACAGGAGGTTCCGCTCGGGCGTCGCCCACAGGCCGAAGTTGAGGACGTGAGCGTCGCCGCAGAGTTGCACCAGCAGCCCGCTGTGGGGCCGGGACGCAAGATCGGCAGCCATCACCGCGGCGGCGCCGCGGTAGTAGTTCCACGGCGATGCCACCATGCGGCCGTGTCGGACGGGGAGCAATTCGGGAACCCGGATCGCGTTCTGGGCGACGATCGTGTCGAGGGCGTCGTGCCCGCGCGTTGTCTCGTCCCAGCGCGCAAACGCGCCCCGCGGAGCCCGCTTGCGCGCCGCCTTGCCGGCCGCGCTTCGCTCCTCGACGGTCTCCCGGAGGTCGTGCACCGGAGCTGTCGTCGGCGAAGTCGTGCTTTGGTCGCTAGCCGTCATGAGAGTCGGTTCTCCAGGCGTCTCCGGCCTGCAGCCGGAAGGTATCTAATGGAAACAATGCCCTTGGTGAGGCATCCGCGGTGCAGAATGCACGCGAGGAGGTGGGTTGTCAACTTGCAGAAGCCCCTGGCCTTGCCCTGGAAGACCGGCGTGACGGAAGCGAACGGTGGCCAGATCCCCGTTGCGCTCGCGTACCCCGAAGCGGTGACTCCCACCAGCGAGGCCATTACGGTCGCGGTGGGAACGCCCCGGAATGCAGCGTCCGTTGGGCTCTCGTCAGCCAGGTATTCAATCGCTCGTGGTCGGGGTAGCATCGACCAGCATGCAGATGGACGGGAGGCACGTCCGATTGGCGTCGGATTGATTTTTTTTCCACAAAGATGCGACACTCCAGTAGGGCGCGTCGGCTGAAGCGTTTGGCGAGACTCCTTCCGTAGGACGCCGGGGAGCAGGCAGCAGAAACGCCTCATCCCGGGTTGGCTGCACCTGGTTCAAGAACAGCCGGAGACAACCACGAACGTGGCGATGAAGGGACCACGAGACTTATGGGATTTATGTTCCTTCTGTTCCCTCTCAGCCGCCGGTCACCTGCCTGCCGCAGGACGTTCCGCCAGCACGTGCGCCCTGCCCGGCTTGCCGTCGGCACGCTGCTGCTGTGGCTCTTGGTCGCGGCAACACCCGTCCGGGCCCAGGCGATCACTACCGGCCCCGATACCTCTCCTGCGCCGGCCGACGTCGCGGTACAGACACCCGCCCACAGGTCCGCCGATATTCCGGCGCGCGCCGACGCCGATGAGCAGGACGTCCAGGCCATCGTTCACCGCGCGCAGGCGCCGGATGCAGCCCTGCGCTACGAAGAGGCGTTGGCGCGCCATGCCAAGGCCATCCACCAGCTCGCGGAACGGTCCAGCAAGAGTGATCTGGCCGTGCTATCGGTGCGCCGGCTCGAGAGCCTGCAACGCCACTGGCTGCTCTACGAGCGATCCGTCGCTCAGACGCGTGCGGAATTGGCGCGCACGATCAACGCCCAGTCCGAGGACGTGTCCGACCTAGCAAACCGACGGGCGGCCTGGCAGGCCACCGCTCATACCGCGGGTCTGCCACCCGCGCTGCGGGAACGTGTCGAGGAGTTGATTGTCAGGATCGAAGACGCAGAAAAGGTACTCTCGGTGCCCCTCGCCAGGCTGCTCGATCTCGGGCGAACGGGCGGCGCGCTGGCAACCCAGGTGCAACAGGGCATCGCCTCGGTGTCGAGTATGGTCGAAGACCAGGACCGGCGACTGGTGAGCATGGACACGCCGCCGCTGTGGCTGGCATTGCGCGAGGCCGCATCGCGGGAGCCGGTGAGTGCCGGTCTGACCCGTAGCCTCGATATCGAGCGTACCTTTGCCAGCAGTTACGACGCCGCCAATGTGCGCTGGCTGCCGGCCCTCGCGGCCGGCGCTGTGCTGCTCCTGCCGGCGATGGTCTGGCTGAGGTATCGCGCCCGCTTGCTGGTGGCGACTGGGCAAGCCAGCGAGCCGTCCATGCGCGCGCTCTCGCGGCCCTGGGCGGCATGGTTGTTGCTCGTCTTGATGGGCGCTGTGGTCTATGACATCCAGGGGCCGATCTTCCGCCAGCAGGCGGTTATGCTGCTCACCTGGATCCCGGTGCTGGCGCTTGTCAAGCGCCGCGTGCTGGCCAGCGTCGGCCCCTGGGCCTATTCCAGCGCGGTATTCTATCTTCTCAACACCATGGCCTCGATGCTACTCGGCGATCAGTTGCTGTACCGCAGCGTTCTCCTCGCCCTGAACCTGCTGATGTTGCTGATACTGTCCTGGCGCATGCTGCGCGCCCGGCGCCACGCTGCTGAAGATGCCGGGCCGATACCTGTCCGGGCGCTGACTTTCCTTGGCTGGGTCGCCTGCGCTGTGCTGCTCGTCTCGGCGGGTTCCAACGTCCTCGGCAATATCTCACTGGCGACGATGCTCACCGGCGCGCTGCTCGACAGCAGTTATGCTGCGCTGGCACTATACGCCGGCAGCACGGTACTGGTGGCCTTGTTCCAGGTACTGGTTCCCCGCTCGACGCTGGCGCGCTTCGCCGGGCGCCATTCCGGCTCGCTGATCCCGCTGGCGGCCCGGCTCGGTCGCACGTTGATGGTGCTAGCCTGGCTGGTCTACGCGCTGCAGTCGTTCCGCGTCTATCGCCCACTTTCCACCTCGCTGGTCACGGTGCTCACGCATGAATTCCAACTTGGCCTGTTGTCGATCAGCCTGGGGAACCTCGCAGCGTTTTCGGTAGCGATCTGGGCGGCCTTCTGGCTGGCCAGAACCATCCGTCTGGTGCTCGCCGAAGACCTGCTGCCCGCGCTGGCCCTGCCGCGCGGGGTGGGTGACAGCATCTCGACGCTCACCTATTACGGCATCGTCTTTATCGGCCTGCTGCTGGCGCTGGCCATGGCCGGCTTTCAGGTGGGGCAACTGGCCATCGTCTTCGGTGCGCTCGGTGTTGGCATCGGTTTCGGCCTGCAGGATGTGGTGAAGAACTTTGTCGCTGGGCTGATCCTGATGTTCGAGCGACCGATCCGGCTTGGTGATGTGGTGGATGTGGCGGGGATCAGCGGCAAGGTCCGCGACATCGGTATGCGGGCCACGATCATCACCACCTTCGACGGTGCCGAGGTGGTGGTGCCCAACGGCATGCTGCTGGCCGACAAGCTGGTGAACTGGACGCTCAGCGGCACGAGCAGGCGCATCCACGTCGGCGTCAGCAGCGGCTACAGCGTGAGCCCCAAGCAGACCATCGAACTACTGGTGAACATCGCGCGCGCCGTCGATGGCATCGCCTTGTCGCCCGCCCCGATCGCTGTCCTGACCGGCCTGACCCCGGGCGCGCTGGAGTTCAGCGTACGGGCCTGGACCACCCCTGGTTCCGACTGGGTGGCGGTGCACAGCGCGCTGTCCGTAGCCATTCGCGACGGCTTGGCGGAGGCCGGTATCGAGGTGCCGCTGCCACAACGCGAGATGCACCTGCGGAGCGTGTCCGGGGCGGTGGTGCCGCCGGCAGCTGCGGGCAGGTAGCGGCACCAGGGCCGAAGGTCTGGCTCAATACCGGCTGCACTGACCGACCTTGATCCTCGTTGCTGCCGCTTGACCCCTGCCGTGATGGCGGAACCACACGGGCCATGGACGAGTGCCTCTTACTTGTCCTAGAATATTGCCATGCTGCGCGACGAAGAGAGCCTGTCAGCTGACTGGTGGGTCGACGCGCAAAGCGAAAGCGGTGGCCAACAGCTCATGCTCAACGTTAACACCCTGCTGCAGACACTCTGACCATGGGTCTACTCGGCATCCTGCTCGGCCTCGGACTGCTCGTCTGGCTGGCTTTTCGCGGCTGGAGCGTGCTCGGGCTGGCGCCCGTCGCGGCACTGATCGCGGCGGCTTTCGCGGGCGATCCACTGCTCGCCAACTGGACCCAGACCTTCATGGGTTCGGCCGCAGGCTTCATTGCGCAGTTCTTTCCGCTGTTCCTGCTTGGTGCGCTGTTCGGCAAGCTGATGGACGACAGTGGCTCGGTCACCGCCATTGCGCAGTTCATGACCGAGCGACTCGGGCCACACCGCGCCATCCTGGCCGTGGTACTGGCCGGCGCATTGGTCACCTACGGCGGCGTCAGCGTGTTCGTCGCGATGTTCGTGCTGGCTCCGATGGGGCAGGCCCTGTTCCGCGCCGCCGACGTTCCGAACCGCTTGCTGCCCGGGGCAGTGATGCTGGGCACCGCGACCTTCACGATGTCGGCCTTGCCGGGCACGCCAGCGATCCAGAACGCGATCCCGATGCCGTTCTTCGGCACCACGCCGTTCGCCGCGCCCGGTCTGGGCTTCATGGCGGCCGCTATCATGCTCGGCTTTGGGCTGTGGTGGCTGGCGCGCGGCGAGTCCGCCGCGCGCCGCGCCGGCGAAGGCTTCGCCGGCCCAATCGACTCGGCCTCCCGTGCGGCGCACGACCCGGTCGTGCGCGAGCGCGCCACGGCGTCGCACGAGTTCGATCCGGCGGAGGTCGAGCACGGCACGCGCAGTCCGCAATTACCGGGAATCGGCATTGCCCTGTTGCCCCTCATCGTCGTCATGGTGGTCAACCTGACGATGTCGCTGCTGGTGCTGCCGCGCCTTGACACGAGTTACCTGGCGGAACTGCGCTGGGGTGAAACCTCGCTGGCAACCGTCGGCGGTGTCTGGTCGGTGATCGTCGCGCTGGCATTGGCGATCGTCGTGCTGTACCTCTTCAACCGGGGTCGTCTGCTGGCGCTGCGCGAAACGGTGGATGCCGGCCTCAATGCTTCAGCGCTGCCCGTCCTGAGCGTCGCCAGCCTGGTCGGCTTCGGTGCGGTAGTCGCATCGCTGCCCGCCTTCGAGGCTGTCCGCGACTGGGTACTGGGCATCGAAGGCGGTCCACTGGTTGGCTTGGCGCTGGCCACCAACGTGCTCTCGGCGCTCACTGGTTCGGCCTCGGGCGGCCTGACCATCGCCCTCGGCGCGCTTGGCGAAACCTATATGCAGCTCGCCGCAATCCATGGCATCGACCCGGCGCTGATGCACCGCGTAGCGGTGATCGGCGCGGCCACGCTCGACAGTCTGCCACACAACGGCGCCGTCGTGACCTTGCTCGCCGTCTGCGGCGCAACGCACCGGGAAAGCTACTTCGACATCGTCATGGTCGCGATTGTTGGCGCCTTGCTGGCGCTCGCTGCGATCATTACCTTAGGCTCCGCCGTCGGTTCGTTCTAGCCGCGGCTGGCCTGACCTCGGAGCATGTTGCTCACACCTGGTGAGCAGCGAGGTTGACGGCCCCGATAGGGGGCTCGGTTATCCAGGAAGACGCCGTTGTGTTTTCCATCTTTTAATGAACATGAAAGACCGGACATGAGCACGAAGAAAGTCGCAATCGCCTGTCAAGGTGGTGGTACGCACGCAGCATTTACTTGGGGCGTTCTCACACAGATCCTGGAAACCAAGAAGGCGTGGGACGCCAACGCTGGCGAGGGAGAAAAGTTCGACATCATTGCCATCAGCGGCACTTCTGCCGGAGCGCTTTGTGCTTTGGCAACGTGGTACGGACTGGTCCCCAACACTGCCGACGCGGACTGTGGCACGATCGACAAGGCGATTGATCGCCTGGATTTTCTATGGACCAACTTTGCTGCGACCACGCCGGTCGAAATCGCCCACAATCAGATGGTCGGGACGCTCCTGCAGTGGAAAGCGAAGGGCGTGCCGTTCCCGGGATCCAATCCCTACGCCGGGCACGGCAATGTCGGTCTGTCCGCTCTTGCGATGATGGGTGCCCGCAGCGACTACCTGGGTTTTCCGGATCTGCTCAACGCGCTCTGTCCGGATTTCAAGACGATCGACTGGGCGGCCGTGGCAAAGGCCGACCGGCGTATCATGGTGGGCGCAATTGAGGTTCTCAGCGGCAACTTCGAGATCTTCGATTCCAACAAGACACTGGAGCAACTTGGTTTGCTGGCCAGCCCACCGAAAGTCGATCAATACGACGTCACTCGCTGGCGCATGCGCCGTGCGATCTCGCTCGAGGGCGTGGCAGCATCGGGAACGCTGCCCGAGATTCTGCCAGCGCAAGTCATCGGCAACACGACGTTTCCCACCTGTGAACCTAACAAAGTCGTCACCCGAAACGCGTATTATTGGGATGGCCTGTATTCGCAGAACCCCCCCGTTCGCAATCTCCTGGACGTCGGAACAAAGGCCGAGAAGCCTGACGAAATCTGGGTCGTGCGCATCAATCCGCAAGAAATCTCGCCGCAATCCCAGAAGGTCAGCCTCGAAGACATCAAGGATCGTGAGAACGACCTGGCCGGTAATCTCTCGCTGAACCAGGAGTTGGACCATATCTTGACGATCAATCGTTGGCTAGCTGAACATGGGGACAGCCATCCGCCGCTGTGTGGCCGCAAGATCGTCGACGTCCGAACCATCAAGATGAGGCGCGAAACCGCCTGGGGTCTCCAACACACGTCCAAATTCGACCGCAGTGCTGACCATTTCGCCAGACTTCGCGAGGAAGGGCAGGCGGTTGCGAAAGAATGGCTGGCGGACTGGCGGGCACGCGGCAAGGACTTTGCCTCGTATCCCAACGATGCCCGCTACCCGGAACCTGCCTGACCCCGGTCGCGCAACCGCCTTGCCGCTCTGAAGCGGCGCGACAGGCATGCGGATGCCAGGACCCCGCCCAGGCGTTTAGTCCACTCGGAGGCATCGGGCCCGGTCACCGTCAAGCCGGGACTAGAACCGCATTTGCAGGTGCAGCAGCAGGTAGCTGACGATAACAACCGTCACCAGCGATCCGGCGACCAGCGGGATACCGAACTTGGCGAACGAGGCCGAGGTGTAGCCGCCAGGCTGCATGACCATCAGGTTCGACTGGTGGCTGAACGGGTTGATGAAGGTGAACGAGATGCAGGTGCCGATCAGCGCCAGGAGCGTCACCGGGTTGATGCCGAGTTCGTTGGCTATGCCGATCGCCACCGGGGTGAGGATGGATGCAGCTGCTGCATTGGTGACGAGGTTGGTCACGATCGCCGTCGTCACAGCAAAGACGATGACGACGAGCAGCACGCTACCTCCCGCGAGGTTCCTGATTGCGTCGGCAAGCACGGTGGCGAGTCCGCTCTCGACGACGATTGCGCCGAGCGCCACCGACCCGACGAGGATGAACAACACGTTCCAGTCGAGGGCGCGCACGGCGGACTTCGGCGTCAGGATGCCGGTGACCACCATGAGCACGGCCCCGGTCAAGGAAGCCAGCTCGACCGCAAGCAGGCCGAAGGAGGCCGAGATGATGACGGCGATCAGGATCGCGAGAGCGAACACAGTCTTGGCCGGTTGCGGGCTCAGCCCCGCGGCTTTCTCGAAGATCGCCACATCCGGCTGGTCGACGAGCAGGGACTTGCTCGGCGTGGTCACGAACGCGGTTGCGCCCGGGCGCACCTCGGTGTCGCGCAGTGGGCCCGTGGTCCGCGCGGCGATGACGTGGATACCCCCGTCGGTTTCGAAGTCCCGCACCGTCCCACTGGCGCCCGAGCCTGCGGAAACCCGGTATAGGCGCTGTTCCGCCAGGCCGAACAGCGGGCTGCCCCACAAGGCGGTCACGCCGCTCTCGGTTGCCGAGAAGACCAGGGTGTCGCCGGCCTCGATCGGGGCGGATGGATCGAGGTCGGCATCCCAACGCCGGATCGCGTCAAGGGCGTACTGCTGCGTCTGATCGATCCCGAAATCCGCGGCCACACGGCCAATCGCCAGCGCCTTCCCGGAGACCGGGATCTCGACCCGCCAGTCGCGAGTCGCCGCTACTGTTTCCGCCTGACCACTCAGCATCAGCGGCGCGATCATATACACGATCACCGCCCCGACGATGGCGACCGGTAACGCCACTGGGGCAAACGAAAGCATCGTCATGTCGATGCCCGCTGGCGCAGCGATACCGGCGATGAGCAGGTTCGAGCTGGTGCCGATCAGCGTTACGGAGCCGGCAAGAGTCGTGATGTGCGCGATCGGCAGCAGCAACTCGCGAGCGTTGATGCCGCGGTTCTGCTCCAGTTCCTTGGCTGCCGGGACGAGCATGGCAACGATCGGGGTGGTGTTCATCAGGCCGGACCCGACGCCGATGGGCAGCGCGAGGCGACGCAAGGCGTGCTGAGCGCTGGTGACGGTCGACAGCAGCGCCCAGGTGACTCGCGTCACCGCGCCGGTATGGACGATGCCCTTGGCGATGACAAGCATCGCCGCGACGGTGATGATCCCGCCGTTGCTCAATCCGG
The DNA here is from genome assembly GCF_036625085.1 of Candidatus Accumulibacter necessarius. Taxonomy (NCBI): domain Bacteria; kingdom Pseudomonadati; phylum Pseudomonadota; class Betaproteobacteria; genus Candidatus Accumulibacter; species Candidatus Accumulibacter necessarius. The sequence goes on along the minus strand of NZ_JAZKUM010000003.1, from coordinate 551,556 downwards.
CGAAGAGCGCCGGCACCGGGGCCAACCCGGTGACGCCCGCGACGCAGATCGCCGCAGCCAGTGCGAGGACAGCAGGAACCCGCCCCGACGCCATGGCGACGAGGGTTACGAGCACGACCAGAGCGGCAAAATAGATCACGTGATGACTCCTTCCTGTAGGGCGCCAAGCAGTCCGTTGATGGACATTGTGCTTCCCAAGCTTGATTCCTCGTCACTTCCGGGCAGCCAAGCGAAGCTGGCCGCTCGCTGATCTTCATGACCAGTGCTTGCCCCTCGCTGCGACGGAGGGATCCTTACAGAAGGATCCTTCCATGCTGGCTTCCGTAAGTCCTGGGCCGGCAATCATACAGAGTTTGGTGCGAATCTGGTTCATAACCCGGCTGGCGCCGTTGGAAATGACCTTACTGCGGAACTTGGCAGCCAGGCCCACCCTCGGTTCCCGGGGGTCCGCCGGCGGGGCTTGACAACGCCTGCCCTTTGCGGGAACCGAACTTGTGCGTGTAAACCCAGGTAAATTCCGCACCGAACAGGAAGATCTGAGCCGAATAATAAACCCACAGCAGCACGACGATCAGCGAGGCTGAAACGCCGAAATGAGACGAAACACCGCTTCTGCCAATATAGGCACCGATCAGCGCCTTGCCGGTGATGAACAGTAGCGATGTGACGATTGCCCCAACCCAGACATCTTTCCAGTGGATCTGAACGCGGGGCATCGTTTTGTAGATCATGGCAAAAACCGCCGTCGCCAGCATGACGCCGAGTGTGACTTCGCTTGTGTTCTCGACCGTTGCCCAACCTGTGGCATCCGGATCCAGCCACTTGCTCAAAGCGGCCAGACCAGCACTGAAAGCCAGGGAAACCGTCAGCAGGAAGCCGATTCCGAGAATCATGCCGAAGGACAACAAGCGGGCGCGCAGCAAACTCCATAGTCCGGAGATCTTTACCTTTTGCGGCGCCCGCCAGATTCGGTTGAGCGCGTCCTGTAGTTCGGCGAAGACGGATGTCGCGCCAATGAAGAGAAAGACCAGTCCGAAGATTGTCGCCATCGCGCTTTCGGCGGGCTTGCCCGCACTTTCCAGCAGAGCCTGCACGGCCAGCGCTCCGGGTGTTCCAAGCATTCCTTCCAGTTGTTCAAAGATCTCGCCACGAGCAGCTTGCTCGCCGAAAAAGAATCCGGCGATTGAAATCACGATCAACAGCAGGGGAGCAATCGAAAACATCGTGTAAAAGGCCAAGGCCGCCCCCATGCTTTGCGCATGGTCATCCACCCAGTTCACGGCAGCCGCCTTGAACAGATCCGGGATGTCCCTGAAACTCATGGCCTGATCTCCCCTTGTCAGCGGGCGAGGCCTGTCGCGTGTGTTGGCCGGCAGCGCAAGCGCGAGCATTTCCAGCTGGTCAGCGACGATTGCGGTACACGCCCTGGTTCGGTGGAATTCCCGCTCGGTTTTCTCACAGCCTGCCGTTCCGGGAGAGAAGGACAGCAATCGGTCGCGTACTCAGAAACTCCGAGAAAATGATGGCCAGGACAGCGGTAATCGGGACCGCCAGAAATGCGCCGGCGATTCCCCACAGCTCGGACCAGATTGCCAGGCTGACCAGGATGGCAAACGGACTGAGGTTGAGCGAATTGCCCATGACATAGGGGTCGAGAAAGTTGCCAATCAGGAACTGTACGAGCACCAGTGCCAGCAACACAGAGAGGATCACGCTCGCATCTTCGAACTGAATGATCGCCATGATCACCGGGAAGAATACCCCGAGAAACGATCCGATATAGGGAACATAATTCAGAAATGCGATCAACACCGCCCAGAACGCGGCGAATTCAAGACCGGCGAAGGCCATGATAACCCAGCTTATCGCCCCCAGAAACAGGCTGATGAATGTCTTCAGCGCCAGATAGGCTCCGATTCGCTTGTTGATGTCAGAGGTGATTGCCCGAATCTGGGCGACGCGACTTGCATCGCTCGAGATGTTTTCCATTTTCTGGGGGAAAAAGCGCCGCTCGACCAACAGGAAGGTGGCATACAGGAAAACGACCATAACGCTGACGATGATCGACGACACCGAGGCAAGCATTGACCCGAGCACCCGCTGAATGTTTATCTGGGCGAAAAGTTCCTGACGCAGCGTAGTCCAGGTGGGTTCAGTCTCGATTCGCAGAAAAACAGCAAGTCTCTGGATCGCAGCGAGCAGGGATTGCTGATATTGCGGGGCAAGCGCCAGAAACCTGTCCTTGTTGATTACGAAAAGGTATACAACGACCAGCAATGAAAGCGTAATGAGGAGTACCGAGAGCACGTATCTGACTTGAAGTGGCAGAACGCAACCCAGATACGGCATCCTGTGCATGGCCTGCGCCAGACCGACAATCACGTAGACGACGACAAGGCCAAAAAAGACAGGGACAAAGACATCTTTCCCGATGTACAGCACCCAACCTGCGATCAGCATCAGGAGGGTTCCGTTTACGAGCCCTTGAAGTCTATTCATGCCTGAATATACCCGGTTCTCCGGCCATCCCGATGTCGTTTCTCCGTGCCGGTCTAGCCACTGGTTCGTGCTGCATGATCGTTCCGGAGACACCGCAGTCCCGGCTTCCGCAATCCAGTCCGCAGACCACCCTCACCCTCGACGATACAAGACGGCGTTCTGCCAAGCAAACGCCTGGGCTCAGCCGCACCAAGACTGGAACTGCAGCGGGCGTAAAGCTTGACGATATGCCCGAACAGCGCGCAACCGGTCAGCGGTGAGTGCTATTGCTCTGAGATGGCCGGCCGTGACCTTGTCGACGGGTCACGCCACTCGCGCTGCGGCGTGCGGCGGTCCCAACGTTTCTGCCAATAGGCCTTCCGTCCGAACCAGTGCTTGCGCTGGTAGTGCGTGTCCCAGTATTCACCGAGTGAAAACTCGCTTTCTGGCAGGCCGAGGTTGGGGCCGCCATTGAGAATGGTAACTGCACTGCCATTGAACGGAATGGAAAGGAAGCGCGAATACACCCAGCCCCGATCACGACCCGCAATGACATCGCACCACCGCCAGTTGGCGACACACCCGACAACAGTAACCCGTGTCCCGCTCAAGAGCCAGGTAACGGTCGGGAAGACATTCTCGGGACCGGAGCGGACGTTAACACTGGTTGTAGTGGTCGCCGTTTCTGCCGCCGCATGTGGAAGGCATGCAGTACCGAAGATGACGAGTGCGAGCAGTAATTTTAAAGGCGTACGCATGAGCATCCTGTCGATGGTTGATTGAATCTTCTCACCAAAACTGCCAGCCACCCGTAACGCCTTCGCCAACTCGCGGAAGGCAACCACCCGGTGCGGATGGAGCGTCGTCCTTGACCGGAATGGCATGAAGCCGCCAGATCACTGGCAGTAGCGAGCGAAAGGGCAGAAATTTCAAGGGCATAAGCGGGATTATCCTTGATCGCTGCGGCACCGGTCAACGTCAGTTTCCATCAGAGATCCAATTACAAGTGTTGCCGAAAGCGGGAAGGCCATTGCTGGCAGGATGGCAGCACCCTGCCGATCAGGGCTGGCCAGCCTGCAACCGCGCGCAGCGAGGGCAGCCGCGCCAATGGCGAGCGTGACACGGAAGCGGCCCGCCAACCGCTACTTCTTGGCGGCCTTCGCGACCCAGAGGTAAATGTTCAGCGCTGCGATCACCAGCGCCACCGGCACACCAATGTCGAACAGCGAGGTCTCGCCGTTCCAGGACATGATCTGGCCGAGGAAAGTCACCGCCATCACCGCAATCACCACCGTCACCAGGCTGGTCTTGAGATCCTCGAAGGTGTTGATCTGCAGGCGTGATGCCACCTTAAAATCAGCGTCGATAAACAACTCATAGAGGCCGAGTGCAAGGATCAGCATCACGGTGCCAAGCAGGAACAGATCGAAGATCTCGATGAAGTAGAGCATCAAGGCCTTCGCGCCCCTGGTCGAGACGTCGCCGGCCGTGAGTGTCCGCGTGATGACCACGACGGTATCGACGAGGCCGTAGGCATACAGTGCCATCGCTGACAAGAGGGAACCGAGCACCGCGGCAAGGACCAGGAAACGACTGGCGTTCAGTAGCGGCCTCACGATGACGTATCCTGCGGATGGGCGGCAGCCGTGCCGCACGCGGCTTTGGGGCCGCGCAAAGGAACCAGCAACGGCGCCTTTGACATGGTGCGGATCCGGAACCAGAATTTGTTCATCACCGGCCTCGTGATGCGAAAAGCGGGAAGCCTATCACTTCGGTAAGCCGAAGGCACCACTCCGACTTTCGCTCCTTCACCAATGCCAGCAAGAGTTGCCTCCGTGAGGTCAACCCCACTCACACCGACGCTCTTCGATCATTGCTCGCCCTCGGTTTCCAGACGCTCCTGATGGTGTCTTGTTGACCGTGCCTGGGTATACCCGTCTCGACCCAAGCCCAGCCAAGCAGTCGGACTTGGACCATCGGCTGCCGATCACCTACACTTGCCTGGCTCTGCGCGGCGCGCAAGGATGTCTGTGACGTGCAGACGGCGAAACAGCGATTGACAGGTGTTACAGACTTGCAATAACATGCTGGGCTTTCCGTTATCAGGCAAAAAAGGACGGCGCTTTTAATGAAGACTTTCTCTGCCAAATCGCACGAAGTGACGCGCGAATGGCTTCTTGTTGATGGCACCGACAAGGTGCTCGGTCGCCTAGCGACCGAAATCGCTCGCCGCCTGCGTGGTAAACACAAGCCCGAGTTCACCCCGCACGTCGATACCGGCGACTACATCATCGTCACCAACGTCGACAAGTTGCGCGTCACCGGCAACAAGGCTCAGGACAAGAAGTACTACCGCCATTCGGGCTATCCTGGGGGCATCTACGAGACCAACTTCACCAAGATGCAACAGCGTTTTCCGGGGCGAGTCCTTGAACAGGCGGTCAAGGGCATGCTCCCCAAGGGACCACTCGGTTACGCCATGCTCAAGAAAATGAAGTGCTACGCCGGCGCAACCCATCCGCACGCTGCCCAGCAGCCGAAGGTTCTGGAACTTTAAGGGGTCACAATGGCTGACAATTACTTCTACGGCACGGGTCGGCGGAAAAGCGCTGTGGCACGCGTCTTCATGAAACGAGGCGACGGCAAGTTCGTCGTCAACGGCAAACCGGTTGACGAGTTTTTTTCGCGCGTGACAGGGCGCATGATCGTTCGGCAGCCGTTGCAACTGATCGAACAGTTGACCGGCTTCGACATTCTGGTCAATGTCGCTGGCGGCGGTGAGTCCGGGCAGGCTGGCGCTGTCCGGCACGGTATCACAAGAGCCCTGATTGCCTACGACGTCGCGCTCAAACCGACACTCTCGAAAGCAGGCTTTGTCACTCGCGATGCGCGTGAAGTGGAGCGCAAGAAGGTGGGTTTCCACAAGGCACGCCGTCGCAAGCAGTTCTCCAAGCGCTAATCGGATCTCCGGTCGCACAGCACGAAGCCGCCCCCTGGGCGGTTTTTGTGTTTTCGGGAGGCGGGGACTATCATTACAGGCCAACGCGGAGGCTCTCATGATCAAAGTCGGAATCGTCGGAGGCACTGGCTACACCGGTGTCGAACTGTTGCGTCTGCTGGCGCAACACCCGGAAGTGCAGATCGTCGCGATCACTTCGCGGGGGGATGCGGGCACGGATGTGTCGAGCATGTTTCCGAGCTTGCGTGGACGGCTGAAGTTGAAGTTCGAGGATCCGGCAAGCGCCAATCTCAGGGCCTGCGATGTGGTTTTCTTCGCCACACCCAACGGTGTCGCGATGGAGCAGGCGCCGGCCCTGCTTGCCGCCGGCGTTCGCGTGATTGACCTTGCCGCCGATTTCCGCATCAGCAACATTGCGGAGTGGAGCCAGTGGTACGGAATGCAGCATGCCAGCCCGGAGTGGGTGGCCAAGGCGGTCTATGGACTACCGGAATACGACCGGGCAGCCATCCGCAACGCCCATCTGGTCGCCAACCCGGGATGTTACCCGACGGCGGTGCAGTTGGGCTTCATGCCACTGCTGGAGGCTGGCCTGGTGGAACTGGACCACTTGGTGGCGGATGCCAAGTCGGGCGTCTCCGGTGCCGGCCGAAAGGCCGAGATCCCTGCCCTCTTCTCGGAAGCAGCAGACAATTTCAAGGCCTATGCCGTTCCCGGACACCGACATCTGCCGGAAATCCGGCAGGGCTTGTCGAGAATGGCCGGAGGCCCCGTCGGCTTGACCTTCGTACCACACCTGACGCCCATGATCCGGGGCATTCATGCAACGCTCTACGCGCGCATCAAGCGTGAGGCCGATTTCCAGGCGCTGTTCGAGGAGCGTTACCGGCGAGAACCGTTTGTCGATGTCCTGCCGCCGGGCTCGCATCCCGATACACGCTCGGTGCGAGCGGCCAATACCTGTCGCATCGCAGTGCACCGTCCGCAGGGAGGGGACGTTGTGGTAGTGCTTTCGGTGATCGACAACCTGGTGAAAGGCGCTGCTGGCCAGGCTGTGCAGAACCTCAACATCATGTTTGGCCTGCCCGAGAGCGAAGGTCTGTGGCAACTCGCGGTCCTTCCCTGACCCTGAAAGGCCATCGATCGTGCTCAGGCGATGCGCCGGAGCGTTGGCGTCAAGGAACTGCCGGCTGCCATCGGTGCTATCATCATGCGCTCGTCACCGGTTGAGAAAGAACTCCGATCTTTGTTGCCTGGCTGCCGGAACATCAATGAGGAATCGAGTGTATCGGTCGTCGACAACGGTCGCTGCTGGAGACGAAAGAGCGTCTGCTCGTCACGCACGCGGTTATTGCTCGGAGTAGCGGCAAGCGGATTTTGGAACTCCTCTTGAATACGTGTGTCGAAATCCTGGTTGAATATTGCCCCGTTGGGATGTAGCAGTGAGAGTCCGCGGTAAACGGCAGGTGGTCGACGCAACGGGCGCCGAAATCGGTGAATTGCGACCAACTGCCGATAACCGGCCCCGCCTGGAAAAGGCTCTAACCACAGATTTTGGAGAATAGCGTAATGAATGTAGCAACCGAAATGCCGATGCCGTTTGTTTTCACCGATAGTGCCGCTGGCAAGGTGAAAGAGTTGATCGAGGAAGAAGGGAACCCGGACCTGAAACTGCGCGTGTTTGTCACCGGCGGCGGCTGCTCGGGTTTCCAGTATGGCTTTACCTTTGACGAGGTGGCCAATGACGACGACACAGCCCTGCAGAAGAACGGCGTGACCCTGCTGGTCGACCCGATGAGCTACCAGTATCTGGTGGGCGCCGAAATCGATTACACGGAGGGGCTGGAGGGGTCGCAGTTCGTGATCAAGAACCCGAACGCGTCTTCCACCTGCGGCTGCGGGTCGTCGTTCTCGGTATAGGCTGAAAGCAGGACAGGCGGCACGGCCGGTCATGCCGGCGCGGACTCTTCCGGCAGCGGGCGGCCTGTTCGTCGACGGATTACCGTCGGAGTAGCGTTGCAACGGTCGCCAGTAGCGCTGCCGCGGCGAGGTGATGACTGATGGCCAGCCACAGAGAAAAGCCGCTGAGCACCGTCAGGCTGCCGAGGGCGATTTGGGCTGTCAGCAGGACCAGCAGCATCCTGGCCGCCCGCTGCCGCTCTTCGTCAGCCAGCGCTTGCACTCCCGCCGCACCCAGCACGAGGAGCGTGGCGAGAGCGCTGTAGCGGTGCAGGAGATGCAGGGTGGCGCCGCCCGGGTCGCCTGCGGCTGGTGTGGCAGTGAGGACAGAGAAGGGCTTTAGCGCTGCCCAGTCGTCCGCGCCTGGCCACCAACTGCCGCCGCAATCGGGAAACGAAGCGCAGGCGAGCGCCGAGTAGCTGGCGCCAATCAGGGCACCCAGGACCACAGTAACCGACAGCGCGGCTGCTCCCAGGCGAAGCGCCAGGGTCGGCGCGGCCGGCCTTTGCAGCATCGACCCAGGACTACTGGCCAGCACCACTCGCCAGGAGAAGGTGACCAGACCGAGGCCACCCATGATGTTCAGAAACCCGACCAGCGTCAACCGCGGATCCGAACTCCAGATGCCGAGTGCGGAGAGCACCAGCATCAGCAACAGGAGGAGCGTCGCCGGACCGGCTGCCGGCTCGATCGACGGCCGGCGCCAGCACTGCCAGACCAGGGCACAGGCCAGCAGCAGAGAAATCGAAGCGACCGCACGATGCAGCAGGCGAACGACTCCGAAGTGCAGTTCCCCTGGTTCGCTGGCCAGCAGCCTGCTGTAACAGGCGGGCCAGTCGGCACACCCGAGGCCGGCGCCGTCAAGACGAAGGTAGGCGCTGAGCAACACGACCATCAGAGAGAGTACGGTCAGCAGGAGGGCCGTCGCCCGGATCGTTCGCAAGCGCAGGCCGGCGCTCGCCATCAGGTGGTACGGCCGGCGGCCGGCGCCAGCCGCAGTTCATGATTCAACCAAAGCAGCAGACCAAGTACGACCATGGCTCCTCCCTGATGCGCGGCACCCAGACCGACCGGAACAGCCAGCAGCAGCGTGGCGATGCCGAGCCCAATCTGGACGAACAGCACCACCAGCAACAGCGTTGCCACCAGGCGAGCCGTACTGGACACCGCGGCGGATCGGATTTTCCACCAGAACCAGGGCAACAGAAAAGCCAGCAGCCACGCTCCCAGGCGGTGATCAAACTGGACCAGCGCCATGTTGTTGAAGAAATTGAGGTACCACGGATCGAGGATGAAGCTCTCAGGCGGCAGCAGGTGCCCGTTCATCAGCGGGAAGGTATTGTAGGCCTTGCCGGCGCGAATGCCGGCGACCAGGCCGCCGGTGACGACCATGTAACCGACCAGGATCGCCAGCCAGAAGCCCATGCGCTGCAACTGTCTCACCCCCGCCTCGTGAGCTGAACGGGCTCTCTCGGCAAGCAGGCCGAGCGCCACCCAGAACATCGCGACAAAGATCAGGAAAGCCAGCGACAAATGCGCGGTCAGGCGATAGTGACTGACCCGCGGATCGTCCACCAGCCCGCTCTTGACCATGTACCAGCCCATCGCTCCCTGCAGCCCGCCGAGGATGAAGATCCCCAGCAGCTTCGGCACGAGCGACGGTTCGATCTTGCCCCGCAGCCAGAAGTAGAGGAAAGGCAGCAGGAAGACCACGCCGATCAGCCGCCCGAGAACGCGGTGCCAGTACTCCCAGAAGAAGATCCCCTTGAACTCGTCGAGCGTCATCTGGTGATTGACCTGCTGGTATTCCGGTGTCTTCTTGTATTTCTCGAAGGTCTCGTCCCATTCCGCCTGATCGAGCGGCGGGATGACACCGACAATCGGCTGCCATTCGACGATCGACAAGCCGGAATGGGTCAGGCGAGTGACGCCACCGACCACCAGGATGGCGAAGACCATGGCACTGCAGATCAATAGCCAGAGCGCAACCTGTCGGCGAGCGACTTTATCCATGATGGGAACCGTTGAGCTGAAAAGGGAAGAAGGCGCGAATTATAGGCCCTTTGCCGGGCGCACCGAAGGCCATGCGGAGTGCGACCAACGGCCGCAGCCACATCCCTGCAATGCCGATGTTTGCTGGTCTTGCCGACATCCACCGGGTTTCCCCGTTCTTGACGTGAATCAAATCAATTGCCTGTCGCCTGCCGGTATTCTTCGGGCAATTGTGCCTCGACGGGCCAAGGAATTCGGGTTTTTCTGCAACTTGCCATGCGCCGAGAGCGCCAATCAGTGATCTGGAGGAAACATAGATGGCCGACAACAACGATGACGACATTCCGTTCATGCAGAGACTGCTGGACAACCACTTCCTGCTTCTCTTCCTCGGCGTGGCATCACCGGGGCTGCTCTACATCCTGTGGGGCATCATCGACATCATGAATACGCCGGTCGCCAGGTAAGCCAATCAGCCACATCAGGGAGAGACAAATATGAGTGCAATTCTGCCGCCGTCTGATCGGCTCTGGTGGAAGCAACCGATCGACAAGGTCGAATGGGCGTGGATCGCGATCGCCTTCGTCTGGGGGATGGTGATGTTCGTGATGATGATTTACTGGCACGTCTACGGTAAGCAGAACCTCTCCAACGAAGCCTACAAGACGACCCCGGAGATGTTCGCGGCCAAGGCGGAGAAATTCATCGCCGAAAACACCATCCGCACCGAAACAGGCCTCAATGGAGAGGAAATCCCGGTTGCCAAGGTTCCGGCCGGTGGCGCGGGATACCTGATCGCCCGCCTGTGGAACTGGTACCCGATCCTCGAACTCGAGGAGGGTCAGACCTACAAGATCCACCTGTCGTCGATGGATTACAACCACGGCTTCTCGCTGCAGCCGGTCAACATCAACATCCAGGTAATTCCTGGCTATGAGCATGTCGTCAAGATGACCCCGACCAAGAAAGGCACTTACGCCATCGTCTGCAACGAATACTGCGGCATCGGCCACCACTCGATGCTTGGCCGTATTTACGTGAAATAAGGGGGAATCAATAGATGGCAACGACTTACCGCACCTGTCCCGTCTCCGGACTGCAATTCGAGGACCAGGCCGAGAAGCTGATGCGCTGGAACGCCGTCGCCGGCGTCCTCTGGCTGCTGGTCGGCGGCATCACCGCACTGCTGGTGATCCTCACCCGCTGGCCAGCAATCAAGCTGCTGCCGGCAGACCAGTTCTATCTGATCCTCACCGCCCACGGCATCGACATGCTGATCCTGTGGATCCTGTTTTTTGAAATGGCCGTGCTCTACTTCGCCTCATCGACCCTGCTCCGATGCCGGCTGGCAACACCGAAAATCGCCTGGCTCGGCTTCTGGCTGATGGTCGTCGGCGGCATCATGACCAATGTCGCCATCTTCCAGGGCGAGTCGAGCGTGATGTTCACCTCCTATGTGCCGATGCAGGCAGCGTGGCACTTCTACCTTGGCATCATCCTGGTCGCCGTCGGGGCGCTGCTCGGCACCGCCGTCTTCTTCGGCACCCTGGTCGTCGCCAAGAAGGACAAGACCTACCAGGGTTCGCTGCCGCTGGTCACCTTCGGCGCGCTGACCGCCGCAATCATCGCCACCTTCACCATCCTCGCCGGCGCCGGCATCCTGATCCCCACCTTCTTCTGGTCCATCGGCCTGATCAAGGAAATCGACGCGCAGTTGTACCGCATGGTCTGGTGGGGACTGGGGCACTCCTCGCAGCAGATCAACGTCGCCGCACACGTCTCGGTCTGGTACCTGACTGCCGCCGTGATCTTCGGCGCCAAGCCGCTGTCCGAGAAAGTGTCGCGCTTCGCCTTCCTGCTCTACATCCTGTTCCTGCAACTGGCGAGCGCGCACCACCTGCTCTCCGACCCGGGCATGAGCGCCGAGTGGAAGGTGCTCAATACCTCCTACTTCATGTACTTCGCGGTAATGGCGTCGATGATCCACGGCTTCACGGTTCCCGGTGCGATCGAAGCCGCGCAGCGGCGCAAGGGCTACACCAACGGCCTCTTCGAATGGCTGCGCAAGGCGCCCTGGGGCAACCCGGTGTTCTCCGGCATGTTCATCTCGCTGGTCAGCTTTGGCTTCCTCGGCGGCATCTCGGGCGTCGTGCTCGGCACCGAGCAGATCAACATGCTGATGCACAACACCTTCTACGTTCCGGGTCACTTCCACACGACGGTCGTCACCGGCACCACGCTGGCCTTCATGGCAATCACCTACCTGCTGGTGCCGGTGCTCTTCCGGCGCGAGATGATCCTGCCGAAGCTCTGCCAGATCCAGCCCTACCTGTTCGGCATCAGCATGTCGGTGCTCGGCCTGGTGATGATGGGCGCCGGAACGTTGGGCGTTTCCCGCCGGCACTGGGACATGGCCTTCTCCGGCGCGCCGTTCCAGTATGAATGGCCGGGTGCCGCCTACCTGATGATGGGTCTGACCGGCATCTTCGGTGTCATCGCGGTGATTGGCGGCGGCCTGTGGATCCTGCTCGTCGTCGGCTCGCTGCTGTTCGGCAAGAAGCTCGACGGCGGCAAGGTTTCCGACCGGCCGACGCCGATCCCGCCCAGCACGCAGGCGGCTTCGGCCGTGGCGCACGGCAGCGACCACGTCGGCGTTCCCGGCACGGTGGTCCTGGCGCTGCTGCTCTTCGTCTGCTTCGTCCTCTACTACTTCGTCAACTGGAAGTACCTGTCCGAAGTCTGGCTGCTGAGCTGATTCGCTCACCTCCCCCGTGCCGCAAGGCGCGGGGGCCTGCCTCAATCGGGCTTCGCAGGCTCGATTCAAGCAGGTCCGACCCCGACCCGATCGTCCAATCTTCCGCCAACTGATCGCCACGCTATCGACGCCAATGCAATCCACACTCCCATCGAACAGCACCCCCGGCTTCCCCATCCGTGCCATTCTGGGCGTCTTCAAGCTGCGCATCGGCGTCGTCATCACCTTCACCGCCCTCGCCGGACTGGCCGTCAGCCCCGGGCCCGCCCTCAGTCCGCTGCAGTTGCTCGTGCTGGCGCTGTCAGTGCTGGTTTCGTCGGCCAGCGCCGGCGCCTTCAACCAGTATTACGAACACGACAGCGACCACCTGATGTCACGTACCAGCAAGCGCCCCTTCGTCACCGGCGAAATCCGCCATGGGCCGATCTGGCTGCTGGTCATCGGCGCCCTGATGGCTCTCTCGGTGGGCGCCGCCTGGATCGCGCTCAATGCCTGGTCGGCGCTGTTCGTCTTCCTCGGCGCCTTCTTCTACGCCATCGTCTATACGGTGTGGCTGAAGCGGCGTACCTGGCTCAACATCGTCTTCGGCGGACTGGCCGGCAGCTGGGCGGTGCTTGCCGGCGCCACCGCAGCGGACCCGCAAGTGGGCGCGGTACCCCTGGCGCTGGCACTCGTCCTCTTCCTGTGGACACCGCCGCATTTCTGGAGCCTGGCGATTGCTTTCCGTGACGACTACGCCGCTGCCGGCGTACCCATGCTGCCGGTCGTCGTCGGCGACCAGCGGGCCGCCAACACGATCTTCTACAGCACCGTGGCGCTGGTTGCCGCCAGCCTGCTGCCCCTGGCCTTCGGCCTCGGCCTGATCTATCTTGCCGGCGCCGCCGTCGGTGGCTTCCTGTTCATCCAGAAAGCCTGGCGCCTGACGCGCGAGCCCAACCGCAAGTCCGCAATGGTCTGCTTCCATGCCTCGCTGATGCAGTTGACACTCGTCCTCCTGGCAGCCATCGCGGACACCCAGCTACGCTTCTGAGAAACGACGGACAGCTTGCGGTGATTCTTCGCTTCTCCCGCCCACTCATCGCCGCTTTTTTCTCGGTCCGACTCGCGGCGGTCTTGGCCGCCTTCTTCCTGCTGGCGGCCAACGCGCTGCAAGCGGACGATTCCGCAAGCGAAAAGCCCAGGCTCACCGCTCGTCCGCAGGGGCTCAATGGCGACCTGGCGCTGACCACCCTCGACGAGAAAGCCGCCTTCGCCTTGTCGCAGAGCGCGGTCGGCAAGCAGGTCGGCGACTTCGTTCTGCTCGACCGCCAGGGGCGACCGGTCGAACTGTCGCGCTACCGTGGCAAGCCGCTGCTCGTCACCTTCATCTACACCGCCTGCTTCCAGGTGTGCCCGACAATCACCCGCAACCTGCAGAAAGCGGTCGACACTACGGTCAGCGTAATGGGCGCGGATCGCTTCAACGTCGTCAGCATCGGTTTCAACCAGCCATTTGACTCGCCCGCAGCACTCAGGGATTTTGCCCGGCAGTACGGCATTCACCTGCCCAACTGGGAGTTCCTGAGCCCTGCCCCGGCCATCGTCGGCGATCTCACCACCAATTTCGGCTTCAGCTACGTCGCCACGCCAGCCGGTTTTGACCACATCAACCAGGTGACACTGGTCGACGCAACGGGCAGGATCGTCCGCCAGGTCTACGGCGAGAAGTTTACCGCCGAAGAGCTTGCCGAACCGCTCAAGCTCCTGATCACCGGCTCGGCGATTCCGCCCGAGGCCGGCACGCTGCAGGAGATCATGGAGCGTGTGCGAATCCTCTGCTCAATCTATGACCCCCTTACCGGCAGGTACCGGACCAACTACTCGCTCTATTTCCAGTTCGCCGGCTTCCTGACCTTTGTCGGCTTCATGATCTATCTGTCGATCAATTTCTGGAGGAATCGGCGCCGGGGCGAAACCAAGGCGCACTGAGCTAGTGTAGTGTTGCATTCTGTTTAGCGCTTAAGCGGCTGTTGGCGCGAATGACCTTCTGGAGGATGTCGCGAGCGCTCTTGGTCCAGATAAAGGGCTTGGGCTTGGTGTTGTGATGGGCGATGTAGTCGTCGATGGCAGAGACCAACGCGGGGACGCTGGTGAACACGCCACGGCGCAGTCGTTCGGTCGTGATATCGCGGAAGAAGCGCTCGACCATGTTCAGCCAGGAGGCCGAGGTGGGGGTGAAATGCATCTGAATCCGCGGATGCTTGGCCAACCATTCCTGTACAACGGGATGCTTGTGTGTGGCGTAGTTGTCGGCGATCAGGTGCAGCGCCTTGTCCTTCGGCGTTTCCCGGTCGATCTTGCGCAGAAACTTGAGCCACTCTGTGTGACGGTGCTGCTGTTCGCACTGTGCGATCACGCTGCCGTCCAGCACGTTGAGCGCGGCGAACAGCGTGGTCGTGCCCTGGTTGATGGTGTGGCAGTGCGTGAGGCTTCCTGATCGACCCGTCGGTCGACCGCCAGCTCAAGAGCGGATGGCTTCGTCCAGGGTGATATCGACCATCAGGTCGTTCGACAGGTTCTCCAGGTCGCGCGTCAGTTCGCTCACATCGAGCATCGATGAAGCGGTCAACTCGGCTGTCGCATGGAATAACACCCCCGCGGACATCGGCGCACTGGCCGTGTGGGTGCTGAGATCCTCAACATTGAGTGCATGCCGGGCAAGCACCTGCGAGACCTCACGCACGATGCCTATGCGGTCATGGCCGACCAGCGAAAGCTTCAGACGCCGATTGCCGGCCTGCGCTGCCGGCGACCGGGAAACCTCGGACGTGATGCGCAGACCGGGCAGCGACGCCATCGCCGCCGTGAGGGCTTCAAGCTGTGTCTCGGGGACGCTGACGCAGACGATGCCAGCGAACTTGCCCGACAGGTTCGACATCGACGACTCCAGCCAGTTGCCCTGATGCTGACTGATGGCGGTGGCAAGCTGCTCGACGAGACCGGGACGATCATCGCCGATAACGGTCAGAACAAGGGAAACGCTCATCGTGGGCTCCTGGCAAGGTGAGCGCTCATTTTACCTCCTGCGCTTCGCGCGATTGGCGCAGGCATGTGCCAATCGCCCGGAATCGGACCCCAGGCGCGAGGTTCCACCACCCGAAAACCCGGACGGCAACTTCCGATGCTCGTTGCTACCCGACCTGTACAAACTGCCAGCCGGTCACGCCATTCATGCACAGGTCAGCTCGGCCGGAAAACACCGGGCGCACCAGACGTCGAGGGGCGCTCGCGTTAGGCGGGTCGGCAGGGGCAACGTTCCACTGAACACCGCCCCTGCCCTCTTGTTGAAGCAACTTGCTGTTGTTGAGTCAGGCCCCCGGCCGGCGACGCCGCATCCACCCGAGACCACAAAGCAGGCCCAGGCCGGCCAGCGCCAGACTCGACGGCTCCGGAACGACCTGGCTGGGTTCGGCATAGAGGAAGTCGTCCATCACGACGACATCGTCGGACGGGTTGCCCAGATTACCGTTGGACGTGATGGTGTTAGCGCCGGAGGTCAGCCGGACCCGGGCGACCTTCTCGCCGGCATTGGCAACGGCGCCCAAAAAGCTCAAACCCTGGTTGCCCCCAACCAGGACGTCTCGCGAAAAAATCAGCGAATTGCTCGGATCGAAGAACTCCATTTTGGTCAGACCGGCCACTTCGACATCGACGAAGATCGCAGCGAAAGCGCTCGTCGTGGCAGCGATCGCCGTCCCCGGGACAAAGAACGTCACGTCGGTAATGTTGCTGCCGACGGCCGTAAAAAGCCGCTGTGCGGTGAAAGTCTGGAAGTCGAGCGGGAACCCGAAGAGCGTCGGGGTGGCACCGCCAGCGTTGGCACTGACCAAGAAACCTGTCCCCGGCGTACTGAACACGGCTCCCCGGGGTGAGTTGGCATTGAAGAAGTTCCCAGGCAGGAGGTTGGGGTCGGCCAACGTATCAGGTACGCCATCCCAGTTGATCTCGCGGCGATCGCCCCCGACAGCCGCGCGGAAGGCGTCGCGTGTGGCGGTAATCGCGGCGGGATTGGCACCCGCCGCCTCGAAGGTCACCAGGGCGGCGCCTGCCGCCGGTGCCAGAAGCAAGGCGGCGAGCGCGCCAGCAGACTTGTAGATTGCGTTCATCATCATTCTCCTCTTGCTGGAAACAATTCGGCGCCAAGGTCGCCGGCTCGCGGAATGCGAGCTGGGACCGCATGCAAAATCCAGGCCACGAGTGCTAAAGTGCTCTGAAACAGTGGTTTGCAGGACTGCCTGTGCATGGGTCGCTGGCTGGGTGTAAAGAAAACCGACAGGCTACGTCGGCGGCTTCGGACGCCATGCGCCGCTCAGGGCCGAGCGCCTGAAGCCGTAAGTCGCACAACTGGCGAAGGGCTCAGCGGCGATGGTGCCGGCGAGACGTTGACATTCACCCGACCCACGGCAACCCGGGCAACGCCCGCCAGCAAAGGGCTGCAGCGGCAATTGCCCGCCGCCGACGCAACGCGCCTCATCGTGATTCCCACCGAAACCGCGGTGCACGTGCAACGGCAGCCGCCGGTCGCTGCGGAAGGACCCCCGGCAGCAAGGGCTCCATGATCGGACACATCAGCCGCGCCCGACGGGACGGCTTCCGAAACGCGAGATCCCAGTCTTCCCTCGGTGCACCCCATCGTACCAGCGGACCAGGAAGGAATCCCGCCATGGCAAGAGCATGAGGCTGAAAGAGGGAAAAGCTGCGTTACGTGCCACGAAGCAAATTCATACAGGTCCGCCGGCGGGACACAAGTTAACACTGTTCAACCAGCGGCGGGCAGCGGCGCGAACACGCCGGCGCGCGCGTTTTCGCTGACCGCCCGCGCAGCGGGATGGGTCAGCCGCCGCTCGGCTGAAATGAGGAAGAACCGCTCGCGAATCTCCTCCGTTTCGCCCAGCTTGACGACCTGGTAGTGCGCCGTCACGTCCGGCACGCCGGCCGCCGGCGTCGGGAAGACCCCGGCGCCGGCTTCGCCGAAGGCCTTCATCAAGGCGCTGTCGTCGAATTCGCCGACGACTTGCACACGCTTTCCCTGCCGTTCCAGCCAGCGCAGCAGGGCACTGTGAAGTGCGCTATCGCGTCCGGACAGCAGCAGGGGCGCGCCATCCAGACAATCCGGGAAGCCGCCCGTCAGTCGAGCTGCCAACGCGGGCGCCGCCATGAAAGCCACCCCCGATTCCCCGAGCGGATGGCTGTAGCCCCTGATCTCCGTGCCCGGCGGCATGGGGCGGTCGGCCAGCACCATGTCGAGACGGTGGATCGCCAGATCGGCCAGCAGGCGTTCCAGCCGGTCCTCCTGACAGATCAGGCGCACTGCCGCGGGAAGTCCCAGCACCGGCGCAAGCAGGCGATGGGCGATGAATTTCGGCACGACGTCGGCGATGCCGACGCGGAAGGTGATGAAGCGTTCCTCGGCGCCATTTTTCAGCAGGTCTTCCAGTTCAGCCCCGGTCTGAAAGATTTCCTCGGCGTAGGAGAGCGCCAGTTTGCCCGTTGCGGTGAGTTCCAGCCGACGTCCGACGCGCCGGAACAGCGCCACGCCCAGCCGTTCCTCGAACTGGGATAGTTGCCCAGAGAGCGTCTGTGGCGTCAGATGCAGGCGCTCGGCCGCGCGGATGACGCCGCCCGAGCGGGCGATACTGACGAAGTAGTGCAGATGCTTGTAGTTGATCACGTCACCTCCTGTTGTTCGTATATTTCGATCATATCTTATGCGTTTATCTGTTTGTGACGAACATTCACCTTGTCCATAATGCTTGTATGTTCTTGCCGCCCTGACAGACGAATGCCATGCACCTGCAAATCCAAGCGCACAACTTCACCCTGACCGACGGACTGCGCGAACACGTCAGCACGCGCCTCGCCTACGGCCTGAATCATGGCCAAGACGTCGTCACTCGCATTGTCGTGCGCCTTTCCGATGTGAATGGCCCGCGCGGCGGACAAGACAAGTGTTGCGGTATCGAGGTGCGCCTCAAGGGCTCTCCTGCCCTGTTCGTCGAGGACACCCAGACCGATCTTTACGTCGCCATCGATCGCGCCGCCGACCGCATGGGCCGCGCGCTCGACCGCCACCTGGCGCGGCGACACGAATTTCCTGAGGTTTCAGCCACCCGGCAACGACCATTCACGGACAAGACGCCATGAAGTGCGCTGTCGATAGGGCGACGACATCCATCGTCAAGAATACCTCAAGGGCACCGGGAGCCTGAAATGACCGCCGGCATCGACAGTTTCGCCACAGGCCCGATGTGGGCCGGCTTCATCGCTTTCGTGCTGGGGATGCTGGCGCTCGACCTGTTTGTCTTCGGCGGCCGCAAGGCGCACCGCGTATCGGTCAAGGAGGCTCTGGCATGGGTGATCGCCTGGGTCTGCCTCGCACTGGCCTTTGCCGGCCTGCTCTGGTGGTATCTGAACGGTACGCAGGGTGCCGAGGTGGCGCAGCGCAAGACGCTCGAATTTCTCGCCGGCTACCTGATCGAACAATCGCTGTCGGTGGACAACATGTTCGTCTTCGTCATGATCTTCACCTACTTTGCGGTGCCGCCGGAACTGCAGCGCCGCGCGCTGCTGTATGGCGTGCTCGGCGCGATCGTCATGCGCGCCGGCATGATCCTCGCCGGGGTCTGGCTGGTATCGGAGTTCGCCTGGGTGTTGTATGTCTTCGGCGCCTTCCTGGTGATCACCGGCGTCAAGATGCTGATCTTCGCCGAGCACGAACCCGACCTAGAGAAGAACCCCCTGTTGCGCTGGCTGCGCCGGCATCTGCGCATCACGCCGAGCTTCCACGGAGAGTCCTTCTTCGTCCGCCAGAACGGCATCCTGTGGGCGACGCCCATGTTTCTCGTCCTGATCCTGATCGAGGCCAGCGACGTGGTGTTCGCGGTCGACAGCATCCCGGCGATCTTCGCGGTTACCACCGATCCCTTCATCGTGTTTACTTCGAACATCTTCGCCATCATGGGCCTGCGCGCGCTGTATTTCCTGCTTGCCGACATGGCGGACCGGTTCCACCTCCTCAAGTATGGGCTGGCCCTCGTGCTGGTGTTCATCGGTGGCAAGATGCTGGCCGCGCCGTGGTTCCACATGCCGATCCAGTGGTCCCTGGCGATTGTTGCCGGCACCATCCTGATTTCGGTGGGGGCCAGCCTGGCCCTGTCGAAACCCAAAGTGGTCGCGACAGGAGAAGCAGCATGAGCCATCCGATCGATCTTCCCGTCGCGTCGAGTTGCCAGCGCGACGCCGATGGCCGTCTCGTCGGCCTCACCTTCGACAGCGCGCCGCCGCTTCCGGCCCCCGCCACGAATCCCTGGCTGGTCGCGGTCGACAGTTCGGACAACGCGTTGCGCGCCGTCGCCCAAGCCGCTACGCAGGCCGGCGCGATGACGGCCTGCGCGCTGCATCTGGTCAGCGTTCAGCCCTGGCTCAGCCTGGAAGCGGCAGAGGCGGAACTCGCGCGCCGGGCCTGGCAGACCACCGCACGGGCACGTACGCTGCTCGACGCGCGCGGCCAGCCATGGCGCCTGCATGTGGCGATGGGCGAGACGGCCGAGAAAATCCTTGCGCTGGCCGGGGAAATCGGTTGTTCCCGTATCGTCATCGGCAGCCGTGGGTTGAGTGTCACCGAGAGCCTGCTGCTTGGTTCGCTCACCAGCAAGCTGATGCACCTGAGTCCGCGTCCGGTGATGGTGGTGCCCTGACCACATTGCCCTGCCAGCACCGACATTTGACAGCGGCTTTTTCAGCCACGGAACCGAGTTTCTTGAACTATCTTTCGGAGATGAATTGTCATGAATGAAGTGAACGTGGGTTTCCAGATCCCACTGTCGGTGCAGCAGATTCTCGAAGCCTGCCCGAAATATACCGTCGCCAGTACCTGGCAACAGTTGTACGAACTGGCGACGCGCGACGCCGTCAATGGCGTCCATGAGGTGGCTTACGATGTGCCTGGCCGGGGCCGGGTACTGGAGGCCAACGTGTGCCGGGTCAAGAACGGCATCGCGGCCAATTATGTCGACCCCTACATGCGCCGCCGCGATCCGGATTGCATGGTCATTGCCGACGACCTGCCGACCGACAAACCGCGCTTCGAGAACGAGTATGGCGAGTCCTTCGAGTCGCTGCGCGCGGAAACCTTCGCCTGGCTCAAGACCCAGGAACTGGCACTGTTCCCCTTCATTGCAGGGGCCCCCGGCATGGGTGCCGACGCCCTGGTGGTTGCCCCGGCCAATGCCGGCTTTTTCGCCCTCGGGCTGGCCCTGCTGCAGGGCATCCTCGACGAAACCGCCTTGACGGCGGACTTCGACCCGAAAGCCGTGATCTTCGTTGCCCCACCGTTCCGCCATACCCACTTCAAAGGCAGGCAGATGGTGGTGCACAACCGCCGTCCCGGCCGGCACGAATTGTTCAGTTACAACCTCTATCCCGGCCCGAGTGCCAAGAAAGGCATCTACGGGGTCCTGCTCGCCCTCGGCGAGCGTGAGCATTGGCTGACCGCGCACTGTGCGACGGTGCAGGTCATCACCCCGTATGGCAACAAGCTGTGCATCATGCACGAAGGCGCCAGCGGCGGTGGCAAGAGCGAAATCCTCGAGCAGGTGCATCGCCAGAAGGACGGCGCGCTGCTGCTCGGTACCAACGTGCTGTCGGGCGAACGCCGCACCCTGGTGCTGCCGCACAACTGCGAACTGCGCGCGGTGACCGACGACATGGCCTTGTGCCATCCCTCGCTCGGCAAGAACGACGGGCGCCTGGCGCTGATGGATGCCGAACAGGGCTGGTTCGTGCGCGTCAATCACATCACCCACTACGGGACCGACCCCAACCTCGAGAAGATGACCATCCATCCCAGCGAGCCCTTGTTGTTTCTCAACATCGACGCCCATCCGGGTAGTACGGCGCTGATCTGGGAGCATATCGAGGACGAGCCCGGCAAGCCCTGCCCCAACCCGCGCGTGGTTGTCCCGCGCAAGGCCGTGCCGGGCGTGTACAAGGGCGCGGTCAGTGTGGACATCCGCAGCTTCGGCGTGCGCTGCCCGCCGAACACGATCGAGCATCCGACCTACGGCATCATCGGTCTCTTCCATCTGCTGCCGCCCGCCCTGGCCTGGCTGTGGCGGCTGGTGGCGCCGCGTGGCCACGCCAATCCGAGCATCGTGACCACCGAAGGCATGAGCTCGGAAGGCGTCGGGTCGTACTGGCCTTTCGCCACCGGGCGCATGGTCGACCAGGCCAACCTGCTGCTCGATCAGATCGTCGCGACGCCGCGCATGAAGTACATCCTGTGTCCCAATCAGCACGTCGGTGCGTGGGAGACGGGCTTCATGCCGCAGTGGATTGCCCGCGAGTATCTCGCTCGGCGTGGTGGTGCGCGTTTTTCGCGGGCGCAGGTCACTCCCGCGCGCTGCCCGCTGCTCGGCTTCGCGATGCGAAGTGTGGTGGTTGAAGGGCAGACCATTCCGGGGATCCTGCTGCAGGTCGAAAAGCAGCCAGAGGTCGGGACCTCCGCCTACGACCAGGGTGCCCGGCAACTGACCGATTTCTTCCACAAGGAGTTGACGCAGTTCCTGGAGGCCGACCTGCATCCCCTGGGCCGCAGGATCATCGAGTGTTGCCTGGCGGGCGGTTCGGTGGGCGACTACGTGGCCCTGCTTCCGATCAGCGTTCTGGAAGAAGACGAATGAGCCAGGAATCCCGATCTTTGATGGGCATGACGTCGTCCCTGCCCGGCTGGCGGCCAACTGGCCTGGGTCGCACCGGCTGGGCGCTGGGCGCTGGGCTGACCGATTCCGATCGGCTGCCCGGACCAGCGTCCGGCGTTCAGCAGCCGGTCGGATTGCCGGCAGGCAGGTGCACTCATTGTTCGTTCGCCGTATCGTATCGTGGCGCGGCGTTCGATGTCCGGCACGTCGCCACCAGCATGCGTCCCCTTATGGAGAGACTCCAGTATGAAATATCTGCCTGAACTGTTTGCCGCCAATACCCGCTGGGCTGAGGACATGCGAGCAGCCGACCCCAATTTCTTTGCCGGTCTGGCCGGCTTGCAGGACCCTGACTACCTATGGATAGGGTGTTCGGACAGTCGGGTGCCGGCCAATCAGATCACCGGCCTGAAGCCGGGCGAAGTGTTCGTGCATCGGAATATCGCCAACGTCGTGGTGCATACGGACCTCAACTGCCTGTCAGTGATGCAGTACGCCATCGATGTGCTCAAGGTCCGCCACATTATCGTTTGCGGTCATTACGGCTGCGGCGGTGTCCGGGCGGCTCTGGAAGGGCCCTCCCTGGGATTGATCGACAACTGGTTGCGCCACATCCAGGATGTGCGCGATCGGCACATGGATTTCCTGGCGGCGCTGCCGGACAACACGACCCGCTGGCGCGCCCTGTGCGAACTGAACGTGATCGAGCAGGTGCGCAATGTTGCCCGCACGACGCTGGTCGGCGACGCCTGGAAGCGTCACCAGCCCCTGATGTTGCATGCCTGGATCTATGGCCTGGAAGACGGTCGCCTGCAAGACCTGCAGGGTTCCTTCAGCGAGGAAAACGAAGTCGATCCGGTCATCGCTCAGGCGGTGGCAGCGGTCCATTCGCGTTACACCACGAATCGAACCGTCCGCGAATAGACGCAGGCTGAACGAACAACTGGCCAACTCCCATGCCGACCAGAATCTACCTGGTGCGCCACGGCGCCACCGATCTCACCGCCGAAGACCGATTCGCCGGTTCCTCTGATGTGCCCCTCTCCGACGAGGGCCGCAGACAGGCGGCATGCCTGGCAGAGCGGCTGAGACGAGCGAAGCTGGACGCCGTCTACGCCAGTCCGCTACGCCGCACCATGCAAACCGCGCGCACCCTGGCGCTTCCCCACGGTCTGGAGCCGATAGCCGAGCCCGCGCTGCGCGAGATCGATTATGGCCACTGGGAGGGGCTGCGTCGATCCGAGGTCGAGAGCAGGTTTCCGTCCGAGTACGCCGTCTGGCAGGAGGATCCGTTCGTCATCTCGCCCCTGGGTGGAGAATCCGGTATCAATGTGCTCAACCGTGCATTACCCGCACTGCGCGGGATAGTCGAGCGGCATCGCCACGGCACAGTGCTGCTGGTATCCCACAAGGGAACCAACCGACTGCTGATCAGCAGCCTGCTGGGCTTCGACCTGCGGGGCTATCGCGACCGCCTGGAGCAGAGCCCCGCAGCGCTGAACATTCTCGACTTCATGAGCGAGGTACGCGCCCGCTTGAGCTTGTTCAACGACGTCTCGCACTACGCAGACGAATAGAAAATCCAACCGTACCATCGCCGGCGCGACGTTGGCCTTAACCGGACTACATCGGGCCGGACGGTGGCTCCCCGCTTGCGCCGGGATGACGGCGATCGTTTGGCAATCTCTCGATCTCTGGAAATCGCCCAAATCGACAGCGGCCGCTCAGGCGGCCTGCGCCACACCTGCTGCTTCCTGCCCGGGGCTCGCCGAACAGCCCCGCTGCCAGCCGGCAACCAGCTGCAACCACTCGATCGGCCGCCGGCGGAGCAACGCCGGCTGGCCGGCAAAAACGCGTCCGCTGTGGCCGTCGAGGCAGAGCCAGTCGCCTTCGGCGAGCACGCGGCCGGCGATCCGGCAGCAACGCGCGGGGAGGTCCAGCACCAGCTCGCTGCAGCCGACCAGGCACACCTTGCCGAGCTGCCGCGCGACCACCGCCGCGTGCGAGGTACGCCCACCGACGGCGGTGAGTATGCCGGCGCAGGCAACGATGCCGTCGATGTCGGAGGTCGCCGTCTCATGGCGCACAAGGATCACTTCGTCACCCTCGGCGGCCAGTCGCTGCGCGGCTTCGACATCGAGGGCGATGCGCCCGACCGCGATGCCGATCCCGGCAGTCACCGCCCCGGCGAGAAAATCGAGTTCCTCGGGCCGGGCGATGGCAAGCTCCTCGACGCCCTCCAGATCGACGCTGGCGAGCCGGGCAAGACCTTCCTGCGGCGAGATCAGGCCGGCCTCGACCTGCTCGACGGCGATGCGCAGGCTGGCCCAGGGAGTGCGCTTGGCGCTGCGCGTCTGCAACAGGAACAGCGTCGCGTCCTCGATGGTGAACTCGAACTCCTGCGCGTCACGGAACTGCAACTCGAGCGCCCGCGCCACCCCTTCGAGCTCGCTCAGCGTATCCGGCAGGAGTCTGCCCAGCGGCACCTCGGCCTCCAGCGCGTGCCGCCCCGAGACCACGTCCTCGCCCTGCGCGTTGAACAGGAAATCCATGTACAGCCCATTCGCGCCGGTCGACGGGTCGCGGGAAAAGGCGACGCCGGCGCCGGACAGGCCACCGGCGTTGCCGAAGACCATGCGCTGCACCGTCACCGCCGTCCCCAGGCCCTCGTCGATGCCGCGCGCGCGGCGGTAGCTGACCGCCTTCGCACCCTGCCATGAGCGGATCACCGCCAGCGCTGCGGTCTCAAGCTGCTGCATCGGATCCTGCGGGAAGGGGCTGCCGGTATGTTCCTCGAACAGGCTGAGGAAATCACGGGTCAGTGCAGCGAGGCTGAGAAAATCGATCTCGCGCGTGCTGGCAGCACCGCACTCGGCCAGACAGGCGTCAAGCCGCGCGGCGAAGGGGTGCGGCGGACATTCATGCACCACCTCGGCGAAGCCCTGCACCAGGCGCCGGTAGCAGTCCCAGGCCAGACGTGGATTGCCGGTACTGCGGATGATCGCCTCGACGGTGACGTCGTTGACCCCGACATCGAGCAGGGTCTCCATCATTCCGGGCATCGACACCGGGGCACCGCTGCGCACCGAGACCAGCAGCGGCCGGCGGCGTCCGCCGAAGCACAGCCGGCTCTCGCGCTCAATGTGGCGGATGCCTTCGGCCAGTGCATCGCGCAGTTCGCCCGGCGCACCGCCGGTCGCCTCCTGGAAATGGCTGGCAAAGCGGGTAGACAGCACAAAGGCCTGCGGCACCGGCAAACCGGCAGCAGCCATGGCGGCCAGGTTGCTGGCCTTGAAGCCCATCTCCTCGACGCTGCCCGGCTTGGCGACCGGGTTCCTGCCGCCGATGAAGAACAGGGTACGCGGCGTTGCGGGGGTTGCATTCATCGCTTCTTCTCCTAGTGTGCAGCCACGTCGCTGAGGGCGTGGTCACGGAACTTCAGGGCGACGCTCATCAGCTCGTCGGCCGCCTGCTCGAGATTCTTGCCGGCTTCCGAGAGTACGTAGAGCTCGCGGAAGTCCGCCGACCTGGCGACCAGCTCCGCCTCGGCGGCGCGCTGGGCATGATCGCATTCGTGCTCGAGCGCGACGATGCGATGGATAGCTGCCAGCAGGTCGTGCATGTCCTCCCGCGAAGCGGCCTCGCGCCCCATGCGGGCGGTGGCCACCACCTTGACGTATTCCTGCGCCGCCGAAACCACCAGACGCGACAGCGCCTCGAGCTGACGGCAGAGTTCGCCGCGACCATCGGCAGGCAGCGTCGTCAGCCGGAACGCGGCATCCTCCAGGCAATCCACCACTTCGTCGGCGGCCTCGATCAGCTGGGCGACGAAGGCGGCGGAGTCGCTGCGGCGCAGCGCCGCCCGGGCACTCTGCACGAGTTCGTCGGCCAGCGACTCCCAGCGCTTGGCGCGCTCGGCGTTCACCCTGAAGTGTTGCGACCAGTCGGCGAGGCGGGCCCGCAGCAGGGTGTCGCGCAGCCCGGCGGCGACTTCCCAGGTCAGCGCCGCGTGCTCGGCCGCCATGTCGAGCAGCCGCTCCTCGGCGCCGCGAAAGAAGCGCGACAGTTCGACCACCACCTCATCTTCGATCAGCAGCACCTGCCTGCCCTCGCGCAAGCCGACCGACGCGGTGCGCAGCACGAACTGCATGAACTCCCGCGCCAGATTGCGCGGCAGGAGGTCGTGCAGGAAGACGCCCGGCCGCAGTTCCCCCCTGGCCGCCAGCGCCAGGCCGCGGTAGATCAGGTCCTCGCCGCCACACCTGAGGAAGCCCATGTGGCCGACATCCTCGTCGGCCGCCCACTTCAGCAGTTCCAACGCTTCGCCTTTGCCGAGCAGGCTGCGCAGACGCTTGCGGGCCTTGTTCCAGTCGATCAGAAAAACCAGCCGGGAGCCCAGGAAGGCGAGGAAGGACTGCAGGTTCTGGCGGTCGCTCGCCACGTAACGGGCGACCGCGAGGTGGTAGAGACCATCCTCCATCGCCCGGTCCTGGCGTGAGACGATGTCTTCCCAGCGCACCTTCCACGCCGAGAACAGCGACGCGAAAAAGGTCAGGCGCTGCAGGTGCACGTCTGAGTACAGGGTCGTGACGCTCAGCCCGGCGACACGAATCACCAGGACATGGGCATCGGTGGTGCCGATGTCGTTCTGGATCACCAGCACGCCACCGGCGCGGGTGGCCGTCGTTCCCAGCCCCGGATGATCGAACTTGAGCGGCTCCGTGCGCTGTACCCCCTGCATGAAGGCGGCCACCAGCGAACGATCGTCCGCCTCGAGGCCATAGGTCATCGCGCCCTCGACCGATTCGGTGGCCAGCGCCACCTGCAACTCGTTCAGTTCCTTGTGCAAATCGATCACCAGCAGGTGCAGGCTGTCGCCGCGATGGCGGTCGGCGCGTGTCAGGGCGTCGATGCAGGCGCCCTCCATCAGGTCGTCCTCGGTCGCGGCGGCGACCGACAGGTCCTGCAGCCGTTGCTGATAGCCGCTCGCCACCACGCCATCGGCGACCGCCTCGAGCGGTGCGATCATTTCGCGCAGCGCTGCCAGCAGATGGCGCAGGATTTCCTCCGCATGCGGAATCAGGTAGAGACCATCGGGGTTGCGCCGCGCCAGGGCGACCACCTGGTCCAGTTCCGAGTGCTCGACCGATGACGCCAGCCGCTCTTCCCGCAGGGAGGAGAAGGGACGATCGAGATGATCGGCACGC
The DNA here is from genome assembly GCF_036625085.1 of Candidatus Accumulibacter necessarius. Taxonomy (NCBI): domain Bacteria; kingdom Pseudomonadati; phylum Pseudomonadota; class Betaproteobacteria; genus Candidatus Accumulibacter; species Candidatus Accumulibacter necessarius. Next base: position 524,469 of record NZ_JAZKUM010000003.1, on the reverse strand, counting down.
AGCCGCGCCGTCTGCAACAGCGAAAAGTAGTACTTGGCGCGGTTGTTGGCGGTCAGCGCATCGTTGACCAGCGCCGGCAGCAATAGCGACTCTTCGCCAAGGGCGCCGACGATCTTCAGTTTTTCGGTCATGTTTGGACAACCTCGCAAGGGAACCAGCGCAGCATAGGCGGCACTTGTGTCATCCGTGTGTCGCTGCGGTTTCAGCGCGGTGACATCGCGGTTGCCGGCGCTGACCGCAGACCGTTGCGGCGGCGCCGCCGACCTGCCGTCATCGCTCCGTCACATTTGCTGACCAGACTCCGCTTCGGGACATCTTTCTCAAGGAGACACGAATGCCCGAAACTGCAGACCACAGCTCTGCCGCCGGTGACTTGACCGCCTTCGGACCGGCCCGGTCGACGATCGCGGGCGCGCCGCTGAGCGCCGAGGAATTGAGGCAAACCGATGCCTTCTGGCGGGCATGCAACTACCTCGCCGTCGGCATGATCTACCTGCGCGACAACCCGTTGCTGCGGCAGCCACTCAAGCCCGAGCACATCAAGAACCGCCTGCTTGGGCACTGGGGCGCCAGCCCTGCCCTTTCCTTCGCCTACACGCACCTAAACCGGGTGATCAGGAAGTACGACCTGCCGGCGATCTTCATGGCCGGACCCGGGCACGGCGCCCCTGGAGTGCTGGCGCCGGTCTATCTCGAAGGCACCTACTCCGAGATCTATCCCGAAAAGAGCCTGGACGAGGAAGGCCTGCGTGCCTTCTTCAGGCAGTTCTCGTTTCCCGGCGGCATCGGCAGCCATTGCACACCGGAAACCCCCGGTTCGATCCACGAGGGCGGCGAACTGGGCTATGTGCTCTCGCATGCCTGTGGCGCGGCCTTTGACCATGCCGATCTGATTGTCGCTGCCGTGGTCGGTGACGGCGAGGCCGAGACCGGGCCACTGGCCACTTCCTGGCACATCAGCAAGTTCCTCAACCCGATCCGCGACGGTGCCGTGCTGCCGATCCTCAACCTCAACGGCTACAAGATCAACAACCCGACGCTGCTGGCGCGAATCAGCCATCAGGAACTCGAGCAGCTGTTCAGGGGCTACGGCTGGAGCCCCTGTTTCGTCGAAGGCTCGGACCCCGAAAGCATGCACCAGGCGATGGCGGCAACGCTCGACCACTGCGTCGAAACCATCCGCGACGTGCAGCGTGCCGCACGCAGCAGCGGGCTTGCACAGCGCCCGCGCTGGCCGATGATCATCCTGCGCAGTCCCAAGGGGTGGACCGGTCCGACCGAGGTCGCCGGCCGCAAGGTCGAAGGATTCTGGCGCGCGCATCAGGTGCCGGTAGCCGACGTACAGACCAACCCGGCGCATCTGCAATTGCTCGAGGACTGGCTGCGCAGCTACCGGCCGGACGAACTGTTCGCTGCCGATGGTGCGCCGATTGCGGAAATCCGGGCGCTGGCACCCACCGGCCAGCGCCGCATGGGCGCCAACCCGCTGGCCAACGGCGGTCTCGTCAAGCGCGCCCTGCGCATGCCCGACTTCCGTCAGTACGCGATCAACGTCGAGCGACCGGCGCAGATCGAAGCCGAGAACACGCCGCCGCTCGGCCGCCTGCTGCGCGACATCATGCAGGCCAATCGCGACAACTTCCGCGTCTTCGGCCCCGACGAGAACACTTCCAACAAGCTCGCTGCGATCTACGAGGCAAGCAAGAAGTTCTGGATCGCCGAGTACTTCCCGGAAGATGCCGACGGCAGCGAACTGTCAGCCGACGGCCGGGTGATCGAGATGCTCAGCGAGCACACCCTCGAAGGCATGCTCGAAGGCTATCTGCTGACCGGTCGGCACGGCCTCCTGTCGACCTACGAGGCCTTCGTGCACGTCATCGACTCGATGTTCAACCAGCACGCAAAGTGGCTGTCGATCTGCCAGCAGCTCTCCTGGCGCGAAGAGATTGCTTCGCTCAACCTGCTGATCACCTCGACCGTCTGGCGCCAGGACCACAACGGCTTCACCCATCAGGACCCCGGTTTCCTGGACGTGGTGCTCAACAAGAGCGCGTCGGTCACCCGCATCTACCTGCCGCCGGACGTAAACTGCCTGCTGTCGGTGGCCGACCACTGCCTGCGCAGCGAGAACTACGTCAACGTCATCGTCTGCGACAAACAGCTGCACCTGCAATACCTCGACATCGAGGCGGCGATCACCCACTGCGCCAAGGGCATCGGCATCTGGGACTGGGCGAGCAATGATCAGGGCTGCGAACCAGACGTGGTGATGGCCGCCGCCGGCGACATCCCGACCCAGGAAGCCCTGGCGGCGAGCGCCGTGCTGCGTTCGGAGTTCCCCGATCTGAAGATCCGCTTCATCAACGTCGTCGACCTCTTCAAGCTGCAGCCCGACAGTGAGCATCCACACGGCCTCAGCGCACGTGACTTCGACAGCCTGTTCACCGTCGACAAGCCGATCATCTTCAACTTCCACGGCTACCCATGGCTGATTCACCGCATGGCCTACCGACGGACCAACCACCGCAACCTGCACGTGCGCGGCTACAAGGAAAAAGGCAACATCAACACACCGCTCGAGCTGGCGATCAACAACCAGATCGACCGCTACAGCCTGGCGATCGACGTCATCGACCGCGTGCCGCGGATCAGCGTCGCCGGCGCCCACGCCAAGGAAAAGTTCCGCAACCGGCAGCTTGCCTGCCGCCGTTATGCCTACGAGCACGGAATCGACCTGCCTGAGGTTGTCAACTGGCGCTGGCCCTGGTGAGCCGCTGACCAGCCCGCCAGTTCAGCCGGCGGCGGCGCACTCGCCGCCATCCGGCGTGGCCGCGCGGCCGCGGCGGTCAGCCACGGCTCTTTCCCGCGACTCGCAAACTCAGCCGAACCAGATCGGCGATGCTGTCGACCTGCAGCTTGGCCAGCAAACGTGCCTTGTGCACTTCGACCGTGCGCGGGCTGATGTCCAGTGCGTGGGCGATCTCACGATTGTGCCGACCGGCAACCACCTGCTCCATGACTTCCCTCTCGCGTGGCGTCAGGGTATGCAGGAGACTCGCCGTCGCGGCGTTGCGCTCCTGATCATCCTGACGTAGATCCTGACGGGCGAATGCTTCGTCGATCGCCGACATGAGTCTGGCGTGATCGATCGGCTTCTCGAGGAAGTCGACCGCCTCGCTGCGGAAAGCCTGCCGCGCCGATTCGACGTCGCCATGACCGGTCATCACGATCACCGGCAGCCAGCAGCCACTTTCCCGGAGACGCTTCTGCAGGGTAAGACCATCCATGCCCGGCATGCGGATGTCGACCAGCAGGCAGCCGTACCAGTCGGGACGGCGGGCGGCAAGGAAGCTCTCGGCATCGGCGAACAGCGCCACCGAAAGACCCTGCAGGCCCAGCAGGAGCCCCAGCGCATCACGCACCGAATGGTCATCCTCGACGATGAACACCGTGTTTCCTCTATGTGGCATGGTCGGCTGCCTCCCCGATCGGCAGAACCACCTTGAACACCCCGTGATCGGCCGCCTCGGCCCACAGATTGCCGCCGTGCGCCTCGATGATCGCCCGGCTGATCGGCAGGCCAAGCCCCATGCCGCTGGCCTTCGATGATTGAAACGCTTCGAACAGATGTTCCACCATTTCCTCCGATACGCCTGCCCCGCTGTCCTCGATCGTGATGCAGACACTTCCAGCGCTGTCCTGCTGTGCCGAAACGCGCACCTGACGCCTTGCCTCCGGTCGTTCGGCAGCCGCCTCGAAGGCGTTGGCGAGCAGGTTGCGCAAGACCACTTCGAGCTGCAGCCGGTCGGCCCACAGCGCGCACGGTGGCGCTGGCTGCAGCTGCAGCTCGACACCTTGCTGCTGCGCTTGCGCGGCAAAGCGCGAGGCCGACGACGACAGGAGTTCGCGCAGCCAGATCCGCTCGAGCCGGGTCGTACCGGTGCGAAAGAAGTCGCGCAGGCGACTGACCACTTCGGCCGCGCGCTGCGATTCGGCGACCACACGATCAATCACGTCGCGCAGTCGTTCGCCGCTCTCTCCTTGCGCGAGCAACTGCTGGCACGCCCGCGTGTAAGCAAGCAGTGCAGTCAGCGGCTGATGCAGTTCGTGTGACAGCGCCCCTGCCATCTCGCCGGCCGCGGCAAGCCGCAGCGTCTGTTGCAACTCGGCACCCAGCCGCTGCTTCTCGTCGACGACAACGCCGATGAAGAATCCCGAGAGGGCGAGGACCAGCACCAGCACTTCCAGTTCGATCAGGATGAGCGGCGAGAGGCCGAGCAGGTGCGTGGCCAGGATGACGCCAACCTGGGTCAGACCGACGGTCAGCACGGCGCCGGCCAGGCCCTGCCTGGCGGCTGCCCAGGCGATGGGCAGGAACAGCAGCGGGAAGTACTTGAACTCGGTCAGTTCGCCGGCGACGAAAGCGAACGCCAGGACGCCGCCGGTGGTCAGCAGGCTGAGCGATTCCCGGCCAAGCAGCAGGCGGCGCAGGCGTACGCGGCCGCGCTCGTCGAGCAGCATGGCAAGCAACGGCATCGAGATCAGGACGCCGACCACGTCACCGAACCAGTAGGGCAGCAACACCTCGCCAGCCACCGCGCGCGGCAGGTATCCGGCCAGGGTCAGCCCGGCAATGAACAGCAGGCTGTTGAGCAGAGTACCGATGACCGTGATCGTGACCCAGTCGATGAGGCCGCGCCGGTTGACGAAGAGCCCCTTACTGCCCACCCGGCGCCTCAGGATCCCGGCGGTCAGCCAATAGCCGGCAGTGAGTTGCAGCGCCAGGCCGCAGGCCAGCAGCCAGGGGAGCGACAGCTCGCGCACCCAGGCGTCAGCGACGAGGATGGCCAGCGCCAGCGGTGCTGCCGCCTGGCCACCGTAGCGCACCAGAAAGAGCAGGCCGAGTGCCGGTGCGGGGTTCCATGGCGTGACATCGAGTCCGTGCAGCGGGTGGATGTGGCTTGCCCAGTCGAGCGCGAGGTAGCCGCCAACGAGCAGCAGGGCGTCGCGCCAACCGAGCCGCCGGCTCGCCGTTTTCGGCATAGGGGGCCCTGACGGGTTGATCGAGTCCCCATTGTGCCCGTGCCGCGGCGGTTTGGGTATTGGCAAATAGCGTACGCGTTTCCCTTACGGCTGCCCCGGATGCCCGCTGCTGCGTCAGTCGAGGAACGTCCCGACGCTCACCGCACTGGCAGCATCACTTACGTTGCCGCCCGAATTTTCAGCCCCGCAGAAGGCTGCCATGATGGGTCGTCCTGTCATCGGCAGGCGACGATTCCAGCAACCCGACAATACCCGGAGAAATACAGATGACCTCTCGATCAATGTTGCGCCAGCTTGCCGTCCTGACTCTCGGCGCGATGGCCGCCGCCAGTGCATCCGCCAGAACCGAGATCCAGAACAAGGGCTCGGACACCCTCGTCAATGCGGCCCAGTCACTGGCCGAACAGTACGGCAAGATCAATCCCAAGGTGGCGGTGGCGGTGTCCGGCGGTGGTTCCGGCACCGGTATTGCCGCGATGATCAACGGCACCGTCGACATTGCCAATTCCAGCCGCAAGATGTCGGAGAAGGAGATCAAGGAAGCGCAGGCCAAGGGCCGGCAACCGATCGAGCACATCATCGGTTACGACGCACTCGCCATCTTCGTCAACAAGAAATTCCCGGCCGACTCGATCACCGTCACCGACCTGGCGAAAATCTACGGGCGCGACGGTGGCGCCAGCAAGTGGAGCGACCTCGGCATCACGATTCCCGGCTGCAAGGGCGAGATCGTCGTCGTCAGCCGGCAGAACAACTCCGGTACCTACGCCTATTTCAAGGAGGCCGTGCTCGGCGAAAAGGGCAAGTTCCGTCAGGGCACACTCGACATGCACGGTTCCAAGGACGTTGCCGACCTGGTCGAGAAAACCCCCTGTGCGATCGGCTACAGCGGCCTGGCGTACGTTACCGACCACATGAAGGCGCTCTGCGTCGCGCCGGCAGCCGGCAAGCCCTGTGTCAAGCCGACCGAACAGACGGCCTTCGACGGCACCTATCCGATCGCCCGGCCGCTGTTCATGTACACCAACGGCGAGCCGACCGGCGAGGTGAAGAAATATATGGACTGGATCAAGAGCGATACCGGCCAGTGCATCATCGAGAAGGAAGGCTACGCACCGATCAAGAAGGTGAAGTGCAAGTAAGCCATCAGCGGTCGGGCGCCGGCACGCCGCCGGCGCCCTGCCCAAGCCCATGTTCCTGCGCCAGAGGAAGAAACCAGCGATGAGTCATTACGAAGAACGTCTCGAAAGAGATCTGTCCCAGATCAAGCAACAAACAGCCCTGCTCGCCGGACTCGTCGAGAAGGCCCTCGACAATGCCGTGCACGCGCTGCTGGCCGACGATGACCGGCTGGCCTACGCCACGGTTCTGGCCGACAACCGGATCAACGCCGTCAGCAACGAGCTGGATCGGATGCGCATGGCCTTCATCGGCGTACACCTGCCGACCGGGAGTCACCTGCGCCTGATGGCAGCCGTCGTCCATACCAATGTCGCGCTCGAGCGCATCGGCGACTACGCCGTCACGATCTGCCGCGAGGCGGTGCAGATCGCTCTTCCGCAAGGAATACTCGAACGTGAGATCGAGCTGATGGCCAGCGAATCGCGGCAGATGCTGAAGCAGGCCGTCGAGGCCTTCGTCGAAGGCAACGCCGACAAGGCCAAGGCGACGATGGTCATCGCCGATCAGGTCGAGCGAACCTTTGACATGGCCTTCAGCGACTTGGTCGGCGAGGGCGAGCACTTCAACGTCAAGGACCTGTTCGCCTACCTGACGGTATTCAACTCGCTCGAGCGGGTTTCCGATCAGGCAAAGAACATCTGTGAAGACACGCTCTTTGCGGTCACCGGCCAGGCCAAGGGGCCAAAGTTCTTCCGTATCCTGTTTGTCGACGAGGACAACAGCCTGCTCGGCCCGATCGCCGAGGCAATCGCGCGCAAGAATTTTCCGGAGGTGGGCGAATACCACAGTCGCGGCCGGACGGCCGGTGTCGCCGATCCGCAGTCGATCGCCCTGCTGCAGGAACTGGGAATCGACCTCGGCAACCACCGGCCGCAGGCGATCCCGGCACATCATCGGGAACTCGGCACGTTCCAGATCATCGTCAGCCTGCAGGGGCCGGTCAAGTCCTACGTCGAGCAGATTCCTTTCCATACCGTGGCGCTCGACTGGGAGGTCACCCAACCCGATAGCGCGCAGCCTGATCTGCGGATCCTCAGTCGGGAGATCGCCCTGCAGGTCAGCAATCTGATGACGATCCTGCGTGGCCAGGAGGCCAACTGAGATGGGCACCAGTACGCAGGCGCTGAGCAGCCGAGCGACCGAAACCCAAGCGGCGGCCGATTTCGACCGCCGTAACCTCGACTGGTACGTCGACAAGCTGATTGCCGTCATGGTCTTCGTCTGCGGCATCTCGGCCATCCTCTTCGTACTCGGCATCTTCTTCTTCGTCACCAAGGAAGGAATCGGCTTCGTCTTCGAGAAGATGGACTTCCGCGAGTTCTTCCTCACCCCTTACTGGTCGCCGAGCGACGCGGAGGATCCGGAGTACGGCATCCTCGCGCTGATGGCCGGCACGGCCAGCGTCACCGGGCTGGCGATGCTGGTCGCGGTGCCGTTCTCGCTCGGCGCCGCCATCTTCATCGCCGAGTTTGCCAGCGGCAAGACGCGCGAAGCGCTCAAGGTCCTGGTCGAACTGCTGGCAGCGATTCCTTCAGTGGTCTGGGGTTTCATCGGCCTGGTGATCATGAATCCGCTGCTCATCAAGTGGTTCGACATCCCGGTCGGCCTGTGCGTCCTCAACGCCGGCATCATCCTCGGCCTGATGGCGGCCCCGATCATGACTTCGATTGCCGAGGATGCCCTCAAGGCCGTTCCCGACCGCTATCGCGAGGCGGCCGAGGCGATGGGCGCGACCCGCTGGCAGGTGATCTACAAGGTGGTGCTGCCAGCGGCGAAGAACGGCCTGCTCGGCGGCGTGCTACTCGGTGTCGGTCGTGGCTTCGGGGAAACGATGGCGGTACTGATGGCCACCGGCCATGCGGTCAACATCCCGGGCAGCATCTTCGACTCAGTGCGTGCGCTCACCGCAACCATCGCCGCCGAACTCGGTGAGGCGGTCGTTGGCGGCGAGCACTACCAGGTGCTGTTCACCATCGGCATCTTCCTCTTCCTCGTCACCTTCATCATCAATCTGACCGCCGATCTGATCGTGCGCGGCATACGCAAGGGGTAAGCCATGGCCACCGCCAATCCAACGATGTTTCAGGCCAGCGACCTGAACCACCACAACGAACGCGTGCAGAAACGCTATCGACTGCTCTTCGGGCTCATGACCCTGCTTCTGATCACGCCGGTGATGCTGATCCTCGGCACCCTGGTGGTGAAGGGCGGCGGCGCGATTTCCTGGGAGTTCCTGCTGACTGCGCCGACCGACGGCATGCGCACCGGCGGCGTCTTTCCGGCGCTGCTCGGGACCATCTGGCTGGTGACGGTCGCGCTGATCCTGTCGGTGCCGATCGGTATCTTCGCCGCGATCTACCTCAGCGAGTACGCCGGTGACAACTGGTTCACCCGGACGATCAACCTGGCGATCATCAATCTCGCCGGCGTGCCGTCGATCGTCCATGCCCTGTTCGGGCTCGGCGCCTTCGTCCTTTTCTTCGAGTTCGGCACCAGCATCCTCGCCGCCAGCCTGACGCTGGCGGTGATGACCATGCCGGTGGTCATCGTCGCCACGCGCGAGTCGCTGCAGGCAGTGCCGCCGGCCTTTCGCGAGGCCTGCTGGAACATGGGCGCAACGCGCTGGCAGACCATCCGCCGCGTCGTTCTTCCGAACTCGATCACCGGCATCCTGACCGGTGTCATTCTGGAGGTGTCGCGCACGGCCGGTGAGACGGCGCCGATCATGTTCACCGGTGCGGTCTTCTTCACACCTTTTCTGCCGCAGAGCGTCTTCGACCAGACCATGGCCTTGTCCCTGCACCTGTTCGTGACGGCAACGCAGGTACCGGGAATCTCGGAAGAGGTCCCCTTTGGCGTCGCACTCGTACTGATCGGTCTCGTGCTGACGATGAACAGCGTCTCGATCGCCTTCCGCATGTGGCTCAGGGGGAAAAAGAAATGGTAGATTCCGCAATCGTGTCGTCAACCACAGGCACGACCACGCCGGCGGTCGACGCTGTCCCGAGCAAGCTCGAGGTCAGCGACCTGACGATCCGCTACGGCGACGCGGTAGCCCTGCGTGGCGTCAATCTGTCGATTCGCGAGCACGAGATCTTCGGCATCATCGGCCCGGCCAACGCCGGCAAGACCTCGTTCCTCAAGGCGGTCAATCGCATGGACGTGTTCACCACCGGCATGCGGGTGAACGGCGAGATTCGCTTCAACGGCCGCGACACGCGCCGCCTGAACAACGTCTATGCCCTGCGCAGCCGCATCGGCGTCGTCTTTCCGCTGCCAGTCGGTCTGCCGATGACGGTGTACGACAACGTCGCGCTGTCGCCTCGCCTGCGCGGCATCAAGGAAAAGGCCGAACTCGACGTCATCGTCCAGCGCTGCCTGACCCGCGCCGCGCTCTGGGACGAAGTCAAGGACCGCCTGCACGCGCTTGGCAGCCTGCTCTCCGGCGGCCAGCAGCAGCGCCTGACGATCGCCAGGGCGCTGTCGCAGGAACCCGATCTGTTGATGCTCGACGAGTTCTCGATTGCCGTCGACCCGGTGACGACGATGCGCATCGAAGACGTGCTCAAGGAGTTGCGCCAGGAAGTGACGATCATCCTGGTGACCAACCTGGTGCAGCAGGCACGGCGCCTGGCTGACCGGACGGCGTTCTTCCTCGGCGGCGAGTGTGTCGAAATTGGCGTCACCGAGGACCTCTTCACCGGCGAGGTGAAGGATCAGCGCACGCGCGACTACGTCGAGGGGCGCTTCGGCTAGCCCCACCGCGCCCGCCGGTGGCTTGCCGGCGAGCCCCGCATTGCCTATCAAGGACACGATCTACGATGAACAACGAACAGACCGCTGCCCTCACGCAGCCGATCCCCCGGTATGCGATCGACAGCCGGAAGCTGAACCTGTGGTACGGCACCTTTCAGGCGCTCTACGACGTCGATCTGAGCATTCGTGAAGGACTGATCACCTCAATGATCGGCCCTTCAGGATGCGGCAAGAGTACCTTCCTGCGCAGCGTCAACCGTATCAACGAGCGCCTCGGCTACGTCCGCATCGAGGGCAGCGTGCACGTCATGAACGAAAACATCTACGACCCGCAGGTCGAGCTGGTGCAGGTGCGCAAGCAGGTCGGGATGGTCTTTCAGCGCCCCAATCCGCTGCCGATTTCAATTCGCGACAACATCCTCTTCAGCCACCGGCTGCACGCCAAGGGTGGCGGTGAGGTCGCGCAGGGAACGCCGGACGAAATCGTCGAACAGTCGCTGCGCCAGGTCCTGCTCTGGGACAAGGTGAAGGACCAACTGAAGCGCAAGGCGACCGAACTGTCGCTCGAGGAACAGCAGAAGCTGTGCATCGCCCGCCTGCTGCCGGTCAAGCCGAAGGTCCTGCTGATGGACGAACCGTGCTCGGCGCTCGACCCCAAGGGCACTGAAGCAGTCGAGGAACTGCTCTGGGAACTGCGCGGCCAATATACGATCCTGATCGTCACCCACAACATGGCGCAGGCGCGGCGGGCCAGCGAGGAGTGCGTGTTCATGCTGATGGGCAAGGTCGTCGAACACGCGCTCACCGAGGAGATGTTCGTCACCCCCAAGCACCGCGAGACGGCGGACTATATCGAAGGACGCTACGGTTAGTCTCTTATGACTCAGGTCTTTACATTTCCTGAGCAGATTTTGTCATGGGGTAGCATGGGCAAGAGCCGGGACAATGCTTTGTTCAGTGATTCGACAAGCGGCGGCGATGGTAGATCGGCCAAGGCGGGTAAGGTAATAGCGATAGCCATGAACGACCTTCTTGATGAGACCGAACTGGCGCAGGCGCCAAAGCTGGCGGGTGATGCTGGCCGGGGAAATCTGGCGCAAGAAGGGGACCAGGTCGGCACGGCGGATGCCGCGGATGTTGAATTCGGGACGTTGGAGCGCGCGCAGCAGGGCCTGCTGAGTGGCGTCGAAGAAGTTGAAGCCCTTGAGGCGATGGCCATTGATCATCTTGGGGCTGGTCAGCCGATGCAGGTTGCGATCGCCGGTGGAAAAGTCGTCCAGTGCGGAGAGATATTCCAGATAGCGGCGGTTACAGCCGAGCAGGATCTCGCGCAGGTCGATGAGGCTGTAGATAGTCTTTCGGAGGGGGGCGATCTCGCGCGACTCGTGACCATCCCGATGTTCCACCTTGCGGTGGTGCTTGAAGAAGGAAACGTTGTTGGTCGTCGTTTCAAGACGCAGCACGCGATTGAACTTGTCGTACATCTTGACCGACACCTTGCCCAGATGATGCTTGATGCAAGTGCCCTCGATTCGCGTCGTGAAGCGGCTGCCGAGCTCCTGCGCCAGTTGCGGCGTGATTTTCTTGCCGAGGAAGGTGGCGACCTGCTCGGCCTTGATCGAGAAGATCGCCTGCCGGGAGAGTTCTTCGTAAAGCGACTTCAGGATCGCGTCGGACCGGAACACCAGATCGGTCGAGTACTCGACCTGCATCAGGCTCCAGTGATAGGACTGTCCAAAGACCTCGAGGATCGGGCAGCACTGCTCGGCGTAGCGGTCCAGAAGAGCGTGCAGGGTGTCCGGCGAGAAGGCGTCCGCGAGTTGCTGGGCCCGCCCCCAGTCGTCGATACGGAGAAAGGCATTGTCTGCCATCGCGTAGTCGATCCCTGCCGTCGTCAGCGAGTGCGCCAACCGACTGTGGCCATTGCAGTAGAACTGCAGCCGGAATGGACTCCACGTCGGCACGCGCAGGTAGATGAGTCCGAGAACCTCGTCCATCCAGTAGAAATAGTAGTGCAGGCATTTGCCCGAGGTATGGCGCAGAAAGGTCTGATGACTTGGTTTGTCGTGCCAGGGTTCGTAGGCGTCGCAGGCTTCCATGGCGGAGAGCACATGCACCAATCCCGGATGATCCCCACGGTCCTTGAGCACCGCGGCAACGAGGTCTTCCTTGCGGATGTGCGCCTTGGCAACGTGCTCGATTCGCGCCCCCTGGGCGATCGCCAGCGCCTGTGCGGCTTCACGAATGCGGTCACGCAGCGGTTCGGCAAAGCGCGGGTAGTCAAAAATTCGAATGTGCTTGGCATTGAGAAAACTCGTCATCCCCGCCGCGTAGCACGCACCGGGCAACGTCCCCGTAATCACGATCCGGTCGTAGCAGGAGAGCGTTCCTGCAAGCCGGTCGTGATATCGATCCGTCAGCATCTGTGTCATGGCCGCCTCCGATTACTTGCTAAGGCTATGACCAAAACCTTGACCTGTTTGGTTCCGGCTTCGCCGGCTTAGGGGGTAGCCTCACGCGGGCGCCAGGGCTCGGGCACAGCTCGGCATGAACCAGGATCGATCGGGCGGCAGCGGCATCGGCGATGAACCAGTAGTTGCGCTTCCCGCCGTCGCAGCGTCCCGGCTTGATGCAACAAGGCCTGACCATGAGCGACAACGTCGATGATCCGGTTCTGGAGCAGTTGCGCGCGTTGCCAGGCGGACAGGACCGCATCGAAAGCGAGTTGCGCGAGGTCGCCGCCCGGCTCGCCAGCCTTGGAAGCGACCACCGCCGCTGGACGACGCGACAGTGCGCACACCTGCGACTGAATCATCCATGAAGATTGACCGCAGCACCCTTGAGTGGAGATACTCTCGCCGGGATTGGCGCCCTCGGCATGCGCAGCGAAGGCGAGACCTCATCAACGCACTCCAGGAGAAGCAAGTGTCCCTGATCATCACAGAAACGCAGGACGCGATCGGTACGATCGTGATGAACCATACGGCAAAACGCAACGCCTTGAGCGAAGCGCTGATCAACGAGATTACCGTCGTGCTGGACGCGTTTCACGAGCAAGGCATCCGTGCCGTCGTGCTGCGTGCACCGGCGGGCAGCAAGGTCTGGTCTGCCGGCCACGATGTCAGCGAGCTGCCCGACAAGGGTCGCGATCCACTCGGCTGGGCGGACCCGCTGCGCGTGCTGATCCGGGCGATTCAGGAATTCCCGGCGCCCGTGCTGGCGCTGATCGAGGGCGGCGTCTGGGGGGGAGCCTGCGAAGTTGCCATGGCTTGCGACATCCTCGTCGCGACACCTGAAGCGACCTTCGCCATCACCCCGGCCAAGCTCGGAGTCCCCTACAATCTGGGTGGCTTGCTCACGCTGATGAACATGATCCCGCTGCCGGTTGCCAAGGAGATGCTTTTCACCGCGCAACCGATCCCCACGTCGCAGGCGCTGAACCTTGGCGTCATCAACTATATCAAGCCGGTCGATACCATTGAGGCCTTCGTCTATGGCCTCGCCGCCCAAATCGTCGCGAATTCGCCCCTGAGCATCTCGGTGATGAAGGAGCAACTGCGGCTGCTGTCGAGCGCACGCTCAATCACTCCCGAGTTGTTCGAAAGAATGCAGGGACTCCGGCGAGTGGTGTACGACAGCCAGGACTATGAGGAAGGCTTGAACTCCTTCCGGGAAAAACGCAAGCCAAAGTTCCAAGGCAATTAGAACGCATTCCCGTCAGACCCTGCGGCGAAACAAGCAGCGAGCACCAGATCGGTTGCCGCGGCCCGCCCGCCGAATCTGCTGCCCACCGGGTCGAGGGGCAAGGGACACGAACTGACCCGATTTTTTGCCACTGCCTCCACTGGATCCCAAAGCGTCTAGAATCTGCTTCCACCACGCCGGTTGGGCGTCAGGAGATATTGACATGACCCGATTCAAACTGAGAATCCAGTTCACCTTGCTGACCTTAGTGCTGCTCGCTGGCTTGGCTGCCTTTGGGCTGCTGACCTATTCCGGCATCGGCAAGGTCAAGGTCGGCGGCCCACTCTATGAGCGCATCGTGCTTGACAAGGATCTCGTGGCAGACATCCTGCCGCCACCCAACTACATCATTGAGTCGTGGCTGACCGTACTCCTGCTTGCCGACCCGGACCGCGCGGTGCAGCAAAGCACACTGATTGAAAAACTCGCGCTCTTGAAAAAGGACTACGACGCACGGCACGATTTCTGGCTCAAACAGGATTTGCCCGCGGCGATGAAGGCACGCTTTCTCAAGGATGCCCATGAACCGGCGGCGCGCTTCTACGCGCTGGCCTACAGCGATTTCCTTCCGGCAGTGACCGACAACAACGCGGCACAGGTAAGGGCGGCGATGGTCAAACTCGAAGCTCTCTATGAAATGCACCGCAAGGCGATCGACGATGTCGTCAAACTGGCGACCGAGCACCAGACCGCGATCGAAGCCGAAACTGCAGCGGCGACGTCTCGGAACTCGATCGTACTCGCAGTCGTCTTCGTCATCACTCTCGGCGCCGCGATCGGCTGCACCTCGCTACTCAGCATGTCGCTTCTCAAAGGCGTGGATTCCGCGCGCAAGCACCTCGCGGCGATCGCCGCAGGCGACTTGTCGATGCGTACTGAACATCGGCGCGCCGACGAGATCGGTGGTCTGCTCGACGCGATGAATGATACCTCGGGCCAACTCTCGACCTTGGTGAGTTCCATTCGCAACAATGCCGATTCGCTGAGCGCCGAAGCCGAACACCTGTCGTTGACGACGGCGCAAGTGGCCGATAACTCTACCCGGCAGAGCGCCGCGGTCTCGGCGATGTCAGCGACCGTCGAGAAAATGTCGACCGGCATCGCGCACATGGCGACGCTCGCCGACAGCTCAGAAACTCGGGCATTGGCTTCGGGCGAGCAGTGCCGGACGGGATCGAGCGAGATCGAGCGGACGACGAAAATCGTCGACGAACTGGCGACCGGCGTCCAATCATCGGCAACGGCGGTGGCGGCTCTCGGCGAGCGCTCGCGCGAAATATCGGCAATCGTCGGCGTGATCCGTGAAGTCGCCGACCAGACGAACCTGCTGGCTCTGAACGCCGCGATCGAGGCGGCGCGCGCTGGCGAGCAAGGCCGCGGTTTTGCGGTCGTCGCCGACGAAGTTCGCAAGCTTGCCGAACGCACCGCACAGTCCACTGAACAGATAGCCACAGTCGTCGCCGCGATTCGCTCGGGGATCGACACGGCGGTGGCGATGATGGAGGACGAATCAAAGAAGGCTCAGGTCAGCACCGAAGCCGTCAATCGCTCGCGCGAAACCATGCTCGGCATCGAAAGAACCGCGCAGGCCCTGGTCGCCGAACTGCGCGACGTTGCCGCCGGTCTGCAATCGCAGCAGTCCGGTAGCCAGAGCATTGCCGACGAAATCGAGAGGGTGGCGCAGTCCACCGAACAGAACTCGGCCGGCGCAGGACAACTCGCCGCCGCGGCCAGCCGTCTGACCGAAGCAGCACGCCGCATGCAGCAATCCACTGGCAGTTTCCGGTGCTGAGCAAGATCAGCCGACAAACCTGGGCGGCGTCCACGATAGCGGTCTTTGTCTCGTTGAGACTGCTGTCCGGACGTTCCAGGACGTGAAACTCTCTCCGCAGGTTCCACCGCTCCCCGCTTGCCGCCTCATGACACTGAGCCGACAATCGTTCCAGCGTGTTGCACCTTCGCGCCGCCGCTGCCATCGATCGTCGCCAGCCTGAGGCGGACCTGAAGGACGCCAACCTTGTTCGGATCGTCCCTGCTTGACTGAAGAGCGAAATTACCTTGCAGTGTCGCGTCGTTCAGCGAAATGCCAACGGCGCCTGTCGTTCATCCTCGAATCGAAAGGAAGCCATGAACCGTCCACTCGCGCCAAAGGGGTTCTTCCTGTGGTCACTGCCCGCAGCAGCGTTCGTCGCATTCACCAGCCAGTCCCTGCCGCCCGTCGTGGCCTCGCATTTCGGTGGCGACGGTTACGCCAACGCTTTCATGACCCGCTCGTTTTACACCTGGTTCATGCTGGCGTTCGTCGTCGTCCTGCCACTCATCCTCGCCTACCTTCCCGGCGCCACTTTTCGTCGCCCCGGCGTCAGGATCAGCCTGCCGCATGGCGAGTACTGGCTCGACCCCGAGCGCCGGGAGGAGACCATCGCTTTCCTGGTTCGCCATATGGCGCGTCTCGGGACGGCCCTTACCCTCTTCCTCTGCTACACCCACTGGCTCATCCTTCGCGCCAACCAGGCAGTTCCGCCGCGGCTCGAGTCGTCGTGGTTCATCGGCGGCCTGGTTGTCTTCCTGCTTGCGACCGTGCTGTGGCTCGGGGTGTTCCTCAAGCGGTTCCGCAAGGCGCCGCGCAAGGACGCGTGACCCCGCCGCATGTTGAATCCGGAATGAACTGGCGTGGATTGCAGCAAACCGGGCGCTTCTGCAAGGTGAATGGCTGAGGTACAACCCATGAGCGAATACCTTTTCCCCAAGCTGAACACCGTCGAGGCGATGGCTCCTTATCGGCTGCGCACAACGTGGAGTACCGGCGAGGTGCTGGAAGTCGATGTCGAGAGCGTGCTGCGCAAGCACTCTTTCCTGGCCGCGATCTGCCCCCCGGCTGGCCAGGATCAACCGGTGAACCTTGACCGCCGCGGGCGCTCGCTGTCGGAGGAACTGCCTGGCGTTGGACGCGGTCATGATGCCAGGCTCGGGCCCGGCCGAGGCCGGAATCAATCGTCGATCGAGTGCATTTTTTGCCCGACAAGCGCGAGAACGGCCGTCGACCAGCCGAACATCAGCATCCCCGTCATCGCTTCGAAGCCACCGAACCCTTCCCAGGGGTCCGGCAGCTTATGAACGTTTGCGCCCAGCGTGGTGTAGTACTGCATCGAGTAGAACATGGCCTGCTCGATTCCCGACAGGAGCCCCAGAGCCAGAAGAGTCAGCGCCCAGATGACGATAGCGCAGAAATGACTCAGGATCATGATGCCGACGACGCCGATCATGAAAGCCGTCCTGGCTCCGGCATTGTGTGCCCGCCGCAGCATGGGCTTCCCGAAACGCTCGAAACTCAGGCGAACCAAGTCCATGCCCAGACCGTGAACGACGACCGTCAGAGCAATTGGAATCAATGCGGCAAGTATCTGCCGCCCGTATTCGAACTCACTCACTCTCGACCCGCAGGCTCGGTCATCGCATCAGCGATCATCAGGACGTTTCCGCGCTGCCCGCTTTCGCCGCCCGATCCCGCCGCTGCGACTCCGCCGGCCAGGCGGCATCACTCCAGGACTTTGTCCTTGCCTTCCCCACCTTCCTTGGCCTCCTTGGTTGGGCAGTGCGTGTCGTAGGTCGTCTGCATCTGCCGCAGTTTGAGTACACCGTAGAAGACGGTGATCAGCATGGTGATCACCAGGATCGAAACGGCGGTCTTTTCCATGCCGTAATTGGCGTGGCGATTGGCAGCGGTCGCGAACACGATCAGGCTCAGTATGCCGATGTTGACCACCCAGTTCATCGGTCTCGACAGGATATAGTGCAGGATCCCGAAACCAGCCAGCTGATACAGGATGAAGGGAAAGACCGCGACGGCGGGCAGCAGCTCCGACGCACCGAGCGCGACATCGGTAGCCCCCGGCGCCAGGGCATGCAACAACCGGCTGTTCGCCAACTCATGGAATAGCGAGGGAATGGCACAGAGGATCGGGACGACCGACAGCAACTCGAGGATCAGCGTCCCGCTCCAGGTGCCGACTCGTGACGCATGGTCAGACCCAGCGATCGTCGATTGCGCGCTGATGAACAGTCCTGCAACGATTGCGGCCACACTGGACAGCATCAGCAGCTCCACCGAGATCCCGAAGCTCGTTGGTTCCCCTGCCTTGATCAGAAGCAGCGCCAGAAAACCGGGCGTGTAGAACATCACGCGTACCAGTCGCGCGCAGACGCGTGCATCACGTTCCGGCGGCAGAACGGGCAGGGCAAGGCCATCGACGCCAACCGCAGCTCTTTCCTTTGACATGTCAGTCTCCTTTCTTATGAGGCCAGAAAAAAGCCCGGACATTACCGCATTGCGCGCCTCCTGTCATGTGCCGGAGCAAGGGCATCGCAGAGGCCGAACCCATGATCGGATGATGGGGCTGGGCAGCCCGATCGGCAAACCTCCGTCGGCGGCCACCGCCAACCCTTCGAGGTTGAACCGGGAACCGTCGCGTGCTTGTCCAGCGGGTATCCGTCGAGCAAGCGGAGTCTGTCGCCCGATCTTGACAAGACCCACTGGTTGAGGTGGCCCGCCAGCTAAGGCGATTTCCAGAGATAGAGGTACCGATAAACGACAGCCGTCATCCCCGCGAAAGCGGGGATCCACCGTTCGGCCCGATGTAGGACAGAGCCTGGACTGGATTCCCGCTTGCGCGGGAATGACGGAACTCCTGGACGGTTTGGGATGGCAATCCATGGAATTCGCTTAAAGCTTTGCCCAGCGACCGACAGCAGATGGTCAGTGACACGCCACGCCCAAGGTAATATCATCCAAACAGTGCCAGGCGCCGAAAGGGGTTTCCCGCGGGGCAGATGCTTTGCCAGATGCGGCCATTCGATCATCGATCCCGGAACCCGGGCTGACTGCTTTGGCGGGTGAACTCCTGGTGCGATACGGGTAGCGCTTGGGGTGCGTTTCGGGAGACTTTCCGGCAATCCCGACGCTTGTCGGCAGACCTCGGCGAACTGACTGCGGCAGCCAGCGTCAGCGATACAGTCGTCACGCAGCCTGGATGCCCCATGCTTCAGGTGTGCCACGAGCGCATGAAAATGAACTGGGCCTTTGTTGAGCAGGGAGGGCGAATGGGCCGTAAGCATTCACTATGGGTACGCGGGCTGGTGGCTCTTGGCGCACTGCTGGTTTCTGCGTGCGCGGGTTACAGCGGCAGCGATCTCAAGCCGGGCGTGTCAACGCTGCCCGAGGTCGTTGCCTCGATGGGCGAGCCAGCGATGGTCTGGAAGAATCCCGATGGAAGTGAACAACTGGCCTACCCACGCGGCCCCGCGGGCACGCAGACCTACATGGCGTATCTGGGGCCGGATGGCAAGCTGCAGCGCATCGAGAACGTGCTCAACACGGCGAATTTTGCGCGAATCCAGGCGGGAATGAGCAAGGACCAGGTGCTGCGCATTCTTGGTCCATCGGGATCACAATGGACGCAGTTCTACCCGCGGAGCAATCAACTCGCCTGGTCATGGTTGTTCTGCAACAGCTGGAATGCTCAGGAGTTTTTTGACGTGATGTTCGACGGCACGAGCGGCATCGTGCTTTCAACCGGGCAGCACCCGAACTTGGCGGGGCGAGACGGTGTTCAGCCTGCCTGCGGGCACTGACGGCAACGATGAATGGCACGGGTGGTCAATCGTGGGTTTTGGGCGCGGCGAATCGCTGATGACCACCGGCACGATCCGCCCGACGACAGGCTATGGCCCTGGTCGGCATAGGTATAGCCGTCGATCGCACAGTCCTGCAGGCCAGCGGCGTCGGTCAGGCGATTGACGATCGCGTAACGTGCCATCAGGCCGCGCGCCCGCCTGGCGTAGAAGTTAATGACGCGAAATTTGCCGCCGCTCCAGTCCTCGAAGGCCGGCGGCAATACCGGCACCCCGAATTTCTTCGGCTGCAGCGACTTGAAGTACGCCTCCGAAGCGAGATTGACCAGCACCTTCGCGTCGGCCTCGTCGAGCGACGAACTGATCGCCTCCGTGATGCGCTCGCCCCGAAGGCGTAGAGATCCCTGCCACGGGCGTTGGCGAGCCGGTCAATTGGTGATGCCTTTCACGGTCATGATCAGCGCTTACAGTGTCGAGGCGTTCTGCCGTGCGCCGATTGGCGCCAAGGCGTTCCCTTCGTCGACAGGCCGGATGTTCATCAGGCGCCGGGTTGCCCGTGTGGCCGCTCGTACCGCCGACAAAGCGCTTGCGGGTCCGGGATTTGCACCACTCCGGCGGCTGTTCCGCAGCAATGCCGCCACCCGGCATCGCAAGCTTGCCGTCCGCCACTGCGCGACCGAAATGGGAAGACAATCGTCGCCAATCCAACTGCCCCCCAACCGATGCCATGACCAGCACCCGCCACAACCCCAACGAGTATCCTCGCCGCATTCTCGTCGCCGTCACCGGCCTGTCGCCGCAGATCGTCACCGAGACCCTCTACGCCCTGGCCGTCGCGCCGACGGCGAGCGCCTTCGTCCCGACCGAGATCCATCTGATCACCACCCGCAGCGGCGCCGAGAAGGCCCGCCTCGCGCTGCTGTCCGATGAACCCGGATGGTTCCACCGCCTCGCCCGCGACTACGCCTTGCCGCCGATCCATTTCACCGCCGATACCATCCACGTTCTCGAGGATGCCGGCGGCCGGCCGCTCGAAGACATCCGCTCGCCCGAAGACAACCGTCGCGCCGCCGACGGCATCACCGGCATCATCCGCGAGTTCACCGCCGACCCGGACTGCGCCTTGCACGTCTCGATCGCCGGTGGCCGCAAGACGATGGGCTTCTTTCTCGGCTACGCCCTGTCGCTCTACGGGCGACCCCAGGACAAGCTGTCGCACGTCCTGGTCTCCGAGCCCTTCGAGTCCAGCCTCGGCTTCTACTACCCGACGCCGACCAGCCGCGTTCTCGAAATGCCCGGCGGCCGCCTGGTCGACAGTGCCACCGCACAGGTGACGCTCGCCGAGTTACCTTTCGTCAGCCTGCGCCACGGCCTTCCCGAAGCCTTGCTGACCGGCCTCGCCAGCTACAACGAAACCGTCGAGGCCGCCCGCCATGCCCTCGCCCCGGCCGCACTGCAGATCGATCTCGCGGCCCGCCGCGTCTGCGCCGCCGGCAAGGCGTTTGCGCTGCCACCGGCCGAACTCGCGCTGCTCAGCGTCTTCGCCCGGCGGGCACTGCGCGGCGAAGCGCCGTTGCCGGCGCCAGCGAAGGAACTCCCGGACGCCGAATGGAAGAAGCGCTACCTCGTCGAGCTGCGCTGGATCGCCGGGCCGCTGGGCGACCTCGACGAAACCGAACGCGCCCTGCGCCAGGGCATGGACGGCGCCTACTTCTCGGCTCACCTCTCCAAGCTCAAGAAGATTCTGCGGCGCGAACTTGGCCCGGCCGCCGAACCCTACCTGATCAGCGACGGCGGCAGCCGGCCGCGCCGCTACAGCCTTGGCCTGCGGCCAGCGGCGGTCAGTTACGACCCCCTCCAGGCGCCCCGGCAAATCGGCGCACCCATCATCAGCATTCATCCCGGAGCATGACCATCAATACCCTCATCAGCTTTCTCGGCAAGGGCAAAGCGGACCCGCAGACCGGCTACCGCACCGCCACCTACCGCTTCGACGCCGGCTTTTCGCGCCGTGTGCCCTTCTTTGGCATGGCGCTGACCGAATACCTGCAGCCCGATCGCCTCGTACTGGTCGGCACCGCCGGCAGCATGTGGGACGTCTTCTTCGAGCGCCAGGGCGCCGACGACGACGATGCCATGCTGCACCTTATGGCTGCCGTCGAAGCCGGACAGGTCGACCAGGAGATGCTCGACCTGCCGCGCCTTGAACTCGCCCAGCAACTCGGCATCCCGGTCGACTGTCTGCTGATTCCCTACGCACGCGACGCCGCCGAACAGGCCGAGATCCTCCACCTCCTCGCCGGCGTCGTGCAGCCCGGGGAAAACCTCTCCCTCGACGTCACGCACGGCTTTCGCCACCTGCCGATGCTGGCGCTGGTGGCGGCGCGCTACCTGTCCCGCGTCGCCGGTGTCAAGGTCGAGGAACTCTATTACGGCGCTCTCGAAATGACGACGCCGGAAGGCGAAACGCCGGTGCTGCGGCTGGGCGGCTTGCTGGCGATGCTCGACTGGGTCGACGCGCTCGCCACTTACGACAAGGACGGGGACAATGGCGTTTTCCCGCCACGGCTCGCCGCTGACGGGATGGACACGGTTAAAGACGAGGTTAAAGGAAGAGATTAAAGGCGTCGATAAAGGCTCATCCCCGCGAGCGCGGGGAACACCTCCGTTTGATCGGTGCGCGGTATTCCGACCGCGCTTCATCCCCGCGAGCGCGGGGAACACGGCCAGACCTGCGACCCCGAGAATTGCGACGTCGGTTCATCCCCGCGAGCGCGGGGAACACGCGTTCAGCGCCGCTTGTTTTGATGCCGCGCACGGTTCATCCCCGCGAGCGCGGGGAACACTTCCGCAGGCGTGTCGGCGGTGGCATTTACAACGGTTCATCCCCGCGAGCGCGGGGAACACCGGATGAGAGCAACGCGCTCGCCGCACTGCTTCGGTTCATCCCCGCGAGCGCGGGGAACACACCATCGAATTCAACGACGTCAACGGCATCAGCGGTTCATCCCCGCGAGCGCGGGGAACACGACGCTGAGCCGGTCCGCGTCGATGACGTCAAGCGGTTCATCCCCGCGAGCGCGGGGAACACGGAAAAATGTGGCCGTAGCAATGCAATCCGCGCGGTTCATCCCCGCGAGCGCGGGGAACACATGGCCGGCATACCAGTCACGTCCTCCGCGACCGGTTCATCCCCGCGAGCGCGGGGAACACGTAACAGGACAGTTGGATTCACGATTACAGGGCGGTTCATCCCCGCGAGCGCGGGGAACACGACTCGACGCACGCACGCACGCAGAGAAGACCCGGTTCATCCCCGCGAGCGCGGGGAACACGACGTCGATACCGTCGACCTCAATGCGGTCAATGCGGCCGGCGGTTCATCCCCGCGAGCGCGGGGAACACTCGGACGCTCCTGCTGAAGCAGATAAAAGATTCGGTTCATCCCCGCGAGCGCGGGGAACACACGAGAGGTTCGCCGCATGGGTGAGGGTCGAGCGGTTCATCCCCGCGAGCGCGGGGAACACCCAAAGACTACACAATTAAACACAAGGACTGCCGGTTCATCCCCGCGAGCGCGGGGAACACTGCTACTGCGCCACGATCGCAGCCGGAATCGGCGGTTCATCCCCGCGAGCGCGGGGAACACCCGCATTTAGTGCATGCTGCAACACACGACCACGGTTCATCCCCGCGAGCGCGGGGAACACGATAATCACCCGCTTTCCGGCTGTTTCCTCGTCGGTTCATCCCCGCGAGCGCGGGGAACACGAGAAGTCACTATCGGCGACTGCCGGTTGATCCGGTTCATCCCCGCGAGCGCGGGGAACACATGGCTGCCCACAAGCACTACCGCGGGCTGCGCGGTTCATCCCCGCGAGCGCGGGGAACACCTCGAGCGGCTGAACCGCTACGGGCTCGCCGGCGGTTCATCCCCGCGAGCGCGGGGAACACCCCGGCAAAGGCAAGGCGACGTACACCAAGCACGGTTCATCCCCGCGAGCGCGGGGAACACGTATTTCCGCCTTCCGGGCGTCGGGTTGCATCCGGTTCATCCCCGCGAGCGCGGGGAACACGTGGCACGAGGGGAACGGCTGGACGATCTAGGCGGTTCATCCCCGCGAGCGCGGGGAACACTCGGCCATCGACCAGGCGGCCCCTTCGACTGTCGGTTCATCCCCGCGAGCGCGGGGAACACTGCGTGCCTTGCAGCAGTACGCACCATTGCGCCGGTTCATCCCCGCGAGCGCGGGGAACACCCGCCGTCGACGTCAGACGTCGAGTTCATGGCCGGTTCATCCCCGCGAGCGCGGGGAACACCCACTCGGCATAGACGCCGGTCTCGACCTCGGCGGTTCATCCCCGCGAGCGCGGGGAACACATCGACTTCCTCGGACTTGGCTTCTTTCTCGCCGGTTCATCCCCGCGAGCGCGGGGAACACTCTACCGGCGAGTATGTCATCAAGGTGCCGTCCGGTTCATCCCCGCGAGCGCGGGGAACACGATGGTTTGCTGCGACTCGGTGATCGCCGTCGCGGTTCATCCCCGCGAGCGCGGGGAACACGGAACACAACGGCGAGCCTCCGCCTCGGCGACCGGTTCATCCCCGCGAGCGCGGGGAACACAGCCCGGCCGGCGCAAAGTCCTTGTCTCGCTTCGGTTCATCCCCGCGAGCGCGGGGAACACTGGAAGCCGGGGAAAACGTTAGGGCCATCACCCGGTTCATCCCCGCGAGCGCGGGGAACACATTTACGGCACCGTCGCATTGACCGGCAATATCGGTTCATCCCCGCGAGCGCGGGGAACACCTTTTTTTCTGCCATCGTCCTATCGCCGCATACGGTTCATCCCCGCGAGCGCGGGGAACACCATTATCCGGTCCATGGGTCCGACCGTGCTATCGGTTCATCCCCGCGAGCGCGGGGAACACTCAGCAAGATACGGCTTTCGCAAAGCAACAATCGGTTCATCCCCGCGAGCGCGGGGAACACGCTACGGCCAGCGTTCGCCAGTCGACGGGGAGCGGTTCATCCCCGCGAGCGCGGGGAACACATGCCCTGATTTGTGGCCAGAATATCGACCAGCGGTTCATCCCCGCGAGCGCGGGGAACACGCGGTATCGAGCGCCGCGGCCAGTATTTCCGCCGGTTCATCCCCGCGAGCGCGGGGAACACCCGGTCGGGACCAGTGGCACCAGAGCCGCAGCCGGTTCATCCCCGCGAGCGCGGGGAACACGCGCTTCGCAATGCGCTTGCTGGCGGGACCGACGGTTCATCCCCGCGAGCGCGGGGAACACGATCGGCCGATGCACTACAAGGGGCCGACCGACGGTTCATCCCCGCGAGCGCGGGGAACACGTTGCGCAAAACGTCGGCCTCATCGGCGACGACGGTTCATCCCCGCGAGCGCGGGGAACACCACGAGGCAACCGGGCTGCCGGTTGTCGTCGCCGGTTCATCCCCGCGAGCGCGGGGAACACAACGAAGTAGCAAAAATGGGGTTCCTCTGGACCGGTTCATCCCCGCGAGCGCGGGGAACACGGCACCACGTTGATGAAGCACGTTCCGAACTGCGGTTCATCCCCGCGAGCGCGGGGAACACACTTAAAGTAAGCACCTGTTGTTAAAGAGCTTTCAGGCACGTGAAAATTCTACCACGTGGCTAACTTGTTTCTGGGGTGCTTTCTGGCGACGGTGGAAGGAACGACACCAGCTTGGCGCCGTCGATTTCCACCGGTATTCGGCGGTTGCTGCCCACGGTCATGAAATCAAATCCTGCTTCGTTATTCGCTCGCCAGGCCAGGACGGCGTTGCCCTCCTCGATTCCCGATGCCACATGACTCCAGATGTGCTCTCGCACCTTGGCAGAGTAGTTGCCCACATACACCCCTGCCCGTATCTCCAATAGCCACAAGGCCAACCGACCGCGCAGCCGGGGCGGGGCGTTCTCAACCACGATGACCAACATCGCCCAGTCCTTTCGACTCGGGAATGGCAGGGCCAACCTGTTCGGGCGAGGCCTGGGGCGGTTCGACCCCCCCCGCAGACAGCATCTCCTCGATACCGGGAATGATGCGCTCCAGCAAGCGGCTGGTGCGAAATACATCCCGGCAACGCAGACGCACCATGCGCTCCGGGACACCCAATGGCTTCGCAGCGACCTGGAAGGCAATCGGCACGACGGTATCGAATTTGTAGATGTCGGCCACGTCGTAGACGAAGGACAAGGGCTTGCCAGTATGGATGAAGCCCACTGCCGGCGCGTAGCCGGCGGCAAGCACGGCGGCTTCGGTGACGCCGTAGAGGCAGGCGGTCGCAGCAGACAAGCAGCGGTTGGGTAGATCAGAGGCATCCCATTCCGTGGTGTCGTAGTTGCGTGCGCGCCACTCGACGCCATACTTCCTGGCCAACCGCTTGTACATCTCACGCACGCGGGCGCCCTCAATGCCGCGCAGTTGTTCGACCGAGCGCCGCTGCGGTGCTTCTTCGCCAAAGCGGATGGCGTACATCTTGCGAACCACCTTGAGCCGCAGATCGTCATCGAGCGCAAGTCTGGCCTGATAGAGCAGGCGATCCGATCGAGCCCCGCCCGGCTGCCCGGCGGAATAAAGCCGCACACCGGCCTCGCCGATCCATACCAGCAAGGTGCCGACCCGCCCGGCCAGCGCGCAGGCAGCATGCGAGACGCGGGTGCCGGGTTCGAGCATCAGACAGGCGACACCGCCAATCGGAATGGGGTGCGCACGCCGGTCTTGTCCACCACCACAAAGGCGCCGTCGAGCACGTCCAGGTGGCCATACTCGATGTAGAGAATGGAAAGGCGCTCCTTGATGGGCAGCGGGCGCAGAGGCGGCAGCAATTCAGACATCGTCGATCGATTTCATGGCCCGTGTTCCTTGGGTGCTTCAGTCGAGCGTCCAGTCGCACAAGGCCGTGAGGCTTGCGCTGGTACCCACCTTGCGGACATAGCGCACGTCGGCGGTGACCAGTACCCCGTCGCTGGCGAGGGCCAGAGCATGGTAGCTGGCGTCATAGAAAGTGACGCCGTGGCTGCGCGTCAAATCCAGGGCCAGCTTCTGCACACCCGGCGTGGGCGCCTGCGTCCAGGGCATCAGCAGGGAAACCAGATGATCCATCGCGGCGCCGGCGTGGTCGGGAATGCGCCTGGCCAGGATGTTGCCGACCTCGTAGTACCAGAGCGAGGGAACCAGCAAGCGCAATCGGCCGGCCAGAGCGGACGCGGCGATGGCATTGGCCTGAGCCGTGTATTCCTCGTCGGATTCCGGCAATACCCACTTGAGCAGCACCGAGGCATCGACCACCACCGTTTTCATCCGTGCGCATCCCGATCTTCTCGCACCCAGTCTTCGCTGCGCCCAGAACTCGGCGGCAAGGAGTGGCGAAAGGCCTGCATGCCTGCCCACGCTTCACGTTGCTGCCGCCTGACCAGTTCCACCGCAAGCACGTCGTTGATGAAGCGGCTACGTTCGCCGCCAGGAATGGCCTGGAAGCGCTGCCAAACGTCGTCATCCAATACGATATTGACTCGATGAGCCATAACTTACGCCCCTCTGCGCACTATTTATTACACACGAATTATACACATCAATCAGAAAATTCTGGCCATGGAGAGCAGGCCCAGGCCCAATGCTCTGGCATGTCCAAAGCCGTTCGACAAGCCTTTGCGCAAGGCTTCGACGCAGTCGGCTTGGAACGTTCCATCAAACAAGGCCGTGTGCACCGTGATGCGGTTACCCGTGCGGCCTTGCCGAACCTGCAGCCGTTCTTCGGCAGCGCGCACACAGCCCAGGATAGAAAAGCCATGCCGTTCGCCCTGGCGAACCATCCACGCGAGTTGATCTTCTTCGCGTGTCAGTCCGTAGCGTTTTCCCACTCGCGTGACCGTCGGGTTGGCAAGCAGACGAAAGCGGTAGCGGGCCCCTGCCTGGAGCAGCACATCCAGATCGAGCAGCTTGTTGGGACGAATTTCCTCGGCATAGCCGGGATGGGAATCGAGCACCGACCAGTCGGCCATTTGGGCAGACTGGATCAAGACGACACTGGGAAGCGCGCCGGAATATGCGCCAGATGACCACAGACCGGTCCGACGTTCCAGCCGCCAGAGAAAGCGATGCGGCGGAGACACCGCGGTTGGAGCAAAGGCACGAGCCAGGGTGCGGTGCATCTCGTAGGCATCACCGAGATCGCGTCGCGCCTGCGGATGGCGTGGGTCGAGGGTCAATTTAGACAGGTACATGAATCGCCTCCGAAGCAATATAGCGCGGTCCGAAGCGGCGCGCCGCGAACGGCGCCACGGGTTGATCCAGCCGCACGGCACCCGCACTTTCGTGTTCGAGGATCAGTCGCATAGGCTGATCTTGACCGCGCTCGGGGCGGGCGATGCGCGGCCAGGCGAGCAGCGCCTCGCGCAACCCCTCCTCGCGTACCGCATCCTTCAGCCAGGTCGGTTCGCCGGGCGGAAAGCTCTTACGCCCGAGCGCCAGGGGCCAGACGGGGGCGCGCAAGGCGGTGTGGATTTGCTCCAGTAGGCCCCGGTCGATTCCTTCGAGCCCGACGAGAAAGACGGCATCGGCGAGGTAATAGCGGGGGCTGATGACAGTGCGCTTCAGGTCCACGTTGCCAGCGGCGGAGATGACGCCAGTAGCGGTCTGGTAATCCCGCATCAACAGGCCTTCCCGGTCCACTCGCACGCCCATCTTCAGCCCGGCCAGGTCGTGCACCGGTTGGGCGCGGTCACGCCCCAGCGCGGCGCAGACCAAACCGAGGACGCCGGACTTGGACGGCTCCAACTGGCTGTCGCGTTCATCGAATCGGCTTGTCGTGCCCCAAGATTGTATGGGGCCGGCCAGCCGCAAGAGCAGCGTCGGCATGGTCAGGCTCCCAATTCAGCGCGGACGTGGGTTTCGACCCAGGTCGCTAGCGCATCCAGGCTCGGCTGCACCTCTCCCTTGTCGCCCGGCCAGGCGCCAGTCATGTCCAGATAAGCCCAGACATCCTTGCCGTCGCCATAGAAACCGGAGACCTGCGCGTCGTGTTTGGCGAGTTTTTCCACGGAGAGGGTGGTGATTTCCTTGTCGGCTTTGGGCCAGATTGGTCTCTCGAAGGCATTGGCCAGGTTGAATGGGCTGGCGTGACGCAACACCACGCCGACGAAGCTGGGTGGATTGTGCGCGGCGAATGTGTTCTGCTTGCCCGTGGGGATGGCTCGGGCCATTGCCTGAACGAAAGCCCTGATACCGATCAGCGCAAGTTCCCGGTCGTCATGTAGGTTCCCAACCAGCTTGGCGGCGTCGATCACGGCGTAGCGATAGAAGGTGGCGGAGTTGAACTCAATCTGGCCGATCATGCCAGCACCGGTTTCATCTGCATCGCCCTTGTCATCGACAGCCGTGAAATAGTCGAATTCACGTTCCACACGATGCGTGGAAAGCGCATGGGCAACTTGGCAGGCTGCATCCTGATTCACGCCGGGCATATCGGCCAACATGCGCCCGAACATCGCGACATCGACGGCTTTCTGGCCATTCAGCAACGCTTTGGCTTCTTTGACGATTTCAGGTGGCAGGCTGGCTTTCGCTTCTTTCTTTGATTTCTTGGCATCCGGGGCAGGTGCGGCAGCCAATGCATCCCAATGTTTGTGAATCAACTGTGCGAAAGCTTCGATCTCGCCTTGGCCGAGGAACAACAGGTATTCGGTCTTGCCATCCTCCTTGAGCTTGAGGCCCGCTCCGGCAAGCGCGGCTTCAATCTGGACGCCCGCCTCAGGTCGATCCAGTACAGTCAGCCGGGTTTCCAGCAGTTGTTTCAGTTTCTTGGTGCGCACGCCCTGGTTTTGCGCGGGAATTGTTGCCGCTGCCGCTGCATTGAGGCGAATCGCCCGCTTGAAACACTGGCTGCTGACTCGCGCCCGGCGATGGCCGCCAAAAAGCGCGTCCTTCGGTGCGCCTGTGTCGTCGCGGTTGAGGTTGGACGGGGCGAAGTTCTGGATCAGGTGAAATTCGACAAACAAGCTCATGGTGACCTCCGGTCAAAGTTCGATTGCAGGTTCGGTTGCGAGTAAAGCGGCATCCAGGTCATCGGCTGACGCGGTGTGCGGGTCGTAGGCACGGTAGAAGTCGCGTGCCCAGTGTTGGCGCAGACGATCTCGTGCTTCCAGGTTCCAGTGATCGAACCAGCGCGCCAGATCGTCGAGCAGGCTGACGTAATCGCAGCCGATGCCATCGGCTGCCAACAGAGATACTGACTGCCGCAATAACGTCGGCAAGCTTTCCGGCTCGGCGCCCAGCAGGGCAACGAAGCGTTTCTCGATGCTTTCGCTTTCGCGAGAACGCCCTAATCGGCCGAGCGCGGCCGCGAAACTCGCGCCCTCGTGATGCATCGGGTGAAAGGCGAACAACCCCGCAGTGAGATACAGCGCTTGTCGCCGAGGGTCATCGGCATGCTTGTCTGCACCGACGAAACGTTCGACGTACGGGTAGGCAGGCGGATACGCACCGGGGTCGAAACCCAGGCTGCGCTTGAGGTGTGCGAACGCACCGCGTTCCCGATCCTTGAGGCCGATCAGGTGGGTGATGAAGGATTGAGCGTGCTCGCTCATGCGGTAACCTCCTCTGGTGCAGGTGTGGGTCGGGCTTCCCGGATGGGTGGAGTGAGGGTTTTCAGCAGGCTGCAGAATCGTGGCCAAGTCCGCGCATCTGCCCGCAGGACCGCGGGTGAATCGCCCAGGCTGCGCCGGGTTGCTGTCCAGGATTGTTTGGCGGCTCCGGCCAGGGCGGTTTTCCAGTCACGGTCGGCAGCCTCGATCTCACCGACGGCGATCTGTTGCATGAGTTTGGGTAAGGCTCGTTCGGCGGCGGAGAAAAACACAGCGGTGGCGGGGCCATTGGCCAGGATGGCGTTGGCCCGGGCTTTGGTGTCTTTGTGATTCGGTTCCGGCATGGTTTGGGCGATCAGGCTGGTGTAGAAGCTGCGCAAACGGCTATGGATTTCTTCGGCAAATCGCACCTGGATGCGCAAGAACTCCGCCGCGTCCGGTTGCGTCAGGAGGGCTTTCGGCAACTCGATACGTTCCGCCCGCCATCGCAGCAGCTTGGCCTGATCGCTGGCAAGACCGGCCGTCAGGATTCTCACGGGGGCATCCCCCTCTCCGAGCGACGCGCAAAGATACGCGGCCCATCCCAGAACGGCTGCTGGAATGTCTCTGGATTTACTCGGGTCCGGTACCAGTGACGGCAGATCGCGCCAGATGGAACGTCCTTCGTTGTACGAAATTCGGATGGCCTTGCCGTCCTTATTGATTCGGTAACAGGCCATCGGGTCGGGCGCGTTGGGGTCATCGCCCAGAGCAAGCCCGGCAGCAAAACGAATGTGGCGGACTTGTCCTGCCTCTGCTTCTGGCACCAAAAGCACTGCGCGAACGAGTCGCGTGTAGCGGTCGTTCGGACCGCTGGCGTGGATTGGGTCGGCCCGCAACATGGCAATAGTGGGTGCCACTCGTTCCCAGCTTGGTAAGTCATCGGGGCGGCGAGCATCGAAGGGGTGCAGCCCCAGCAGCAGGGTCTCCGACAGGTTTGCACCGGTGGGCATGACGGCAGCCGTATTGGATAACGGGCCGGCCTTGTCGGAATCACGCAGGACTTTGACCAGACCACCTGGCGTAAACTGGAGAAACCCTAGCAAGTTGCGACAGATCGGCGCAAATGAGACGCCGGAAGGCGCTTCATCTAGCGAATGGTCAAACACAACCGGTGTGTTGCCATTTGCGCCTTCGAGCTGAATCTGCGTTCTGGCTTTCAATTTGGCTCGTGTTTCTTCCGCTTCCGCCAACGCTGCCACCTGCATGAACGGCTCGCTTGGATGAAACAACCAGAAGCGCTCCCGCCAGTGTTCCAGGTAGGTCCGAATCGGCGCTTCCGGCAACCCATCGCTCCACCAACGGGTGCGGTCGGCATCACGCCATGCGCCGTACTGGGTGGTCAACGCCCGGTGCACCGCCGCGAGCAGTAAGCGGTAAAGAGCGATAAGGTTGGGCGGCGAGGTTTCCGCCAAGGCGGCGAAATCTGGGGCCTTCAGCAAGGCGTCGCTCAGGCTGACTTCGATCACCTCACCGGCGTGGGTTCGCACCGGTATCCAGGGTTTGTCGAGCAGGTTGAAGGCGGGTTGGCGGATCATGCATCCTCCTTTTTTTTGGTCTCAAAAGAGATACCGAGTTCGGGGTCGAGTCGCACGCGCAGGCAATCAAATTCCGCAATACTAGCGGTGAATATGAGCGGCCGCAGATTGCGTAGCAGGGGATGTGAATCGAAGGCTGCGCAAACAGGTTGCGCAAGCAAAGCCTTGACCAGGTCTTTGCGGGAAAGGCGAAGCTGGCGTCGGTAGATGCGGTGGGCGAGTGCATGGTCGCTGGCGTGATCAAGCTCCGCCGTCGGGTCGAAAGGTTCGTCGGTGGCGAATAACCGCCAGCCGCTTTCACCCGCCAGCACAGGCACGACCGCCAGACTCGTCTCACCCAGCCGGGTCACGACTTGCAGCCCATCACCGTCGCCTTCTTCATTGGCGCGCGGCTTGTCATAGGCATTCGATAGCTCAGCCTCGGCATCCAGGGCCACGTTCATGGCGCGTTGCCGTTGTTCCTGAACCTGTGCCAAGTGCGTGCCCAAGGCTTGATCGAGTGTTTCCAGATATTCCTTCCGCTCTTCAGCCTCGAATGGGTCATTGCTATAGACAGCCTGCACCAGCCGGTCGATGTCCTCGGGTAACCGCCAGATCGCTTCCGCCCCAGCGATGTCCCAGGTGCGATAAAGCACATAGGGGTCGTAGACGTAGCCCCAGGCGGTTTCCTTCAACTCCGGCAAGCGCTCGCGCTGGAAGCCGGCCACAATCAGCCGAGGCACGGCATGGGCTGCGGGGCGTTGCCGCTCGTGCCGATGCAGCCGCCCGGCGCGTTGCAGCAACAGATCTACCGGCGCCAGATCAGTGATCATGAAATCGAAGTCGACATCCAGGCTTTGCTCGACCACCTGGGTTGCGATCAACAAGGCGCGGGCGGGGCGCTGAGCTTTTTCGCCACGCCCAAATTGGTTGAGGACGAGCTTTTCTCGTTCGCTGCGTTCATCCGCCGGATAGCGGGCGTGGAACAACAGCAATTCCACGTCCTTGCCAAGCGCCTCACCAAGGCGAAGCTGGGGTTTCAGCATGGAATACAAGCTCTGCGCGCGTTGGACGGTGTTGACAATCACCACGCCACAACCCCCGCCGGACAGGCCCTCCAAAGCAAAGACAGCGAGGTCTTCCAGGTTTTCGGGAATGCAGACAACCACGATGGGCGTAAGCGGTCGACACGGGACGTGTTCACCCAGGACTCCCTCACTACTGGCCAGGAGCACGCGCGGATAGGCGACATCGGGCCCGCCGTCCGCTCCCCACGCATGCAGGAATGTGGCACGCCGCTTCGCCGGCAGGGTAGCGCTCATCAGCACCACCGAGCAGTTCATGGCCTTGAGCCAACGCAATAGCGCTTCGATCAGGCCGCTGGTGTAGGTATCGTAAGCGTGAACTTCATCCAGCACGACCACCCGGTTCGCCAGTCCCCACAGGCGCACGAAATGATGCTTGACGTGAAGCGTGGCGAACAGCGCCTGGTCGATGGTGCCAACGCCGTAGGGCGACAGCAACGGGCGCTTGCGCTGAGAGAACCACGCGGAGGATGAAATGGACTCGCTCGTGGAATCATTCACCCCGCGTAGCTGGTGAATCCGCTCATCCAGCATGGCGCCGCCGTGGGCAAGCTGAATGTCGAGGCGAATATCCGGCGAGAAGCTTTTCAGAAAGGTCAGCGTTCGGTCAAACATGGCATTGCCGGTCGCCTGGGTAGGCAAGGCCACATACAAGCCGCGATGCCCATTCGCGGCCTGAAGGCGCAGGTGGGCGAGAAAAGCCAGTTCGGTCTTGCCCTCGCCCATCGGTGCCTCGACGATTATCAGGACCGGCCCGCTGACGCTATCCAGCAAGCGGTCGGCAGCCTGTTGCAGCGGACGTGCAGCGATCGACTCCGCCCTTTGCCCAAGGATGCGACCCACCAGCGCATCGGTTGCGGCGTCGACCGCGAGCAGTGGCCGAAAGCCCGGCCAGGCGATATCGTCCAATGCCCGCTCAGCCAGGTCACAAGCCTTGGCGTGGTGCTGTGAGATCACATCGGCACGTTCGCCAGGCGGAAACCAGTCCTGATTGGAGCCAATCCAGTCGGCGACGCTGACCAACCCGGCCAACCAGGCGACGGCAGGTAGAGCGATTTGATCCAGTGTCGGCAACTCACCAAGCTGCAAAACAGCCAGGTAGGTATCCAGCAGTTGCGCTCTCGCCTTTGCCCACTCGCCGCCTTCGAATAGTGGCCTGGCACTTCCCAGTTCCTGTGGCCGAGGGAAATAGCCGTGATGCGCGCCCATTGCTTGCGTAACGGCGAGCGGCCACGACGAGCCTGAAGAACGGCTGGCAAGTGCGGAGCGAAGCAGCGCAGCACTCGCCAGATCATGGCGAACCGCCCTCAAGGCTGCGTCAGGAGAGAAGCGAAGTCCAGCCGCCTCGTCAGCGTGTTGTCCATCATTCCATTTGACCTGGAAGCCCGGGATGGCCTTGCCAAAATCATGCAGACCACACATGGCCGCCAAGAAACGCGGCGCCGCATTTACGGGCAGGCCGAAGGAATTCGCAGCCCACTCGCGCGTGCGGAGCGACTCTCGACGCAGGATCGCCTCGACCACAGCAGCCACATCGAGCATGTGCGCCAACAAGCCATGACCGTGCGGCTCACCACTTTTTGCCCAGACAGCGCGCGCGCTTGCGGGCAATTGAGAGAAGCGTTGGATGACATCTTCCTTTGCTGAAAGAGGCGATTATCCACGCGCGCGGTCTCACCGAATGCGTAATGTGAGCGCGTGGCCGAAGTAATAGCCAAGGGTCTTGCGGCCGCCGGCGAGCGAGACATGCAGGGCGCAATCGGGGTCGGCGGTGAAATCGCCGAGCAGCGCCGTGATGGCGTCGGCAGCGGCAGTGTTGTCGGCGTTGCTGCGGATGTCCTCGAGGATCAGTCCGGCCGGATCGCGCAGGACATGGATCGGGCTGCTGTCGAAGGTAATCTGGCCCGCCAGGTCGAAATCGGTGAGCAAGCGATAGAAGCTTCCCTGGCTGGGGTGCAGCAGCGTCAGCTTGGCGTGCCGGGCGCCTTCAGTGGTGGTGACGAGGTGGATCTCGGTCGGCACGAAAGCCGGCTGGCGCAGCCTACAGAGGTGGCACAGGGTCTCGGTCACGACCTGCGGCGACAGTCCGGTGACCGCCAGCAGCACCCGTCGAGGGTAGGTTGCCGGAATCAGGAAGTCGTTCGGCATCGCCAGCGTCGCCCTGTAGTGGTGAAGAAAGCCACACTCTGCCAGATTTTTAACACGAAAGCCGTGACGACAAGCTTGCCGTGCAGATCTTGTTCATGGCGACCCCCCTGATTTGGCCGACGACCTTTTACCTTGTTCTTGGCATGGCTTGCCGACAGTAGCCGACACAGCGGCGACTGTCCACTGATGCCGATCGACGCGCGCCTGCGCAAGCTGCTGGCCGAGAGCCTCACGGATGTCGCCAGCACGATCGTCGCGGCCGGGGCAGTCGATGCGCCCTCCTCGCGAGCGATCGATGACCCAGCAGCCGACGCTGCCGCCGACACGGATGAACTCGCCGCGGCCGGGGACGATGGCTTCTGAACGGCCGGCGCTGGCTTTCGTGATTGGCTACGATATCAGCGAGGAGTGCCGGCTGCTGCGCGTCCATCGCGAGATGTGCAAGCACGCCGCGCCGCTCGAGTACAGCATCTTCCTGCTGGTCGGCAGCGACGCCGCGAAAGATCATTGCCTGGAAGAGATCGCCGAGTTGATCAAACCGCTTGAGGACGACGTGCGCTGCTACGCGCTGCCGGCGCGCGGCTTTCAGGGCCGCATCGGTGTTGCCAGCCTGCCGGCGGGGATTGTATGGACGGGGCTGCCGGCGGCGATCGCGTAGGCAGCATCGGCACGGTCAGGTCTTCCCTTTTGCCTGTGGGCGGAGCTTGGTGTTCGACAGCCAAAGGCTTGCGT
The DNA here is from genome assembly GCF_036625085.1 of Candidatus Accumulibacter necessarius. NCBI lineage: Bacteria > Pseudomonadati > Pseudomonadota > Betaproteobacteria > Candidatus Accumulibacter > Candidatus Accumulibacter necessarius. The sequence goes on along the minus strand of NZ_JAZKUM010000003.1, from coordinate 488,978 downwards.
GTCTCTGGTGGCAAGGCCGGAAGAGGTTGGTTAGTGCGCTACGCCATCGGGGTCTTGAATCCTGCACCGCCTCCCAGCGCTGCATTGCCGTTCAGGGCGCGAACGCCTCGATGTGGAGCCCCGGCATCGCGCCGAAGTGCTTGAGGTTGGCGGTGATGAGTGTGGCCTTGGCAAACGGCAAGACCCCGTCAGCGTCTGACCCCGTCAGTTGCGTCAGTTGAGTTGTGTGCCCCTGTCACATCTCGCCGTCGGCCGGCAGCAGGCCGTCAAAACGGTTCATGCAGTGCTGGCCGAACTGTCCGACGTACATCGCCGTCTCCGCCGAACCCGGCGGCGGCAGGTTGAAAGAGGCCGCAGCGTGCGGACTCTTGAAGACCGCCTTCATGGTCTGTCCGGCCGCGGCCCGCAACTGGTAGTCGACATAGTGGTAGCCGCGGGACTGTCCGGTCAGCGTCGCGGTAATATGCCCAGAAGGGTTTTTCCAGCGCCGGGTCGACGATGGCCAAGTCGCCGGCAGCCTGCGCCGCCTCGAGGAAACGGCGGGTGGCGTCGAGCGGTTCCGGGCCGGCCTGCTGGAAGATGATGCGCCCGCCGTACTTGCGCTGCAGCGCGCCGTTGATCTTCCACTGGCGGATGAAGGCGGCGGCGACTTCCGCCCGCGCCTGGCCCTCTTCGGCCACGGCGGCGCCCGTGGCCGGCGCGAGGTAGGCGATCAGTTGCTCGGCGCTGGCAATCTCGCGCTCGACCTGCGTTTTCCGCTCGGCCGGCAACTTGCCGGCGGCCTGCTCGCGCCTCAGGGTGTCGCGCCGTTCGACGGCTTCGGCGCGGTCGCGGGCCAGCGCTGCTGCGGTCGACGCCGGAAAAGCGTCGATTTCCGCCTTCGTCACCGTGATGCCTTCGGCCGCCGCGAAGCGGTCGGTCAGCACGCGCAGGACGTAGAAGCGCGGTTCCTCGGCATCGCGGTTGTGCCCCGCCTGGCCGAGGACGCGTCCGGCCAGCGGGCCGAATGCGAATTGATCGGCCAAAACACCACCTGCGCCAAAAACCGGGCAGTCCATTCAGCGCTTCAGAATGTAGCGGACATCGGCCATGCCCTCGAAGTGCGCATCCTGCGTCCAAAGCGTTGCCTGCCGGTGGCGCGCACTGGCCAGAATGATGCTGTCCGCCATGGCCAACCTGGTGTCGGCGGACAACCGTGCCGCGCTCAGGGCCAGGTGAGAGTCCAGATCGATCAGTTGCCCCTGGCGCATGATGCCGATAGCCCGCAGCGCATCGCCCTCGTTGCGCTGTTGCAAGACCCGCTTGAACACTTCGAACAGGCAAAGGGACGGCACGATCAGTCGGTCCGTGTCCTCGATCGCCGGCGCGAAAAAATCCGCGTTCGCCCCATTGGCGAAGTATTCCAGCCACCCGCAGGAATCGACCAGGTTGGGGCCGACGCTCATACCCGGTCGGCTTCGCGGACAACGGTCGTGTCGATGCCGGCGAGGAAGCCCCGCGCAGCTTGCGCCGTCTCGATCGGCAGCAGCTCGATGCGGCGGTCAATCGTGACCACCTGCATCTTCTGACCCACCGTGATCCGCATCTGCTCACGTACCACCTGAGGAATCACGACCTGGAACTTAGGGGAAACAGTCACCGATAGCATACAAAATCCTTTTCGAACGATTTACGGTACTACGATAACTGCATCGATAACGATTCCGCAACCCCCGGCATAACGATGCCCTACGTCCTCACCCCCCCGAAACCACCGCTTCCGGAATCGTGTAGTGCTCGTAGTCATTGACCTCGACCGACCAGTCGTAGCCCTGCTTCACCGCCTTGATCTTCTCGCCCGGATTCGTGGTGACCTTGTCGCCCATGAAGGTCAGCACGCGCTCGAGGCCGCCCGGCGGAGTGATGTGCACCTCGGCATTGCCCGGCTTGCCGCGGATGACGCCGAACTGGCACTCGATGGGCTTGTCGTTGCCCATGCGGCACGGCAGCGGGCCGGTGGCGTGGTATTGGGTGCCCTTGACCTTGGCGTCGCTGGCCGGGGCCTTGCCGAAATCTGCTGCATTGTGGCCAGGCGCGCCGGTGATGCCGACCGTCAGCGTGTAGTTCGCCACCTCGTTGCGGCGAGCCGCGCTGCGCATCAGATAGACGCGCACCTTGTATTCGCCGTCGGACGGCAGGACGCCCGTCCATTCGTTACCCTCGTTCTGGCCGATGAAAATCGCCACGTCGCTGCTGCCGGGCGGCAGCACGTTGAAATAGTTGGCGCCATGCTTCGTCGCCAGCTTGACGCTCATGGTCTGGCCAGCCCGGGCGCGCAGGGTGTAGTCGATGGTCTGGTCACCCTTGATCGTGCCCTTGATCGTTGCGGAAGAATGGCCCTTGGCGAACTGAACGGCGCGGGTCTCGATACCGTCCGCGTGGACAAGGGGAGAGGTCAACAGCAACAGGGAAGCCAGTGCGGCCCAGAGCGTACGAAAGGGTTTCATGTCGTTCATTGAATGAATTGCCGGGAAGCCGACAGCCGGCTTCCCGGAACAGGGATTACTGCCCAACCATCGGGCACAAGGGCGTCATCCGCCGACGGATCAGTCTTCCTTGACCTTGAGGATGAAATACTGGTCGATAGATGAAATGCAGGTGTTCCGGAGAGTCCATCTTCCCCCCATGCACAAAATGAAGCCGGTTACCGCCCGGCGACACAGAGTATCGCTCATTTTTCGGCAGCGTGAATCCTGAAGTCATGTCAAACACCACGATGGTGCGGGAGATCCTGATGGACGCGCCCGGGCAAGTCGACCGGAATAGCGAGCGTGGCGTGGTCGGCCGGAATGGCCTCATGTTTCGCTCCGACAGCTGCGATAGGATCGAAGTCGGTTTGGGTGCGCCGCACCACGACCTGTTCCATGTCATCGGCAATTATTGACATTTACCGATGTTATGGCCCACCATGCCCGACATGAACAACGTTGCCGAGAAGCTGATCGACTTGGTGCGATCCCAAGGGCTGGTCCGCCCGTGTGATCTGGCACCTCTGGGAATCTCCCGGGTTTCCCTGACACGTGCCGTTCGCCGTGGGCAACTGGAGCGCGTTGGACGGGGTCTCTACGGGCTGCCCGGGCGAGAGGTTTCCGCCCACGGGGCGCTGGCAGAAGTGGCGCGCCGGGTGCCCAAAGGAATCGTCTGCCTGCTCTCGGCACTTCGTTTTCATGGCCTGACCACCCAGGCGCCGTTTGCAGTGTGGCTGGCCATCGAGAACAAGTCCATCGCGCCGAAGCTCGATTACCCGCCGCTACGCATCGTCCGCTTTTCGGGTGCGGCACTCACCGAGGGTGTCGAGGAACATGCCGTGGACAGGGTGACCGTCCGCGTCACCTGCGTCGCGAAGACCGTCGCCGACTGCTTTAAATACCGCAACAAGATCGGCCTTGACGTTGCCCTGGAAGCGCTACGTGAGGCATGGCACGAGAAACGCGTAACCAGTGACGACATCTGGCGCTACGCCAAGGTTTGCCGGGTAGCCAACGTGATGCGTCCCTACCTGGAAAGCCTGGGATGACGGTCCGGAATATTGGAGCCTCCATCCGGGATCGACTGCTCAACAAGGCCCGCGCCGATAGGCTGGACTACAATCTGTTGCTGACCCGCTATGCGCTGGAGCGCCTGCTCTACCGCTTGAGCATCTCGGATCAGCACGACCAGTTTCTGCTCAAGGGCGCGTTGCTGTTCGACCTGTGGTTCGACGTGCCGCATCGGCCCACCCACGATGCCGATTTCCTTGGGTTCGGATCAGCCGAGATTCCTCATCTGGCAAAGGTCTTCCAGGACATCTGCCGCATTGAGGTTGAGGACGGCATCGTGTTTCAGCCTGATTCCGTGGCGGCCGTCGAGATCCGCAAGGAGGCGCACTATGCTGGCTTTCGGGTGACGCTCATGGGGCTGCTGGACAGTGCCCGTTGCCCAGTGCAGGTCGACATCGGATTCGGAGATGCCGTCGTACCAGGCCCGGAGGACGTGCACTACCCCGTCCTCCTTGGCGAGATGCCCGAGCCGAAACTCCGCGCCTATCCCCGCTACACGGTCATTGCGGAGAAGTTGGAGGCGCTGACGTCGCTCGGCATGCTGAACAGCCGGATGAAGGATTTCTTCGACCTCTGGGTGCTGGCAAAGCATTCGGACTTCGACGGCTCGGTGTTGTCGCGGGCCGTCGCGGCCACGTTCGAGCGTCGGCGCACCGCAATTCCCATGGGTGTGCCGATCGGGTTGAGTGACGAGTTCATCAACGACGCTCAGAAGGAAAAACAATGGCAGGCATTCCTGCGCAAAAACGCCATCGCTCTGATCCCGCTGGCGGCAGTGATCGCCGATCTGCGAAATTTTCTATTGCCGGTGCTGGGGTCGGTCGCAGCGAGGGACAGTTACGCCATGACATGGCGGGCAGGGAACGGATGGCGGCTTCATGACGCGATCCTTTAAGGCGATTGCCAGAGATGGAGATACCGACAAACGACAGCCGTCATCCCCGCGAAAGCGGGGATCCACCGTTTGGGCCCAATGTCGGACAGAGGCTGGACTGGATTCCCGCTTGCGCGGGAATGACGGAACCCCGGACGCGATGGGATCGCAATTGCTGGAATTCGCCTAATTGGCCGAACGGGGTGGCGCAAGAAGTTCCGGGATTTCAATCACTCTTTCAACCCACTCACCAACTTTTTTTGACAAGGACACCGGTTCCGTTTCCAAGCGACTGGCGACCAGCATCGCGGCGGTTGATCAACAGAGCTCGACCGCCTCGCTGCGCGGGCTGGAAGGTGCCGGTGCGGCAGCCTACTTCGAGGGCTTCGCCGACCTGCTGCCCGACCGGCTCAAATTCAGTGGCCGCAACCGCCGGCCGCCGCGGGATCCGGTTAACGCGATGCTCTCGCTCGGCTATACGCTGCTGCACGCCGAGGCGGCGCTGGCGCTGTACGGCGCCGGCTCGATCCCTTTATCGGCTTCTATCATGGGCTCGACTTCGGCCGCGAGTCGCTGGCCTGCGAGCTCGTCGAGCCGCTGCGGGTCGAGGTCGACCAGCACGCGCGGATGCTCTTTCGCTCGGAGAAACTGCGCCCGGAAGATTTCTCGACCACCGAGAGCGGTTGCCTGCTCGGCAAGGCGGGACGGCGCGCTTCTATGCCGAGTGGGAACCGCTCGCCGCCCGCCTGCGCAAGCTGCTGGCGGAGAGCGTTGCCGACGTTACCGAGGCGATCGTCGAGGCGGGGGCGGTCGATGCGCCCCGCTCGCGAGCGATCAATGACGAAGCCGTCCATGCAGGCGCCGACACGGATGAACTCGCCGCGGCAGCTGACGATGGCTTCTGAACGGGCGGCGATGGCTTTCGTGATCGGCTACGATATCAGCGAGCCGCGCCGGCTGCTGCGCGTCCATCGCGAGATGTGCAAGCATGCCACGCCGCTCGAGTACAGCATTTTCCTGCTGGTCGGCAGTGACGCCGCAAAGGATCGCTGCCTGGAGGAGATCGCCGAACTGATCAAGCCGCTCGAGGACGACGTGCGCTGCTACCCGCTGCCAGCCCGCGGCTTCCAGGGCCGCATCGGTGTTGCCAGCCTGCCGGCGGGGATTGTATGGACGGGGCTGCCGGCGGCGATCGCGTAGGCAGCATCGGCACGGTCAGGTCTTCCTTTTTGCCTGTGGGCGGAGTCTGGTGTTCGACAGGCGAAGTCTTGCGTGTCTCTGGCGGCAAAGCCGGAAGAGGTTGGTTGGCGTGCTACGCCATCGGGGTCTTGAATCTTGCGCCGCCTCCCAGCGCTGCATTGCCGTTCAGGGCGCGAACGCCTCGATGTCGAGCCCCGGCATGGCGCCGAAGTGCTTGAGGTTGGCGGTGATGAGTGTGGCCTTGAGCTCGAGCGCGGTAGCGCCGATGAGCGCATCGGCCAGCCGCACGCCGTGCGAGAGAGCCAACTCGTCGATCAACTCGGCGCGAGTTCGGTCATCAGCCCTCGCGCTGCGACCCGTCATCGTTGAACCTCGAGGCGCGCAGCTTGCCCATGTAACCCGCCACGTCCGCCATGTCCTCGCGGTCGCGCCACATGCCGAACAGCGGGTCGTCGGCGAAGTCCTTGGGTACCTGGTCCTGCGCCTCTTCCTCTATGCGTACTGTCACGAGGGCATTACCCGCCTTGGCGAGCTGGGCTCGCCACTTCTCCGGTAGCTCGGCTACCGGCACGTGTTCGAAGACCACTGCGTTCACCACGCTTCCTCAAGGAAGGACGGGAAATCCGACGCCACCAGCCAGAGTGTATGTTCGCCATCACTGGTGGTCAGTCGTGAATTTTGAGCCCGGCGAATCGCTGATGACCACCGGCACGAGTTGCCCCACAACAGGCTATGGCAGAACGTCTTGCTTGGGCATGGCGCTCTGCGCATCGGCACGTCCAACCTGAAGTACTCGTCCGAGGCGCGACCCATGGTAGCCGGTTCATCCCCGCGCGAGCGGGGGAACTTGAGCAGCGCCGAGGCATCGACCACCACCGTTTTCAACCGTGTGCATCCCGATCTTCGCGCACCCAGTCTTCGCTGCGTCCAGGACTCGGCGGCAAGGAGTGGCGCATGGCCTGCATGGCTGCCCACGCCTCCCGCTGCTGCCGCCTGACCAGTTCCACCGCAAGCACGTCGTTGATGAAGCGGCTACGTTCGCCACCGGGAATGGCCTGGAAGCGCTGCCAAACGTCGTCATCCAGGACGATACTGACTCGATGAGCCATAACGCACACTCGTTGATGTGTAAGGTTGTTACACACCTATTCTAGCGATACTCAAGGACACGGTACCAGCAACAGGCCGCAGCAGAACGATCTGGCGGGGCTGATGCCGTTCTTGAGAAGGCCAAAAGCAAGAGGCGACACTGGGCCCAGGAAAACACCCTGGGGATAGCGCGCAGGTTTTCGATGGCGGTGGTCTTCTTGCGCGAGGCGGGACGACTGCCAATGATCACCTCCTGCATGGCGCCGCGCGACGCGACGCGAGCAGGCGCTTGTACAGGAGCGTCGAGCAGACGCCCGAGTAGCCGGATGTCGTGCCGCAGTGCTTCGTCATGGTCCTCGCGGAGGATATTCTTGAGGGTGTTCATGAGGCAGTTTTATTTGGCTTCCGCGGAACCACCTTTGCCGATGGATTGGGTGGCGCAGCGGGAGGTCGTGGCAGGGTTTGATGCCTGAATCAGGCCATCACCACCTGCGTGCGCACCTCGACCTTGAGCGCGCGCTTGATTGCCGCAAAAACTGCCGAGATGTTACTCATGGTCGGATTGCCCGACTGTGACAGCATCCGGTGCAGGCTCTTGGCTGGCTTGTGAATTTCCTCGGCCAGCGCCTCGAAACCCACGGTGGCATTGACGAGGTCGCGCAGGATCAGCTTGGCCGACTCCGGCTCGCCGTTGACGAACAGGGTGATGGCCTCGTCCAGCAGGGCCTGCGCAAAGGCCGGATCATTCTGTACGCGCGCAGCGACGGTTTCTTTGAAATCACGGGTCAGTGCCATGCTTGCTTTCCTTTCTGTGTTGACGCCTTGCGGCGCTTGTACGCTTGTACTCTTCCCAAAGCGCCACCGCGTGATCGATGTCCTGCTGCACCATGTCCTACTCAGTCCCCGCAGTCTGCTCGCCGCGAACTCTTGCTACCTGAAATACCTCCTCCAGCAGATCCAGCTTGGCGCGCACCTCTGCCTCTGCCGCAGGCGTTAGGGTGGCAAGCGCTACCAGGCCGTGCAACTCCCCCTTCTTCAGCAGCATCGCCCCACCATGCTTCTTGGCCAGGCGGCGGAAGAATTCCTCGGCCAGTGTGCTGAGCTTGCGACGTTCCGTCTTGGCCTCCCAAACCAGGCGGCGTGCCTCGGCCGGCGATTCCTGCCACAGCTTGAAGTCGTCCTTGTCGCCATCGAACACCAACTCCACCACCACCTCAGAGAGCGACGCCTCGGAGGCCTCCCGCTGCTCCGCCATGAACAGGTCGTCGGCCGGGAAACGGCTCAGGGCATATTGGCGCAGCACTTCGGGGGTGACGAAATAGTTCTCTGCCTCGTAACGTCGCCAGTAACGAATCGTCAGCGCCCCCTCGTCCTTGTCCTGGCGGTTTTGACCATCGTTGTCCAAGATTGCCAGGCCCCGCAACTCGGGCAGCAGATTACGCAGGCCGTTGAAATGCTCCCGCGGCGTCACGCCGAAGCCACCTTCCACCCGCTCGAGCTCGGCCCGGGCATCCTGCAAGGGGTAATTGTTCTGGACATAGAAAGAATTGACCCGCTCGTCCCACACTTTCACCACCGGATGATCCAGGCGCTCCGCCAAGGCCCGCAGCATATCCACGTCGGTGCCGCCCTCCACATAAAGCACGTACCCCCGCTCCCGCGCCTTCACGTAGTGTTCTGCGCCGAAGTGCTTGAGGCTGTTGCGGATGTCCTGCTTCTTCGCCAGGTCGTCGGCCTGGCCTTCCAGCAGCAGGGTCAAGTTGGTGTCGAGTGCTTCGTCCAGGATCACCTCCGAATGAGTCACCAATATCACTTGCGAGCCGTTCTCGCCGGCGATGTCCCGCAGCAGCACGTACACCTGCTTCTGGCGAAGGATCTCAAGGTGGGCATCGGGCTCGTCCACCAGGAGCACGCTACCCTTGTGCGCATACAGATAGGCGAAGACCAGTAACATCTGCAGCAAGCCCCACCCCGCCGACGACACGTCTAGTGCCTCCTTCACCCACGGCTGCCGGTACTGGAGGGCAATACTGCCGCGCGCCGTCTCCACGGGGACCTCCAGCGACACGTTGAAGAGACGCTGCATCAACTCTACGATGCGCGCCCAGTCCTCTACCGACGACTTCGCCACCCCCAGGCACAGGTTGCGCAGCACGTCCGCAGTGCGCCCCTCGCCCAGTAGCACATCTACCCGGCCGGGCTGCAGGATGGGCTCTTCGGTGTCCAGGCCCGACATCGGGTAGAGCAGTTCCACTTTCAGCGTGGCCGCGTGGGCGATCAACTCCATCTCCGCGATCACATCAGCGGAGGGCGTGCAATACACCAGCTCGTCGCCCAAGTTGCGGAAGCGCATTGGCAATGGCCGCACCTTCCCCTTGAACTCCACGCCGACGGTGATGACCAGCGGAATGTCTTTGTTGCCCTTGCGCACGTGAGTGTTGTGCCAGAAGAAGCGGGTGCGCTTCACCGGCACGGCAAAAATGTTGAGGCGGTTCAACGAGGTGGCGGTTCGCTCCTTGGCGGAGGAATCCTTGCGCGCGTCGTACCAAGTACGCACCGCCTGGGACCACAGGGCCAGGGCCTGGATGGCGCTGGTCTTGCCACAGTTGTTGGGGCCGATCAGCACGGCCGGGTGATCCAGCTCGATGCGCTGTCGCTCGCCGAAGCGCTTGAAGTTCTCGATCTCAAGGTAATGCAGCAGGCGCATTATCAGGTCCGCCGTTCCATTTCGTGTTGAGCTGCCGGCACTAGCAGCGGCGTGACACGGACGCGGCCGGTAAAGCGGTCGTCCATGCGGCCGGATTTCCTTGCCTTAGGCGAATTCCATGGATTGCCATCCCAAACCGTCCAGGAGTTCCGTCATTCCCGCGCAAGCGGGAATCCAGTCCAGGCTCTGTCCTACATCGGGCCGAACGGTGGATCCCCGCTTTCGCGGGGATGACGGCTGTCGTTTATCGGTACCTCTATCTCTGGAAATCGCCTTAAGCTTCTCCAATTCGGGAATTTCCGAAGCAATTCGTTGTTCCACTGCGTTTCTGCGCTGCAATATGGGTGCGCGATGCCCGACCTGGGGGCTGCAAAAATAGCGGTGCTGCGCCAGCTTCCTCAAGCGGCCAGCCGGCGCCGGAAGACCCAGGCGCGGTCGCTCGAGGCCTGGTCGGCGTAGGCGTAGCCGTCGACCGCAAAGTCCTTCAGGCCGGCGGCGTCGGTCAGGCGATTGACGATCGCGTAACGTGCCATCAGGCCGCGCGCGCGCTTGGCGTAGAAGCTGATGACCCGGAACCTGCCGCCGCTCCAGTCCTCGAAGACCGGTTGCAGCACCGGCACCGGGAGTTTCTTCGGCTGCAGCGACTTGAAGTACTCCTCCGAGGCCAGATTGACCAGCACCTTGGCATTGGCCTCCGCGATCGACGAACGGATCGCATCGGTGATGCGCTCGCCCCAGAAGGCGTAGAGATCCCTGCCGCGGGCGTTGGCCAGCCGCGTGCCCATCTCCAGGCGATAGGGCTGCATCAGGTCGAGCGGCCGCAGCAGGCCGTAGAGGCCGGAGAGAATGCGCAGATGCGTCTGCGCGAAACGCAGATCAGCGGGCGACAGCGAGGGCGCGTCGAGGCCGTCGTAGACGTCGCCGTTGAACGCCAGGGCCGCCTGCTTGGCGTTCTCCGGCGTGAACGGTGGTGCCCACTCGGCATAGCGGGTGCTGTTGAGCACTGCCAGTTGATCGCTGATCTTCATCAGACTGGCAAGCTCCGACGGCGAGAGCGGGCGCAGCTCGTCGATCAGCAATTGCGACTGGTCGAGAAAGCGCGGCTGGCTATGCTCGGCGAGCGTCGGCGGCGTCAGGAAATCGAGCTTCTTGGCGGGGGAGAGGACGATGAGCATCTGCTTGTTCCAGTCGGGAGGGAATTTCCAGCGCGATAGTTTGCTAAGATTCCGCGATTGTAAACGACGGCGCTCATCCGGCATGGCGTCTCGCCCGACTTCGCCGAGGCCTCGCAGCCGCTTGCGCGGCACCCCTACCGATAAATACCCCAGCCCGATGAAACAACTTCTTGGCCTCTTTGCCGATCCGGACGCCGATCTGACCTCCTTGCTCGCGCGGCTGGTCGACGAAATCCGGCCCGCCGACCCGCACGACTTCGCAGGCGCGCGACGGAATCTGCAGGCACTCTGCTACCTCCTGGGCAGCCACCCCGAGCGACGTTCCGCCCTGCGCGGGGCGCTGGCCAGGCTGGCGCGAACGCATCGCCATACCGACCTGTACACCCACACCGGCATCCTGCCAAATACCGGCTTCGTCTCCGAAGCCTTCCGCCGCATCGGCCACAAGCTGCTGCCCGAGGTGCTGGACCCGGGTTTGCTGAGCACCGTCCTGCGCGCCACGTTCAACCGGCCGAGTGACCGCCACTGGGTGGTCGGCGTCGGCGAAGACACCTGGCTGCAACTGATTGACGCCCTGCGTTTCGACGAGGCACCGGCCAGCGGCACCCTGCCGCCCTCGCTGACGGAGCTGCTGCGTTCGCTGCGCGTGCTGTCGTACTGGATCGCCACCTGCGGCATGGAGCCGGAACTGCTGCGGCTGGAACCGTCGCTTGAAACCTACGAATCGCCCTTCGTCGCTCAGAACAGGGAGCTGATGTCCTACATCGAGGCCTACCCCGGGAACTGGGGCAAGCCGCTGACGAGCCAAACCGACGACCGCCATCTGCGGGTCCTGTTCAGCCAGTGCCAGGACGTGATCGAGCGGGTACGGAAGAATGCCGCCAGAAACGGTACCAGCATCCGCCTGACCTATCATCTGCAGCGCCTGCGCCAACTGCTGCGGCGCAGCGAGCAGCTGCTCGACATCCTGTCGCCGCTGCAGGCCGACCCCGGCGGCGCAACGGCCGGCCCGCCGATCGTCAGCCTGTTCACCCAGCTGGTCCGCGACGAATGCCTGCGCAACAACCTGGTCAAGCACTGGCGCCAGAATACCGAACTGATCGCCTTGCGGGTGACGGACAACGCCAGCCATCATGGCGACCATTACATTACCGAGAGCGCGCAGGAGTACAGGTCGATGGCGCGCTCGGCGATGATTGGCGGCCTGGTCATCGCCGGCATGGCCTGCCTCAAGATTCTGCTCGCCAAGACCGACATGCCGCCGCTGACCGGCGCGCTCACCTACTGCCTGAACTACGGTCTGGGCTTCTGCCTGATCCATATCCTGCATGGCACCGTCGCCACCAAGCAACCCGCCATGACCGCCAACACCATCGCCGCCAGCATCAGCGAGGCGGGCGGCAAGCTGCGCGACATCGAGGCACTCGCCGACCTGGTCGTGCGCACCTGCCGCAGCCAGATCGTCGCCATTCTCGGCAACGTCTGCATCGCTGTACCGCTCGCGGCGCTGATCGCCCTGGCCATTCTCGGGATAAGCGGCGAATCGTTCACCAGCGCCGAAAAATCGCGCCATCTGCTCGCGGAGCAGAGCCTGGTGCACAGCGGCGCTGTGTTCTACGCCGCCATCGCCGGTGTCTGCCTGTTCATTTCCGGCCTGATCAGCGGCTACTACGACAACTATGCCGCCTACAACCGTATCCCGGAGCGTATCCTTCAGCTCGGCTGGCCGCGGCGACTGTTCGGCGAGGAACGTATGCGGCGGGTGGCGGCATACGTCGGCGACAACCTCGGCGCGCTCGCCGGCAACCTGTGGTTCGGCTTCCTGCTCGGCGGCACGACGCTCTTCGGCCAGCTCGTCGGACTGCCGATCGACATCCGTCATGTGGCTTTCTCGTCGGCTTTTGTCGGCATCGCCTTTGTCGGCCTCGACTTCAACCCGGATCCATGGCTGTTCGCCTGGGCGGTGCTTGGCGTCGCGGTGATCGGCTTCATGAACCTCGCGGTCAGTTTTGCCCTGGCGCTCGATGTCGCCCTGCGCTCGCGGCAGGTTGCCGAGTCGCAATGGAGAATCCTCGCGCGAGCGGTGCTGGCACATCTGCTTCGCCGACCAAGGGATTTTCTCCTGCCGCCGAGGTCGACCGCCTGATGGCCTCGCCGGCCGGCCCGGTGCTCGCGACAACCGTCAGCCGGCAGGCCGGCGCGCCGGATTGTCGGATTCACCTTGACCGCAGTGAGTGATTTTCCTATCCTGCGAGAGTCCCCAGGGAGCGGGCGATCCGCAACTCGATTTACCCACTGCTTATCCACTGCTTATCCACTGACCCAACTCTCACCAGATCAACTGCAAGGAACCATCATGACCGAAGAAAAGAGCACGACCAGGAAAACACCCGCCGCCAAGAAGACGGCAGCCACCGAGACGGCGAGCGCCGATGTGGCCGTGAAAGCGCCAGCGGCAAAGAAGGCCCCTCCGGCGGCTGCCGTGAAGGATACGGCAGTGAAAGCGCCAGCGGCGAAGAAGGCCGCCCCGGCGGCAGCCGAGAAGAAAGCGCCGGCGAAGGAAACCGCGCCGGCAACAGTCGAAGCGGATTCCCCACCGCCGGCAGCCACCGAGTGCGCGACGATGCCCGACACGGCAACGCCGGTCCAGCCAAGCGCTGAGGACCGCTACCGCATGGTTCAGTCGGCGGCATACTTCATCGCCGAGAAGGATGGTTTCCAGCACGGCCGCGACGCGGAGTACTGGGCCCGCGCCGAGCACGAGGTTGCCGTACATCTCGGCGAGGTCTCCGCGTGAGTTCCTCAGCTGCGGCGGCGAAAACCTGGGCCGCTGGCGGGGTGAGCCGATGCGCAAACGACTGATCAGCGACCGCACGCCAGCGGCGGCACCGGCCACTGGCGACTGGCTCAGGCTCGACGAGCTCGCGGAGGCGGAAATCAGCTCCGAGGACGCCGCCTATCCGATCGAGTCGGCACTGTTGCCTGGCAGAGGCGCCGGCTGGCGGGCGGCCGTTCCCGGCCGCCAGACGATCCGGCTGCTCTTCGCGCAGCCGCAGGCGCTGCACCGGATCCGGCTCTGCTTTGTCGAGACCGCGCTGCCGCGTACCCAGGAATACCTGCTGCGCTGGTCGGCCGATGGCGGGCAGTCGTTCCGCGAGATCGTGCGCCAGCAATGGAATTTCAGCCCGCAGGGTGCCAGCTCGCAAACCGAAGAACATCAGCTTGATCTCGCCGGAGTGAACGTCCTCGAGCTGATCATCACGCCCGATATCGCCAGCGAGCAGGCCTTCGCTTCGCTGGCCGAACTGCGCGTCGCCTGAAGCCATTCCCGGCGGTGCGCTGCCCGCTCCTGCCGCCAGGGGTGATCAGGCGCTCTCGATCTTGCGGATGCGTACGTCCGTGGACAGCGTGAGCTGACAGGCCAGCCGCGCGCGCGGGTTGCCGGGTGCGTAAATCTCGAGCGCGTCGCGTTCCGCCGCGTCCGGCGGTTCGAGCGCGTCGCCGGCAATGGCTTCGACCTCGATCAGGCAGGTGCCGCACAGACCGCTGCGGCAGCCGAAGAGCAACGGCGAATTGAGCACCGTCAGGTGCAGCGGCAGGCTCGCCAGATCCGGCAGCTCAACCGGCGCAAAGGCAGTTCCCGGGAACTCAATGCGGTGCGCGCTCATGCCGGACGGAAACGGGCGAGCTGCCGGCGGTTGTCGGCGAGGTAACGGCCGACGGCGTTCCGGCGCATGGTGCGCATCTCCCGGTTGCCCGCTGTCAGCCAGGCGACCGGTTCGACGAAGGCACGATACGACTCGGTAGCCACCCGGTGGGTGTCCACCGCGGCGACAAGGCCCTCGGACTCGCGCGTGAAGCAGGCCGCCATCATGGCGCGCGCTTCGTGGTCGTCCATGGCGAAGACGGGTGAGCGGAAGATCTTGTAGATCACCGGGAAGATCGCCGGGTCGTACCAGAAGATGCCGTTCACGACGACCGAGAAGTGGAAGTGGTCACGCTGACAACCGGCAACGCCGCGGTTCACCACCCAGCGCTCGAAACCGGTCGGCGCCTCGAGCGCCCGCGGCACTTCGAGGCCGACGACGCGCGAGGTGTTGAAGTGGAACGACTCGTCCATGAAGTGCCAGTAGCTGATCGCCGACGGCAGCGGCGCGTTCTCGCGATCCGGATGCTGCAGGTAATAGGTCGACAACCGGTGCTGCACGAGCTTGCCGTTGAGCGTGCGCAGGCCTCGCACCAGCAGGTACTGGCTGCCGAGGAAGGCGTTCGACGACGACAGCAGGGTGAAGGCCTGGATCTGCAGGCGCCGCCAGAAGTCCTTCGCGGCATGGGTGTCGGCAAACACCATCGTGTGATCGTAGAGGCTGCGCATCGGGTAGGTGAACAGGCGTTCGCCGAAAAGCGTGTGTTCGACGGTTTCACCAACGGTCTTGAAGGCGTTGATGTGCGCGCGCTCCTGCTTCGTCTCGAGGTCCAGGTTGTCGCAGACCAGGCGGAAATCCTCCAGCGTGTACAGCCCGGCCGCCGACACCTGGTTGAGGAAAATCGTCGCGATCTCTGCCGAAACGATCTGCGCGTAGTAGGCCACCCAGTACAGCTGGTTGAGCACGATGCGCTGTGCCGCCGAGGCCTGATCCCAGACCGGCGTCCCCCACAGCAGGGAGAAGTTCTCCGGGTTCCAGTACTCGTGACGGCAATCCTCGTAGCAGAACCGTCGGGCCGCGTCGTCGATCAGCGCCGTGTGGTCCTGTTCGGCGTTGCGGCGCAGGTTGAACTCGAGCTTGCGGACGGTCGATTGGTCGTCGAGCAGGGATTTGCTCTGGCGTTGGGCAAGGCCGGTGTGCATGACGTTCTTTCTCCTCGCTTACCAGGGAAACAGCAACTGGCGCCACGGCCCCGGCGCATTCGCCGTGCCGTAGCGGGTCGGATAGCCGTTCGGCTCGGCGGCGGTGCCGAACAGCCGATCCCAGAGGATCAGGTTGGCACCGAAGTTGACCCGCTGGCCGTCGAAGCTGTGATGCAGATGATGGTGTGCTGGCGTCACCAGCGTGCGCCCCAGCCAGGCCGGTGCAAAGCGCGCGGGCAGCCTTGAGTGACGCCAGAGGTCGAGACTGGCGGTCAGCGCCGCGGCGAGGAAGAAGCCCTGCGGGCAATCACACAGGAAGCCGAGGAGCGGATTGAGCAGCAGGTAGACGAACAGAAAATTGATCGGCAGCGAGTTGCGCGAGGTCGCCCAGACGTTCACCGCCGGCGAGGCGTGATGGCACTGATGCAGGGCCCACAACACGCCAACCCGATGGAACAGCCGGTGCTGCAGGTAGTAGAGGAGGTCCACGAAGACGAAGTTGAGCGCGAAGGCGCCGACGCAGCCGATCCGCAGGCTGCCGGCCAGATCCGGCCAATGCACCGCCAGCCCGCGCGTCGCGATCAGGTAGCCGGCGGCGGGGATGACGACGCCTTGAACGGCCAGGCCGAGCAGATTGAGCAGGTGGTCGGCCCGCGATCCGGCCGGGGCGGGAAGTGCCGACCAGCGCTCGAGCAGCGCGAGCGTCACGAAGGCAAGGAGCGGAAGGAACCAGCCGGCGGTCACGTCAGGATGGGCGGCAGCTTGTGCGGCAGGAAACGAATTGGCTATTATAGCTGGGCGCGCAAATGGCGACGCATCAGGGGAGAGCACGACAATGAGAGGTTTTCGACAGCTGCTTTGTGTTCTCGCGACTTTCGTCGTGACCACCACGGCGTCCGCACAGACAACGCCGCCGGCACAACGCGAGGCGGATCACCAGGCGCTGCGGGCGCTGCTCATCAAGTCCGCGGCCGCACTGAACACGCGCAACCTCGACTCAGTGGCGGCTGAACTCCATCCCGCGTTCACGGTGATCACCGTGGACAACCAGAAGCTGGTCGGTCTGGAGGCCCTGAAGAACTACTATGCCGGCTTGTTCGACGGACCGCAGGCGATCGTCCGGAAGTTCGAAGCGAGGCCGGTCGCCGACGAGCTGACCCGCTTCATCGACGACCGCACCGGCGTCGTTTACGGCTTGTCGGACGATCGCTACGAGTTCAAGGACGGCGACACGCGTACGATGAAGACGCGCTGGAGCGCAGTGGTGGTGAAGGAGGGAGACGTCTGGAAGCTGGTGAACGTGCACTTCTCGGCCAACGTCCTCGACAACCCGCTGCTCGACGCCGCCCGGGACTACACCAGCAAGCTGGCACTGCTGGCTGGCGGTGGCGGCCTGCTCGTCGGTGGCTTGCTGATGGCCTGGCTACGCCGACGTCCGCGCGCCTAGCGCCGAGGGACGCCGGCGCCGCATGCTCGATCTGCTGCTCAAGGGCGGGCTGGTCTTCGACGGTACCGGCGCGCCGCCGGTGTGCGCCGACATCGGCATCGTCGCTGGCCGCATCGTTCGCCTGGCGCCAGGCATCGACGAGGCCGCCCGCACGACGCGCGATGTCGGCGGCCAGTGGATCGTGCCGGGCTTCATCGACATCCACACCCACTACGACGTCGAGGTCGAGATCGCGCCCGGGTTGGCGGAGTCGGTTCGGCACGGCGTCACCTCGGTCGTGATGGGCAACTGCAGCCTCTCGCTGACGGTCGGCGAGGCGCCGGATCTGGCGGATATCTTCCTGCGCGTCGAGAGCCTGCCGGCGCCGCTGGTGCGCAAATGGCTCGCGCAGTCGGTGTCGTGGGGCTCGCCGCAGGCGTATCTGGCGCATCTGCGCAGCCTGCCGCTGGGACCTAACGTCGCGCCGCTGCTCGGCCACAGCGCGCTGCGCGCGGCGGTGATGGGACTGGAGCGCAGCCTGCACGAGGCAGCGAGCGACGACGACCTCGCCCGCATGCGTGCGCTCGCCGGCCAGGCGCTCGACGCCGGCTGCTTCGGCATCTCGGTCGACATGGTCCACTGGCACAAGGTCAGCGGCGCCTTCGCCGGACGCTCGGTGCCGTCGCATTATGCCGCGGCGCGCGAATACCGCATGCTCGCCGACCTCTGTCGCGAACGCGACGCCGTCTTCCAGGTCACACCGAATCCGCAGAACGGGCTCTCCTTTCTGCTGATCCTGGCCATGTCGACCGGCCTCTTCCGGCCACCGCTGCGGGCGACAGTGCTCTCGGCGCTCGACATGTCCGACCACCCGCAACTGTGGCGGCTGTTCCCGCTGATCACCTTCGTGGTTAACCGGCTGCTCGGCGGCAACCTGCGCTTCCAGACGCTGGCCGAGCCATTCGCGATCTACGCCGACGGACCGATCACGCCGCTGTTCGAAGAGTTCGCCGCTGGCGTCGAGCTGAACAGCTGCGCCACCGCCGCGGCCCGACGGGCGCTGTGGGCGAGCGACGCGTTCCGGGCGCGCTTCCGCGCCGACTGGCAGCGACGCGAATTGCGTACCTTCCACCGTGATCCGGCGCGCATGTGGATCGTCGCCTCGCCTGAAGCCGATCAGGTCGGGCGAAGCGTTGCGGAGGTCGCCGCCGCCCGCGGCAGCGACGCGACCGCCGCGCTGATCGACCTGCTCGCCACCCACGACGAGCAACTGCGCTGGGTCGCCTGCGGCGCCAACGAGCGGCCGGCGATCCGCCGCCGCCTGCTGGCGCACCCGCACATCCACCCCGGTTTCACCGACGCCGGGGCGCATTCGCGCAACCTGGCGTTCTTCGATGGCGCTCTTGCCGTCTTGCGGGAGGCGGTCAGCACGGCCTGCATGTCACCCGAGCGAGCGATCGCCCGCGTCACCGGCGAGGTCGCCCGCTGGTTCAATCTCGACGCCGGCGAGCTGCGCGAAGGTCGCCGTGCCGACCTGCTGGTCCTCTCTCCCGCCGCCTTGAAGACAGCGGTGCCGGCGCCGCTCGAGATCGCCGATCCCCTGCTCGAAGGCGCCCGGCGCATGGTCAAGCGCGGCTCGGCGGCGGCCGTGGCGAGCGTCTTCATCGCCGGCATCGAGGTCGTGCGTGACGGGGAGCCGTTGCCGGTGCTCGGCACGGTCCGGACGGGAACGCTGCTCGCACCGACGGTCAAGGTACGCGGGCAGGCAGCGGTGCTGGCGCGCTACCGCAACCGCATCGATGACGAGCTGGTCGATCATCCCTTTTGCGACTATTGGGACATCTTCGTTTTCAAGCACCAGGATCGCCGGAATGTCCTGCTCCACTGCCTCGCCGTGCTGATGATGTATGGCAGCGGCCTGGCCCTGCTGACGACCTGGAACCTGTGGTGGCTCCTGCTCGTGCCGGCGTCGCAGGCGACCGGCCTCGCCGGCCACTGGCTGTTCGAGCGTTCGCACGTCGACATGCGCGACGTCGTCTTTTCCTGGCGCGCATCGCGCTGCCTGAACCGGATGTTCTTCGCCGTCCTGCGTGGCCGCTACTGGCACGAGGTGGGCCGGGTACGCAACGAGTTCGCGCTGTTCCGGGAAGCAGCGGCGTGATCGCCGTTCCAGGCATCCGGCGCTCGAACCAGGCGCGGGCCATGCTCCTCGGCTATCTCGCCTTCTCGGCGCTGTACCTGGGCAGCGGCACCCTGCATCTGGTGAGGCCGACGACGCTGCTCCCCGGCGCGCTCGATGCAGCCATCCCGTTGGTCGACTGGACGATCTGGATCTACCTGTCGCAGTTCCTGCTCCTGCCAGGCGCGATCGCTTTTGCGCGCGACGACACCGACCGCAGCCAGACCTTCTACGCGATGCTGCTGGCCGCGGTCGTCGCCGCCCTGATCTTCCTCGCCTGGCCAACGACGATGGTACGCCAGACGCCGGCCACCGACGGCCTCACCGGCCTGGCCTGGCGCCTGCTCCATTTCGCCGACCCGCCGGCGAACTGCTTCCCGTCGCTGCACGTGGCACTGGCCGTGATCGCGGCTCGGGCGCTGTGGCGACGCGGCGCCTTCATCCTGGCGACTGGCTGGCCGATCCTGATCGCCGCCTCGACACTGAGTACCCGGCAGCACGTCGCCGCGGACATCGTCGGCGGCCTGTTGCTGGCGGCCCTGGCCCTGTGGCTGACGCCGAGGATTCTGCGCCTTGATCCCGCCTGACTCACTGCCGGAAGCGCAGGTGCTGGCGACCGCGACGCTCGGCGAGAGCGAGCGGCGGGCGATGCATGCGCTCTACGAACGCTACTACGAGGGCTCGTCGTGGCAGCTGTTCGCCGGTGACCTTGCCGGCAAGGACCGCGTCGTCCTGCTGCGCGACAACGACGGCGAAGTGCAGGGCTTTTCGACGCTGGCGATCTACGAGCGCAGCTTCGACGGCACGCCGGTGCGGGTGATCTTCTCCGGCGACACGGTCGTCGACCAGCGCCACTGGGGCCAGCAGGCACTCGCCCTCGCCTGGCTGCGCCTGGCCGGGGCCCTGAAGGGCGAGCGGCCGGAGCTGCCTCTGTACTGGCTGCTGATCTCCAAGGGACATCGGACGTATCGCTATCTGCCGGTCTTCAGCCGCGCCTTCGAGCCATCGCCCGACCCCGCCACCAGCGCCGGGCTGCGCGCACTCAAGGACTTTCTCGCGCACGACCGCTTCGGCGAAGCCTACGACCGCAACACCGGCGTCGTGCGCTTTGCCGAGTCGCGCGGCCACCTGCGCCAACCCTATGCCGAGGTTTCGGAAGCGCATGCCCGTCTGCCCGAGGTCGCCTTCTTCCTGGCACACAATCCGGGCTATGCGCGCGGTGACGAGCTGGTCTGCCTGTGCGAGCTGGCCGCCGATGCGCTGCAGCCGATCGCCCGCCGGGCGTTTCTCGCCGGCGCCCGGACAGCACGGGCCTAGCCGTGGAAACCCGCGTCTTCAACCATCCGCAGGCGGTCGTCGAGGGCTGGTACTGGCTGGCACGTTCGCGCGACATCCGGCGCGGCCAGGTCGTGCCCTTGCGGCTGCTCGGCCGCGACCTGGCCGTCTTTCGCGGTGCCGATGGCCAGGTGGCGGCGCTTGACGCCTACTGTGCGCACATGGGCGCGCATCTCGCCGAGGGGCGTGTCGAGGGCCAGGCCTTGCGCTGCTTTTTCCACCGCTGGCGCTACGAGGCGGACGGCCGCTGCAGCGACATCCCATGTCTCGCCGGCAAGGTCGGCCCACAGGTGCGCGTGCGCCACTGGCCCACCGCCGAGCGCTACGGCATGATCTGGCTGTGGACCGGCGAGACGCCCGCCCACGACCTGCCCGAGGTGCCGGAGCTGGCGGGCCAGCCGTGCGAGGCGCTGGTGGCGAACCGCTTCCGCAAGCGCTGCCATCCGAATGTGGTACTGATCAACGCCATCGACGAGCAGCATTTCGCCAGCGTGCATCACCTCCCCGGCTCGATCCTGAGCATGGAAGCCCTCCCCCGCAGCGTCTCGAACATCGAGTTCCGCAACCTCGGCAAGGTGCCGACCGACAGCCTGCTCGGCCGACTGATAGCGCGCTTCTACCAGGGCCCGCTGACCTACACCATGAGCTACTGGTACGGCAGCCTCGGGACGGTGACGCTCGGTCCGGACTTCCTGCATCTGCACCTGATGTTCGCCTTGCGGCGGGGCGACGACGGCGCCACCGAAGGGCAGACCCTCGCCCTCACCCGGCAGCGCCGCGGGCCGCTCGGCTGGCTGGTCAACCGGATTCTGCTGCACACCACCGCGCTGGCCGCACGCTATTTTGCCTACGGCGACACGCGGGTCTTCGAGAGCATCCGCTTCGACTTCCGCCACCCGATTCCGGCCGACCGTGCGGTACTGGCGTTCATCCGCCATCTCGAGGCGCAACCGCTGGCCAACTGGCAGGAGCTCGATCGGCCGGGCGCACGCCAGCCAGTCGCCCGCCTGCGGCAGGCAGCCACTGATCTGGGCGCTGGCGATGGCTGAGCGCATGGTCCTCATCACCGGCTGTTCGTCGGGCTTCGGGCTGGGGATCGCGCAGGCCCTGGCGGCGCGCGGCTGGACGGTGCTTGCCGGCGTGCGCGATCCGGCGCGCGCGCCAGCGGAACTTGCCAGCACGCGACTGCTGCCACTTGATCTGACCGACACCACACAGATCGCTGCCGTCGCGGCCGGCATCGAGCGCCTCGACTGTCTGATCAACAATGCCGGCTACGCCCTCAACGGCCCTCTTGCAAGCTACGGCGCGGTGCAGATGCAGCAGCAGATGCAGGTCAATGTGCTCGGTCCGGCGCTGCTCACGCAGCAGTTGCTGCCGGCACTTGCCGCCGCCCGCGGCCGGGTGATCAACGTCTCCTCGCTCGCCGGCGAACTCGGGCTGCCGATGAACTCGCTCTACTGTGCGAGCAAGTTCGCGCTCGAGGGCCTGTCCGAGTCGCTGCGCCACGAATTGCGGCCGCAGGGCGTGCAGGTGGCGCTGGTCGAGCCGGGCGGCTTCCGCACCCGCTTCGCCGCCAACATGATCTGGGGCGAGCGGCCACTGGCTGCTGGCGGTGCCGATGCGCGGCAACTGGCGGCCTACCGCGAGTTGCAGGCGAGGATGCTCGCGCGTCCGGGCAACGACCCCGCCGCCGTCGTGGACGCCGTTGTCCGCCTCACGGAACTGGCGACCATGCCGCTGCGCACGCGCGTCGGCGGCGACGCAAAAAGCACGCGCTGGCTGCGGCGCTGGCTGCCCGAAAACGCGTTCACCGCGCTGACCGGGGCGCTGTTCCGGCGCCAGCTGGCCAGCCGGCGAAGCCGATCATGATCGTCGGCGACCAGCGCCGCGACGCCTTGCGCCGCGCCGCCGACCGCATCGGCCGTCACCGCCCGCCGCCGACGGCGCCCGACGGCACCCGGCCGCTGTGGGACGCTGCCTTTTTTGGCCTGGATCGCGTCGCACGCTTTCGCGACGCCGACACCGAGACCCGGCAGTCGGTGCTCGCCGACTGCACCGCCGGCATGCTCGCCGAATCCTGGCGCATCGAGTGCTGCGGTATCGATTACTGCGCCCGCATGGCGCTCACCGCCGAAGACGACGACGAGCGGCGCCTGTTCGGGCTGGTCGGCGCGGACGAAGCCCGGCACGCCGGCTGGCTGGCACCCTGGCTGGCAGCCGGTGAGCAGGAACCGGATCCCTTCAACCGCTTCATCGCCGGACTGGCCGAAACCGGTACGCCGCAGGCGCTCGCCTTCCTGTTGCAGGTGGTGCTCGAAGGCTTCGGCATCACGCACTACAGCGCCCTCGCCGCGCACTGCCGTGACGCCGGCTTGGCTGACATCCTGCAGCGCCTGTCGCAAGACGAAGCCCGGCATCATGCCGCCGGGCGGGCCGTCTTCCGGCCCGACCGGCTGACCCGCGGCGACCGCCGCTTCCTCGCCGACGCCACGCAGGTATTCCTGGAGATGATTCGCTGCGGTCCGCAGGCGGTCGTCGCGGCGCTCGACAAAGGCATCGGGCTGGGCGATCAGAGCGACGTTGCCGCGACCTTCTCCGCTGTCGATGCCGAGGGTGCCGGCGCCGTCAAGCTGGCCCGCCTGCGCCGGCTGATGGCCCAGCCGGGCATGGCATGGCTGGTCGACACGCTGGCGGCCGGCGGCCTCTTCACGCCCTGCCCGGCGCCCGACTGCGCGCGCATCTACACCGCCAGCCGCTGACCGGCGCCGAGGTATCGCTGTCTGGCGCCCGTCGCGACGGGATCATGGCCTCGACACGATGCCGGAAACGCGGGCCAGTGAGGTAGTGGTAGATCAGTTCCATCCGTCACTCCTTTCCCGCAAAGTCACGAACGGATGGAACATGGGGCTTGACCAAAACAACCTGCAGGGTTGCCCCTGCGGCCTTTTCACCGTGTGCTCGCCAGGAGGCAATCCGTGGATACGACATGTATCGAACGGGCCACTGGCCAGACATCGACGAGGACATCAGTGGCGAAGGTATGTGGGCTATTCGCACATGCGCCGGATTTCATTCTCCTCGATGGCCAGCTTGACCTGGAGGAGAACGGCGTCGACGTCGGCCAGCCCCTCGTCGAGTACGACTTGACCGGTCAGGGGCAGTTCCGGCGACAGCAGGCCGCTTTCGTAGTGCGCCCAGATTTCCTTGCCGTACTGGCTATCCTTGAGGGTGGGTGCGAAGGCGCTGAAGTAGGTGCGCAGATTGAGCACGTCACGCTCGAACATTTCGGCGGCGTCGCTGTTGCCCGCCGCATCGACGGCTTGCGGCAGGTCGATGATGACCGGCCCGCCTTCGCCGACGAGGATGTTGTATTCCGAGAGGTCGCCGTGGATGACGCCGGCGCACAGCATGCGCACCACCTGATTCATGAGCAGGGCGTGATACGCCAGTGCCAGTTCCTCGCTGAGTGCGACATCGTTCAGGCGCGGCGCGGCGTGGCCGTCGGCATCGAGAACCAGATCCATCAGCAACACGCCAGCGAAGCAGATATGCGGCTGCGGCACCCGCACCCCGGCGGCAGCCAGCCGATACAGGGCATCGACCTCGGCACTCTGCCAGACCTCTTCCTGCATCCGCCGCCCATAGCGGCTGCCTTTCTCCATGGCGCGCGCCTGCCGGCTGTTCTTGACCTTGCGGCCTTCCTGGTACGAGGCGTTCTTGCGGAAGCTACGTTGATTGGCATCCTTGTACACCTTGGCGCAGCGAATCGCTTCGCCGCAGCGGACGACATAGACGGTGGCCTCCTTGCCGCTCATCAATTGGCCAATCACCTCATCGACGAGGCCTTCTTCGACGAGCGCGGTGAGTCTGTGGGGGGTTTTCATGGTGGCCTTGGGTTTGGATTGGCTGCGTGCTTCGTCACGCGCCGCGAGGCGGTGGACAGCGTGTAGGTCGTCTAGCGTAGCGCAAGCCGAGGCTTGGCGCGCAAATAATCGGGAATTGACGCTGCTTGATAGTGGCTCCTAGACCTGCGCCGCCAGTGCTGGTTTCCCTGCCCCCGGCCAGCCCCGGCGGTTGGTCAGCCGCCGCGCGGCGCAGCTTCGAGGTCGCCCTCGCCTCTGTGCAGGAGAGCCTGCAAGCCTGGATAGCGCTCGGCTGGACGTACAAGCGCAGTGCGCGCCAACAGGGTATCGCCGAGCTGCGCCAACTCTGGCAGGAAGCGATCCATGACAAAGCGCCAGGCGTCTCGGCTGCGGAAGTGCTCGACCGCCTTGAACGCAAGTACCAGGCTATCGCCGAGGCTGCCGGAACGAAGTGATGCGGTTGGAACTCTCGCGCTTCGTCGAGGGCGACCTGGACGACATTGCGGCCTATATCGCCCATGATAATCCGCACCGAGCCGTCACGTTGATCCAGGACATCCGCGCCAAGTTTCTGGACATTCAACGCAAACCGCTGATCTACCCGCTCCGTGCGACATTGGCGACGAGGCGCGCGTGGCAACCGTTGGAAGCTATGCCATTCTCTTCCGCGTCATCGGTGAGGTCGTACGGATAGAGCGCGTGGC
The DNA here is from genome assembly GCF_036625085.1 of Candidatus Accumulibacter necessarius. Lineage (NCBI taxonomy): Bacteria > Pseudomonadati > Pseudomonadota > Betaproteobacteria > Candidatus Accumulibacter > Candidatus Accumulibacter necessarius. The sequence goes on along the minus strand of NZ_JAZKUM010000003.1, from coordinate 463,996 downwards.
TTACGGTGGGCGCGACCTGCCGGATGTTTTGGACTCGTCGTGACAAGGTTGCTGATGGGAAGCGGAAAGGAATCAAAGGGGCAGATTTAACCATGAGCAATCAAAGGGCCCCGTTGGCCGGTCAAATTCCCCCACCTTTCGTCACTTCAAAATCCCCCACCCTGAAGGTGCCGTGACGGTGCAGTAGTGCGTCGTTTTTGTCGCTCCGGTCAAATTCCAGACTGCGCCGCCAGCATGCGCGCCGAATCCTGGCACATCGAGCGCTGCGGCATCGATTACTGCGCCCGCATGACGCTCACTGCCGACGAAGACGACGAGCGGCGCCTGTCGCAGGACGAAGCCCTGCACCACGCCGCCGGGCTGGCGGTCTTCCGGCCCGACCAGCTGAACCGCGGCGACCGCCGCTTCCTTGCCGACGCCACGCAGGTGTTCCTGGAAATGATTCGCTGTGGTCCGCAGGCAGTCGTCGCGGCACTCGACAAAGGCATCGGCCTGGGCGATCAGGCCGACGTCGCCGCGACCTTCGCCGCCATCGATGCCGGGGCCGCCGGCGCCGCCAAGCTGGCCCGCCTGCGCCGCCTCATGGCCCAACCGGGCATGGTATGGCTGGTCGACAGGGTGGCGACCGGCGGCCTCTTCGCGCCCTGCCCGGCGCCCGACTGCGCGCGCATCTACACCGCCAGCCGCTGACCGGCGCCGAGGTATCGTTGCCTGGCCACGAGCCGTGACGGGATCAGCGCGAGATCCTTGATGGCGCCGGCCTTGACGCCTGAGGCTCTTGAAGGCAGCCATTCACCGCACCCCGACAAAACGGTAGCCGCCGTTCGACATTCACCAGTGCTATTCTTGCCCGGCGGGCACCTTTGAACCAGGAGCGGCCAGTGATGTGATCGAGAATTCCTGAGCCAGGGGTTGCGATCGCGCGCTCGGGCGAGAGCCGACGTGAGCTGCCGTGATTCTCAACCGGCCCTTGCGGGGGAAAGCAAAGAAAGGCCAACCGACGCCATGACCGAATCCACGCGCATGCAGGTCGCTGCCAGCGCGGCGCTGTATGCGCTGTGGCTGCTGATCTGGATCGTCCTCGGCGACGAGCCGGGCGGCCTGCGGCACAGTCACTGGGATCAGGCGGCGGCAGCAGCCGTGGCCGCGGTGGCCGCGTTGTCGATGGCCTGGTCCATGGGTCGCCCCTATCGCGGCTTTCTTGCGCTGCACACCATTGCGTTCGTGTTGCTCGCGGCGTCGTGGCTGACCTACTCAGAGGCCCCGGCATCCGCCCCCGACCAAGCGCCGATCTCCGATCCTCGTCTCCTTTCACTCGCGTCCGGGCTCTTGACCGATGCCCTCTATGCGCTGTTCGCCTTCTCGATGCTCTGCGCGTGGAGCTACATGGCCCTCGTGCTCTGGCACCGCCGCGCGTTGACGCTGCAGACAGTGGTCGTCTTCACGGTGCTAATGACCGGCCTGGGTGCGATCTTCACGGGCTTCTACACGACGTTGTATGCGACCAAGCTCGACACGCCGCTGGGCCGGCTCGATGCCGTCACCGCGGTACTCGAATTCGCTGTCGTCGTCGCCGGCCTGCTCTGCGTATTGCTCCGCGTGCCGGCACTGGTGGTGTGGATGCTGGTTGCGAGCGCCATCCTGATCGCCGGCGACATGGTCTACAGCATGGACGTCGTACCGCCAGTCATCGACGCCGTGTGGATGTTCGGCCAGTTTCTGTGGTTCGCTGCCATCGTGGCCATGGGGCGTCACGAAGCCTCCGAGAGAACTCGAGCGGCATCGGCCGGTGGCGAAGCGGCCGATGCCGAGGGCCGCTCGGGCCTGTCGGGCATCCTCATCCTCCTATCGCTGGGCTCGGTGCTGTTGTCGCCGCTGGTCTGGTTCGTGCCGAGCACGGCTGCATGGAAATTCTTCTTCTCGGTACTGTTCATCGTTGCCCTGATAGTGACGCTGATCTGGATCACCGATCGCTTCGACGATGCGGTGGCGTTCCTGCGCCGCTACGTGCAGCAGGTACTGCGCTCGCGACTGCTGTCGGACGACTGGCGGGGGGCACCGCCAGGGATACGGAATGCGCTGCAATCGACGCGGCTGGGCACTTTGCTCGACGAGTTCCGCGGCGAAGCCACGCGGCTGAGGCGCGACGTGCTGTTCCTCGGGCGCGAGCGGCTGTACGGGCCGCCCAAGGAGCGCGCCGCTGGCTCGCCGGTGTGCTTCATCGTGATGCCTTTCGGACAGGAGTGGTCCGCCGACGTCCACCGCATTCTGGTCAAGGCCTGCGACGCAGCGGGCGCACGCGCCGTGCGCGGCGACGACCTGTTTACCCCCACCGACATCCTCGAGGACATCTGGCAGGGTATCCATGCCGCAGACTTCGTCATCGCCGACATCACCGGGCGCAATCCGAACGTGCTGTACGAACTCGGGATCGCGCACACGCTGGCCAAACCCGTGCTCATCCTGTCAAGGCTGGCAAGCGACATCCCGATCGACCTCGCCACCCGGCGCGTGGCGCTGTACGGGCAGTCTGCGGGAGATTGGCGCGAAGACCTGGCGCACAAGATCCAGCCCGCGGTTGCGGCGCTGGTCAGCGACTGCAGCTCGAACGCGCAGGCAAAGAGTCGCGCCCCTTGATCACGTACTGTCCAGAAAATGAATCGCAGACTGTCAGGCTGCCTCGCAATACGTAGGGGAAAGCCGGTTCCTTCACCCCGGTGCTTGAAGTCCGCCAGGGCCTTGTCGCTCCCGCGTATCTTCGTGCCCTGGAGCGTGTCGCATCGCGGAGGCGGCAATCACTCATCGGCGCCGCCTTGCTCGTGGCAGCACTGACCTCGAGTTGGAGGCAGGTCTCGAGGCAACGCGTACGACTATCCACAACACGCGCCCCATTCCGTTGTCTCTCGACCAGGATATCCATATCGTCTGCGTGGCGCGCAAAGCGACAATGGCCCCAATGCTTTCAATCGCACGTGGCCCACCTGCCGCGAGCCGGGGACACATTATGATTTGCGCGCCCGGGTGACGTGAACGAGAAGCAAAAGGGGCCAGGCTCCTCGGGCTGATGCGCTGCGCGACTGGACGTACAAGCGCAGGGCGCGCCAACAGGGTATCGCTGAGCTGCGCCAACTCTGGCAGGAAGCGATCCATGACAAAGCGCCAGGCGTCTCGGCTGATGAGGTGCTCGACCGCCTTGAACACAAGTACCAGGCTATCGCCGAGGCTGCCGGAACGAAGTGATTCGGTTGGATCTCTCGGAATCAAAGCGGAATCAAAGGGGCCACGATTTAACCACGAGCAATCAAAGGGCCCCGTTGGCCGGTCAAATTCCCCCGCCTTTGGTCACGTCAAAATCCCCCACCCTGAAGGTGCCGTGACGGTGCAATAGGGCGGCATTTTGCGAGCGAGGAGGCGAATTCTCCCGGGGTGACCAACGGCCCTCCCGGTCAAATTCCAGACTGCGCCGCCGGCATGCTCGCCGAATCCTGGGGCATCGAGTGCCGCGGCATCGACTACTGCGCCCGCATGGCGCTCACCGCCGAAGACGACGACGAGCGGCGCCTGTTCGGGCTGGTCGGCGCGGACGAAGCCCGGCACACCGGCTGGCTGGCACCCTGGCTGGCAGCCGGTGAGCAGGAACCGGATCCCTTCAACCGCTTCATCGCCGGACTGACCGAAACCGGTACGCCGCAGGCGCTCGCCTTCCTGTTGCAGGTGGTGCTCGAAGGCTTCGGCATCACGCACTACAGAGCCCTCGCCGCGCACTGCCGTGACGCCGGCATGGCCGACATCCTGCAGCGCCTGTCGCAGGACGAAGCCCGGCATCATGCCGCCGGACTGGCCGTTTTCCGGCCCGACCGGCTGACCCGCGGCGACCGCCGGTTCCTCGCCGACGCCACGCAGGTGTTCCTGGAAATGATTCGCTGCGGTCCGCAGGCGGTCGTCGCGGCGCTCGACAAAGGCATCGGGCTGGGCGACCAGAGCGACGTCGCCGCGACCTTCTCCGCCATCGATGCCGAGCCGCCGGCGCCGTCAAGCTGCCCCCCTTGCGCCGCCTGATGGCCCAGCCGGGCATGGCATGGCTGGTCGAGACGCTGGCGGCCGGCGGTCTCTTCACGCCCTGCCCGGCGTCCGACTGCGCGCGCATCTACACCGCCAGCCGCTGACCGGCGCCGAGGTATGGCTGCCTGGCCATGGGCCGTGACGGGATCAGCGCGCGATCTTTGATGGCGCCGGCTTTCGTGTCTGAAGCGACCAGCGCATCACGCACGTGCCGCCGCCTGTCGGGCCGCCCCACGTCCGCCAGCGCACCGTTTCACTCAAGCCCAACATCCCCGCCGTAGCCGCCAACTGCCAACCGCTGCTCAACCAGCAGCCGCTGCCATTGACAGTCCGAATCCAGCACGCAGATCGACACGGTATCCTGCTCCGATTACCGGGCCTGATAGCGCTCAAGTGCAGCCGCCAAGGATTTCTTCCGCAGCGTCCAGCGCCTTGATGGTCTGCTTTGAGTGGTACCAGGCCCGGCCACTGCTCGCGATGCTCTCCGGAACCGAGGCCTATCTCATCACGCCTGCGCAAGCGCGTACCCTTTACCGCAGATCAACCTCCAGGCGGAAGCTTCAGAACGTCCTTGATTTCGTCCAGGCTCGCGGGGATGCGATTCACGATGGCGTCGGTCGCCTGCTGATTCGCCTTGGTCACAATTTCGGCAAGTTCCCGCATCTTGCTGACCGCGGTCTCGAAGGCCTTCTTGGCCAGGTCCGTCTCGGCCGCGACCATCTGCTGCGGCGAACCGACCTTGGCGAGCCCGCCGAAGGCAGATGTGAGTTCCTGCACCGTCTCCTGCAGGATCTTCACTTGCCACTCAGCGACCGCCTTGATCCCTTCCATCGCAGCGCGGTTGGAGGCGCTGAGCGCTTCCAGATTGTCTCTCTGACTCGCCACCAAGGCGTCCATGTTGACGCCCGGCAGATTGAGTCCGGCCAAGGCGTTCAGCAACTGTTCGCTTCCCCTGGTCATGTCCAGGCTGCACATCGTCTTGACCCAGTCGCTCATTTGTTTCGATAGGTCGGTCATTTTACGTTCTCCGTTCTTGATGCGCTTGCAACCATCAGAATCGTGCCCGTGCTCCATCCGGTACACGCCGCTTGCCCAACAGGCACCCATGCCTCACTTGGCCGGTACCTGGAGCACTTTCTGTCCACCAGCAAGAATGTTGATCATCTGCGCAACAGCCTTGATCTGCTTGCCGCCTTGCGTGTGGTAGGCCTCGTGAGTGTAGTACTGTCCCCACCAATCCCAGCATCCCTGCGGATTGACCGGAGGATTCTGGAGTGAACCGTTGCGAACTTGGACCTGGGGATAGACAACGATTATGTCGTTGGCCTGAGCCCATTCGTTGTAACCCGCGAACTTGGAGAACAGATTGCCCGAGTGACCGCTCCTGCGGTCCGTCGTGCCGCCCTGCAGGCAGCCATGGAAGGCCACGTGCAGCTTGCATTTCCGGCCTTCCTTGCAGGACTGTGGAATGAACACGTAGCCTTCTCTGGCCATCGACGCGTTCTGCAGGTCGTTGTACGGGATGTCCGAAAACGTGCTGAATACCAGGCGCTGGTCGAATGCCTTCACGTCCCCTTCTGCCACCGTCGCACGTCCACCCTTAAGCGCCTGTTCGCCGTAAATGCGCTTCAGGATCGCGCCCGCAAGATCAACGTCCTGCAGATCCTTGCAGGCTGCCTGTTTGCTGGCTGGCGGGCAGGCTGTTCCGCCTTTTGCTTTGGCTATCGCCGCGGGCGGACAAATGCAGCGATCCGTCGCCTGGCGCTGTTTGGCGATAGCCTCGCAGTCGTCGATGAAAGCGTTCTTGTCGGTCGGTGGCGACGGCGCCGGGGGCAAGACGCAGTTACCCACAGCATCGCCGGTAGGCTTGTTGAACCCATCCCTGACCATTGTGTGGCGTGCGGGAAACGTCCGGTTGTAGTCGATACTGCCTTGTTCGATGCCGGCCTTGTCGGGGTCAGCATAGAAGTGGAAGACAGTATCCATCACCCCTGCGGCACGATGGCATCATACTCGGCGCTGATCAGGTACACCTTGTCGTCCTTGAGGCCTGCCAGCTTGCCGATGTTTCCGGCCGCCTCCTGCTTTTTCGCCTCGTCAAACGATGCCTTCGCGGCACGTTGGGCAGCAGCCTGGCTTTTCGGCGCCAAGTCGGTCTTGCTGCACCACTTGGCATCAAGCCCAAGCCTCTTGCATTCGAGCATGACGAACTGGCTGCACTTCGTCACGGCGTCCAGGATGGACCCTCCAGCGCAGTAGTATGGGCCGCCCGCGACGATGCCGACACCCATGATTTGTTCAGAGTGCGCGACATGAAACTGGTGCGCCATGAAGCCCCCCGATGAAATGCCGGATACCGAGATCTGACTTGGGTCAATATTGACCCCTGCGGCCACATCTTCCAGTGCCGGAGCCGCTGCCGCGTACTGCACCATGGCCAGCGTGCAAAACGCCACCGTCGCTAGCGGCCGGGCCTTGCTATTCTTGGTGTTTCGCCTTGACATCGTACTTCTCCCTCTCGTCGTCTATGGAGCACTGCCCCGTAGCTACGGCAGCACGGCGAGCAGGCGGGGTTCACCAGCTTTGCTTCAATCAGCAAAACCGCTGAATACCTCTGGCGCCAGCCGCGAAGACAGTTGTTAAAGCAGGAGCATGGTGCAGTGCAAGATTCAGCATAGGCGGTGATTCGCCAAAGTCAAGTTGTCAGGTCACTTACTACTGGGCCCTGTCAACTCCCTCACCTTGACAGTTTCAGCTCCAGTCTGAAAAGGTGAGTTTTATATACTGTCCCCGCAACTCCTGTCCGCAAATGGAAGGATGGGGTCGCCACTTCTTTCTGCTAGTTCTTGCTATCGGTACTGACGTGCAGGGCCATCAATCGCGAGAGCATCACGGCGATATAGAGCTGTCCGGCCAGGGCTTCGGAGGTGGCAAGCGAACGTGCGATCGGGTGAACCGGCGTGATGTCGCCATAGCCCATGGTGGTGAGCGTCACGAAGCTGTAGTAGATCCACGTCAGCGCGCCGGGCGCGTCGCCGATCTCGCCGCTGAAGGCATCGGGATGAATCAGATGCACCAGTTCGTAGGCATCCGCATAAACCAGCCCGATCAGCAGCAACACTGCGATGGCGCCCTGGATGCGGTAATGGGTGACCGGGCCGCTGCGATACGCCCGTGCTGCAACGACCGCAGCAAACAGCAGGAGCATAACGAGGGTAGTGGCTTCGCGCCCGATGGCCAAGGCGTTCGAGGGCGATCCGGCGGCGGCCCAGCGCACCAGCAGCGTGGCCGCCGTCAAGGCCACCGCGGCGAGCCGCAGCCGGCGCGTTTCAGCAGTGGTGAAGGCGCCCGCGAGCAGCAGCATCGAAAAGGCAAACTCGGCCCCCCGCCGTCCTGCCGGGTCCGGGTTCAGCACTACGGGCAGCACAAAGATGATGACGGTGAGGAGAACAAGGACGATGGTCAGGCCGCGGTCAGCTTCCCAGAACCGCCGCACCCGCTCCCAGCCATGGGGTCTCATCGGCGAGGGGACGCTGTGGGCAGCGTGTCAACGGTATGGGTCAGCACAGATGTCTCTCCGTTCGCGATAGGGTGGGAAAACCAGTTTTTCAAGTTTACGTCAGGTCGTGCATTGACAGCCGGATTTGAAGGCCCAGAGTTTTCGGATGGGGCGCAACGATGAAATCGAGCTTGCGTCCGCAAGAAGCATGACCGCGAAAAGCGCGCTGCTGGAAAGGTAGGGATGCTGCGAGCGACACAACCAAACTGCTTGTCGAGCTGGCCGGCGATTCCCCCGAGAAAGGTCACCGGGATGACTACCGCGCAGCGTACCGGGATGAACTCGCTGGTGACGGACGGAACGGAAGTCTGCTAGCATTTTGCCTGCTGCTGCAGAACCGCTCCGCTGTTTCGCCCTGTGCTTGGCCCCCTCTTTCGCCCTTGCGGCAGACCTCCCATGCCATGACCCTGCTACACGATACCGACCACAGCCTGCTGGGGATACTGTTGCGCCTCAGCGAGCTGTTGCCGCCGGCGCACGCGCGCTTTCGTCCGCTGCTGGCGGACGCGCTGCTGTTCTTTCTCGACCACCTCTCGCCCCGCCGCCAGCAAGATATCTTCGCCGCCCAACTGGCGCTGCCGGCCAACGCCAGCCGTTCGCGGCGGCTTCTCGCCCTGTTTCGTCTCTGCCCCACCCTGCACAAACTGGGACAGGTCGTTGCCCACGACCGGCGCCTTTCCGGCGACCTGCGCCGACGCTTGCAGGAACTCGAGACGCTCGTCCCGACGGATTCGCTGGTTGCCGTCCGGCCGCTGCTCGAACGCGCGGTGAGCGATGTGGCTGGCCTGCACATCGCGAAAAAGGCACTCGCCGAGGCCAGCGTCGCCGTCATCGTGCCATTCGTCTGGCGGCCGGCCGGGAACAGCGCGCCGCAGCAGGGCGTCTTCAAGGTGCTGCGGGCAGGCGTCCAGGACAGGCTCGAAGAAGAACTCGCCATCTGGCCGGCGCTCGGAACCTTCCTCGAGGAACGCTGCGTCGCGCATGGGCTGCCGGTGTTCGACTACGCCAACACCCTCGAGAGCGTTGCCCACCTGCTCGCCAATGAAGTCCACCTCGACCGCGAGCAGGCCCATCTGCGCCAGGCGGCCGAGTTCTATGCCGGCTCGCCGGACATCGTCATTCCCGGCGTGTTCCCCTTTTCCACGCCCACCGTCACGGCCATGCAAAGGGTCGATGGCTGCAAGGTGACGTCCCAGGACTTGCCGGCGGGGGAGATGCGACAGCGCGCCGAACGACTGATCCGGGCCTTGCTGGCCCAGCCCTTCTGGAGCTGCGGCGAGGCCGGAGCGATCTTCCATGCCGACCCGCATGCGGGCAACCTGCTGGCGATGCCGGATGGGCGACTGGCCATCCTCGACTGGGCCCTGACGACGACCCTCACCAAACGACAATGCGAGTCGGTAGTGCAACTGGTTCTCGGCGCCCTGACGCTGAACGACCGGCGCGTCTGCGCGGCGATCGCCGCACTCGGCCAGTCGGTCGATGACGCCCAGGTTCAGGCCGCCGTCAGACAGGCGATCGGCCAGGTGCGCGGTGGCAGTTTCCCGGGATTTGAGTGGATGACCTCCCTGCTGGACTCCCTGGCTGCGACCTCGACGGTCCGCTTTGCCGAAGAAGTCAGCCTTTTTCGCAAGGCGCTGCTGACCCTGTCGGGCGTCGCCGCCGATGTCTCGCAGGAGATGACGATGGATGGCGTCCTCATCCGCGAAGGCGCGAGCCAGTTCATCAGGAGCCTGTGGTGGCGGCCCTGGGTCTGGGCGGACTCGCGCCGCAGCGGCAGCGCCCATCTCTCGAATGCCGACCTGTTCGGTCTCGGCGCCGAGCTACCGGCAAGCACGCTCCGCTTCTGCACACTCCCGAGTTGGCGCACGGCGCCGCGGCCACCGCGCAGTTGGGACTTCTTGTAAGATCTCGCCTCCGTTGCCGGGGGACTGGAGATGTCGATGAATCTGAGAGAAGCGCTGGGATACCTCACTGTGCCGCAGTTGAAGGAGCTGGTGAGCTACCTGCCGAGCGGCGCAACAACCGCGCGCAAGGACGACCTGATCGAACGAATCGTCGTCGCCATGCTCGGCCCTGAACTGAAGGCAATCTGGTCGGCGCTTGACGAGACGCAGCAGGCGGCCGTCGCCGAAGCAGCGCACCACCCGCTCGGCGAGTATTCCGATCGGCGGTTTCGCGCCAGGTACCAGCGCGCACCGGCCTTTCACGTGGTGGCGGCAAAGTCGTACGGCTATTCCAAGGGCAAGAGGACGGCCTTGTGCCTGTTCATCCAGTACTCGCCGGATGAGGCGCGCTACGTGGTGCCGACCGACCTGCGGCCCCGCCTGCAAGCATTCGTGCCGCTCCCCGCACCGCCCGGCATCGAGGCCTCGGAAGCCCTGCCGGAAAACCCGCGCTTGATCGTGCGCCTGACCGAACGCGAAGCCTTGCAGGAAGCAGTCATCATGTTGCGCACCATCGAGCAGGCGCGCGTGCAGGTCAGCGACAAAACGGCACTGCCGGGCAGTGCCACGCAGCGCCTGCTCAGCGACAAGCTGGCCGGTGGCGACTATTACGCCGCGGAAGAGAAACGGAACGAGTGGGACCAGGAAATCGGCCCGATCAAGGCCTTTGCCTGGCCCATGCTGTTGCAGGCCGGCGGTCTGGCGGTTGGCGTGGCAGGCAGACTGCAACTCAGCCCGGGCGGCGTCAAGGCCCTCAGCATGCAGCCGGCCCAGGTGCTGCGCGGGCTATGGCAGAAGTGGCTGAAAACCACCGTGTTGGACGAATTCAGCCGCGTCGACGCGATCAAGGGACAGAACTCCAAGGGGCGGGTGATGACCGCCGTCGCTCCCCGGCGGGCGGCCATTGAAGCCACCTTGCAGGCGTGCCCGATCGGCCGGTGGATCGCCGTTGAGGAGTTCTCGCGCTTCATGCGGGCGACAGATCGGGTCTTTGCCGTGACCCACGATGCCTGGAAGCTCTACATCTGCGAACGCCAGTATGGCAGCCTCGGTTATGACGGATCGGGCGGCTGGAACATCCTTCAGGATCGCTACATCCTCGCCTTTCTGTTCGAGTACGCGGCAACGCTCGGCCTGGTGGATGTCGCCTACTTTCATCCCGCCCAGGCGCGCGCTGACTATGGCGGTCTGTGGGGTGCCGACGATCTGTCCTTCCTCAGCCGCTACGACGGCCTCAGCGCTTTTCGTGTGACCCCGCTCGGGGCGTACCTGCTTGGTCGCGAGGCGGCCTACCAGCCGCCGGCCGTCGCCAGCAGCGTCGCCTTGTCGTTCTCCCCGGGGCTGTACGTCGAAGTCGTGCGAGGTGTCCTGGCGGCCGAGGAAACGCTGCTGCTCGACAACTGGGCAATCCCGGTGCAGGCCGGCACCTGGCAGCTCGACCGCGAAAAGTCGCTGTCCGCGATCGAGAAAGGTCACGACATCGCCGAACTGAAGGGCTTTCTTGAAAGCACCGGTGGCCTGCCGCTGCCCGCGCCGGTCGAATCGTTCATCAGGCTTTGCGAGCACAATGGCAAGGCGCTGAAGACGCTGGGCAGCGCCCTGCTGATCGAGTGCCGCGACCCGGAAATCGCCGCGGAGATTGCCGGCCGCCCGGAAACGTCCTCGCTGTGTCTGCGCGCCGGGCCCAGGACGCTGGTGGTTCGCACCAACCAGCTCACCAGGTTCCGCGAAAGGGTTCGTTCGCTGGGCTTCGGGATGGTCGCCTGAAGCAATCTCAACGTGCCGGCGGCGCAGGGCGGCAACGGCCGGACTCCTTCCCCGGCAGCAAGTGGTAGGCGCCCTTCCCTGGTCATCCTGGAGAAACACCCACATGTCGCACTGGACCTACCTGGCGATTGCCATCGTCGCCGAGGTAATCGGCACCTCCTTCCTCAAGAGCTCGGAAGGTTTCACCAAATTGCTGCCATCGGCGATTGTCGTCGTTACCTATGTGATCGCCTTCTACTTCCTGGGACTCACCCTGAAGACGCTGCCTGTCGGCATTGCCTACGCGGTCTGGGCCGGCGCCGGCGTGGCCCTGATCACGCTGGTCGGCTACCTGTTCTTCGGCCAGGCACTGGATGCGCCCGCGCTCATCGGCATCGTGCTGATCGCCTCGGGCGTGGCCGTCATCAACCTCTTTTCCGCCAGCGTCAGGCACGGCGGGAGCTAGGAACACAGGGCTGGCGCCTCGGCCGAAGCGAGCGACGGCAGCAGGGTGACGAAGGCCTTGGCGGGGACGCCCGCTTGCGGCGCGACCTCTTCTGACCTATGGCCATCCGCCGGTGAAATTGACAACCTGACCGGTGGTAAATGGGGAACGCCCGGATGCCAGGAATGCGATCAACTCCCCGATTTCCTGCGGCTTGCCGAGACGCCCCATGGGAACCTTGCTCGCGATCTCCCCGCGTCCGGCAGGGTCGTCGATGAATCGCGCACGCGGGTAATAGGCTTCGCTGTAGAGGTAGTTCGGTGCCACAACGTTCACCTGTATCCCGAATGGCGCTGCCTCTTTCGCCAGCGCCAGGGCGAAGGCCGTTGTCCCGGCACGCACCGAGGTGGCGACGGAGAACCCTGGTTCCGGCTGCAGATAACGCGCCGATGTGATGAAGACGAAGGTGCCGCGACGCGCCAGTTTCATCGGCGGCAACAGCAGTTGCGTCAGACGATACGGAAAGACGAGCAGGGCCTCTACGCTCTGGCGCAGCGTTTCAAGCGAGACCTCTTCTATTGGCAACGGCGTATTGGGAAAGACATCGTTGGAAACCACGGCACCGATCGTGAGCCCGCGTTCTTTCAACTCTTCGGTAATAGCATCAGGTGTTTGCCCGCGCAGCGCCACGGCGCCCGCATGCGCGATTTCAAATTCCGGGCAACGTCCGGGTCGACAAAGCCGGCATCGTGACAAACCAGCCGGGGTTGCTCTCGGAGTAATACTGGAACCGCTCCGGGGCCAACATATTGGCGTGCATGCGTCAGCAGCATGGCATCCATGATCAAGGTCCTCCGTTCACTGATAGATTATGGTCACAGCAGCGATGCTCGTCTGTTCGAGCGGCGTCGTTTCAGTTTCCTGTATGATCGGGCACCTCCGCGCTGGTCAGCACTTCCTCATCCGGCGTGGCCTCGTAGACCTTCTTGAAACCAGGACTACTTCTTGCCGCATCAGATGCCAGTGCGGCTAGCGCACAACTGTCGGCCAGGTCGTCGCGATGCGCCATCGCAAAATAGCGTTTGCCCAGCCGCACCAGGCGACTCGGCCAGGACTCTTTACGGGCCTGCCCGACTCCTGATTGACGAAAACTGTGGACGTCCATGAATGGCCTGTATTGCGTGCAGGTCTGCATTTCCGCCTGTGGCCGAGAGAGCCGCCGCTCGACAAACGGCTTCCAATCCTGGCTGCGCATGATCTGTCGACCTGGGTACCGCTGACTACTCTGAATAAGGGGCTGCGCCGGACACCGGCGCAGCATCGGCCAGGATGAAGAGCAGCACATTGCCGGGCTCCGACGTGGCGTCGCTGCGCAGGCCACCGATAAGGCCGTTGACCGGGCTGCTGTATTCCGCCACCACTTCGCCGAAAGCGTTGCGCTGGATGGCGACCTTTTGTCCTGGCGTGACCTTGGTATTCAGTTTGACCAACAATTCGATGAATCCACCGTGGGTGGTCAGCACGGGAATCGCATTCTTCCCGATGTAGACATTGGCATCGACTGCGGTGCGTCCGATCGCCCCGGGAACCATGCCGTAGTGCTTGAAGACGTTCATCGTGCCTTCGACGAAGATCGGAATCATGTCGAGATCCAGCCGCCGCGCCACACCCACCTCGGGCGTAAAACAGGGAATGCCCGCATCGATGTAGGCGTTGTGCAGCACACCAGGGTAGACCGGGTTGTCCCAGATCGCCGGAACGGGGTAGAGCATCATCATGGTCTTCACGTCCGGGATGCGCATGTCACCGATGTGAAAGGCGGCTGCGTCCAGGCCGGTGGTGCCGGTATGGAAGTCGATGGCCAGGTCGGTATTGGGCTTCAGCAGCCGGTTGAACACCAGCCCGGCCTGGCGGCTGACGGCACTGAAGCCATTTTCATTGCCGGGCCATTCGCGGTTCATGTCGGTCAGCTCGAAGCCGCGCCCGGAACTTGGCCAGCGGCGCTGCATGCTTTCCATTGCAGGGCGTGCAATGTCCAGCACCGCCATCACCGTGCCCGACATTTCAGCGGGGTTCAACTGGTTCATGACCGTTTGCACGGTGTGCACCGAACTCATCTCGTCGCCATGTACCCCGCTCGTCAGGGTAAAGCGCTTACCGGGCTTAGCCCCCTTGGCGACGATCACCGACACGTACCAGTACTGCCCGGTGGACATCTGCACACCCTGGAAGTACAGGAGGTGCTTCTTGCCAGGCGCCAGATCACTGGTGTTCAGAGAACTCACCACTTTCTTGCCATTGATCACATCCCCGGTGTAGACGGTGCTGATGCTGGCCGGGGCTGCAACGGCACTGCTTTGGGCTTGCGCCATGCCGATCCCTGTAAATGCGATAGCGGTGAGCAGGTTGACAAGCAGGAAAACAACCGTCTTCGTTTTCATGAGTACTCCTTCATCTGCGATTGCGCCGGGCGGCTTGCAGCATGGCAAGCTTGCCTCTACGCCCAACTTTGGTATCGGGAGACCGTTTTTCGCCATAATAAGGCCGCCAGCCGGACCTCTCGTAGAGGGATTCACATCACGCTGACCGCTTCCTCCTCCAGCGTGGGGTAATCGACATACCCTTTGGCACCACCCTTGTAGATCGTCGCCGAGTTCCACGGCGCCAGCGGCGCCTCGATTCGCAGACGTTCGACTAGGTCGGGATTGGCAATGAAATGCTTGCCGAAAGCGATCAGGTCGCCGCAGTCCGCTCGCAGGGCAGCCTCCGCGCGCTCACGATCGAAGCCACCGCAGAGGATCATCGTCTTCGAGTAGCAGGCCCGCAAGTGTTGCAGGAGATCACTTTGCGGGTCGTGCATCCAGCTGCCGGACTGGTCATAGACGTGGAGATAGCCAATCCCCAGCCGGTCGAGCTGGCAGGCGAGATAGCCGTAAGTAAAAAGGGGCGCCGGGTCGAACTGCATCTCGTGCGCCGTCCCAAGCGGCGAAATTCGGACGCCGACACGCTCCTTGCCGACGGTGGCGGTGACAGCCTCGACCGTCTCGATGAGAAAGCGCCAGCGCCCGCTGGTGGCCCCGCCGTACTCATCTCTACGGTCGTTGAGGTAGGGGCAACGGAACTGATCGAACAGATAGCCATTCGCGGCGTGGATTTCGACACCGTCGAAACCCGCTGCCATCGCGTTGTCGGCAGCTCGCGCGAAATCAGCGACGATCGCCTTGACCTCGCCGGTAGTCAGCGCCCGCGGCGGGTCGCAGGGAGCCAGTACCGGCTCACGGCTGCCCGTGAGTATCGGTACGCGGTCGTTCTCCAGACAAACCGTGCTCGGCCCAACCGGTGGCGAGCCATCGGCGCGCAGGCTGCAGTGACCGACGCGGCCAACATGCCAGAGCTGCAGGTAAATGCGGCCGCCTTCGCGATGCACCGCGCGGGTCACGTTCTGCCAACCGGCGATCTGCGCCGCACTGTAGATGCCAGGGGTACGAGCGCAGCCGCGCGCCTGCGGCGAGACAGGTGTCCCTTCGGCGATGATCAGGCCGGCCGAAGCGCGCTGTGCGTAGTATCTGGCAGTCATCGCCGTCGGCGCGAGGTGCCAGTCGCTGGCACGGTTACGGTTCATCGGCGCCATGACGACGCGGTTGGGCAGCGCCTGTGCGCCGAGCGAATAGCGGGAAAACAGTTTCTTGGACATTATTGGTTCACCTCCGTGGATGCGCTTTCCCGTCGGTATTGAAGCCACCTGCTTGCCATGCTCCTTGGGCGCTGGTGGCCAACAATCGGTCGGGAAGATTCATCGGTAGCGCGGGTTTCCCGCGCCGGGGAGAGCACTCGGTACTCTCGATTGTCAGGATGGCCAGGTGGCCATTCAGGGTCAGTGATCAGTTCGGTGGATGCTCAAGCGGTTCGGCAGAAATGATGGCTTCCCCAGGTTTCGGTTTGATGGCGGATCAAGCCGCGGCTGGCGGTCTCTGAACACGCCACAGCAAACAGGGAAACCAGACGCACCCCCAGGACAAGCCGTGCTCCCGCCTGTCAGGCGTCAGTGGACGCCAACTTCCCGCAAAGCGTTCGCGAACCAGCCAAGGATCACGAGTTGGCCCATGCTTCCCTGGGCGAAACCAGGATCAGCGCCTGGCCACCCAGCATACAACGCGCTCGCCGGCCTGCGGTTGACGGCGGGCAGATGAACAGCAAACGCCGGGCGCGATGGCGGACCGCGTCAATGCCCGCCTGGTCAAGGCTCGGACGATGCCCATGAGGTGGCGCGGATCACCGGCGAGATCGCCCGGAGCAGCGGATCGATCGGCGAAATCGCCGACCGCCAAGGCGAGGATCGACGCCGGCTGCAAACCCGCTGGCGGGTGCTGGCAGGTCGGGAAAGAACCGCCACCGGCGCATGGGCCAGACTCGGCAGTACAGCTTGCAGACCTGCCCATGAAAAGACGGCACCAGGGTGGGATACCCGGCCCCACGCCTGTCAACCATCGATTATTCTGGTCTATCGAACCACAGGTACAATACCCCCGTACAATTTTTCAGGAAAAGCGAAACATGTTTAAAGCCTACGTGCGGACCCTGGTCCTTATGGCTTCGGCATTTGCTCCGGTTGCTGCCATTGCCGGCGGGCCACAGTTGATCTGTTTTGGCAATGAGCCGTCGTGGAGCCTGCAATTCAGCGAACGAGGGCGGGCACAACTGATGCTGCCGGAGCGCAAGCCGCTCGACTACCGGGGGCGCGAGACGCGCCTCGATGCACTGAAGGAACGCGCCTGGCGCGGCCAACCCGCTTCCGGCAAGGGCGGTGAACTGGTCGCCTTTCTTCGCGAGTCGGCTTGCAGTGACGGCATGTCGGACACGCAGCATCCGGTGATGGTGCGGGTTTCGCTACCCGATGCCCGGTTGCTCGCCGGATGTTGTCGTATCCCGGCTTCGCCCAGTGCGAGTGCGCCCGCGCCACTCGCTCTGCAAGGGCCAACGTGGCAGCTTGCTGCCCCCGGCACTCAGGGGGCAGATCTGGCCGGTACGAAAACGCCTCCCGTGACAGCGCGCTTTGAGGGTGGCCAGGTCAGCGGCTTCTCCGGCTGCAACCGGTACATGGGCACGTTCACCCTCGATCGCGACAGCGTGGTTATCGGCCCACTGGCGGGAACCATGATGGCCTGCCCCGAACCGCAGATGGCAATCGAGAAAGCCTTCCTGGGCGCATTGACCGGCACCCTGCGCTATGCAATCAGCGGTGACGGGCTGACGTTGACCCCGGTTTCAGGCGTGCCGCTGGTTTTTCAGGCCGAGCCTGCACCGACGCTGCTGGGCGTCACCTGGAGCGTGACCGGTTTCAACAACGGCCGGCATGCGGTCGTCGGTCCCTTGCTCGGGACCACCCTGCGTATGACTTTTGACCAGGGCCAGGTTCACGGTAGCAGCGGCTGCAATACCTACCGCGCAGCCTACACCAGCGAGGGAAACCGGCTCGCCATCGGGCCCGTAGTCAGCACGCGCAAGGCCTGCTCTGCTGAAGGCGTGATGCAGCAGGAGCGCGAATTTCTGGCGGCGCTGGAGTCCGTCAAGGTGTGGACCATCAGCGGCGGCATGCTCGATGTACACCGCGCCGATGGCGAACGGGTATTGAACGCGATCAAGGCCCCCCGGTAAACATGCGCGGCCATAAGCGCTTGGACAGGCGCTGAAACAGCGAAGGCATGACCAAGGCTCACATCGGACCCGGCGGCAGGAGCGATGGGCGTGTTTCTGGTGAACCGGGTGCGCTTCGCATTCACGCGTCAGCGGCAACTCTGCCGCCTGGTCTTTTTTGGCCGGTTTGCTGTCGCCGGCAGGTCTGGCGAGCAGACTCCCGCACCCGACAACGAGCGGCTGTTTGTTACAATTCGTTCCTCAAGCCGGCTGGCTGCATTCGAATGAAGGAGTCATCATGCGCTATGTTTACATCGCTCTGATCATTGCGGCAACGGCGGTTGTCCTGCTATTCAAGATCCAGAACCTCACCTCCGTCACGGTTTCGCTGTTCAGCATGAGTTTGACTATGCCCGTTTCACTGCTGATGATCGGCGTCTACATTCTTGGCATGCTCTCCGGCAGTGCGCTGTGGTCGCTGCTGCGCGGCTGGGTGCACGGCGCAACACGCAAGGTGCCGTGACGCTTCCCGTCGAGCTGCTTCACATGATTGGCCATGAAGCTCAGCCAGAGTTCAGACCGTCATTCCCGCGCGTCCCAGAGTGATTGCCTCGGGCCAAGAGCCGGAATACAGAAAGCATGCGCGACAATCCCTCGGATGGCGGCTCTCGCCGAAATGGTTCGAAGCCTCGCCGCGGGCCGCGGCAAGAAAAGAGCCCTTGCATCACCTCTTTGTTGGGCAGCTGAATTTCGTGGCGAATCAGGAGACGCTTTGTCTTGCGTTGGGTTGGTTTTATTCATTGGGTTAAATCAAGGAAATTTTTTAACATGAGCAACTTTTGGGATTTGATCTGGCTGATCGTGTCATCCTTCGTTTTTATCGCTTACCTTCTGGTGCTGTTCCAGATTGTTGCCGACCTGTTTCGCAATACGGAAATGGGGGGAGGTTCAAAGGCCGTGTGGATCATCGGACTGGTCTTTATCCCGATGCTGACCGCCGTGGTCTACATTATTGCCAACGGCGGGGGTATGGCCAAACGCCAGCGCGCTGCCGTCGAGCGCGCCAGGTCTGATACCGATACCTACATTCGGCAGGTGGCCGGAAAGTCACCGGCAGAGCAAATCGCTGACGCAAAAGCGCTGCTCGATGCGGGCACGATCAATGCCGATGAATTCGCCCGGCTCAAGACGAAGGCGCTCGCCTAGGGATTGACGGAACCGTCTTCTGAAGCAGAAAAGTCAACGAGGTGCGCCCGGATGGGATGCGACCAAGCGGCTGCAAATGCTCTGCAAACACCGCTTTTTTCCCCTGCGCCTTGTAACACGCCACACGCAGAGGTGACGCAACCGGCATATTTTCTCACTGTTCCCTGCCCCGAATTTAGACATTGACAGGTATGCAGAGGGCAATGATACTTTGTAAACAGGACTTGTTTTATCAACCTGTGACCAAGCCGAGAGTTCAGCAGGTGGCTGCCTTTAAGGTGCGCTGGCGGCTGCAATGCGGCCAGTCTAAGCGGACGGCGGTGGTTTTCTTCGATGTTTTTTTTTCATGGAGAGTGCGATGGTGATGAAACAAGGTTTTCGGGCGGCGCTGTTCGGCGCCTGCGCGTTGTTGTCTGTGGCTTCGACCAGTGTTCTGGCCGATGAAGTTCCCCTGGTCACCGGCGAAATGTGGAGCAAGTCGTCGGCCGAGTTGAAGAAGGCGTATCTCATTGGCGTTGCCAACACACTCCAGGTCGAAGTGGCCTATGAGGGGGCGAATCCGCCACCCGATAGCCAAAGTCTGATCCCGCGCACTGCCAAGGGCTTGAAAGGCCAGTCGCTTGACAGTGTCACTGCAGCGCTCGACAAATGGTACGCCGCGAATCCCGGCAAGTTACAGCGACCGGTCCTCGAAACCATCTGGTTCGAAATCATCGTACCGGGACTTCAGAAATACAAATAACGGAGGCATGACATGACAAGAGTTCGTTTGATGGTGGTCATCGTGGCGGCGTCGAGTGTGATCGGCTGCACCAACATGAGCACACAACAGCAGGGAACAGTTAGTGGCGCGGCTATTGGTGCGGTTGCCGGAGCCGGCATCGCCTCCGTCGCCGGGGGCAGCGCCTGGACTGGTTTGGCGATCGGCGCCGCTGCCGGTGGTGTCGCTGGCAATATCAAGGGTAGTCAACGATAGCCACAAGGCCTGTCCGGCCAGCGCCATGGGCGTCGCTCCGGCGGTACCAATGGTGTTGGCCGCGTGCGCACGCGCGCGGATACGGGCTTCGACCAGCGCAGAGCAATGAGGGAGTTGATCGATGAACAGCCATGTCTTCTGTACGCTTGTCGCCCTCCTGCTTTCTGCAACGCTGCAACCCGCCTTTGCACAGAGCAGGCAAACCTTGAAGCAGCTTGACGAGCTCGACCGGAAATGCGAGGCAGCAAGAGACGCGGTCCTGCCCGGCATCCGGGAACAGTTGATTGCGGAGTGCATTTTGCCGCCGCCGACGCGACGAGTGCGCGCGCGGACGCTGGAGGAGTGCGAGCACTACTGGAACGACTTCGGGGTGATGCAGCGACAACGTGCCGCCCTCGACCTGCCCGAGTGCCAGGAAGCCTTCCAGGCGAGACAGCAGCATCGTTCGCGCTGACCTGCCGGGATCCCCAGCAAGGGTAAAGGCGATTGAAATTCATGCGCGCCTTTTCCGCGAGTCATTCCGGCTTGCACGACAGCAACCCAAATCCCAAGAGGCTTCCTGGAAGCTAGCGCCAGAGCAGTATGGCTGAGCACAGAATCCATTTCCCCCTGGCTCGGTTTGTGCCCGTAGGGGGGCGACCCCCTCAACTCCAGCGCCGGTCGGCAGTAAACAGGATGCTGAGCCAGGCCTGCTCGAGCGGGAAGCCAATTCCCTCCCAGATTCGGGCACGCAGCTTGTCGAGTTCAGGAACGCTGCCTGGCTTGAAGTCGGGCCCGACCACTATGTTGATCTCGATGAAGTGAATGCGCCCGGTCTTGGCGATGTGGGAGCTGTACTCGGCGATATCGTGCTCGGCCCGGATCTGTTGCATCACCGCTTCAACGCGCTGCACGATCTCATTATCGGGATGGGTGATCAGCAACACCTCGCGCAGATTGCTGTGCAGGATCATCACCGGCAGCGGAAGCAGCAGCAGGGCCATCACTGCCACTACCGCGCTGTCGGCGTAGCGCGCCCACCACTCGCGATAGGGTTCGGGCAGCACCCAGACCATGGCGAATCCAAGCAGCGTGACGAGGCTGAAGCCCAGGCTGATCATCCACTCGCGAGCATCGTTGCGAACCAGTTGCGAGCCGGTTCGATTGGCTACGCGCTTCTCGTAGATCCAGACGAGGGCGCAGACGACAGCGCTGACCAAGCCGTAGAGCACCACACTGAGCGTGTCGACCTTGTTACCGCCACTACGCAGGCCTTCGAGACCGTTGCCCAGGGCATAGAACAGGACGACCAGCAGGATCAGGTTGTTGAAGCTGTTGACCAGCGGTTCAATATGCGCGTAGCCATACTGGAAGCGCCGGTCGGCCGGTTTCTCGACGACCCGCGCGGCCAGCAGATAGAGGCCGGAACCGACCAGGCTGGTCAGCGCATAGAAGCCGTCGAGCATGACCGCCTCGGAGCCGATGTAGAGACCGTAGCCAATGCCGACAACCGCCAGCCCGATGATTGCGAACAGAGACACTCGCAGCGTGCGCTGCTCAAGCTGGTTGGACTGCTGCCTGGAAAGTCTGCGGTACATGCGTGGTAGGAAGGCTCGGGACAGCGGATCGAACATCACTTTGGCGAGTGTTCCGGTTTTTTCTGAGGAAGTCAATCCGGGGCAACCGAGTCAAGCGGAGCCATTGGCCAATGGCACGGGAGGGGGTTAACGTCCATTCCAAGCGCCCACACAGAGGCCGTCGCGAAGGGTTGCCGCGAGTGAGGCGTCTGCGTCGTTGCTCATCGTGCCCGCACCCTTCCCCGCCCGCGACAAGGATTTCCATGGTCGCCGCTCGGGAAGGGCCGCGCAACGCTCCGCGGGCGATGTACCCGGCAGGATTGGCGTTTTTTTGTGCCATTGCCACGACAGAAACGCCAGTCAAAGCCGGCAGGCCGTCAATCTCCATTCGCCTGCACGCGGGTCAACGCTATCATTCAGCCATCTGACCCCTACCGACGGAGAACCGCATGAATTCAACTTATTGGGGCGTTCCAACCCTGACAGTCCTGGCAACCCTGTTGGCGGTCGCGGGTTCTGTGCACGGGAGTGAAGCGGGTAACTGGCAAAGTTTCGTTTCGGTCACGCCGGTCTACCAGGGCAACGCCGACCTCGACCGCGGCGGTGATTTCAGCGTTGGCGGCGCGATCCTGCGCGGTGGGGTTGCCAAAGACCTCGGCGGAGGTAACCGCGCGGGTGTCACCCTCACCTACGACTACCTCGACTATTCGTTCTCCAACTCAGGCGCTTTCGGCCGCGTCGAGCCGTGGGGCATTGTTCAGCGTTACGGCGTGTCGCTACCGCTTTCGTTCGCGGTCGGAGACGGCTGGAGCGTAGGAGTCGTGCCCTCGGTGGACTGGTTCAAGGAAAACGGGGCGGACACCGGCGATTCGCTGACGTGGGGCGCCACGCTCTCCGGGTCCAGGCGCTTCGACGATGGCAATCGTCTCGGCCTCGGCGTCGGGGTCTTCGACGGGATCGAAAAAACCAGCGTGTTCCCGTTCCTGGTCGTCGATTGGCGCTTCGGGGACCGCTGGCGCCTGATCAATCCTCTTCCCAGCGGCCCGACCGGGCCGGCCGGCCTGGAACTCGACTACCGCTTTGATGGCGACTGGACTGCCGGTGTCGGCGTGGCCTACCGGGTGCTGCGCTTTCGCCTGAACGAGACCGGCCCGGCGCGTAACGGCGTCGGCGAAGAGAGCGGCGTGCCGGTATTCGTGCGCGTGACGCGCAACTTCACCGACCAGATGGCGCTGCACCTCTATGGCGGCGTCGTGGCCGGCGGCAAACTGCGCGTTGAAAATTCGTCCGGCCACAAGCTGAGCGACGAGGACTTTGACCCGGCGCCGCTCTTCGGCGCAACCTTCGTCGGACGCTTCTGAGAAATTGTACCGCGAGTCTTTAGTTTCCAGAGATTTTGCTGGCCAGCGATCGTCTGCTGCCGGTCGGGGACGATAGTTGAGCTAACGGGGTTTCAATGAATACCTTTCCCGCCTGCATGCGCGCAAAGCATGCCTTGCTTGCCGCCATGGCCCTCTCTGTTGGCGTGCTCGCCAGCGGCAAGGCAATCGCCGGCGGCATCATTCTTTATGAAGTCGGCACCGAGGACGTGGGCCTTGCCGCCGCCGGTTACGCCGCGCGCGCGCAGGACGCGACCACGGTATTGACCAATCCGGCGGGAATGGTGCGGCTGGACGGCACCCAGGTTCAGCTCGGTACGCAGTTGCTCTACAGCAACCTGAAGTTCTCCAATAGTGGCGCCAGCTCGCTCGCGCTTGGCAATAACGGCAGCGGCAATATCGTTGGCAACAACGGCTGGTTTCCGGGCGGCGGTCTGTTCATCAGTTACAGTGTCTCGCCCGATCTGAAACTCGGCCTGGCCGCGACCAGCACTTTCGGTTCGGTGCTCGACTATAACGACAACTGGGCCGGTCGCTACTACGTTCAGCAAGCGACCCTGATCGGTGCTTCGCTGCTGCCTTCGATCGCCTTTCGCGTCACTGACAAGCTCTCGCTTGGCGCCAGCGTCAATGCGATGTACGGCTATCTGAAGAACGAGACAGGAATAAACAACATCTTCGGCGCCGACGGCAAGCTCAGCATGAGTGACGGCACGTGGGGCTGGGGCGGCAATCTCGGCCTGATGTACGAGGCGACCCCCGGCACCCGTTTCGGCCTGACCTACAGCTCGCGGGTCAAACTCGATTTCGAACCGCAGGCGCGGTTCAGCGGCACCGGGCCATTGCTGACCGCGCTGCTTGATGCGCGGGGCTTGAACAGGACTACTGTCGACTTGGGAATCACGGTGCCGCAACAGGTGATGGGCAGTGTGTTTCATACGGTGAACGACCGCCTGGCGCTGCTCGGCAACGTCGGCTGGCAGCAGTGGTCGAAATTCGGCGATGTCGAAGTCGGCTTGGCGGACATCAACAATCCAACCAGCGTCACGACCAAGCTGGATTTCAAGGACACCTGGCACGTCGCAGTCGGCGCGCAATACCAGATCAGCGAGCCGTGGCGGCTTAATTTCGGTATCGCCTATGATTCGGCCTTTCAGTCAGGCAACGTATCGCCAATTCTGCCGACCAACCAGGGCTGGCGCTTTGGCGTCGGCGGCCAGAACCAGGTCGACAAGACTTTCGGCTGGGGACTCGCCGCAGAATACATCTACGGCGGTACCGGTGACGTGAACAAGCAGGCGCCGCTGCCGGTTGTTCTCGGCGGTCGGGGCAACCTGGTCGGTTCGTACGACAACATCGGCATACTTTATATGTCGGCGAACTTCAACTGGAAGTTCTGAGCGCGCTGCAGACTTCGTAGCTCATCGTCTGACGAAATAACCATTGGGACGGTTGCTCGACCCTGGCCTCGTCGATCAGCTGATTCGGCGCGCGGCTGACGGCTGACGGGCCTTCAAACTTGATCGACGGCCGAGCGGCATAACCGGCGCGGGCGTCGATCGATCAGGGCGCGGGCAGCGCCGTCCACGACGCGTCGGGATCGAATCGCGTCATCGCGCCAGCGATGGCCGCAGACCTCGGGCCCAGATCCTTCTGGTAAACCGTTCCGTCCTGGTTGACGACGAAGCTAACCAGGCCAGTCTCGCCATAGCGGGCTGGCCATCCGACCAGCGCGAAACCTTCGGTCATTCGTCCAGCGTTGACATAGTTGCGGGCGCCACCCTGTGCTGCTCTTCCCTGGGCCTTGAGAATCCTGAACCGGTAGCCATGGTAGCCATCCTTCAGGTCTTTCGTCTCCAGCAACGGACCCGCCGGGCTCTCCGGCTCGTCGGCAGCCGTTGGCCAGGAGAGGCCGTCCTGCTTGCCTGGTGAACTCAGTATCTTTTGCGCAAACTCGAGGACGCCGTCGCCGTTGCGGTCCTGCGCGGCGTACTCCCGTTGCGCATCCACGTAGGCGTACATGGTTTGTATCGCAGCCAGTTCATTTCGTCCGATACGGCGAGTACGCATTTCTTCCATTCCGGCCCGTGTATCGAAGATCCAGCCGCTGCCGCTGCGCACAAGCGGAATCGGCAATGTCCAGCCGCTGCTCACCTCGAGGCGCGCCAGCGTGTCGCTTTCGCGCAGGATGCTGTGTCCTCTTGCCCAGGCAGCGAGAAAAGCCAGGCGATCCTCGCTTGCCAGATCATCGAGCGACAGCAGGCGTTCGTCCTTGGAGCCTAGAATCGCCCGCATTTCGGCGTCGTCATTGCGCGCGAGACTATCCACCAGGGCTTCCGCTGCAATTTCCGGCGAGGCGAAAATCTTTTGCGTACCGGCGACAGCGCAGGAGACTGACATTGCCAGTGCGCAGATCAGCGCGGTTGTGGCCTGCAACCATCGATTGCTCATCATTGGACCTTTCATGGTCGGCCTCTTCCTATTGATTGCGCCGCTGGGCGGCGGCACCACCTGCGGGGCGCGAAACGTTGGCTTGCCGCTGCGGTGCATTGTGCCGCTGGGCGGCCTGGCTTGCGCGGCCACGGTCGATCTGTTGCTGTGTCTGCCTGCCGTTGTTGGCACCACGCAGCGCATTGTCGCGATTGGTTCGCGCAGCGCTTTCGTTGCGGTTCTGCGTCTGTCTGCGGTCGACGTTGCCTGCCCGATCCGGCACACGGCTGCGATCGATGTTGCTCGCACGGTCCTGAACCTGGCTGCGGTTCACATTGCTGGCTCGGTCCTGCGCCTGGTTACGGTCGATATTGCTGGCGCGGTCACGGGCCTGGCTCCGATCGATGTTGCCTGCCCGGTCCTGCACTTGACTGCGGTCGATGTTGCTGGCGCGGTCACGGGCCTGACTTCGATCGATGTTGCCTGCCCGATCCGGCGGCTGCGATCGATGTTGCTGCAAACCTGGCTGCGGTCGATGTTGCCGACCCGGTCGCGGGCCTGACCGCGGTCGATGGCGGCGGCGCGGTCGCCTGCCGGCGTTCTGTCGCCTCCCGGTGTCCGCTGTGGAATCTGGCTGCGGTCGATGTTGCGTAGCGCTTCGCGGTCCAGATTCTCGGCGCCGACGCGGTCGGACAGCGCAGCCCTTGCCTGCGCCCGTTGATCCTCGCGGCCGCGATACTCCTGGCGGCCGCCACGATCGCCGAGCCTGTCCTGCATGCGATCGCGCGTATTGGCGTCGCGATAGGGAACACCGCGGCGGTTGCCCGGGTTGTGGTTCCAGTTTACGTTCCGGTTATTGGAGTTGATGCGGTTATTGACGTTGATGTTGTTCCACTGATTGACGTTGATATTGACGTTACGCCGCCGCCAATCGACGCCACCCCACAGCGCGTACGTCACGCCAATGCCGACGCCCCACCAGATAACGGTGCTGACGGGGTTCCAGCCGAATCCCCAGCGCACTGGCGGCGGGAAGAAAAACGGCGGGAAGAGCGGGTGCCACCACGGGCCGAAGACATGGACCGGGTTGTAGATCGGCACGAAAATGACCTGCGGATTGGCCGGTGCGATGGTGATGATCTGGGTTGGTGGGGGCGGCGCCGTGGCGACGATGGTTTGCCGCGCTGGCGCTCCGGCTTCAAAAGTCACGATCTGTTGTTCGTTGGAGCTCAGGTTGCCGGCATCCTTGGCCTTGGCGCGCAGCAACTGCACGGAATCCATGACATCTTCCGGTTGCGCCAGGAAAGCGTCGCCAAGGTCCTGCACCCATTCAGGCTTTTCGCCAAGCATGGCAAGCACTTGCGGAAAGGCAACCAGCGACTGCACGCTGGGATCCCACGGCTTGTCCTGCACCGCCTTCACTGCATCGTCACCCTTCAGGCTGCGGTTGGCGAACGCCCAATCGGCAGCTTCCGCAACATCCTTCGGATAGGTGGATGCCATCAGCACCTGCGACAGCAGCGCGTCGGGAAAGAGCGCGACCGGCGCCAGCATCTGGTCGAGTCGCTCAGCGTTGAACTTGGGAGGGTCCGCGGCACGTGCCGGTGCCGCCAACAAGAGGAGCACTGCAGCAAATAGCGCGGCGACGCCACGCAGGATCGAATGCATTATTTGAGCTCCTTTTGGGCGATACGGGGCAAGACCCGACGACTTGCGCATTGTGGGAGGGAAACCGGGGCAGGTCAATCCAGCACGCTTGGCGGGCCATAAACTGCGCCCGCCGCACCCCGTGGTTATGTTGCGATCAGTCGCCCGCCGAGTTCGGCGGCAACAGCTCGGGCACTTCGAAAGGCTTCCCGCCAGCTGAAGGTACTTTCGGGGCCGTGCCCGGCAATATCTCGAAGTTCGGATGGAACACCACCATCAGGCTGCGCAGTTGGTCGAATGGCTTGCGGTCGCCCTCGAACTTCGCCTTGCCGGCCTTGATCAGGTCGTCGAAGGTGCTGGCGCCCATCATCACCTGGTTGAGGTCGCTGCGGTTCAGCGTGATCGTCAGATCCGGCTTCGCCGCCTGTTCGCCCTTGATGTTGGTCAGCGTCGCATTGCTCAGTTCGATCAGGTATTTTTCGCCGTTGTCGGGTGTCACCAGGTTGATCGTGAAACGCATGCCCTCGGCCTTCCTCGGGTCCATGCTGATGCCGAGGAAGTCGAGCCACTGCTCCGTGGACATCGCGCGGATCACGTCGGGCCCGGTCGTCCTGACCGGGTTGCCGCCGGGCAGCCCGTTGCGCAGTTCATAAGCCCCTTGCAGGTAGATGTTGCGCAGGGTCGGGCTTTCCTTCTGGTAACCGAGTTGCTCGAAGGCATCCGCCAGCAGATCCTTGGCCGGCTGGTTGCGCGGTTCGGCGAAGACCAGGCGATTCAGGATTTCCGTGGCCTCGCGGTATTTGCCCTGGGCGATCAGTTGCTTGCCCTTGGCCATGATCTTGCCCGAGCCGCCCATCATCTCGACGTACAGTGGCGCCGAATCCTTCGGCGAGAGCGGCACGATGGTAGCCGGATTGCCGTCCCAGTAGCCGAGGAAGCGATTGATGACGCCGCGACTGTTGTGCTGCTCCGAGCCGTGGTAGCTGTGCGCTGGCCATTGCTTCCACAGGCTGTCGGGAAGCTTGTACACGTTCTGGATCTCGTTGACCGTCACGCCGAGGTTGGCGTAGTGCAGCGACTGGTTGTTCAGGTTGGCGTAGGTGTCGCGCTGGACGCGCATCACTTCCTGGATGCGCGCATTGCCCCAGCGCGGCCAGCTATGCGAGGCGAACATCACTTCGGCTTCCTGGCCGAATTTCCACAGCGCGTTGTTGATCTGCTTCGACCAGTTCAGCGCATTGCGCACCGGCGCGCCGCGCGGCGTGTAGACGTTGTGGATGGTGCCGGTAATGTTTTCCGCCGCCCAGAAGGCCTTGAACTGCGGGAACCAGGTGTTCATCTCGACTGGCGCCTCGGTGTCAGGAGTATTCTGGAACACCATCTTGACGCCGTCGAGCGTCACTTCCTCGAAGTCCTTGCTGATGATCAGGTTGGGCGGGATCAAACCGACATTGCCATTGGCCACGTTCTTGCCGATCGACTGGTCTGCGTGGCCGTGCGGGTCACGCGGCAGCAGCACGGCGTACGAGTACTGTGTGCGGCGCGACATGGCGTTGCCCGAAAAGACGTTCTCGGAAATCGCCTCATGGAGGAAGCCCTCGGGGGCGATGATCTTGACCTTGCCGCTTGCCACGTCGGCCTCATCGACCACGCCGCGCACGCCGCCGAAGTGGTCGATGTGCGAGTGCGAGTAGACGACGCCGACGACCGGGCGCTTGCCGAGCTTCTCGTTGATGAGTTCAAGTGCGGCGCGGGCGGTTTCCTTGGCCGTCAGCGGGTCGAAGACGATCCAGCCGGTATCGCCCTTGATGAAGCTGATGTTGGCCAGATCAAAGCCGCGTACCTGGTAGATCCTACCCGGGACGACCTCATAGAGCCCGTAGGCCATGTTGAGTACGGCCTGGCGCTGCAGTGACGGGTGGATGCTCTGGAAGTCCTTGCCCGCCAGCAACCACTGGTAGCTGCCCATGTCCCAGGCCACGTGGCCGGCATCGGCCATGATCTTCTTGTAGGGTGGCTCGGCGATGAAGCCCTTCTTGGCCTCGTCGAAGTCACGCTTGTCCTCGAACGGCAAGGTAGCGGAGATACCCTTGCGCAGCTCGATGGTGAATTTCGACGGCAGGGTGCCCTTGGGGTCGAAGTGCTGGCCTTTTTCAGCGCCAGGGTTGGCCGTGCCGCTGCCATCGCCTGCGGCGACAACAGGGGGAGCAGCAGTCGCAACCATGAGGGCGAGCGCGAAGGCTGTCCTGGATCTGACTCTTGATTTCATTGGGTAAGCTCCTGTGTTCTCAGTTTGATCAAAGCGGTCTATATACCCGCATCAACGCATCACTTCTTGGCATCCGCCTTCCTGGGTGATCTGTTACCGTCGTTAGTGACCTCGTCCAGGAAAACTCTACACGGAAATATTACCCGCTTTCCTTTTTTTTGCTCTTGAATGCCGGCAACATTCACCAAGGGTACTGTTTTGGCGAATATGGCAAACCCGCAATACCCACAACTCCGGGCACAAAAGTATCCGCGGAGCAACGCTAAAACTTCACGAAGGGACAAGCCATCCGCTCGCCAAAATTCGGTGGAACATCGTGTTTTCGGGGCAGACAGGGCCCCGACAGGTTGACGCTTCGGTGCATTGTTCCGTCTGACGCATGAATCAAGGTCAGCGCCCTGAGCTACCCGTCATTCCGGTTTCGCGACCACGCTTGTTGCAGTAGCCCGCCGCAGAGCATGGCGCCGAGAAAGACGAGCACCTCCTCGTTGCCCAGCGCCAGGCCGGCAAGCGCCGGGCCGGGACAATAGCCCGCCAGCCCCCAGCCGACGCCAAAGAGCATGGCGCCCATGAGCAGTGGCCGGTCAATCGATTTCCTGGGCAAGGCCGGAAACTCAGCCTCAAACCAGGGCTTGTCCATGCGTCGCGCAAACTGGAAGCCGATCAGCGAGACGAGGACGGCGCTACCCAGCACACCGATCAGATCCGGGCTCCAGACACCGGACCAGTCGAGGAAGCCAAGCACCTCGCCGGGATTGGTCATTCCCGACAGCATCAATCCCATGCCGAACAAAAGCCCTGCTACCAGCGCCGACAGATCCGTTTTCATGTTGGCACCCCCAGCCAGTGGCGCAACAGGCTCGCCGCGAAAATGCCGGCTGCCATGAAGACCAGAACGGCCACCAGCGAACGCGGCGACAGACGCCCAAGTCCGCAGACCCCGTGTCCACTGGTACAGCCACTGCCCTGACGGGTTCCCCAGCCAACCAGCAAGCCGGACAAGATCAATACCCAGGACCCGGGATGCGGGCGGCTGACGATGTTCAGTGAGGGAAACAGGTGCGCTACAATCCCGGCGCCCGCCACAATACCGCCGAGAAACAGCCAGCGCCACAGCCCGCCCTCTTTCAGCCCGGTGAAGAGAATGCCGCTGATGCCGGCAATTCGCCCGATCGCGTGATAGAGCAGCACCGCCGCCGCGCCGATCATCAATCCCCCCAGCATGGTAAAGAGGTGGATGCCGGCGATCTCGCCGACAAGCCAGTGCGATGCGGGATCAAGCGAGGTCAGCACGGTGTTTCCCTGGCTTCAGCGTTACGGCGGGGCAAAGCCGGGCCCGGCAAATGCACAGCCGGATTAGGAAACTGGCCAGGTCTGCAGAATCGACCGATTCGGCGAGAAGCTGGCGCAGCGGTTTGTCGCCGGCAGTCGAGAGCTGGCCGCGACTCCTCGCGCAGCCGGCCCAGGCGAATGTGCCATGCGAGCCACCGCCGTGCGGTGCAAGGCCAAGCCACAGGAGTTTGCGAGGCAGACCGGGGGGCGGGGCCGCCACCAAGGTCTTGGCAGTATCAGCGCTCATTCTTCCTCTCTCAAAGAGTCATTCAACGGACAGCGGGAAGCAGGATGGCCATTTTAAACACCTGGCGCCTCGTTGCGAGCGCTTGCTGCCCTCGACGTGCGACCACTCTTGACCTTTTCTCGAAGAGCCCCTTGAAAAAAATCTCGCCGCTGCACGTGGAGATGAGGGCAGAATATGGAGTTATCCCGGTTCTCCAGGCCGGACTTTTCGGCATTGACCGTGCTCAGGAAGGCAAGGATACTTTGGGTTACTTCGGGTCGCTCTGGATTGTCGGGTTGAAATTCCTTTCCTTTGCCGAACGCGCTCCGCATCGGCATTCGACGCGCTGGCTTCGATGATCCGCTGGCGCTGGTTCCTGGTCTCGATCAGGGCGCTCGTCGGTCTGCCGCTCGCCGTAGCGCTCGCCACCATCGTCGCGTTGTTGGTGACCGGGGTGACAATCGACGTATCGCGCTGGCGCGACGCATCCGCGGAGCGCGTGTCCACTACACTCGGTCGCACGGTCACCCTGGAGGGGCCTTTCGAGCTGTCGCTGGGCCGCGCGGCGGAGCTGCGCATCGGCGGCGTGCGCATCCTCAACCCGTCAGGATTCGCGGCGGAGGCGTTCCTTGTGCTCGCTGAGGCACGCGTACGGATTGACCTCCTCGACCTGCTCGACACCCTGCGCGGTGACTTGCACCTGCACAGCATCGAGGCCAGCGATGTTCGCCTGTGGGTCGAGCGGGCAAGCGATGGGCGAAACAACTGGGAGCCGGCGCAGCAGAGTGCGCCGGCTCCCCCTCGGGGAACGATCAGCGTCGGGCAGATCACGCTGCATCGGCTGGCCATCGACTACTACGATGCGCGCACGGCGAGGCGCCACATCGTCGACCTGGACGAGCTTTCGGCGGGCGCAAAGTGGAACGAGGCGCTACGCCTGGCTGTGCGTGGCCGCCTGGGCACTGAGTTTCCGTTCGCTCTGACGGTCGAGGGCGGGCCTCTCCGGCTGCTCCAGGAAGCATCCGGGCCATGGCCGTTCACGCTCGACTTCGCATCTCCCGGCACGCGACTGCAAGCCAGCGGCACAATCGACGCGAGCAAGGGCGAGGCACACGTCAACTTCGGCGCCGATGCGGCGGCGCTCGTGCCGGCTGGGCGGCTCCCCGATACCAGGCTGCTGCATTTTAGTGACGGCGTGCTGAATGGCACACTGGTCGCGCCGGCCGATGCCGTCGCTGAATTGCCGGACAGCACGACGACGAACGAGCTTACCGGGGAACTCACGCTCGCTTTCGGCGGCGCCCGGCCACGCCTCAGCGGCGCGCTCAGCGTCGCCGCCCTCGACCTCCGCCCGTTCCTCGCCAGCGGTCAGGGCACACCGGACAAAGCGCTTGACTCCGCCGCGCTGCAGCGGCAAGTGCTGCCCCTGCGCGATCTTGTGCCGCTCGACGTCGAGGTTGATTTAAGTGTCGGCCGCTGGCTCGGGTTGCCCGTCGACATTCGTGACGCGAAGTTGGATCTGCGCGCCGACGCCAATAGCGTGCGAGTGCCAACCAGCGTCACGATGGCCAGCGCCCGATTCTCGGGTCGCCTCGACCTGGACACGGCAGCACCGACGCCGACGCTGGCGCTGCGTTTCGCAGCGAAGGAGGCCGCACTCGGCGACCTCGCGCGGGAGCTGACGGGCGCGACCGAGATTGAAGGCAGACTCGGGCACATCGACCTGCGCCTCGACGGACGTGGCGAAACCCTTGGCTCACTGGTGAGTGACCTTGAGCTTTCACTCAAGGCGGCGAACGCACACTTGAGCTACGGCAAACTGGCCGACGCACGCCCGATGGTCATCACGGTCGACACGCTCGACCTTGCGCTGCGCCGTGGCCAGCGACTGCGCGGCAGCGCGCGCGGGACGCTGCTCGGCGAGCCTGTGAAACTCTCGATGCGCGGCGGCACACTGCCCGAGATGCTGCGCGAGCTGGCAACCCCGATCGAACTCGAGATCGCGGCGGCGCCGGCGAAACTGCGCATCGAGGGCACGCTCGAGCGCCCCGACGCCGCGCGCGAAACCGCTCTGAGCTTCGCTTTTGAGGCCCGCCGCACAGGGGACCTGGCGCGCTGGCTGGGCGTCGCGCCGGCATCGAAACTGCCCCTCGCCCTGCGCGGTCGCGCGCGGATCGCCACTGACGCCTGGTACCTTGAGCAGACCAAGCTCAAGCTCGGTCGCAGCGAGCTGACGATTGATGCCAAACGCTCCCGCGTCGGCGATCGGCCGATCACCGTGGCGTCTGTGCGCGGTCCGCTGATCGATGTGCCGGAACTCGCGACCTTGCGCGCCAGCACCAGCCGGAGCAGCGACGAGCCGGTTTTTCCCGACGCCGCTGACCTTCCTGACGCTGACCTCAGCCTGGCATTGCAGCACGTACGCCTCGGCCGTACTGATCTCGAGGACGTCGCTTTCGTCGGCCGCGTCCGCGAGGCGCGTCTACTGCCGTCAGCGCTCAGCGGCACGGTCGCCGGCGTACCGTTCACGGGGCTGGTTGCGCTCAACCTGCGCGGCGACGTACCCGAAGCACGGCTCGATCTCTCCACAGGCGAAATCGACGTCGGCGCACTTCTGCGCGACATCGGCGCCGCAGAGGACATCGATGGGCGCGCGGACAAGGTGCAGCTCACCCTGCGCGGGCGCGGCAAGACCCTGCGCGAGCTCGCCAGGCTCTCTTCATTCGAGGCGCGCGTGATCGGCGGGCGCCTCAGCGTCCTCGGTGCGCTGCAACGTCCGGTCACCGAGTTCGGCGTTACCGAGGCCAGGATAGGTGCCCTGCCGGGCGAGCCGATCCGGGTTGCCCTCAACGGCACGCTCGACGAGACTGCGCTCGATATCAGGCTCAGCAGCGGACGACTCGTGGACATGCTGCGCGATGCGACGCATCTGCCCTTCTCACTGGTGGCGCAGGCAGCGGGGGCACGCCTGACGCTGGAGGGCGAGGTGGCACTGCCGCTCGGGCGCTCCGGTCAGATTACCTTCGAGATGAGCGGCGAGCGGCTCGACTCGCTCAGCGAACTGGCGCGGGTTGAACTCCCGGCGTGGGGTCCCTGGTCGCTGCGCGGCCCGCTGCGCATGACGCCGACCGGCTACGAACTGCAGGGGCTCTTGTTGAGCGTCGGGGAAAACCGACTCGAGGGAACGGGCACGCTCGACATGAGTGGAGCACGGCCGCGGCTCGACGTGCGGGTGAACGCGCCCAGCATTCAACTCGATGACTTCCCTCTGCCGGAACGTCTTGCCGAGGAAACGCCCAGGGCAAGCAGGGCCGAAGCCCTGCGCCTGACGGCAAGCAAGGTAGTCGGGCAGACCGAGCGCCTGCTGGGCGCCGGATTCCTGCGCCGGCTCGATGCCTACCTCGATGTGGAAGTACAGGAGGTGCTTTCCGGAAGCGACCGGCTTGCCGACGGTTCCCTGCGCGTCCAGGTTGTCGACGGGCGTCTGTTCCTCGGCCCGGCCATGGTCAATATCCCTGGAGGAACCCTGCGGCTCGCCGTTGCCTACGACCCGACCTTGTCCGAGATCGAGCTGGCCGCAGGCGCTTACGTCGAGCGCTTCGATTACGGCATCATTGCCCGCCGCCTGAGCCGGAAGGACGACACCAGAGGACTCTTCAGCATGAATCTGGAGTTTTCGGGCCGGGCACCGTCACTGAATACGATCATGCACCACGCCAACGGAAGAGTTGACTTTGCCGTTTGGCCGACGGAACTGCGCACTGGCATCTTCAGTCTGTGGTCGGTGAATCTCGTGCTTTCGCTGGTGCCCCTGATTGATCCAGGCGGGGACGCCCACCTGAACTGTGTCGTTGGCCGCTTCGACCTCAAGGACGGCAAGCTGCCCGACGACAAGATGATTATCGATACGACCCGGGTGCGCATTCGCGGCGCGGGCAGCGCCGACCTGGCGAGCGAAAAACTGGCGTTCGTCTTTCGCCCGCGCGCAAAGGGTTTCGCTCCGTTTCGCCTGCAAACCCCGTTGCGGGCCAGCGGAACGTTCACCGACTTTCGTTTTGGCATCAAGCGACGCGACCTGCTCGAATCGATTCTGCGTCTGATCGCGTCGCCGATCCTCCTCCCGATCGAGTGGCTCACCCTGGGCCCGCTGCCGCGCGACGGCGCGGACGTATGCACGAACCCGCTGCGAGCGATTGATCGCGAGCGCTGACTGCACCCGCGCGGGCGAGGCCTCGCAGACCGGTTCCCGGCGGCTGAAAAAACGGGATCAGCTGCTTCCGCCCGTTGCCGATCAGGTCGGCGCGCCCCATCTGCTTGAGGGCCTCGCGCAGCAACGGCCAGTTCTCGGGGTCGTGATAGCGCAAAAAAGCCTTGTGCAGGCGGCGCTGACGAGCCCCGCGCACAGTTTCGACGGCTTCCGAATCGCGGTCGACCTTCTTCAGCGGGTTCCTGCGGCTGTGATACATGGCCGTGGCGATCGCCATCGGCGTCGGCAGGAAGGTCTGTACCTGATCCAGACGGAAGTTGTTGCGCTTCAGCCATAGGGCGAGATTTAGCATGTCCCGGTCGGTGGTCCCGGGATGTGCCGCGATGAAGTACGGGATCAGGTACTGCTCCTTGCCTGCCTCCCTCGAGAACTTCTCGAACATCACCTTGAACTGCTCATAGGAACTCATGCCGGGCTTCATCATGTGCGCCAGCGGGCCTTCTTCGGTGTGCTCCGGGGCGATCTTGAGATAGCCGCCGACGTGGTGCGTGACAAGCTCCCGGACGTACTGCGGATCGCGCACCGCGAGGTCGTAGCGCAGACCAGAGCTGATCAGTACCTTTTTCACCCCGGGCAGCGCCCGCGCCTTGCGGTAGAGCTGGACCAGCGGCGTGTGGTCGGTGTCGAGGTTCTCGCAGATACCGGGAAAGACGCACGACAGACGGCGACACGCCGACTCGATCTTCGCGTCCTTGCACGCCAGGCGATACATGTTCGCTGTCGGTCCGCCGAGATCTGAAATGATGCCCGTAAAACCCGGCGTCTTGTCGCGGATTTCCTCGATCTCGTGCAGGATCGACTGCTCGGAACGGCTCTGGATGATTCTCCCTTCGTGCTCGGTGATCGAGCAGAAAGTGCAGCCGCCGAAGCAGCCACGCATGATGTTGATCGAGAAGCGGATCATCTCGAAGGCCGGAATCCTGGCCTCGCCATACGACGGATGCGGCCGGCGCTGGAAAGGTGAGGCGAAGACGCCATCCATCTCCGGCGTCGTCAGCGGGATGGGCGGCGGGTTGAGCCAGACGTCGCGCTCGCCGTGCGCCTGGACCAGCGCACGGGCATTGCCCGGGTTCGATTCGAGATGGAAGACGCGCGAAGCGTGTGCGTAAAGCACCGGGTCGGCGGCGACCTGTTCGTACGACGGCAGGCGGATTGCAGTCCGCGCCCGATCAAGCCTCGGCATGCGCTGGTGCGACTGCCAGTGCATCCGGATCACCTGCCCCCGGGCCTGTCCTTCGCTGCTGGCCGCCGGTGCGGGCTTCGCCGAACAGGCCGCTTTCTGGCCACCTTCCTGGCCAGCTTCCGGGGTCATCGCGTACGGGTCGGCATGGCGAATCAGCAAGCCCGGTGTATCGACCTCGGTCGAGTCGATTTCGGCCCAATCCTCGCCCGGCAGCCAGCCGCGCGGCACCATGAAAGCGGTGCCGCGCAGATCGTGGATGCCGGCGATCGGCTCGCCGGCGGCAAGCCGATGCGCAAGTTCGACGATCGCCCGCTCGGCGCTGCCATAGATCAACAGATCGGCCTTCGAATCGGGCAACACCGAGCGACGTACCTTGTCTGACCAGTAGTCATAATGAGCAATGCGTCGCAGGCTGGCTTCGATCGAGCCGATCACCACATTGCTGCCGGGAAAGGCCTCGCGACAGCGCTGTGCATAAACGACGACCGCGCGGTCCGGCCGCCGGTCGGGCTCGCCACCGAGTGTGTAGGCATCATCGGAACGGGGCTTGCGATCGGCAGTGTAGCGATTGACCATCGAATCCATGTTGCCGGCGGTCACGCCAAAGAACAGGTTCGGCTTGCCGAGCGTCCGGAAAGCCCTGGCCGACAGCCAGTCGGGCTGGCTGATGATGCCGACGCGAAAGCCCTGCGCTTCGAGGAGACGCCCGACCAGCGCCATGCCGAAGCTCGGATGGTCGATGTAGGCGTCACCGGTGACGAGAATGATGTCGCACGAATCCCAGCCGAGTTCGTCCATTTCGGCGCGCGACATTGGCAGGAAGGGTGCCGTGCCGAAACGGCTGGCCCAGTACTTGCGGTACGAGAAGAGGTTGCGGGGGGCGCTGCCCGGAGCCGCGTTTCGGAGAGTATTCATCGGCCCGCGATTCTACAGGAAGGGGATGCCAATCACCGGCACTACGACCGAATCGCCGCGCCCCTGATCCTGGAGAAGCGGGCTTAGCGCCGGCTGCCTGCAATACCCTTGACCTCGAGTTTGGCTCCGGTTGCATGATTGCTGCACCGCAGCTTGCCAAGCGCGAATTCAGTCTGTATCGTCGCGATCAACAGCTTATATCGTATACGATCCTCGGAGTTCCCTCGCCGCCGATGCCTTCAGTTCTTGAGCTTGTCGCCGCCCAGAAGATGCCACGCCTCAGCGCGTCGGATCATGTTGCGCAGACGCTCAAGAAAGCGATTGTCGATGGCTTGCTGCCGGCCGGTGAACTACTCCGGCAGGACGAGATCGCAGCCCATTTTCACGTCAGCAAGATTCCCGTTCGCGAAGCACTCAAGCACCTCGAGGCAAAAGGCCTGGTGACCTTCCTGCGCAACCGCGGCGCCGTCGTCGCTTCTCTGTCGACTGCCGAAATCGACGAGTACATGGAAATCCGGGCGATGCTCGAAGCGCGCGCGGCGCGTCTTTCAGCGCCCCTGATCAGCGACCAGGTCATCGAGCAGGCGCGCCACCATCTTGACGAGTTCGGCGGCGCCGGCGACGCCGGCCGCTGGGGCGAACTGAACTGGCTCTTTCATTCGACGCTCTACGCGGCAGCCGGACGACCGATCCTGCTCGCCGAAATCCGTTCCCTGTACAACAAGGTCGAGCGCTATGTACGGGCGCTCCTGTCCGTTACCACCGAAATGCCCAAGACCCAGCACGAACACGCCGAGATTCTCGGCGCGTTCGTCCGCCGGGACCCCGACGCGGCGGCAGAACTCACTCGGGCGCACGTGCTCGATGCGGGTGCGTCACTTGTCACTTACCTTAACGACCACCGTAGCAGAGGAGGCAACACATGAACAAACACATTCTCGCGACCGGCTTCAGCCTGTTCGCCCTCGCCGGCAGTAACGCCTGGGCCGATCACCTGGTCGCCATTGCCGGCCCGATGACCGGTCAGTACGCGTCGGCGGGCGACCAGATCCGCAAGGGCGCGGAGATGGCGATCGCCGACATCAACGCCAAAGGCGGTGTCGTCGGCCAGAAGCTGAAGCTCGAAATCGGCGACGATGCCTGCGACCCGAAGCAGGCCGTTTCGGTCGCCAACACGATGGTCAACAAGAAGATCATCTTCATGCACGGTCACTGGTGCTCGTCCTCGACGATCCCGGCGTCCGAAGTTTACGTCGAGGCCAACATACCGGTGGTCACCGTGTCGACCAACCCCAAGGTGACCGACCGCGGCCTCAAGAACATCTTCGCCATCGCCGGTCGTGACGATCAACAGGGCCAGGTGGCCGGTGCCTACCTGGTGGAAAAGTTCAAGGGCAAGAAGATCGCCGTCGTCGATGACAAGAGTGCCTACGGCAAGGGACTGGCTGACGAAGTGGCCAAGGCGATGGAGGCCAAGGGCGTCAAACCGGCGCTGCGCGAGTCGATCACGGCCGGCGAGAAGGATTACTCCGGACTGGTCAGCAAGCTCAAATCCTCCGGCATAGAGGTCATGTCCTACGGCGGTTACCATACCGAAGTGGCGCTAATCCTGCGTCAGGCACAACAGGCCGGCCTGAAACTGACAGTGATGGGCGGCGATACCATGTCCAACACCGAGCTGGCGACTGCGGCTGGCCCGGAAGCGAACAACGTGCTCTTCACCTTCGGCCCGGACGCGCGCAAGAACCCGAGTGCTGCACCGGTCGTCAAGAAGTTCCACGACGCCAAGGTTGAGCCGGAAGGTTACGTTCTTTATGCCTACGCCGCTTTCCAGCTCTTCGACCAGGCTGCCACCAAGGCCAAGAGCACGAAGTTCGCCGACATCGAGAAAGCGCTACGCAACGGCACCTTCGACACGGTGATCGGCAAGCTGTCCTTCGACGCCAAGGGAAACAGTTCGGCGCCGGCATTCGTCGTCTACCAGTGGAAAGATGGCAAGTACGACTACGTGAAGAAGTAATCGTCCGGGCGTGTCCGCCGACGCGCGGACACGCCCGCGCCCTGCCCCGGACGCTGCAGCGGGCCCTTCAGCTTACCGCAGCGCCGACCGCCGCCGTCCGGCGGAACTGAGGTCAAACCCGCGCGACACCTGGTGTCGACGCCGAATCCAATTGGAAGGTACGATGAGCGACGCCCATACCCCTCTACTACGCCAGCGTCTGCGCGAATATCATCGGATCGACGAAGCACAGGTCGTCGAGGAACTGATCGCACTGGCCCGTTTCACTCATTCCGAGCAGCGCGGCATCCACGACCGCGCCGCGCCGCTGGTCCAAACGGTGCGTGACAGCCGCCAGAACACGGGGGGCATCGACGCTTTCCTTGCCACTTACGACCTCTCGTCGCGCGAGGGGGTCGTCCTCATGTGCCTCGCCGAGGCGTTGCTGCGCATCCCCGATGCGGTGACCGTCGATCGCCTGATTCGCGACAAGATCGGCAACACCGAATGGGAGAAACGGCTCGGCGCCTCGCACAGCACCTTTGTCAACGCCGGCACCTGGGCACTGATGCTCACCGGCCGCATCGTCAATCTTGACAACGAAGACCGCAACCTCAGCGGCACGCTCAAACGCATGGTCGCGCGCGCCGGCGAACCGGTGATCCGGCAGGCCGTGATCACCGCCATGCGCATCCTCGGCAAGCAGTTCGTCATGGGCCGCAATATCCACGAAGCGCTGGACCGTGCGCGCAGCGCCGAGAAAGCCGGTTACCGTCACTCCTACGACATGCTCGGGGAATCGGCGCGCAGCAGCGCCGACGCCCTGCGCTATTTCGAGTCCTACAGCAAGGCGATCCGGGCGATTGGCGACGCCGCGGAAGGCCGCCCGGCTTTCGAGGCGCCGTCGATCTCGATCAAGCTCTCGGCGCTGCATCCGCGCTACGAGGTTGCCAACGAGGATCGCGTTCGCCAGGAGTTGCTGCCGGCGGTCAAGGAACTGGCGGTGCGGGCCAAGGCGCGCAACGTCGGCTTCACGATTGACGCCGAGGAAGTCGATCGGCTCGAAATGTCGCTCGACCTGATCGAGGC
This sequence comes from Candidatus Accumulibacter necessarius, assembly GCF_036625085.1. Taxonomy (NCBI): domain Bacteria; kingdom Pseudomonadati; phylum Pseudomonadota; class Betaproteobacteria; genus Candidatus Accumulibacter; species Candidatus Accumulibacter necessarius. Next base: position 424,130 of record NZ_JAZKUM010000003.1, on the reverse strand, counting down.
ACTCGCCACCGACCGCGAACTCGCCGGCTGGAACGGCCTGGGACTGGCGGTCCAGGCCTACCAGAAGCGTGCGCTGCCCGTCATCGACTGGCTCGCCGACCTCGCCCACCGCGCCAACCGGCGGCTGATGGTCCGCCTGTGCAAGGGCGCCTACTGGGATGCCGAGATCAAGCTGGCGCAGGAACGTGGTCTCAGCGACTACCCGGTGTTCACCCGCAAGGTGTCGAGCGACCTGTCGTACCTCGCCTGCGCCAGACGCCTGTTCGCTGACCCGGCGGCTTTCTACCCGGCGTTCGCGACGCACAACGCGCACACGCTGGCCGCCGTCGCCGAGATCGCGATCAGCGCCGGCGGCAGCGACGAATGGGAATACCAGCGCCTGCACGGCATGGGCGAAGAACTTTACGACCAGATCGTCGGTGAAGACCGCTGGGGCCGCGCCTGCCGGGTCTACGCACCGGTCGGCAGCCACGAAGACCTGCTGGCCTACCTGGTGCGTCGCCTGCTGGAGAACGGCGCCAACTCGTCGTTCGTCAATCGCATCGCCGACGCCACCCTGCCAATCGACGACCTGATCGCCGATCCGGTAGAAAAAGCCGCCGCCCTGGCGGTCAAGCGCCAGGTACGCATCCCCTTGCCGCGCAACCTCTTCGGCGCTGAGCGCGCCAACAGCGAAGGACTGGACATGAACGACAAACCGACTCTCGAAAACCTGCGCAGCGCCATCGAGCAGAGCGCCCGCGTCAGCTACGTCGCCGCACCGCTGATCGGCGGCAGGCAGCGCAGCGGCAGCAGCAAGCCCGTTCGTTCGCCTGCCGACCAGCGCGAGGTCGTCGGTCAGGTGACCGAGGCCAGCGTTGCCGACGTCGCTGCGGCCATGGCCGCGGCGCAGGCAGCCTTCCCGGCCTGGGAGGGAACGCCTGCCAGCGAGCGAGCGGCCGCCCTCGACGGCGCCGCCGACCGATTGCAGGGACGCCTGCCGGAACTGGTCGCGCTGATTGTCCGCGAGGGCGGCCGGACGCAGGCCGACGCGGTCTCGGAGGTACGCGAGGCGATCGATTTTTGCCGCTACTACGCCGCGCAGGCAAGGGAGAAATTCTCGCAGCCGATCCCCCTGCCCGGCCCGACCGGCGAGCGCAACAGCCTGTCGCTGCACGGCCGCGGCGTCTTCGTCTGCATCAGTCCGTGGAATTTCCCGCTGGCGATTTTTGTCGGCCAGATCGCCGCGGCACTGGCGGCCGGCAATACCGTCGTCGCCAAGCCGGCCGAGCAGACGCCACTGGTCGCCGCCCTCGCCGTCGAGCTACTCCATCACGCCGGCATCCCTGGCGGTGCGCTCGCCTTCCTGCCGGGGGATGGCCGCATCGGCGCGGCGCTGGTCGCCGCACGCGAGTGCGCCGGCGTGGCGTTCACCGGGTCTACCGAGGTCGCCCGACTCATCGCCCAGGCCCTCGCCGGCAAGGAAGGTCCGCTGGTGCCGCTGATCGCCGAAACCGGCGGCCAGAACACCCTGATCGCCGATTCGTCGGCGCTGCCCGAGCAGATCGTGCGCGACGTCGTCGCCTCGGCCTTCAACTCAGCCGGACAACGCTGCTCGGCGCTGCGGGTGCTTTTCATCCAGACCGACATCGCCGACCGGGTGTGCGAAATGCTCGCCGGTGCGATGCAGGAGCTGCGCATTGGCGACCCGGCGGACCTGCGCACCGACGTCGGCCCGGTCATCGACGAGGCAGCACGCGGCGTGCTGCAGGCGCATGCGCGCTGGCTCGACAGTTTTGCCACGCCGATCTCCACCTGCCCGCTCGACGAGGAAGCGACGCGCCACGGCACCTTCTTTGCCCCGCGTGCCTATGCCATCGACAGCATCGCGCGGCTCGAGCGCGAAGTCTTCGGGCCGATCCTGCACGTCGTCCGCTGGCGTGCCGAGGATCTCGACCAGGTCTGCGAGGCCAGCGCCCATACCGGCTACGGGCTGACGCTGGGCATCCACAGCCGCATCGATGAAACGATCAAGCGCATCACCGACCGCCTGCACGTCGGCAACACCTACGTCAACCGCAACATCATCGGCGCCGTCGTCGGCGTGCAGCCATTTGGTGGCGAGGGACTTTCGGGCACCGGTCCGAAGGCCGGTGGCCCGCATTATCTCTACCGATTTGCCAGCGAACGCACGGTCTCGGTTGATACTACCGCGGCCGGCGGCAATGCCGGGTTGATGGCGCTGGATGCCGGCGAGTAATGCGAGTGCCACGATGCCGACCATACTCGTCCTGTTGGGCTGGCGTTTTTTCTTCTATGCGAATGAAGGAGACGAGCCCATCCACGTGCATTGCAGAAAAGGCGGCGTGGAGTGCAAGTACTGGCTTGATGTCGACAATTTTGATATTCAAGAGGCCTATTCTTACGAAATGTCAGCACGCGACAAGAAGCAAGTACGGCAAATAATATTCCAGCATTTCGATTATATTACCGACCAATGGCGGGACTTCCAGGAAAGGCGGCAGAGGTGAATAAACATCATCAAGTCGAGAATGTATCCATAGAGAGCGGCATGTTGAGCCTCGTGGTTGACGGCAAGAGAATTCAGCGTGAACTGAAGGAAGTCTCCCCACTCCTGGCAGCGGCAAGCGAAGAAGAACAGCAGGGATTTAGAGTTTCGCCGTCGGGATATGGCATTCACTGGCCGCTGCTTGATGAAGATATCTCAATAGATGGTCTACTTGGTATCGCGCATACGCAACAAGGAGGAGGACCATGGCTCTCGCATTACAACAACTGATCAACGGCCTGACGCTGGGTGCCGTCTATGGCCTGATCGCCATCGGCTACACGATGGTCTACGGCATCATCGGCATGATCAACTTCGCGCACGGCGACATCTACATGGTCAGCGCCTTCATCGCGGTCACCGTGTTCACCCTGCTCGCCACCTTCGGCATCAGCTCGATCCCGCTGTCGCTGCTGCTGGTGCTGCTGGTCGCCGTGCTGTTCACCTCGGTCTATGGCTGGACGGTCGAACGCATCGCCTACCGGCCGCTGCGCGGTTCGAGCCGCCTGGCGCCGCTGATCTCGGCGATCGGCATGTCGATCTTCCTGCAGAACATGGTGCAACTGACGCAGGGCGCGCGCGTCAAGCCGATCGCGCCGGTGCTGGTCGGCGGCATCGACCTGCTGACCATCGACGGCTTCACGGTTCGCCTGGCGTACTCGCAGATCCTCATCGTCTTCGTCACCGTCGCCCTGATGGCCGGCTTCACCTGGCTGATCACGCGCACCTCGTTCGGTCGGCAGCAGCGCTCGTGCGAGCAGGACCGGACGATGACCGCGCTGCTCGGCATCAACGTCGACCGCACGATCTCGCTGACCTTCATGCTCGGCGCGGCGCTCGCCGCGGTCGCCGGCGTCATGGTCACGGTCTATTACGGCGTCGTCGATTTCTACATCGGCTTCGTCGCCGGCATCAAGGCCTTCACCGCCGCCGTCCTCGGCGGCATCGGCTCGCTGCCGGGGGCGATGCTCGGCGGCCTGCTGATCGGCCTGATCGAGGCGTTCTGGGCCGCCTACCTGTCGGCCGAATACAAGGACGTGGCGACCTTCAGCATCCTGATCCTGGTGCTGATGTTCCGCCCTCCGGCCTGCTCGGTCGTCCTGAAGTGGAGAAAGTCTGATGACCACGCTCGTTCTCGCCCATCAAGGCATCTCGCCGGCCGAACGTTTCAAGGACGCGCGGCGGTCTCCCTCATCGCCCTGCTGCTCGGCATTCCGATGATCGGCCTGACCACCGTCGACCAGGGCGGCGCCTGCGCATCGCCACCCGCTGGCCGACGCTGTTCGCCTTCGTCGCCGCCTGCTTTGCCGGTCGCCTGCTGCTGCGCTATGGGCTCGACCACTGGCGGCTGCGCAAGCTGGCGCGTGAGCAGGCCGTGCGCGGCGGCGGGCGCCCGCAGCCTGGCGGCCAGTCCGCTGCTGACCTGGATCGGCTGGGGCGCACTCGGCGTCTCGCTGGTGCTGCCGATCGTCTTCTCCGACAACCGCTACGTCGTCGATACCGCGACCACGGTGCTGATCTACGTCATGCTCGGCTGGGGGCTGAACGTCGTCGTCGGCCTGGCCGGCCTGCTCGATCTCGGCTACGTCGCCTTCTACGCCGTCGGCGCCTACACCTACGGCGTCCTGGCGACCCAGTTCGGCTGGACCTTCTGGCAGGCGCTGCCGGTTGCCGGCTTGATGGCGGCGGCCTTCGGCGTCCTGCTCGGCTGGCCGACGCTGCGCCTGCGCGGCGACTACCTGGCGATCGTGACGCTCGGCTTCGGCGAGATCATCCGCGTCATCCTGGTGAACTGGACCGAGCTCTCCGGTGGGCCCGAACGGCATCAGCTCGATCCCCCGCCCCTCGTTCTTCGGCCTGCCGTTCAAGCCGCCCGGCGACGATCCGACCTTCGCCTCGTTCTTCGGCCTCGAATACTCGCCGAACCAGCGGATCATCTTCCTCTACTACCTGATCCTGGCGCTGGCGCTGCTCACCAACCTGTTCGTTTCGCGCATGCGCAAGCTGCCGATCGGCCGCGCCTGGGAAGCGATGCGCGAGGACGAGATCGCCTGCAAGGCGATGGGCATCAACGCGCGCAACGTCAAGCTCTCGGCCTTTGCCATCGGCGCCATGCTCGGCGGCTTCGCCGGCGTCTTCTTCGCCGCCCGGCAGGGCTTCATCTCGCCGGAATCCTTCACCTTCAACGAGTCGGCGATCATCCTCGCGATCGTCGTCCTCGGCGGCATGGGCAGCCAGCTCGGCGTCGTCCTCGCCTCGCTGGTCCTGGTGCTGCTGCCCGAACTCGGGCGCGATTTCGCCGAATACCGGATGCTGCTCTTCGGCGCGGCGATGATCCTGATCATGGTCTGGAAACCGGGCGGCATTCTCTCGCACCGCGAACCGACGCTGCGCTACCTCGGCGGAGGCAAGCAATGAGCGCCGCCTCTCCGCTGCTCAGCGTCGAGCGCCTGACGATGCGCTTCGGCGGCCTGCTGGCGATCGACGACCTGTCGCTCGACGTCGCCGCGCGCCAGATCACCGGCGTCATCGGACCGAACGGCGCCGGCAAGACGACCTTCTTCAACTGCCTGACCGGCTTCTACAAGCCGACGATCGGCAGCGTCCGCCTCAACCACCCGCAGCGCGGCGTGATGCGCCTCGAAGAGCTGGCCAGCCACCAGGTCGCGCGCACGGCGCAGGTCGTGCGCACCTTCCAGAACATCCGCCTGTTCCCGAAGATGACCGTGCTCGAAAACCTGATCGTCGCGCAGCACAACGCCCTGCAGCACGCCTCGCGGTTCTCGCTCGCCGGCATCTCTTCGGCCTGCCCGGCTATCGCCGCGCCGAACAGGCGGCGATGGACAAGGCGGTCGGCTGGCTCAAGCGCCTGAACCTGATCGACAAGGCCGACACCGCTGCCGGCGACCTGCCCTACGGCATGCAGCGGCGGATCGAGATCGCCCGCGCGCTCTGCGTCGACCCCCTGCTGCTCTGCCTCGACGAACCGGCCGCCGGCCTCAACCCGCGCGAATCGGCCGAACTCAACGAACTGTTGAAGCATCTGGCGCGCGACGAAGGCATCGCCATCCTGCTCATCGAACACGACATGAGCGTGGTGATGAATGTCTCGGACCACATCTGCGTCCTCAACTACGGCCGCAAGATCGCCGAAGGCACGCCGCTGCAGATTCAGCGCGATCCGAACGTGATCAAGGCCTATCTCGGCGAGGAAGACGCCGACGAAGAACTGCACCCGGAGGCCGTCCAATGATGCTGCAACTGTCGGGCGTGCATGCCCACTACGGCTACATCCACGCGCTGCACGGCGTCGATATCGATGTCCAGGTCGGCGAGGTGGTGACCCTGATCGGTGCCAACGGCGCCGGCAAGTCGACGCTGATGATGTCGATCTTCGGCCAGCCGCGCGCCTCCGGCGGGCGCATCGTCTTCGACGGCGAAGACATCACCCAGCTGCCGACGCACGAGATCGCCCGCCGCGGCATCGCGCTGGTTCCCGAAGGCCGGCGCATCTTTTCGCGCATGACGGTGCTCGAGAACCTGCAGATGGGCGCCGTCCTCGGCGAGGAGATGAACTTCGCGGTCGACCTGAAGCGCATGTACCAGCTCTTCCCGATTCTCGAGGAACGCTGCCAGCAGCGCGCCGGGACGCTGTCCGGCGGCGAGCAGCAGATGCTGGCGATCGCCCGCGCGCTGATGAGCCGGCCGCAACTGCTGCTGCTCGACGAACCCTCGCTGGGCCTGGCGCCGCTGTACATCAAGAAGATCTTCCAGATCGTCCGCGAACTGAACCGCGACCACGGGATGACCATCCTGCTCGTCGAACAGAACGCCCACCACGCGCTGCGCGTCGCGCATCGTGGCTATGTCCTGCAGCATGGACAGATCATCCTCTCGGGCACCGGGCGTGAGCTGCTGGCGAATCCGGAGGTGCACGCCGCCTACCTCGCAGGCGGCCACGCCGCGACGGCCGCCTGAGGCGTGGACGGGAGCAGACCGCCGCCGCGCTGGCTCCCCTTTCTGGTCCTCGGCGTCGGGCTGCTGGCGATCTCCTTCGGCGCCATCCTGGCGCGCTTCGCGCAGGGCCATGGCCTGCCCTCGCTGACCATCGCCACCCTGCGCCTGGGCCTCGCGGCGCTGATCATCACCCCGATCGCCCTCTGGCAGTCGGGCCGGACGCTGCGCACGCTGAGCCTGCAGCAAGCCCTGCTGACCTGTGGCGCCGGCTTCTTCCTGGCGCTGCATTTCGCCACCTGGATCACCTCGCTCGAATACACCTCGGTGGCCAGCAGCACCGCGCTGGTGACCACCAACCTGCTGTGGATCGGCATCGCCTCGTTCCTGCTCTTCGGCGAAAGGCCGAGCCGCCTGATGCTCGTCGGCATCATCATCTCGCTCTCCGGCAGCCTGCTGATCTTCTGGAGCGACAGTCGCAGCAGCGCCCCCGGCAGCAATCCGCTGCTCGGCAACTTCCTCGCCATCGTCGGCAGCTGGTGTTTCTCGGCCTACCTGCTGATCGGCCGCCGCCTGCGCGCCAACCTGCCGCTGCCGGCCTATGTCTGGCTGGCCTACGGCAGCGCCGCGATCTTCCTGCTCCTCGCCTGCCAGACCAGCGGCACGCCGCTGACCGGTTACACCCACGCCGCCTACCTGGTCGCCCTGGGCATGGCGCTCGGCCCGCAGCTGCTCGGCCATACCTCGTACAACTGGTCGCTCAAGCATGTCTCGCCGACCTTCATCGCCGTCGTCACGCTCGGCGAACCAGTCGGCAGCGCGCTGCTGGCCTGGATCTTCTTCGGCGAGTCGTTTGCCCTGATGCAGGGGGTTGGTTTCGTCCTCCTGCTCGTCGGAATCTATCTGGCGGCGCGGGGTGAGGGTCAATGACCAGAGCCCAAACGCCTGACAAGGTGGGAGCAGATTCCTGCAACCGAAGACGGTAGGCGGTGTCGCCCGCGTCTGCTCGACGCGGCGGCGTCAGTACGTCGCGACCCGAGCGGCCAGGCTGCCAGCTTGCGAACACACGGTTGGTCTACGCCAGCGCGTCGAGCGGACTGCGAACGCCTCGACCGCCCCGGCTGAGCACGTGCGTGTAGATCATCGTCGTGGCCACATCCGAATGACCCAGCAGCTCCTGCACCGTGCGGATGTCGTAGCCGGTATCGAGCAGCGATGTGGCGAACGAATGGCGCATGGTATGCGGGGTGGCCAGCTTGCTGATACCGGCATGGCGTAGCGCGTGGCGCATTGCGCGCTGAATGCTCTGGGCTTCGACGTGGTGTCGGCGTACCGCCCCCGAGCGCGGGTCGACCGATCGCTTGGCGGCGACGAAGACGTACTACCACGCCCATTCGCGTCCAGCATTGGGATACTTCCTCGCCAGGGCCCAAGGCAGGTAGACTTCGCCGTAACCTGCGGCAAGGTCTTCGTCGTGCAGCGCCTTCACCCGCGCCAGATGGGTCTTCAGCGAGGCGATGAGCGTGTCGGGCAACATGGTGACCCGGTCCTTGAAACCTTTCCCCTCGCGCACGAGGATCTCGCCGCGCGCGAAGTCGACATCCTTCACCCGCAGGCGCAGACACTCCATGATGCGCATGCCCGTGCCGTAGAGCAGCCGCAGGATCAGGCCGGCGGTGCCCTCGATCAGCGTCAGCAGGCGCCCGACCTCTTCCGGCATGAGCACCACCGGCAAGCGCTTCGGAGCCTTGGCCGATTCAACGTCATCCAGCCATGGCAACTCGGTCTCCAGAACCTCCTTGTAGAGGAAGAGCAGTGCGCTCTTCGCCTGATTCTGAGTCGATGCCGAAACCCGCCCGGCGACGGCAAGGTGAGTGAGAAACGCCTCGACCTCGTGCGCCCCCATTTCACGAGGATGCCGCTTGTTGTGAAAGAGGATGAAGCGTCGCACCCAGCCGCTGTAGGCCTGCTCCGTCCGTATGCTATAGTGCTTGAACCGGATGCGGTCGCTGAGCTGATCGAGCAGCCGCCGGGGTGGTTGCGGCGCATGGGGGGCATTGACGCAATTGCCGGATTTTTTAGGGGAAGGATCCATGGCGCACCTCATTGTTTTGTCAGAGACTTTTTCGTTTACTGTAACTATGTACAGTATAGTGACGCAAAGCTTTGCGTCAAGTAGGATTGCTACTTCACGTCAGGCATTTCATCACTTACCCAGCACCAGAAAATGACTTTCGATATCAAGGCCGGCGTTAAACGACTTGCTAGGAGAGCGCTCTCGAACTCGAGTAGCGGCCTCGCAGTTAAGGCTGAAGTACATCAGTTCAATGCACTCCTCGACGAAGCGAAGAAAAGATATCCAGAAAGCATAGACCTTCAGGCTTTGCAATCACAGTCGGATGTCAGTGGAACCTGGAAAAATGTACTGACCGATTTGATTGATCGGTTGAGTGATGCTCTAGATGCAGTGGACGATGATTTATTGGGGGACTCACCAAAGCTATCGGCAAAGTTTGGGATACTCCGTGCGGAAAGCCAATTGGACAAGGATTTTTCTGAATATGCATCAGAGTCTCGCCAATTAGGCCTATTGTTCTTCGATATAGATCATTTCAAATCACTAAATACTGAATTCACGGAGACGGTCGTAGATACAGAGATATTGGAACCGTTCCAACACTTTCTTATCGATCTGTTGCATCTACGGGGGTTTGGATATTCAGTAGGTGGCGACGAATTCATCGTTCTACTTCGTAACGTAGATCAAGCCGAGACAATTGCATTTGGAGAACGACTTCTTCGTGCAACTTCAGCACACCCCTTTAAAGTAGGTTCTAAAGAGGTTCAATTTACGCTTTCCATTGGAGTTTCCTGTTACCCGCAAGATGGACAGGCCTTTAGTGATCTTCGTCGTCACGCGAATGTCGCAGAAAACACTGCTAAGAAGGACGGTCGCAATAGAGTTGTACATATGTCGCACCGGGAATCTTCGCGTACACACTCTTCCGGATTGTCCGAACCGGACACTCGAAGATCCCCATCCGATGACCATTCAAGCCAGCTACCCAAGTTTACTTCTTCAAGTGAATGCTCATTTTTTGCAGAGCGATTCGCCGGAGCATTTCCTGGCATTCGCGGTCAAACGTGGTTCTCGGGCGAAGAGGCAGTGAAACGGCTCACAATTTTGCTGAAGCCTCCGTTTCGATTTTCTTCATCAAACGGAGGAGAAGTGACGCCAATTTGGTGGTTTCGATTCGGTAACAATGCAATAGATCATTTTGAGACATTAACTAACACTTCTGTTCTGATTGACCATCAAGAGATAAACGTAAGCCGCATTTGTGCGGTTCATTCCGAAAACTACAAGAACCTATTTGTTTATTTGGAGGCTGATCCTTCACCACCTACGGGCCTTTACCCACGTACAGAAGCGGAATTTGATGAGGCTCTTAGTAACTTCGGATACGTTTGGGAAGAGTATGGGTTGTTTCGTGGCACGCATCTCGTAAGTAGAGCTGAGTATGACGATGGCAGTACAGTAATTGATGGAGCGGTTGTGCCCATGAATGGGGAGTGCTTAATTAGGACCAGATACATCTCAAAGTACAACCTGATTATCTGTGCTAACCAATCGCCTATCAACGATCACCGCTTCGATCAGCGTTTGGAGAGTTTCTTGAATCGCCTGCTAACGGGCGAGGACTGTATCTCTGAGCTCCGTGATGAAGTGAGGCGTCTACCAAATGCCTAACATTTCATTCCACCGGACCTGCGCGAAAAACCGCGCAGGCCGGTGAATTCAAACGTTATGTGTCACAACCATGGACGAGCAAATGCTGAAACAGCACCCGCAATTCTTTGATGCTCAAGCATGGGCGCGCGTTTCGCTTCGAGAGGCACCACAGTTACAACCAGCCACTCTTGAAGTGGTTTCAGGGTTTACATTCCTCTGGAATTTCTTTGAAGGAGTCACCTGCAACGGAAGTGTATCTGTTCAAAAGTTGGGCCAGGTGGCGGAGCGCATGGCGAGTTCGCCAGCACTCGCAAACGATAGCGTTGAGCATTGCCTATCTTTTTATCGCTTTCGCTATCTAAACGGCGATCAATTGCAAGAGCGTTTCTACGGCCTGAACTTTCGTACAAATGACAGGCACGAACTCGTCGAAGCCGTCCTGAGAGGCACTGAGTCCGGTCTTAACACCAAATTGCACGCCCTACTTATCATTGCATACCGCATCCGAAACAATATGTTCCACGGCTTAAAGTCCGTGCACATCTGGGATGACCAAGCACAAAATATTTCCGAGGCAACCCGCATTCTTTCAATTGCGCTGGAAGCATTGAATACTTACATCGTTGAGCGCCCTCATGCCACATAACCCGGCGCTCCACCTCGCTCCCTATGGTCGCTGGACGCTGCGCGATAAAGCCGCGCAGGAGATAAAGCAGGAGATAAAGAGCAGGAGATAAAGGGGCCAGGGTCAATTAAAGGCCCAAGTTTTCATTCAACCCGGACTGGCGCGATAAAGCCGCGCCAGCCGGTTAATTCAGACGTTAGCCGGTTATTAACACCCCATACGCATATTTCCTGTTTTTCAGGCGGGGCTCGACTCTAAGCCATTGATTTTTCTAGTCGTTGGTTTTTCTGTCGTTTTGTAGTGCCATAATCGTATGCTGTTTTGGCCGATCCCCTTGCTTTTGTTGTACGATCGTGGGCATGTTCATACGACAGACGAGAACCGGCAACAAGGCGACGGGTGAAAGCTACGTCAGCTACCGACTGGTGCGCACCGAGCGCATCGGTGGCAAGGTCCGTCAGATCACGGTGTTGAACCTCGGCCGCCACTTTCCGATCAAGCAGGAAGACTGGCCGATCCTGTGCAGCCGCCTCGAGCAGTTGCTCAATCCGCAGGCGGTGATCCTGCCTTTGGAATGTTCGGAATCGATCGAGCGCACGGCGCAGCGTTACCATGCGCAGCTGGTTGCCCGCGCACCGACGATTTCGTTGGCGGCAGAGGGTGCGGCCGGATCGGCCGGCGACCCTCGCCCGCCTGCGGACTTCCAGGAAGTCGACGTGGACTCGCTGCAGGTGACGCAACCCCGGTCGGTGGGCGTCGAACACGTCGGTCTGCATGCGGCAAGCGAGCTGGGTTTGATCGAGACGCTGAACGAACTGGGCGTCAATGGGGTGGTGCAGGCATCGATCCTGGGCAACCTGATCGGCAGAATGGGCCAGCCGGGGTCGGAACTGGCGACCTGGAACTGGTTGCAGCAGCACAGCGCGCTGGGCGAGTTGATCGACGTCGACTTCCTGTCGATGTCGCACATGGGCCTGTATCGCGCCTCGGACGTCCTGATGAAACATCGGGAGGTGATCGAGACGCGTTTGTTCCGCACGGCCCGGACGCTCTTTGAACTGCCGGAGACGGTCACCCTGTATGACCTGAGCAACACCTATTTCGAAGGCGAAGCCAAGCTAAATCGCAAGGCCAGGCGCGGGCGTTCGAAGGAGAAGCGCAGCGACTGCCCGTTGGTGACGCTCGGTCTGGTGCTCGACGGCAGCGGCTTCGTCCGGCGCTCACAGACCTTCGCCGGCAACGTTGCCGAGCCCGGCACGCTGGCGTCCATGCTGGCCGGCCTGGGGACGCCGGCGGGAGCGCTGGTGGTGATGGATGCCGGCATTGCCACCGAGACCAACGTCGCCTGGCTGGTCGAGCACGGCTATCGCTATCTGGTGGTGCGTCGCGGGGGGATGCGCCAGTTCGATGAGACCCGCGCCGTGACCATCGAGACCGCCGGCGAGGCGTGGCTACATCTTCAGAAGGAGCTGAGCCCGGATGGCCAGGAGCTTTGCCTGTATTGCCACTCGCCGACCCGGCAACTCAAGGAAGAAGCGATGCTCGCGCTATCCGGTGGGCGCTTCGAGGCCGGATTGCAGCAAATGAGCGATGGCCTGCAAAAACCGAAGAGCGAAAAAGGCCTCGACAAGCTGTTGGAACGTCTCGGCCGACTCAAGCAGAAGAGCCGCGGCGCCAGCCAGCACTACCAAGTCAATCTCGTCACCGAGGATAGCGGCAAGACGGTGACGGCGATCACCTGGCAGAAGGTGCCGGTTCCCGGCACGATGGCGACGCATCCCGGCGTCTATTGCCTGCGGACCAACGAACTCGCCTGGGATGAAGAGAAACTCTGGCGTACCTACACGATGCTGACCGACCTGGAGAGTGTGTTTCGCAGTCTGAAAAGCGAGCTCGGCTTGCGACCCATCTACCACCACAAAAGCAAAAGGGGCCAGGGTCGCTTTAACTGGCAGAACCTGCTATCCTCAACGACATGCCCCGGCGCCCCCGCATTCATCTCCCAGGTCTTCCCCTGCACGTCGTTCAGCGGGGACATAACCGCGACGCCTGCTTCTTCGCCGAGGAAGACTACCTCGCCTACCGCGAATGGCTGGGCGAGGCTTGCAAAGCCACCGGCTGCGCACTGCACGCCTACGTCCAGATGACCAACCACGTGCACCTCTTGCTGTCTCCGCCGGAGTCCGAGGCTGTCTCCCGGCTGATGATTTCGCTGGGACGGCGCTACGTGCAGTACATCAACAAGACGTACCATCGCACCGGCACCCTGTGGGACAGCCGCTACAAGTCTTCTCTGGTGCAGGCCGATACCTATCTACTTCTTTGTCAGCGCTATATCGAACTCAATCCCGTACGCGCAGCGATGGTCGATGACCCCGCGCATTATCGCTGGAGCAGTTATCGGGCGAACGGACTGGGGCAACCTGACTCATTGCTGACTCCGCATGTGGTGTATTCCAGTCTCGGGGCAAACGAGGCTGACCGGTTGGCGAACTATCGGTCCTTGTTCCGCCCGGAACTGGATACGAACGCAATCAGCGACATCCGCATGGCCTTGGATCAAGGGCAGCCGCTCGGGGATGCGCGGTTTATCGACAGTATCGAACGGGCCACTGGACAGCGGCGCGAAATTCGCCCGCGGGGTCGGCCACGGAAGGCAATGCTTGAAGAAACGGGGCCACGGGACCAGATGTCACCTGATGTGTGGTAGAGTAGAGAACAGACTTGTCATTCTTTAGGCATAACCTAGCTGTTACCGCCCCTTTCGTCTGGCGGTGCCTCAATAGCCTTGCCATAGTTTGCGTCGCCTGCCCTCCCTCATCAAACCGTGCATGCGATTTGCCCGCACACGGCTTTCCGATGTTCTTCACACCGAGGCATGCGCCGTGTTCCAGCCTGCCGTCATCGGGACTTTGTACAGCCCATAGTTCGCATAGAGCTTCTGACGCGGAAACCGTAATAGCGCGGTCCCCCGATCACTGATCTTGTAACGGTTCATCAGGTGCGTCCGCAGACGTTCTTCCGCCTGCGTTTTCACCTTGCCGAGCACCTTGCTGGAATTCCGGTAGTGGAAATAGGCTACCCACCCGCGAAGGCTGGCATTCATATTCCTCACCACGTCACCCAGCGGCACTGGCGTGAGCCGTCGATCCGTCTGTTGCTTGATACGTTCCTTGATTTTCGCAAGCGATTTTGGCGCCGGGCAGACATGCGGATAACTTTTGCCCGACTTCCAACTCTTGCTCACCCTGATTGCAAATCCCAGGAAGTTGAAGCTTTCCTTCCGGGCATCAATGATGCGGGTCTTGGTCTCGTTTAACGTGAGTTCAAGTCGATCCAGCACTCGCCGCACCGTGGCGAGGGGCGCGTCAACTTCGCCCCCGCACAGCACGACAAAATCGTCCGCATAGCGAACGATCCGCGCCTTCAATTTCCAGCAGAGTTGATGCCTGTCCCAGATCCGATCCAGCAGATGCAGGTAGCAGTTCGACAACAGCGGTGAAATCACACCCCCTTGCGGAGTGCCTTTGCTGTTGGCTTTGCCACCGCCGACATGCTTCCGTGTGCCGTCCGCGTCCTCACCAATGACCGGCGCTTTGAGCCATAGCTTGATGACGTGCAAAATCGCACCATCAACAATGCGCTCGGCCACCACGGCCAGCAGTTTGGCATGCGGAATGCTGTCAAAGTATTTCGACAGATCGGCATCGATGACTTCCGTGTAGCCGCGATAAAGCGCTTCGGCAATTGCATCGACCGCATCGTGGGCCGATTTCTTCGGCCTGAACCCGTAAGAGTTCGGACAGAAGTCGGCTTCAAATATCGGTTCGATGACGAGCTTGACGGCCATCTGGGCAACACGGTCACGGATCGTCGGTATCCCCAGCGGACGCAGGCTGCCGTCCGCTTTAGGGATCATGACGCGCTGTACCGGACTGGGGTGGTAGGTCTTTTCTTTCAGGTCTTGGGCCAGCTCCGACAAAAACGCGTCTATCCCTGTCGTCTGCTCTATGGCCTCGAAGCTGATCCCATCGACACCGGGACTTCCCTTGTTGGCGCGGACAAGGCGGTAGGCATGATTGAGGATGTCTGCTCGCCAGACCTTGTCATATAGCGCATAGAAGCGATAGGCCGGTTCCTGCTTGGCCTTGGTGTAGAGCTTCCTCTGTAGTGGCCTGATCATTTCAGGGGTGGTTAGCATGACGCAATCCCCTTCTCCTTCACTCTTCGGTTGCATGAACAAAGTAGGGTCCCTTCCCTCGTCCGGGGTTGTGTTGTCCCGCGAACTCCAGCAGTACTATGAACCCCTCCGACTCCCGCTACGGTCTGCGGCGCTTTCGTTTCCTTATACGCTTCAGTCGGTGGTCTCCCCACCACCGTAACGGGTCTCCCGTGCTGCACGGTATTTCCTCCACAACATGCCACCCCTGCTACCCCGGGAGTCGATGGACGCCACTTCCGTTATTCCAGCGTCCTTCCAGCGGCCTTCCCCTTCAGGATACAGGGTCGGCTTCCCCATTTAGTGTGACGAGGCTACGTCTAGGTTCACTTGCGTTGCGGCCTGCTGCTTTGCCCTGGGAAACTTACGACCTCCGATTACTCGAACGCCGCTTCCCGGTGCTAGAAAGGCGTACGGACAACTCCTTTCACGGGACTTTAACCCGCTGGATATACCGCCGATCACGGCGAACAGCCAGGCCCCTTTTTCTTTCTTCGCCCATGCGGGGCGCACACTCTGCGGCCCACTGGACGCTGCGCGATAAAGCCGCGCAGCGCCGGTGACTTGTACGTTCGGCGACACGACGGGCCCCGCAGATGCAATTGCGTCCGGACTCGTGCCTGAAGTCGAAATGACCAGCCCGAAGTTTCGTTCGGTCTCACCAATCCTCGCCGTCGCGAGCGTCGATGGGGCGATTTCTTTCTACGAGTCAGTCCTGGGCTTTCGGCTCGGTTGGAAGTGGGGTGACCCAACGTCGGTCGCGTCGGTCTGTCGAGACGAAGTCGAGCTGATGTTTGAGTTGGCACCAGAGGCGGCCGCCGTGGTTCCCGCCAAGATGTACGTCGTGATTTCTGGCTTGGAGCAGTATTACGGCGAGATCGTTACGGCTGGCGCCAAAGTCATCTACCCGCTTGCGGTTCGCGACTACGGTATGAAAGACTGTCGAATCGTTGATCCAGATGGGAACGAGATATCGTTCGGTGAGCCGGTTGGCTAAATGGTACCTCGCGTAGAGTTGGACCGGGGTGAGGCCCATCCAGGCCGCCACCTGGCGGTTGTTCTTGAAGTCGTGTCCGCCGCCGATGCTGGCCAAAAGCGCGCTGGCGCCGATCGGGCCAATGCCCGGGCGTTTCATCAGGCGTTTGCTGCGCGCGTCGTCCCGGGCCGCTTTGGCGATGATGCGGTCGTACTCGTCGATGCGCAGATCGAGCCCATCGGCGTGGGCCAGCGGGTCGCCGATGCACCGGTTGGCGTAGCCTGGCAGGTCTTCAAGATGCGCCCCTATCTCCCGACGCAGGCAGGCGGCCTGTTGCGGCAGGATGATGCCCAACTCACTGATCAGTTCCGCAAGTTTGTCGCGAGCCACTTTTGGCTTGACCAGTACCGCCTTGCCGCTGTCATCAACGCCATGCACGGCAAAGACGTTCTTCGCCAGATCGATTCCGACAGTGATAATAGTCATCGACTTCCCCTTTCGTGGTCTTGATTTGATCGATAACTCTCATCATGGCACTCGTTGCCGTTTGCGGCTTCCGCCGCAGCCTCGGGACGGGGAAGTCCCTTTCATTCGTTAGCTCTCATACCCACTTGCCATGCGCTACCAAGGTCGTATCACCAAATGGACGGATGACAAAGGCTTCGGCTTCATCACACCCAATGGTGGTGGGGAGAAAGTCTTCGTACACATCAGCTCCTTTTCCAATCGCCAGCGCCGACCGGAAGGAAACGAACTCGTAACCTACGAACTCAAAACTGACGGTAAGGGCCGAGCGCAGGCGAATACCGTTGCGTTTGTCGGTGAAAAGCCCACTCGGTCGACCCCGCCCGGTCGCAGCAACATCCCCCCGCTATTTGCCGTTTGCTTTCTGGCATTTGTTGTTGGGGCAGTTATCGCCGGTCGCCTCCCGGTTGTCGTTCTTGCGCTCTACCTTGTTGCAAGTCTCGTGGCCTTCTTCGCTTACGCCTTCGACAAGTCAGCCGCCTTGAGAAATCAATGGCGAACACAAGAAAGCACGTTGCACTTATTCGCTCTTCTCGGTGGGTGGCCCGGCGCCTTGGCGGCACAGCGGCTGCTTCGGCACAAGTCGGCGAAGGCTTCCTTTCAAGCTACCTTTTGGGCCACCGTTGTGCTCAACTGCGGAGCACTCGGCTGGTTGTTTTCGCCCTCTGGCGCAAGAACGCTTCAGTCTGTACTGGGTGCCGCGTGAGGGCTAATCATCGCTTCGAGGGGACGGCCTGCAAGCTGCGCTTGCAGGTACCCTCCGCCCCTCAGGCTAAACGTCGGGCGGCGAAGCGAAGGCGTGGCAGCACGAAAGCTTCAGTGTTGACTCGGAGTGTGCCATCAGCATCCGATGGGCAAATTCATGAATGATCGCGTCAGACTAGCTAAGTACCTGTTCTCCCTTGAGGCGGCTCTAGGGATTCTGAGCATTGGAGGCGCCGCGCTTTTCGGAGCTGCCTACTCGTCCAAGAGCATGTGGCTGGCATTCCCTCTCATATTCGTGCCATTTTCTGCGTTGTGGGCGTTGTTCTGCTACGGGGCCTACAAAGGCCTCACCAGCCCAAATGTGTTCAGCAATCTTGTGTTCTGGCTGTTTGTCGTGGGGCATTTGTTTGCCTTTCCCATCGGCACTGCAATTTCCGGCGCATGCATCTGGCTGTGGCGCGACCTGTCACCACGTTCAAACGGCCGCCGAGGCACCGTCGTCGCCGAACAACGCGTTCCAGCCGACGGGCCCGCGACTGAACGCGGACCTTAGGCGCATGGCGTCCCAGGGATAGTCCGAAGGCCCACTGTCTCGCGTGTCGGAGCGTATCGGTTTTTCTTCTAAGCCAGTGATCGAGATGAGCCCGAGCATATCCACGTGGCGCGTGAAGAGAGCATCGCCAAGTTCTGGCTCGACCCGGTTCGTCTTCAAAGCAGTGGAGGCTTGGAATGAGTATTTCCGCGATTGACATCCAGATTCCCCTCGCCCAAGCCGTGAGGGTCACTCAGGATTCTTTGCACGTCGATCTTGCTGACGGGCGGACGATCTCTGTTCCGCTCGCATGGTACCCGCGCCTGCTGCATGCCACGGCTGATGAACAAAAAAGGTGGCGGTTAATTGGAATGGATCGAGGCATCCACTGGGAGGCTATTGACGAAGACATTAGTGTGGAAGGTCTGTTGGCGGGAAGAGCCTCTGGAGAGAGTCAGACCTCGTTGAAGAAATGGTTGAACTCACGATCATCGGGCCTGACCGGCGCTTAGAGCGGATCGGCCGCAAGCGGCCCGAAAAAACCTCGCCGCTTGCGGCCGATCCGCTCAAGCTTGACGTCAAGCCTGATGACACTCTTTGCCTTCCGGGGCATGTGAAGGAAACGGTATGTATGTGCCTGAGCACTTTGAAGAAACGCGCGTGGAAGAGCTTCACCGCGTGATTGGGGAGCACCCGCTTGGGGTACTTGTACTGGATGGGCCAAACGGCCTTGACGCTCATCATCTGCCCTTCGAGTTGAACCCCAATGCCGGCGCGCGCGGGCATCTGCTCGCTCACGTCGCGCGCGCCAATCCCCTGTGGCAGGAGGCGAAGGATGGCGATGAAGTTCTGGTGGTCTTTCGTGCCGCAAATGCCTATATCTCGCCCAACTGGTACCCGAGCAAGCATGAGTTTCACCGGCAAGTGCCAACCTGGAACTACCAGGCCGTCCACGCCCACGGGAGGATCAGGATTCGCGATGACGAGAGATTCCTGCGTGGTGTCGTGGCACGCCTCACCCGGGTGAATGAGGCGCGCACCGGGTCCGACAAACCCTGGAGAATGTCCGATTCCTCGAAGGAGTACATCGATCAGATGTTGACAGCCATTGTCGGCATCGAGATCGAGATTGCCAAGCTGATCGGCAAGTGGAAGCTCAGCCAGAACCGGGAGGAGCGAGATCGCATCAATGCGGCCGAGGAGTTACGCAAACGTGGCGAGCAGGTCACGTCCGCAGCCATGCTGGACACTCTGCTCAACAGGCACTGATGCCGCCCCGCGCGAGGCCGTCGCCGCTGCCTTCAGCGTGAGGTGAATTGCCTGTACCCTCTCCTGGACGCCACCCGTGTCTGCCAGTGCTGGCGATAGGCGCCGGCGTTGGCTTCGATCCACGCGAGGGCACGGAACTCCCGCTCCTCGAGCGGAAAGCGCTCCAGGTACGCCTCGATTACGGCAAGCTGCATGTGAAGAAAGTTCGTGTCCGAAGAATCCGGATGCGACAAGCTACCTGCCGGGCTGGAAAAGGACCAGGGCGCAGGGTCATCTGATGTATCCATGCTTTACTCCCACCGAGGCGAGTGGCCGTTGCTGCGGCAGGCCCGAAAACGCACTGGCGACCGCCGTCTGATCGCGGCTCCTGAATGGACGATTGCTCTGACCTGCACGAGTTTGTGCCGCGAGGATAGTTACAAACAGATTTAACTAAACCCGCTAACTTCATGTACGGTCGAACTATTGTTGTCCACCTTGCCGGGGAGTTGTCAACCCCGATCGGCAACCGGCAGCGATTTTTTGTGGTCACCGATGCAAAACCGAGACACTCACCAGACGCAAGCTGTCGGCGCTGCCGACCGCACGGCGCCCGCGTCCGCGCCATCGCTCGGTCGCCCTCCTCCCCCGGTCACACGCCCGACCAAGGAGACGTCCCCCGCGAAAAAATTGCCTCCCGAGAGCGAAGGGTGCGGCACAGAAGGCATGGAACCTGGGCAGGCCAGCGTCGATGCTCGGCTGGCCAGCCAGCAGTTCGCGCGTAAGGCCGTGCACCTCGATCGATCCCGGTGAAAGGCGTACCGGTGGCTTGACCAGTTGGTCGAAGCACTCGTACCGCAGGAGGCGGCGGTTGACGATTCGCGTCGCGCCGATCTGGATGATCTCGTCGCCTTGGGATGGGTGCAGACCGGTCGTCTCGGTATCGAAAACCGTGTAAGCGAGTTCGCTGAGTGGCCGGTCATCGAGTTCATGACTGCTGGCCGACCAACCAAACAGATCAAAATCGTAGAACTCCGGACGCTCTCCCGCCGTTGCTGCGATCATCGGCAAGGGGAGATTCCCGACGCGGTGTCAGGCGACCGGTTTCCGGTTCCTCCGGGTTCTGGGTTGACTCCCAGGGCGCGCTGGATCGCTATCAGCCCGGGCTCGGTGGCGGTGGCCTTGCGGACATGCAGCGTACCGCCATCACGCTGGCGGAAGGTCGTCGTCATCCGGCGCTGAACTTAGAGCGCCTCGCGCCTGGTCGCCCAACTGTCGTGAATGCCCGCCACTTTCTGCTTAATGCGAAGGAACTGCACGCAGTGGTAAGTCCGCACGACAATGAACAGACGGCCGTCGGCGCGGTCTTCCTTGCGATGAAAGACGGGCGGCAAGCCGGTTCGCTCTTGACTGCGCAATCACGATGCCGATGTCCGAGCGGCGTCAGCATCAAGCGGACGCCGCCGCCGGGACCCGGCTTGTTGCTCTCGCAGACGTGGGTTTCGGCGTCGATTTCATGCAGGCGCCAGAGCAGGAAGGCCGGGCCAGCGCACTACCCCAGCAACATGATTTGAATGCATCCCGCCGCACGCCCACCGTCCGGCCCCACAGGAACATCGCGGACCTTCATGGCTTCGTTGTCTCACCTGCGCAGCAAGTCAGCATCGAGGCTCACTGCGTTCCTTTGTTGGCTAATGCCAACATTGCCGAGGGTACCCGACCTGACTCTGGCGGTTGAGGGCAGTTGCCCTTGCACTGGCTCGCGTACAGGGTGAAGGCGGCGTTGAAAGGGTGGGCGCGTTGCTTGAAGGGGCCTTTGGCGAGGCCCTGGTGAACGGCGGCTGGGGTCATGAAGCCGATGCCGGAAAGGCGATGGCTGCCGTTGTACCGAGGGAAGGAGCGCTGGCAGTGGGCACGGGCCTCTTCGATGCAGCCGAAGCGGGCGCGACAGTCGGGACGATACTTCAGGGTCTTGCACTGGGCTTCCGAGAGCGGGTTGTCGCCGCAGAAATAGGGTGGGCCGGGATTTGGCGACCGTGAGGTCCATCAGCAGTTCGGCGAAGGTCCTGGAGCGGATGCTGGTGTGGCGATCGGCGTGCAGGGTCAGCGCTCCCGGCTGGATCCCCTGTCTGGCGATGGTCTCGGCAATCAACTGCTCTGCGAGTGATGCGCTCTCGCGTGCGGTGACGATCGCACCGCCTGTAGAGCGCGTCGGCCGGACTTATCCGCCCGTACCGCCGCGCGCCCGCGACGTCCATAAGAATCTTCGATTGACTGCGTTGCCAGCGCTATGGATACTCCAAGCGGTGCGGTTGAAATGCACATTCGTATCATTTTTGTTCTTTATCGAGGTCAACAAGGAGGGATGGCATGCGCACGATCACTACGATGCTATTGGGATTGCTGATGACGGGCCTGGCGGCGACGGCCGGCGCCAGTGGTGGCAGGGGCGGCTGGGAGAAGAGGATTCCCGAGTGCGGCAAGAACACCAAGGCCGTCAAACTTGTCGATTATGACGAAGACACAAGTGCGGGCGGCGACAAACCGATCAAGATCGTCACCTTCAAGGAAAAGAAGAAAAAAGGATGCTGGATCGACGTGAACGACCTTCACCCGACTCAGTCGGCAGTGGGAATGGGCGCCGTGGCGTGCAAGTCGGGCAAAATCAAGCGCAAGGCCGACGAGGGGAAGCTGAACGACTGGTTGCTCGAGGATAATCGCTGGGTTCCCCTGGTACGAGGTCCGGGCGGCAAGTTCTACCTGACCGACCATCACCACCTGTCGACCGCAGTCCTCAATGCCGACATCCCCGACAAGCAGAAAAGGCTGTACGCGTACTTGCTCAAGGATTGGTCCCACATGAAGGCGGAAGTCTTCTGGGAAAACATGAAAACGGAGAACCTGACCTGGTTGAAGAATCCGGACGGACAGCCGATCACGCCGAAGGAGCTGCCGGCGACTATCGACAAGCTGCAGGACGACCCGCTGCGCACGCTCTCGGCCTGGGTGCGGAGCAGTTGCGGTTATGTCAAGTGCAATCCGCCCGGCGTCACCGATGATGACGCCGCGGAAACCTGCGCGGGACGACTCTCGGATGTTGACTGCGCCAGCGCCTTCTTCGTCGAGTTCAAGTGGGCGGCGCACCATGCCACTGTTCCGGCAGTCAAGTCGGCTCTCGCCGAGGGTGCTTCCTGTTCGCAGCAGGCCCCATTGAACCAGGAATGCCTCGATCGCCAGCGTGAAAAGCTGGCCAGGGTACTCCCAGCGGCGATGACGGCGGCGGCGTCGCCGGAAGCGAAGGACTCAGTCGGCACCGGGGCCGGCTTCAATCCGAAGCCGCAGCAGGGTGTTGTGCCTCCCTGCGAATGATTGACAGCAGGTTGCGTCTTGACGCCGCAGCCTCTCGTGCATCGATTCCCTGGCTTGTGCCTCGCGTCCAAGTCAGGGAAATGGTCACACTCAACACGCGCCCACTCCGATCG
Source organism: Candidatus Accumulibacter necessarius (assembly GCF_036625085.1). Lineage (NCBI taxonomy): Bacteria > Pseudomonadati > Pseudomonadota > Betaproteobacteria > Candidatus Accumulibacter > Candidatus Accumulibacter necessarius. The sequence continues at coordinate 401,583 of NZ_JAZKUM010000003.1, read as the reverse complement.
CGTCTTTAAGGAAGCTGTGGCAGCGCTTGGCGACTTCTTCGTCCAACTCGCCTTTCAGAATTCGCACGACTAATTCTACTTTGTCAGATTGTCTTTCAATCTAATGCTGAGAGCATGGCGGCTTGCTTTCTGTAGGCGGATTCCATGGCTTTGTGCCGCCGTCGATGCCTATCGATGATGGATGCCGCGAGGTCTTCGTCGGTGACGATCTTGGTAGGCAGCCGATGGCGCATGATCTCTATCAAGTCACGGCAGGAGAGCAGTTCAGCCGTCTCGCGATGGGCCAGGCGCTCCTTGGCCAGGAACATGGTGGCGATCATGACCAGGGCCATGTGATGGTGCCACGCCTGCCAGCGGCGGACCTGATACTCGGCCATGCCGCAGGCGCTCTTGGCCTCTCGGAAGGACTGCTCGACGAAATGGCGCGCTCCCTGCATTTCCGCCAAGCGGCGCAAAGACGCCCTGGGCTTGGCATTGGACAGGCCGAATTTGAGTTTCGTCCCATCGAGTTCCCGTCGTACCAGGAGATGCCAACGGCTCGCCAACGGCGCCTCGCCGTCCCAGACCCACACCCGCTGGGTGAGATAGTCGGCCATCACCTCGCCCTTCTCGCCGTCACGGATCGACAGACGCCCCCAGGCGGATGCCGACTGCGTGGCTGCCCACGCGGCCACCGTCATGGGCACCGCCGTGGTCCGCAGCCGACGGGGCGCTCGACCCTTCGACGAACGACGAGCCGCCACCGCGGGTGCGGGATCCTGGAGATAGATCGCCTGATCCGAATGCACCTCAGCGAAGAAGATCTCTCCCTCGACATCCAGTTCCCCGAGCAGCCAGGGCAAGTGCCCGTAGCCGCCATCAAAGGCGACGAAAGAGAAGTGCAAGCCTTCCCGCCTCAGGCGAATTACCATGTCCAGAGCGATCTCGCCCTTGGTGCGGAACGTCTGCGCCTCCTCAGGCACCCCCACCGCCTCGCAACGTGTCGTATCTTTGGCCCACTTCTCCGGCAGATACAAGTCGGCATCCACCACGCTTGCTACGCCATCGCGCGTCACCGCCGCGAAGACGCCCACCTGACAGTTATCGACCTTCCCCAAGCGACCGTTCCACTGCCGCGCCACGCCCGCGGACATGTTTCCCTTCTTCCCGAACGCGCTCTCGTCCAGGAGTAGAGCGCTGGGATAGCCGAAGTGGGCGTTGGCATCGACCACCAGTTGCCGACGCACCGCGCGCCGATCCCAATTGGATTCGCTAAGCATATGATGCAGTGGCTGATAGCGGCTGTCGGATACGGTTTCCGCCATGCACTCCAGGTTACGGCGCGAACTCTGGAACAGCCCGTGCAGATACCGGCGCGCGGTGTCTTCTACCGAACGGGTCCGGCTTCGAAAGCAATGGAGATAGGGCGCGAAGTGCGAATCGAAGTGCTCGAGTGCCGAAGCGACCAGCGAAGATATGCTATCGACGTAATGGAGTTGACATTGTCATTTACAACTCCATGAATAGATTAAACAATCACGACGTATGGCATTCTAGCACATGACAAACGCAGATCACAGGAAGGCGAATACGAATCTGACAAAGTAGAACTAAAGTGGACCCCGAAAGGAAGTCAGACGAAGCCCCTCGTGCCAGGAGACCCGAAGCAGGTGGTCTACGGAGAGAAGGGATGCCATCGGTCACGGCAGCTGCCGCGCGATCAGCTCCTTCATGATTTCGTTGCTGCCGCCGTAGATGCGCGCCACCCGCGCATCCGCCCAGGCGCGGGCGATCGGGTATTCCCACATATAGCCGTAGCCCCCATGCAACTGCAGGCAGGCGTCGAGAACCTTGCTTTGCAGCTCGGTGCACCAGTACTTGGCCATCGACGCGGCCGTCGCGTCCAGTTCGCCCTTGATGTGCAGCTCGATGCAACGATCGACAAACACCCGTGCAATCTGCACCTCGGTCATGGCTTCCGCCAGCGTGAAGCGGGTGTTCTGAAAGTTCATGATCTCCTGGCCGAAGGCTTTGCGCTCTCGGCAGTAGCGGCTGGCCCAGCCGATTGCAGCCTCCGCCTGCGCGACGGCGCTGATGGCAATCTGCAGGCGTTCCCACGGGAGTTCCTGCATCAGATACGCAAAACCCAGGTTTTCGTCACCGAGAAGGTTTCCCACCGGCACACGCACATCATCGAAAAAAAGCTCGCCGGTGTCCTGCGCCTTCATGCCGATCTTCTTCAGTCGTTTGCCCTTCGTAAAGCCCGGCATCGTCGTATCGACCACCAGGAGGCTTATGCCCTTGGCGCCCTTCCCCGGGTCAGTCTTTGCCACGACGATTACCAGGTCACAGAGCGAGCCGTTGGTGATGAAGGTTTTCGAACCGCTGAGGACATAGTGCCCGCCATCGCGCACGGCCGTCGCACGGATGCCCTGCAGGTCGGAGCCGGCGGCCGGTTCGGTCATCGCGATGGCGCCGATCATTTCACCGCGAGCCATTGCCGGCAGGTACTGGCGCTTGAGGGCCTCGCTCCCGTAATGCAGGAGGTAGGGAGCAACGATTTCGGAGTGCAGCAACAGGCCGATCAGATTCTGCACGGCGTTGCGCGCGGGTTGCTCGAACAGCACGACACTGTAGCGCTTGTCGGCGCCGGCGCCACCGTACTCTTCGGGCATGGATGAACAGAGGAAGCCGGCAGCACCGGCCTTCAACCACAATTCACGATCGATGAAGCCTTGCTCCTCGTAGCGCTCATAGTGCGGCGCCACCTCGAGCGCTATGAAACGGTCGAGCGATTCGGCAAACTGGAAGTGCTCTTCAGCAAAGAGCGTACGTGGGATGGACATCGAGCACCCTACCCTGTCAAAGACGGAAGCCGCCGCAGACCGGCAGTTCGCCGGCGATGCAATCAGCTTCGGGACAGCATAGCACAGCATCACGATCGCCCCCGCAGCCTCTTCCGACGGTCCGCCGCGCCGGAGCGGCACCATGGCCTCCATCTGCTTGAGCCGACCGGGATGGACGCCGGCCTTGATCTGCCTGCCCCTGATATCCAGCGCAGCATCGCCGCCAGCAACGGCGTTTGTCACGCACGGATCGATCAGGCCCGTCGTTCACACTGGCCCGGCAGCGACCCGATTCCTTGGCCAGCGCCCGGCCAATACCGCAACCGGAACCGCTGGCGATGACCGCTTTTCCTTCGCGCTTTCGGTTTTCCTTTTCCGTTCGGGTCAGATGCATTCAACCGGGGAACCGCCGCGCCCGAGGGGCAGGGCCCGGCCGCAACCCCGCCAACGGCCGGCCCAAGCGGCCGCTCAATCGGCCCGCTGGTAAAGGGTCACGACACAGGCGCCGCCAAGGCCGAGGTTGTGCTGCAAGGCCAGTCTGGCATTGGCTACCTGACGCTCGCCGGCTTCTCCCCGAAGTTGCTCGACCAGCTCCGCACACTGGGCAAGGCCCGTGGCACCCAGCGGGTGCCCCTTGCACAGCAGACCGCCCGAAGGGTTGACCACCAGGCGGCCGCCGTACGTGTTGTCGCCATCGGCGACGAACTTCTCGGCGCCGCCCTCCGGACACAGGCGCAGCGCTTCATAGCTGAGGACCTCGTTCTGCGCAAAACAGTCGTGCAGTTCGACAACATCGAGATCCCCGGGTCCTATCCCGGCCTGCTGGTAGACCAGGTCGGCCGCCTCGCGGCTCATGTCGGCGCCGACCAGCGCGATCATGCTGCGTTTGTCGAAGGTTCCCGGGCGGTCGGTGGTCATTGCCTGCGCGGCGATGAAAACCCGCCGGTCGAGATTCCTCGTTTCGGCAAAGCCTTGCGAGACGAGAATTGCTGCCGCGGCACCACAGGTCGGCGGGCAGGCCATCAGCCGCGTCATACCCGCCTCCGCACAGATCAGCGGCGCAGCCATGACCTCCTCTTCACTCACCACCTTGCGCAGCAGCGCGGTCGGATTGTGCGCCGCATGGCGGCTCGCCTTGGCCCGCACCCGTGCAAAGACGTTCGCACCGACTTGGTAGCGCTCCATGTACTCCTTGCCGGCGCCACCGAAGTAGCGGAGCGCCAGCGGCACCGGATAGGGAGCAATCTCGTCGCAGAGCGTGTCGAAACGGGCAAAAGGCGACGGCCGGTCGCGCCAGTGCTCGGTCAGCGCACCCGGCTGCATTTGCTCGAAACCGAGCGCCAGCACGCAATCCACTGCGCCCGACTCGACCAGCTGACGCGCCAGGAAAAGAGCCGTCGATCCGGTCGAACAGTTGTTGTTGACGTTCACGATCGGAATGCCGGTCATGCCGACACCGTACAGCGCCCGTTGCCCCGAGGTCGAATCGCCATAGACGTAGCCGACGATTGCCTGCTGCACTGCCTGATAGCTCAATCCGGCATTCTCCAGCGCCTTTCGGGTAGCTGCCGCGGCCATCACGTCGTACGGGTCGGTCGCACCCGGCTTGCCAAAGGGCACCGTGCCCACCCCCGCCACAAACGCCTTGCCTTGCATCACGCTTTGCTCCCTTTAGCAGTACCTGGTGTCTGAAGGACGGTCGCTGCTCCTGTTCGGTTCCATCGCAATGGCCTACCGGAGGAGGCCTCTCGATCCGGTCGGGCAGGCCCGCCAAATGGTCATCGAAGAAGCCCAAGACCGAGCCGGCAACGACCGTCTACCTTTGCCCTGCCCACGGCGTCCCCGCAAGTCTGCGACTTCAATGGCTCACTACAGTCCGTCGCGACTCCGGCGCCAAGCGTGTCTTGCTGGTGCCAGAAGGGGCACCGGAGCGAAAGCGGCGCCGACATCCCGCGAAAAGCCCCAGGGTCAAGGAGTCTGCGCAAAGTATCTCCGTCCCGGACTACCGCCGTCAAGCTTCCGCTGCGCATGGAAAGCCGTAGAACCGGGGTCCTGCTCCAAACCAACAGCCAGTACTGAACCACAAAGCCCCCCTTCAGGCGAAGAGGTCTTGAAGCGTCGACGTGCCGGCGCAACCAACGGCATCGTCGCCAAGCTGACAGTGAAACAAGCCCCGCTGCGCGCGAATCTACGCCGTCAGCCGCTGGCCAAGGCCGCGGTATATCTGCCTGGCAACGAGCAGCGACGGGATCAGCGCACGATCCTTGATGTCGCCGGCCTTCATGCCTGACACGATCAGCGCCGCATGCACGCAGCGCCGCATGTCCGGCCGCACCACGACCTCGAGTGCGTCGAGTTGAGCGAGCAGGCGCGCCTCACGATAGCGGAAAGCCTGCCCCAGCCCTTCTTCCAGCAGCCGCGGGAGTTCGGGATTCGGATCGTCGGTCAGCAGGCAGTAACGTGGCCGTCCAGCTTCTGGCAGCAGCGGCAGCAAGGTGCAGAAGGCATCGGCGCGGACGCTGCCGGCGATCAGACGAGCAACGAAAGGCTCGCCGAGCTTCTCGCCAACGAGGTCCGAGACGGCGTCGGCACGGCCGGCGAATTCGAGCAGCGGCGTGCCCCGATGGCGCCCGCTGACCCGCACCCGATCGCCCAGGCGGTAGCGCAGCAGGCCACCCGCCTGGGTGACGAGCAGTCCGTAGTCCGCACCATCTTCGGCATCTTCGAGCAGATGCAGGCGGCCGTCGTCGTCCTCGAGTTCGAGAAAGACCTCGTCGATCAACGGCAGGTTGCCGCCCGCCTGAACCAGTGGCACGGTAATCGGCGCTTCGGTGGCGAGCAGGCCCTTGCCTTGCAGCCTGGCCTGCGGCAGATAGCCCGCGAGTCTTCGGGCCGGCGCCGCGGCCGCCTCGGCAGTCCAGCAGGAAACGAGTTGCAGCGCGGGCCAGACCTCCTGCCAGCACAGCGGGTCGGCAGACAGCAACCTTCGCCGATCGACCGGCAGTGCCGGCAACAGCCGTTCGCGATGGCTTTCGAAGTGCTCGAGCAGGATCAGCAGATAGCTCGGATTCCAGACCGACACGACCTCCAGATCGTGCGCAGCGACCAGCGCACACGCCAGGGCATCGCGAAACGCCACCGGCTCCCGCAGTCGCGGCGGCGTGACAATGAAACGCCCGAGCAGCAGGCGCAAGGCGCCGCCGAGATATTCGCGGTCGTCGTCGAAGGCGTCCGCGTCCACCAGCGGCGGCGACACGCTCATGAACGTTCGCCCCGAGCGAAGCCGCAGCGCGCGCGTCAGCAAGTCGTGCGCCCAGATCGCAAAAGCACTACGAAAAGCGCCGAGCAGGGCGTCGTTGTAGGGAATACGCTTGATCGTGCCCGAACTGCCGGAGGTCGGCTCGTAGCAGCGCGTGCGACCCGGTGACAGCGCCGCTGTGTCACCGCTGCGCTGCGCCTCGATCCACGGCTCGATGGCGGCGTAGTCGATGACCGGCACTTTCGCCCGGAAGGCGTCGAGGCGGTCGTCGGCCCGCAGACCCAGCGACCTCGCGTACCCGGTCGCGCTCCCCGCCCGCAGGATCCGGGCCAGCGTCGTGCGCTGCGTCATCGCCACATCGTCGAGCGCCAGCGCGAAACGCCACGCGCGCGGCGCGCACCAGGCGCGCAGGAGCGGCGCGGCGACCGCCCCGGACAGGTTCACGGCGAGTTCCGGATGCGGCGGCCGACGCCCACGTCGGTCCGCACCGGCAGCACCGCACCGTCTTCGATGCGCACTCCCGGCCCCAGCCGCGAACCGGCCCCGAGCAGGACGCCGTCGCCGATACGGATTCGCCGGACGTAGAGCACCAGACCTACGTCACGACGTTTGACGAGGTGCGCGTAGCAAGCGACGCGGTGCCCGAAAACGACGCCATCGCCGACCTCGAGCAGGCTGCGGTCAGTGATTTCGACTAGTGGCGTCCAGTAGACCCCGCGACCGACGCGGCTGCCCCACAGCCGCAGCCACCGGCTGTAGAGACCCGGCACCAGGCGCAGCGCCGCTTCGAGTGCCGGCAAGGCGGTGTACATCAACTGGCACTGGTGTCCTCCCCACCACGGCGCATAGCGCGGCTCGTCGATACGCGAGGCTCCCTCGACCAGCGGCCACAGTGCGCCATGCAGTCGAAAGGTCGCAACCGGCACCAGGTAGAGCACGGCGAGCAGAGCCATAACGCTGACCACACCCGGTGCGCTGACCAGATAGAGAACGCTGGCGCCCGACCCGGCGAGCCACGCCAAGGGGAACAGAGCGAAGAGCCGCGCGCGCAGGGTCATACGCGGAACTCGATCTCGTGTTCGACCGTCGGCAATCGGCACGGGTCATCGCCACGGGCGATGGCGTCGCGTAGCGAGTCCACCAGGCGATGGATCAGGTCTGCCGGGGTATCGCGAAACTGGGCGCCGTAGCGCCCGATGTTCTCCGCCTGACGCGCAAGAATCGCTATGTCCTGGTCGATGATGCGCTGGCCGTGGCGACGCACGAACGGCGCCACCAGCGCGTTCCAGACGCCGAAGCGATAGGTCAGGTCGGTGTACACCAGCGTTTCGCGATCATCGACCGGCACTGCCTGCGAAGTGATGATGAACACCCGGGTGCCGATTTCATAGACCACGCTGGTGACGTTCGGCACATGAAAACTGTCGCGGTGGCAAATCTCATGACCCTGCGGATTGAGGAACCAGCGATAGCGGCCGAGATTGTCGCGCTCGTTGCGATAGCTGACCTGCACCGCACCGTTTGCTCGCCTGACCGTCGCCGCCAGCGGCTCGCCACGCGTTGAGCGGAAGAGGCCCTGGTGCACGAAGGCCGTGTGCGGGATGTCGATGAAGTTCTCGACACAGTTGGCGACGCTATTGGCAAAACGGTTCTGCAGCCGCAGGGTCCGCCAGCCGGCCTCGCCGTAGTGCGGCATCGGGAACGGCACGATCCCGGCTACCGCGTCGCGCTTTGCGCGCACGTAGACGAAGCCGTCCTGCTCGATCACCGGGTAGGGCGGCGAGCAGTGCGCCGGCAGATCGCAGCTGGTCAGCGACGGAATCGCCACCACCCGCCCCTCGCCGTCGTAGCGCCAGCCGTGGTAGGGGCACGACAGCAAGCCGGCACGCACGATGCCCGCCGACAGCGGCGCATTGCGGTGCAGGCAACGGTCGCGCAACACCGTCGGCGCGCCGTCCTCGCCGCGGAAACACACCAGCCACTCGTCGAGCACACGCCGTGCGAGCGGCCGAACCGGCGTCAACTCGCGCGACTCCGCCACGACATACCAGTAGTCATCAAAGGGCATCGGGTCAGTCTACCAGAGACCTCGCGGCAGCATCCTGGCAAACAGACCACTGGTTCCCTGTCGGCAGCTGTGGTCTGCATTCAACCAGCTGTTGCCACCGACTTCCCGAGCCCGCCATAAACAAACGCAATTGACGCTGGTAACCCGGCTGTATATATTTCTTCCAAGTGCCGTTAAATCATCTCTCCCAACCATGATTCCGGCACAGGCATCAGGTGCAGGGCTGCAGCAAGGCACCGCGGTGATCGGCAGCAGTGGTCTGACTGGCCAGCCCTGACAGGGGACGTTAGACAGGGCCGGCCCGTGAGAGACAGATGCCCCTCACCGCCGGCCGAAGAAGCAGTCTGCCGAGCGAACGACGCCTGAGCCCTGGCGAGAGGAGACGAAGCAATGCCAGACCTCGAACTCGACATCAAGATGATTCTGTTCGGCGGTTCGCAAAGGACCATCGAACCGCGCAGAACCGCCGCTACCACCCAACGTGCCCGTGTGCAGATCGTGATCGGCCGCGACGCAACGCCCTGAACCCATTACCCACTTCAGCGAGGGACACACCATGGCCAGTTACCTGCATCCCGGCGTCTATATCGAGGAACTTCCGAGTGGTTCGCGACCGATCGAAGGCGTCGGCACCTCCACCGCCTGTTTCATCGGCTACGTTACCCGCGGCCCGGTCGGCGAGCCGACCCTGATCAGCAGCTTCGACGACTATCAGCGCAGCTTCGGTGGTCTGCGCGAAGACAACGGCAGCAACCGTGGCGACGACATGGGACATGCGGTCAGCGCCTTCTTCCTCAATGGCGGTGGCAAGGCGTACATCGTGCGGGCGGTCGCCACCGGCAGCGCGGCCGCCGCGTCCGGCGCTGTCCGCGACCTCGCCGACACCACCGATCTGCTCGAGATCGACGCCGCCAACCCCGGCACCTGGGCTGACGGCCTGGTCGTCCGCATCACGCCGCGTACCCTCGGTGCCACGACCACCTTCACCCTCTCAATTGGTACCCTGGATGGGGCAAACTTCGTCGCCCAGGAGAGCTTTTCCGACCTCGTTCCAGAGCCCGGCACGCCGACCGAGATGGTCAGCGTCGTCAACTCGGCTTCGACCCTCATCCACCTGACGCTGCCGGCTGGCGGCGCCGCCGCCCTGCGCACCCGTCTGGAAGCGGCGACGCCGGTGTCGATCACCCTGGGCACTGGCGGCGACGGCAATCGCCCGGCGCTCGCCGACTACCAGGCGATCCTCACCCCCCTGCTCAAGGTGCGCGACATCAGCATCCTGCTGCTTCCCGGCATCTTCTGGGGAACCGCCGCCAACCAGGCGATCATCAATGCGGCAATCGCGCATTGCGAAGACATCCGTAACCGCATGCTCATTGTCGACCCCGAACCCGGCAACGAACTGAGCAGCGAAACCGAAGTGAATGCGCTCGGCCTGCCGACCTCCACCTACAGCGTCACCTACTATCCCTGGGTGCGTATCGCCAACCCCTTCTACAATCCCGATTCCAACCCCGCCGCCGCGCGCACCCTGCTCGCCTCGCCGGCGGCGATGGCTGCCGGCCTGTGGGCCAAGACCGACGGTCGCCGCGGCGTCTGGAAGGCACCGGCAGGAATCGAGTTCCCGCTGCTCGGTGCCGCCTCGCTCGAATACGTGGTCGAGGATCCGGAGCAGGATTTCCTCAACCCGGCCGGCGTCAATGCCATCCGCCGCCTGCCCGGCTTCGGACCGGTGGTATGGGGCACCCGCACCCGCTCGACACGGGCCAACCCCGAATGGCGCTACGTGCCGGTCCGACGGACGGCGATCTTCATCGAGGAGAGCATCTACAACGGTATCCAGTGGGCCGTCTTCGAGCCGAACGACCACCGCCTGTGGGCCTCGCTGCGAGCCAACATCGAGAGCTTCCTGAACGGGCTGTTCCGGGTCGGCGCCTTCCAGGGCGAGAAGTCAAGTGATGCCTACTTTGTTCGCTGTGGCCTCGGGCAAACCATGACCCAGGGCGACATCGACCGCGGCCAGGTGATCGCGCTTATCGGCTTCGCGCCACTCAAGCCTGCCGAGTTCGTGATCGTCCGCATCCAGCAGAAGGTCGCCCAGGAGTAATCGTCGCAACGACATTCCGCACGGCGGGAGACCCCCCGCCATGCCGGCTCCGGCCGGCCACAGCTAAGGAGATACGCAGATGGCTGCCCCAATGTTTCCGGTAAATACGCACCGCCACGACCCCTACCGCACCTTCAAGTTCCAGATCCTGGTCGACGGCCGACCGGTCGCCGGTCTCAAGAAGATGAGCGCCCTCAAGCGCAAGACCGAACCCGTCAAGTGGCGCGCTGCAGGCGACCCGAGCACCGAACGCATCCTGCCCGGTGGTACCAGCTACGAGGCCATCACTCTCGAACAGGGCCTGTCGCACGACCCGGTGTTCGAGAACTGGGCCAACCTGGTGAACAACTTTGGCGGCGATGCGGCGATGTCGCTGAAGAACTTCCGCAAAGACATCATCATCAATGTGCTCAACCTCCAGGGCCAGGTCGCGATCTCCTACAAGGTCTTCCGCGCCTGGGTTTCGGAGTATCAGGCGCTGCCCGACTTCGACGCCGGCACGATGAACGCCGTCGGCATCCAGAGCATCGTGCTGCAGCACGAGGGCTGGCAGCGCGATGCCGCGGTCGCGGAGCCGGCCGAGACCTGAGACAGAAACCCATGGTGGCCATGCTACGCCAGCTTCCTGGCGGCTTCCCGGACGCGCAGGGCAGGCGCCGCAGCTACGCCTTCCGGCGCGCCGACGGAGCCCTCGAGATGGCGCTGGCAGACGCGGTCGACGAAGCAGGCGACACGCCGGACGCGGTCTCTCGCGCGCTGCTGGCGAGCCTCGCCGAACTTGCCGGCGAGCCACCGACGCGCACGGCGGTGGATGCCCTCTGCGTTGCCGACCGGCAGTTCCTGATGCGTGCGCTCGATACCCATCTCGGCCATCAAGGCGGCTGGTTTGACGCTACCTGCACGCAATGCGCGACGCCGTTCGATTTCCGCCTCGACCCCACGCAGCTGCCGATCAAGCCAGCCGGCGAGCACTTCCCGCTGGCGCACCTGCAGCTCGGCGAGCTGCCGCTGACCCTGCGCGTGCCCACCGGCGCCGACCAGATCCGGGTGCTGCACGAGCCGGCAGAGTCGCGCCGCGAAGCACTGCTGCGGGCGCTCGAGGTGGTCGACCCGAAGAGCGGCAGTGCCCTGCCCGCGCAGCTCAGCCGTGAGCTGTACGAACACTGCGAAACGGCGCTCGAGGCGGAGGCTCCGGAGCTCGCCTGCACGGTATCCGCCACCTGCCCGGAATGCGGTCAGGCCAATGCCGTGGGCATCGACCCCTATGGCGCCCTGGCGCGTACCCCGGCCGGGCTGCTGGCCGAGGTGCACCGGCTGGCCTGGCACTACCACTGGAGCGAGGCCGAAATCCTCGCTCTGCCGCGTCATCGTCGACAGCAGTATCTGCGGCTGATCGACGCCGCGCGTGGCATGACTGGCTAGGCAGGGCCATGGGCATCCTCGACGACACCCTGTCCGACGCCAGCCGGCCCCTGCCACGCCTGACCGTGCGCCGTGCGCCGGCAGATGCGCCCGAATTCGACTCTGAGCCACCGGCCGACGACGGCGATGCGCTCACGGTCTACCGACTCCAGAAGGATGGCGGGCACCTTCCGCCAGTGGCACCACCCGCCCCACGGGCGTTGGACGCAGGCAGCTTTGATGCGGGCTCACTCCACGCCCCTGTTGGGTATTTTTACGACGCTTCGCGCCAGTCTTTTATCTCGATTGATGGCCTGGAAACAGGTAAAGAACCGGTACGCACGTGGAACTCTGACGCTACGGATAAGCAAGAGCGATTGGCTTCTCCAGACTTCTCTCATCGGTTGTCATACGGTGTGTTGACTGGGTCCTCAATCTCCTCAAGCCAAGTTCCCTCCCCGTTTGACTACTCTGGCAAACTTGTTCAGCGGATTGACAGCTCTGATGGAATGCGACGGACAACGGGGCGCGGTGCCCCTTCTGGAGAACCCTCACCCCTCGTTGCTGCCGCGGCAACGCCCGCCGCCACCAGCGGCGCCACCACCTCGGCCAGCGAGGCAGATGACCGCACTATCGCGGCGACGGGTCCGGACGCCAGTGCTCACTCCGCCCTCCCGGCCGACTCCCGCGCCCAACCCGCCAGCGAACCATCGCGCGAACGCGCATACGCCGCCGTGGACACGTCGTCGGCCACAACAGGCACCGGCGCGGGCAGCAGACGGGTGGCGTCGGCCGGGTTCACGCCGGCCAGCCCTCGCCCGCCGGCCGGCGGACAGAATTCGGCACGCTCGGGCACTGCCCTGGCGGCAGCGCCGCAGCTGTCGATCGGACGCATTGACGTGACCGTGATCGCACCAGCGCAGCCGCCAGCACGGCCGCCCGCGGCGCCCTCCGACGCCTTCCTCAGCAAGCACTACCTGAGGCGATTGTGATGCGCTGGACAAGCCATCGTCTGTTCCTCGCTGCGCCGGCGAACCGCCGGGCGGCCGGGCCCGACAGCGGCCTGCCGCCCGCCCAACGGGAGACATGAGCCATGGCCGTCGGCCTCTCCTCGCTCGCGCAAGTCTGCCGCAGCGTTGCCCAGCAGCTGTCGGCCGGAATCAACGCGGCTGACCGCTCGCGCATCGACGTGCTGCTGGGTACCCCCGCCGCGGCCGCGCCAACCGACACCGACACCAATCATCGCCTCAACCTGTTCTTCTTCCGCTTCGAGCCTTCGGGTTTCGACGCCGACCTGTTGCCGGGAGAAACCTGGCTGCTGCGCATGCACTGCCTGGCGACGCCCTTCTGTGTCGACGAAAACCCGATCCCGGCCGGCGAGAACGACCTGCGGGTAATCGGTGAGGTGCTGCGCCACTTTCACGAGAACCCGCTGTTCGACCTGCCGGTGGAGAGCGAAACCTTCCGCGTCCAGGTGATCTTCCTGACCCTCGGACTCGACCAGTTGAACCAGCTCTGGGCCACCCAGGGCGATACCGTCTATCGACCCTCGGCACTCTTCGAGGTCAGCCTGGCACCGGTGATTCCGCGCGTTGCCGCACTACCGCCAGCGCTCACCGGCGCCATCGGGCTGGGCGTACGCGCGACGATGGACGCGACAGCGGTCGGCATCGCCGCGACACCACCCGAGCTGCCACGGCTGCAACCGGACACGCGCCAGGCAGACTGGGTGCCGGCCCTCTGCCTGGTCGACGGCACCAACTGCCGGCAGTCGATCTCGCTGCCGCTCGGCAGCCCACAGCTCGCGGCCTTCGCGCCACGCGCCTGGGTCGCAGGCGCCGCTGGCGCGCCGGTCAGCCTGCGCTGGGAAACCTGGGAGCCGGCCAGCGGCTGGGTCGCACAGGCGCCATCGGCACCCTTTGCCATCGTCGACACCGTGATCGACCCTGACGCCGTCGCTGGCGCCACCCTGCAGAACACCGCCCTGCCCTTCACCGACCGCGCCGGCCAGATGCTGCTCCACGCCGAGCGCAGCTTCGTGCGCTTCGATGGCGTCGTGCTGACACTGCGCAGCAACCCGGTCCTCCTCACGCTCTTCGAGGTCGCACCGTGAACGCCCCGCACCCCGAGTTGTCGTCGCTCATCCAGCTCACCCCGGAGTGGGAGCGGGTGCAGCTGCTCGCCTACTGCGTCTCGCTGAACCGCGGCGGCAGCGAAGTCGGTGCCGCTGATCTGGCGCGCCTGCGCGAGCTGCAGGGCGCGGTCGAAGCGCTGCGCTCACCGGAAGGTGTCTGGGAACAGCTGCTCGGCGAGCGACTGACGCCGGTCGAGTACGACATCCTTGCCGCCGTCGCTGCGCCCGAGTTCGAGCCGCGCCTTGGCTGGACCTACCAGAACCTGCAGTCGGGACATAAGGAACCCTGGCCGTGCCGTGCGCTGCTGCATGAACTGTTTGCCCTCGAGCCGCACCAGGGCGAGAACCTGCGCGCCGCGCTGGCGCCCTCGGGCACACTGCGCCGGGCGCGGCTGATCGCCGTTGCGCGCGACGAAGCCTGGCAGCCACTGCAGCCAGAGAACGGGCTGATCGCCCGTATCGCCGGCCGACGCTGGCAACCGCCGGCGCCCCCCGGCTCCGAAGCAGTGCTCGGCGGCGCCAGCTGGGATGATCTGGTGCTGCCCGCCGACCGGCTGCGCATGCTGCGCGAGTTCATGCTGTGGATCGAACACCGTGCCACCGTCGAAGGCGACTGGGGCGCGCCCTGCGGCGGTGGACCGGTGGCGCTTTTCGCTGGCCCCTCGGGTACCGGCAAGACCCTCGCTGCGCGCGTCATCGCCAGCGCGATGGACTGGCCGCTGTTCCGCATCGACCTTGGCCGTCTGGTGTCCAAGTACGTCGGCGAGACCGAAGAGAATCTCAACCGTCTGTTCGATGCCGCGCACGACCAGCCGATGGTGCTGCAGTTCGACGAAGCCGACGCGCTGTTCGCCAAGCGCGGCGAGATCAAGGAAGCGCGCGACCGTTACGCCAACATGGAAGTCAGCCACCTGCTGAGCCGCATCGAGACGCACCGCGGCCCGGTGATCCTGACGACCAACCTGCGCCGCAACCTCGACGCGGCCTTTACCCGCCGCCTGCAGATGGTGGTCGAGTTTCCGCGTCCCGACGTCGACGCCCGTGCCACGCTGTGGAGCCGTCTGCTGCCACCGCGCGCGCCACTTGCCGCCGGCGTGGACGTCGCCGAACTGGCCAGCGCCGTCGCCCTCACCGGTGGCCAGATCCGCAACGCCGCCCTGCATGCCGCCTACCTGGCGGCCGGTGCCGCTGGCGCCATCGGTCCGGCCGAACTGGCGCTGGGGATCTGGCGTGAGATCAACAAGGACGGCCGCGAGTGTGCCCGCGGCGAACTCGGCCCCCTCGCCGCCCATCTGCCGCGGGAGTGTTTCGATGGCTGATAGCCACCAGCCTGCCATGGCGCCGGCGGCGCTGCCGCAACTGCGCATCGACACCCTGGCGCTGCGTCTGCCGGCGGGCTTCGAGCAACGAGCCGCGCGCATCGGACGGCTGACCGCCGAGGCCCTCGCTGCTTCGCCCCCGACAGCGCGCGCGGCAACCATCGCGCAACTGCAGCTTGCACCCCAGACGGTACAGCAGCAGTGGAGTGACCGGCGCATCGCCACGCAACTGGCACAGGCGATCCGCCTGCGCATCGACGGAGGTCTTTGATGCTCAACCCGGTGAAGGGATTCCTGCTCGAGTACGCCCTGTCGGTGCCACCGCTGGTGCTGGCCTTCGACTTCAATCCGCAGCAGATCACGCGTAATCGCTCGGTGACCATCACCCTCGGCAGCACGCCGGCAACCCGCGGCGGCTTCGACTTTTTCCTCCCCACCGAAACCCCGCGCGTCTCACAGGGGGTGTCGCTCGAACCCGAGAGCTTCGACGTCGAAATCCTGCTCGACGCCACCGACCGCATGAACGACGGCGACGCCATCGCCTGCTCGCTGGGCGTCGAGCCCGAGCTGGCAACCCTGCGCAGCATGGTCGAACCGAAGACGCAGGGGCCGGGCGGCGTGCAGATGCTGGCCAGCCTCGGCATGGGCGGCAGCCGCGCCTTCCAGCGCAACGAGTCGGCGTCGGTAATGCTCTTCGTCTGGGGAACGCATGTCCTGCCGGTCTTCCTGAAAACAGTCGATGTCACCGAGAGCGCCCATCTGCCGAGCCTGGTCCCCTACCGCGCGACGGTCAAGCTGACCATGCAGGTGATCGAAGGCAACAACCCCTTCTACCTGATGGAGAAGGTTCGCCAGACCGCGTTCGCCGCGCTGCACACCGGCCAGGCTGCAGCTGCCGCCATCGGAGGGCTGCTCTGATGTTTACCAAACGTTCGCGGTACCTCGGCAGCCGCCGCTTCGAACCGAAGGAGGATGGCAGCCTGCCCTTCCGGGGCGTCCGCGCCCGCGTCATTGGCAGCGCAACGCCGGTCCTCGAGCACGTGCTCCAGCCTGGCGAGCGGCTGGACGCGCTTGGCGTCAATTACTTCAACGACCCCTACCTCTGGCACCGGATCCTCGATGCCAACCCCGACCTGCTTTGCGCCGCGCAGCTGGAGATCGTCGGTGCGCCACAGTTGCCACGCGTCGGCGACCAACTGCTGCCGGCAACCGACAGCGTTACCGACTTCGGCGAGGTGCTGCTGATCCCGCGCGCCAAAGAGGGTGGCACATGATCACCGACCTGCTCTCCGGGTTTTCGCGCGAGCCCGCCGAATGCCTCGTGCGCATCAACGACACGCCGATCGAGTCGCTCTACCCGCTGCTCGCCGAAGTGACGGTCGAAACCGGCCGCAATGCCCCCGATTCCGCAACGCTGACCTTCGAAACGCGCCGCGACGAGCGCGGCGAATGGATGGTGCAGGACGCCACCGGCCTTTTCGACAATACGCCGCTGATGCGCGAGTGGAACCGCATCAGCATCGTCGCGGCCTTTGGCAACCACGAAGAAGAAGTATTGCGCGGCTTCATCCGCCAGATCCGCGCCGAGTATCCCGAAGATGCCGGCGCTGCCAAGCTGGTGGTCGAATGCCAGGATGAATCGCTGCAGCTCGATCGCGAACACCGCCGCCGGTCGTGGGGCAGCGAGCAGTTGCCCAGCTCCGACCTGCAGATCCTCGGCGAGACCCTGGGCAACTACTCCGGCCTCACCCCCGACCCGATGAACGCCAGCGGTCAGGCACGCATCGTCGGCCTCAACCAGGACGGCACCGACATCGCCCTGCTGCAGGCACGCGCCGAAGAGAACGGCTACGAACTCTATTTTCGCCGCGGGATGGTGTACTTTGGCCCGCCACGCGTCGGCCTGCCGCTGCCGCAACCGACCCTGACCATCTACGCCGGCAAGGCCGGCAACTGCATCTCGATCAACGTCACCGCCGACGCCCATCAACCCGACGCCGTCGCCTTCGACCTGGCGGCGGAAAGCGGCGACGGTTCGAGCGAAGTGATCGTCGAACCCGATCTGCCGGTGCTTGGCACCGAGCGCGCCGGCAACCCCGAGGCAGGCCTGCCGGCCTTCGTCTGGCGGATGAGCGGCGACGCCGGCACCAGCGAGGCGGTGCTCCGCGCCAAGGCCCTGCACAAGGCCAACGAAGCCGACCTGCACAAGATCCAGGCCGAAGGCGAACTCGACGGAACGCTCTACGGGCATGTCCTGCTGGCCGGCCTGCCGGTCGGTGTAGACGGCGTCGGCAGCCGGCTGGCCGGCCTCTACTACGTCGATGGCGTCACTCACACCTTCAACGCCAGCGGCTATCGTCAGCGTTTCCGCCTGCTGCGCAATGCCTGGGGCGACAACCTCGACAGTCTGCCGGGCGCCGGGCCACTGGCCGCTGTGATGGGCGGCGTCGACCTCTCCTTCGGCGTCGGACTGGGACTATGAGCGACACCGAACGCGCCCTCGTCCAGACGCTGCGCAATCAGCGCACCTACGGCAAGTATCGCGGCTTCGTCGTGGACAACGCCGACCCCGACCGGCGCGGCCGCGTCAAGGTGCAGGTGCCGGCGCTCCTCGGCGACCAGGCCACCGACTGGGCATTGCCCTGCGTACCCTATGGCGGCCTTGCCGACCAGGGCTGGTTCTGTGTACCCGAGGTTGGCGCCCAGGTATGGGTCGAGTTCGAGGGCGGCGACCTGACCTACCCGATCTGGACCGGCACCTTCTGGCAAGCGGCGGGCGATCCACCGGCGGAAGCCACCGCGCAACCGCAGTCCCACGTCTTCAAGACGGCCGGCGGCCACTACCTTTCCTTCGAGGACAGCTCGGGTTCCGAGCAGGTCCATCTGCAGCATGCCGGCGGTGCCACCCTCGACATCGACGCCGAGGGCACGGTGGCGCTGACCGACCAGAACGGCGCCCATCTGACGCTCGATGCCGCTGCCGGCGAACTGGTGCTCGAGGACGCCAACGGCAACAGCCTGACGATGACCGCCAGCGGCGTGACGGTGCAGGACGCCAGCGGCAACAAGATCGAGATGGCTGCCTCGGGAATCACCGTCAAGGCCATGAAGATCGTCGTCGACGGCCAGCAGGTGCTGCTTGGCGGCGAAGGCGGCGAACCGGTGATCAAAGGCCAGAGCTTCCTGACCCTGTTCGCCACCCATATACATACCTGCACCGCGCCCGGCAGCCCGACCTCGCCGCCGATTCCGCAGGGCGAAATGTCCAGCCTCTCGTTCAAGGTGAAAACCGCATGAGCCGCCGACTTGCTGATCCGCCCTACCTGGCGTTTCCCCTGCGCATCGCCCGCCCCGCCGAGGCGCCGGCTGGCGACCTGCGCCACTGGCCGCGCCTCGCCAGCCGGGGACAGCACATTCGCGGCCAGATCGAACAGATCCTGTTCACCGTCCCCGGCGAACGCGTCTTCCGCCCGGAGTTCGGCGCCGGCCTACGCACCCTGCTCTTCGAACCCAACGCCTCGCCGCTGTGGCAGGTCACCCAGCGCCGCCTGGCCGCGGCACTCGGCGAAGCGCTGACCGGCGAGGTCGATCCGCGTTCGCTGGAGATCGAGGTCAGCGGCGTCGACGCCCAACTCGTCGTGCGCATTGCCTACACCCTGGCAGCGATCGGCCGGCGCGAAGAACTGGTCCTCACCGGAGGGAACAGCTGATGGCCCTCAACCCCACCGTACGCCTGGAGTATGCCGGCGGCTGCCCGGACTGCGGCCGGCGTCACGTCGAGCTGCCGCCGGTACTGCCCACGATCGGCGATGATTTCGACTGGGATCTGCGCGACTACGACGGCTTCCGCCTGTTCATGCTCGAGGCGCTGGCCGCGCGCTTCCCCGAGCGGCATCGCTGGACGCCGGCCGACGTCGAGGTGGTGTTGGCCGAAGTGCTCGCCGCCCAGCTCGACAAGCTTTCCGACATGCAGGACCGCGTCGCCGCCGAGTTCACGCTGGAAACCGCCCGCCGGCCGGAAACCGTCCGCCGCCTGCTGTCGCTGATCGGCTACGACGCCCTGCGCCTGGCACAGGATCTCGGCGAGCCGCCTTTCGACCGCCCGCCGGCTGCCGGCGATGGCCGCAGTGCCAGCGAACGCCTCGAACAATACTGGCTAGACCATCCCGAGCGCATGGATCTGGCGCGCCTGGCCGGGCCACGCGCGATCCGCAGCCAACACCGCATGGTCACGCTCGACGACTTCGCGCTGCGACTCGAGGAACATCCGCTGGTCGAACGCGCACACGCCTGGGAATCCTGGGGCGGGTCGTGGCAGGTGATCCGGATCGCGGTGATTCCCGCCTTGCGCCGTGATCTCGATGCGACCGGCGCCTGGCCGCAGGCGCTCATTGACGCCACCGTCCGCTTCCACGCCGAACGCGCCCTGCCGCTGCCGCGCCTGGCGGACGGCCCGAGCCTGCGCGCCATCCTCCTGCCCTACCTCGAAGCCTACCGCATGGCAGGCCAGGCGGTGGAACTGGGACGCGCGGTGGAAGTTGGCGTGCTGCTCGCGCTGTCGATCCAGGTCGCCGGCAACCACTACCAGAGCGAGGTGCGCGACGCTGTCTCGCAGGCACTGGGAACCGGGCCGGGCGGCTTCTTCGCGCCGGGCCGCCTGCGCTTCGGCGAGGACCTGTGGGCCAGCGACATCGTCCAGACGCTGCTCGCCCTGGGCGGCGTCAGCAACGTCTGCCTGAATCGCTTCAAGCGCCTTGGCGATCGCTTCCCGGACCAGGCCAGCAGCGGCCGTATCGCGCTCGATGGCCTCGAAGTGGCGATCTGCGACAACCTGCCCAACCTGGCCGCACGTGGCTACTTCCGCCTGGCGCTGCACGGCGGACTGCGAGGCTGACATGGCACGCGACCTGACCCGCTGGAACCGTGCCGGACTCGACCGTGTGCGCTATGTCGATGGCAACGCGGCGGTGTTTCTCGAACGCATGCGCGCCCGGTTGGCGGCCGACTTCCCGCAATGGCCGGCCACCGCCGCGGCCGACGCCGCGCCGAGGGAAGCGATGGAAGCGGTCTATCAGCGCAACCCGGACGACCTGCTGTGGCAGCTCACGCGCGGCTACGCCCGCGCCAGCCATGTCCTCGCGGAATCGCTCGACGCCATCGCGAATGAAGGCTGGATCGGCACGGCAACGCAATGGGAAAGCCTGCGCCGGCTCACCGCCATGCTCGACTACGCGCCGCACCCACCGGCCTCGGCGTTCACCGAACTGGCGCTGGACTACAAGCCGACGGTGTCGAGCAGGGTGGCGGCAGGATTCCAGGTCAAGTACTCGCCGCCAACGGGCGGCAAGCCGCTGATCTTCGAAACGCTGGCCGACCTCGACGGTGACGCGGCGCTCAATGAACTGCGCCCGCTGGGCTGGGACCGCAACCCGCTGCGCCTGAGTGGCGCCACCCTGGTCCTCGCCGGGCGAATCGACAAGCTGAAGACGGGCGAACCGCTGCTCCTCGAGGACGAGCGCGACGGTCGCCTGCAGGCGCATCTGATCGTCGGCGCTCTGGTCGCCGCGGGCAGCACGACGATCCATCTCTCGCCACCGGTTTCGCGCCACGACGGCTTCCTGCGCGGCTATACGCGCTGTCACCTGCTGCCGACCGACAAGCTGCGGGCACTCGGGCCGCGCACCACCGGCGCCGAGGTTGGGCGCAGCCTGCGCATCGCCGGCAGCCTCGAAGGTCTGCGGGCCGGCGATCTGGTGGCCATCGGCCGACCGGAAGCGAAGCCCCTGTACCGTCGCATCAAGGCGGTACAGGGCGAACACCTGGTATTCCACGAGCCGCTTGGCGTCGTCGACCTGGCCAACAGCACGCTGATGACGCCGATCACCGTGCCGATTGCCCACCTCGGTGGCAACCGCCGCCTGATCCCGCCACCGAACATCACGCCGCCACGCGCCGGCTGGCGTGTGCGCAGCCTCTACGTTGCCGGCGACTGGAGCTGGCTGAACGGCCGCTGGCTGGCCGACATCCGCCACGCGGGCAATCCGGAGCGCGAATACCTGCCGGTTTATGAATGCATCAACGCCGATTACTTCCCGCCGGCCGGTGACAGCCAGCGCGAACAGGTGCTGGCCGGCTATACAGCGGTCACGCTGACCTGGTCGCCTGACGAGGACCGCACCGCCAGCGGCCAGTCGCTCGGCCTAGACAATCCGCAGGCCCTGCTGGTGGCGCCACGCGCGCCTGGCCCCTGGCGGCCCGACACCTTCCTGCAGAAAAGCGACGACGGCCGCCTGAGCGAGCCACTGCTCGTCGAGCAGCCGAAGAAGCTCGCTCCCGGCGACCTCGCAGTGGTCGCTCGTGGCGGTTGCCTGGCATGGGCGAGGCTACGCCACGTCAGCGTCGATAGCGAGAACGCGCAAGCCCGACTGGAAACTGTCGGTGGCTGGCAGGATCGCGGCGACGGACCGTTCTACCTCGAAAGCAGCCGCGCCTTCGGCCATTTCAGCGAGACCCGCGAGTTGCTCGACGGTCGCGTCAACGAGGCGCCGCTGACCGACGCCCGCATCCCGCTCGGCAGCCTGCCGCCGGCCTTGCGGCCGGGTCGCCAGGTACTCGCCGACAATGGCCGGACGGTGGTATCGACCCGCGTCAGCGAAATTTCCCCCGCCGGCGAGTCGCCCTGGCTGCACCTCGCCGCCCCACCGCCCAAGGGCAGCAGCTTCGGCAACCTGCGTCTCTTGGCCAACGTCGTCCTCGCCGCACATGGCGAAACCAGGCCGGCCAAGGCGCTCGGCAGCGGCAGCGGTGCCGCCAATCATCAGCGCTTCCTGCTCGATGTCGCCGATATCAGCTTCGTCCCCGACCCGGCAATGCCGGCCGGCGTACGCGCCGACCTGGCGGTCAGGGTTGCCGGCGAGCTGTGGACGCAAACCGCCAACCTGCGCGATTCCAGCCCTGCCAATGCCCACTACCAGGTCCGCCAGAGTGAGGACGGCACGCTGTGGATCGAGTTCGGCGACGGTCGCAATGGTCGTCGCCTGCCGACCGGCGGCAACAACGTGCTGATCACCTACCGTCAGGGTGTTGGCGCCGCCGGCAACCTTCCCGCAGGCAGCCTGCTCCGGCCGGTGCATCCGCACCCGCTGCTCAGCGGCTGCCGGCAGCCGATGGCGGCTTCCGGCGGCGGCGAGCGCGAGTCGGTCGCGGCGCTACGCGAGAATGCCGCCGCAGCCTTGCTGGCACTGGAGCGTGCCGTCTCGCTCTCCGACTACGCCGCGCTGGTGCGCGCCAACGCCGGTGTTGCGCAGGCCAGCGCCTTCCGCCTGGCGACCGGCCGCGGTCAGCGCGAGAAGGTCGAAGTGGTGGTCGTCCCGGCCGGCGGCGGCAGCTTCACGCCGGCGCTCAAGGCCAGTCTCGAAGCCTTCCTGCTGGCGCATTCACTGCCTGGGGTGCAGACCCTGGTCAGCCCCTATCAGCCACTCGCGGTGCGCCTCAAGGCGACCGTGCGCGTGCGACCCGAAGCCTTCGAAGCCGATGCCGTGCGGGTGGCGGTGAGCGCTGCGCTGGCCACCGCCTTCGCGCTCGAACGCCGGCAACTCGGCCAGGTGCTGTATCGCGGCGAAATCTATGGTGTGGTCGATGCCGTGATCGGCGTCGAGAACAGCGATGTCGAGATTCTCATCGATGCCGGCGCGGCGACCGCTGCCCGGCGCGTGGCGCGCGATGGCAGCGGCCGCGTCCTGTCGGTACACCCGCAGGCGCGACAATGCGTGCACCTGGCGAACAGCGCCGATATAGAGGTTCGCGTGGAGGACTTCAGCTTATGAGCACCCGGCCGATGGATTTCGCCACCCTGCTCTACCGGCAGCTGCCGGAGGTCTTCCGCGAGCGCGACAACAGCAGCGAGCTGCCCGACGGTAGCCGCTTGCCGGGCGATCTGGCGCGCCTCTGCGCCACCTGGGGTGACCTCCTAGACGCTCTCTACCGCACCCAGCTGCAGCGTTACTACGACATCTTTCCCGACCAGGAAGGGGATCGCGACGCCGAAGGACTGGCGCGCGGCTGCCAGCCATGGGTTCTGCCCTACCTGGCGCAATTGCTCGATGTGCAACTGATCGCGCCGCTCGAAAGTGGTCGCCGTGAAGAAATCGCGCGCGCCATCGCCTGGCGCCAACGCAAGGGAACGCCGCAGTCGGTGGAGGAGATCGCCGACAGCATCGCCGGCATCGAGGTGGAAGTCAGCGAAGGCTTCCGCCGGCTGGCGACCACCCCGCGCGCCGGTTTCACGCTGCTGCCGGAGAGTGTGTTCGGCGAGCCTGACGGCCGCTTCGACCGTCGTTTCCGCCTGCAACGAGTCGAGCATCCGGGTCTGCCGGGTGGCAGCGTCGATTTTCGTCGTGCCTCGCGGGCGATCCGCGCCGATGCCGACAGCCCGGCCAGCCAGACCACCACCTTCGCCGGCACGGCGGTCGCCTGGCGGCAGAAATGGCCGCACGGCGTGCCCTGCTTTGCGCTCAGCTTCCAGGACGTGGCGGCGCGCACCGCCGACCTGCGCACGGCCGGCGCGGCGCGCGGGCACGCCCATCCGCGCCGGGTCATCCTGCACGCACCTCCCTTCGCGGGCTTCTTCGCGCCGCAACCGGTTAGCGTGCAGTGGACAGCGATCCGCGACGCCGTCATCGCCGGCGACGCCCTGCCGGCGGATCTGCCGCTGCGCCTGGTCAGCGCCCCGGGCAGCCGCACACTCAGCGGGCTCGGCGAGACGCCGGTACGCATCCGGGGCGTCGTCGAACTTGACGAGGTGCTCGACTGGAGCTTCGCCAACCTCTGGTTTGACAACCGCCTGGAGGTCAGCGATGGTCGGGTCGCAGCGACCGGTTGCGCCTTCCGCGAGCTGCAGATGAACACCGTTGATGCGGCGCGCCCGGTGCTGGCGGCACACGCCAGCCTGTTCAAGCGACTGCTGGCGCCACGCAGCCTGGTCAGCGGCGAGTACCTGACGATCCTCGAACGCCTGGTCTGCGAGCGGCTGCAGCTCAGCGACTCGATCCTGATGCCGGCACCGCACAAGGACCTGCTCGACAATGATGTGCCGGTCGGCGGCTGCATCCGCTTCTCGCGCCTGCCCTACATGCCACTGCCGCCCGATCCGGACGACCCCTCGCTGGCCAATGATCCGCGCTGGCAGGCGCAGGGTCGGCGCTCGATGCTGCGCCTGCACGCCGCCAGTTGCACGACGCTGACGCCGATCTTCTGGAACACGGATTTCGGCGAACCCGGCTGCGCCGTACTGCACCCCTCGGCCGACGATCGCCTGCGTTTCGGCGCCGAGGACGGCGGCGAGATGGGCGCTTGCCACGTGCTTGCCTACACCCTGCGCGAACGCGCGGTGATCGACAAGCTGAAGGATTTTCTGCCGGTGGGCATCGAAGCGGTGCTCGCCCCTGATGCGAGCCTGGTCTGCGCTCCGCCGCAACCGAGATAGGACATAGCCCATGAAAACCCAGATCTCCCGTGACACCTTCCAGCCCAACCGGCGCTATTCCGGAGTGCAGCTGCAACAGGGCCGGATGATCGTCGATGCCGACTGGAACGAGCTGTCAGACATCGTGCGTGCCCGCCTCGAAGCCGCTCTCGCCGACGCCGTATCCTCCGGCGCTCCGAAGGTCGGCGGCCTCGAACTGTTCTTCTCCGGCCCCAACCTGCTCGTGCGACCAGGCCGCCTGTACGTCGAGGGAGTACCGGCGACGCTTGATGGTCCCGACAGCGGCGTCGCGCTGACCGCCCAACCCGATTATCCGCATTCCCCGCCGCTGCCGGCAGCCGGCAACCTGCGCTTCTATGCCGACGTCTGGGAACGTTCGGTGAGCGCGCTCGAAGACGCCGAGCTGATGGACCCCGGTCTGCACGGCGCCGACACCGCGACGCGCAGCCAGACCATGCTGCAGATCAAGTGGTGCGACCCGGCGGTCAACCCGGCCGACGCAACCGTCAACCCGGTGCTCGGCAGCGCACCGCTGAGCCTGCGGCTACGTTCGATCGCCGCTGCCGGCGACCCCTGCGACCCCTGTGCCGCCGAAGTCGAAGTCGATGAGCGGATCGGCAATTACCTCTTCCGGGTTGAGGTGCATGCGGTCGCCCGCTCCGGCGGCGATACCCTGGTCACCCTCAAATGGTCGCGTGACAACGGCGCCGAGGCCTACGCCGTCGGTGCCACACCGGCCGGCTTCGGGCAGGGCTCGTGGGTCTGGGAGTACTTCGATGCGGCAAGCGAAAAGCAGCTCGGCAATCACCTGACCAGCGGCTTCCAGCCGCGTCGCGGAATTCTCAGCGAAAGCTTCACGCTGCCTGCCGCGGCCGGCGATCCGCGCGATTTCGTCCGCCAGTGGGACGGCTTTGCCACCATCAATATCAGCAGCAACGCCCTCGTCGCCGGCAGCGACCGCGGCACCACCCTGTCGGGCGGGATTGCCACCGAGGCGCACGGTCGGGTGAACATCGCCGGCGGCAGCTTCTCGGCCAACCTTGAACTGCTCGAACTCGATCTCGCCTACAGCGGACGCAACTTTGTCGCCGGCGACTACTGGCTGGCGACCGTGCGCGAAGCCGTCCAGGCGAGTGGCGACCTGGTGCTCGCCGCGCAACCGCCGCGCGGGCCGCGTCACCACTACCTCGAACTGGGCCAGCGGGTCGCCGGCGCGCTGGTCGCACCGCCAGGCGTCAGCGCCGATGCCCACAGCCGGCGGATGAACTTCCCGCCGCTCGCCAACCTCACCGCTGCCGACGTTGCCTTCAGCGAACCGGCTGGCTGCAGCGGCCTCTACGCCGGGGCGCCGAACGTTCAGGAAGCCCTCGCGCGCATCTGCCAGATCGGCGCCGCCAACGTCGGTGTCACGCTGCCGGCACCGCTGCCGCCCAACACCGTCGCCAGCCTGCTGGCGGCCCAGCTCGGCGCCGGCTGGCCGGACCTCGACGGCCAGCCGCGGACCCCATCGGTCCAGGACATGCTGCAGGCACTGCTACTCACCGCCAATGCCGCCGCACTGCCCTACACCGTGCCGGCCTGCGGCACGGCCGCGGCGCCGACCGTACGCAGCCTGCTTGGCCTGGCGCCGGGCCCGAACCAGGTCGGCGCCGTGCTGCAGAACCTGCTGTGCAACCTCAGCGGCGACCGGCTGCCACTCAACCCGGCGACACTGACCTGCCCCGATCTGATCAACTCCGGCGAAACGACGCTGCAGGGGGGCCTCGATTTCCTCTGTCGGACGCGCCTTACCAGCTGCGCGGTGACCGTTCCGGTCGGCCAGCTCGAAACCCTGCTGCGCGACTTCTCCACCGGCAATGCCAGCGATCTCTGGCTGTGCCTGCTGCCCGGCGAGCACCGGATCGAAGCCGCGCTGGACGTGGCCGGCAAGCGCAGCCTGCGCATCAGCGCGGCGGCGGCCGGCGCCAGTACGATACGCGTGGTCACCGGAGTGCTCCGCCTGGAGGCCCAGGAACTGGGCCTCGAAGGGATCGGAATGGTCTGCGTCAGCGCGTCGCGCGTTGTCTTGCGGGCCAATCGCCTGGTTGCCAACCGCTGCACCTTCAGCCGCAACAGCAGCAGCAACGCGCTGCCACCGATGATCCGTCTCGAGGCCCTGGCCAACGGCGCCGAACTGATCTGGCGCGACAATGTGATGAGCGACACCTGGTCGCGGCCAGTCCAGCCGGGCGGCGGCCTCGACCTCTTCAATCCGAATCTGGTCGGCAACGCCGCGGTGGTGGCCGCCGCCAACAACATCCGCAACAACCCGACGATCTACGAGGATGTGGCGCTCTACGAGCAAGCTGCCGGACAACTCGCCGACGCCATCAACGGCATGAGCGGTGGCGAACGGCTGGCCTGGCGAGACCGGGTCAACAATGCCCCACGCGGTGCAGCACGGGCCGGCGGCGGCATCGAGCCGACGGGCCGCGCGGCGCTGATCAACAATGCGCTGCTGATGGAAAGTCAGCCACTCCTCGCCAACGCCAGCTTTGGCCAGCGCGACCGCTTTGAAACGCAGGCCAGTTTCGTCAATTCGATCGACCGCATCAACGCGGCTGGCGGCGCGACCAGCGCCGTGCGCGACGAGATGGAAGAACTGGTCGCCATCCTCTTCGAGTTCGGCTACGGAGTCGCGCTCGGCGTAGCCAGCAACCAGCTCTCGGGAAGCCTCACCGACAACCATTTCGACGGCGAACTGTTGCTGATGAACGGCCTCGACAGTGGCCTCGACCCACAGGACGTGACCATCGCCGCGCGCACCGGCGCCGTCGCCAACAGTGTCAGCAATGGCGCGGTTGGCCACCTGAGCCTCACCGGCAACCGTATCCAGCGATTGTGGGCGCGCCTGCCCAACGGCTCGGTCGGCAACAATACCCTGCTGCAGACTGTCCCCGGCTACGCCTCGCTGTCGCTCTCGAGCAACCAGTTCTTCGAGTTCGGACATTCGGTCGTCGCGGCCGTGCTTACCGTGCAGGGCAACCGCTTCATCGATGGCGGCACGGGCAGCCGCTCGATCGCCCGGCTGCTTGCCAATCGCACGGCGATCACCGGCAACGTGGCCGCTGCCGGCAACGAGGCCGCAGTGATCACCGTCGTCGGCCCGACGATGGCAAGTTCCGCCAACCTGGTGAGCATCAACCGCGTGTAGGGCAGGAACCGGCGCCGGCAGCAGGGCCGCGGTCCGCCCGTCCGATCACAGGAGAGGAGGTAGAACATGCATACCCACCTGATCCGTTTGCGCAGCCGCGCCGGTGCTTCCCGCAGCGGCAGCGCCGCGCCCCATCCGCAGCATGCCCGCGCCGGCGCCGAACAGGTTGCCAGTGCCCTGGGCAGCCCGCTGCAGACCAAACTGACCCTCGGCGCCCCGGCTGATGCGCACGAGCGCGAAGCGGATGCCGTCGCCGAACGCGTCCTGCGCATGCCCGAGGGGGTCGGCCCGTTGCATCCGGTCGGCGAAGGCATCCAGCGCATGTGCGCCGAATGCGAGGAGGAGGAGTCCGTCCAGCGCAAGACAGCCGAAGAAGAAAGCGAAGAGGAGGAAGTGCAGACCAAGGCGGCGGCCAATGCAGCCGTGGCCGGCCCGGTCGCCAGCGACACCGCCGCCGGTATCCAGGCGCAACGCGGCCGTGGTCAGCCACTTCCGGCCAGCGAGCGTGCCTTCTTCGAACCGCGTTTCGGTGCCTCGCTCGACCACGTCAAGGTCCATGCCGACGACAGTGCCGCCGGTCTCTCTGCCAGCCTTTCGGCACGCGCCTTCACCGTTGGCCGGGATGTCTTCTTCGGCGGCGGCGAGTACCGGCCGGGTACCGCCTCTGGCCGCCACCTGCTGGCGCACGAGCTGACGCACGTCCTGCAGCAGGACAGTGCCTCGGCAACGCAGGTGCGACGGATGTCGATCTCGCAGTACAAGTTCACCAAGGGCACTTGCGGCGAACGCAATGTCCAGTGGGTATTCAGCCTCGATACGGCGGCTGCCACCGACGGTTACATCGTGCAGAAGGTGGTGCCGACCGAAGTCACCATGGGCTGCAGCATCCTCGGCGGCGCATCGCCGGCGGTGGAAGTGTATTGGGAGGCCTGGAAGATCAAGAAGGGCGACAAGGTCGACTGGACCACGACCCGCGATTCGTGGACCGACGGCAGCAGCTACCCAGCCCACCCCAACGGTAGCGGCAGTCAGGTCACGCCGGGAGAGGTGAAGTTTTTCCCGATTTCCAAGACCGGCGATCTGGGCGATTTCGGCGTTGCCCCGGCGACCAGCAACGGCTGGGGCCCGGGCAAGGTCAAGCGGGCCGGCGACCTGCCCTCGACCGCCAGCGAACCCTCGTGGTGGGGCGACAAGCCGGTCGAAGGTCCGGCAACCCGCATGGCAAGTTCCAGCTGGAGTTGCTGCGATGCCGACCCGAAGAAACACACCAGCGAGGTCAAGGCGAAACCCTGAGCGAGAGCGTCTACCGCCATGCAAGCGATCGCCGTGCGCAGCAGGCAATACCGGGCAGGTCACGGCCATGCACGGAGTGCCGGGAGCGCCCGGTGAAGATTACCCGACGGCGGCAAGCGGCGCCCACCTGGCAACCTGCGGCCTCTTTGCCACACCCGCGCACCGACGGCGGCGGCGTGCGCGAGGTCATCCGGCGACAGGACAAGCCACCGGCGAAGCAAGGACCAGCGGCCTCGGCGCTGGCCACCGGCGTCCTGCGCAGCAGCGGCTTCGGTGACTGGCACTATGTCGCTTACCTCGACCAGAAAACCATCCTGCTCGCCCGCAACGTCGCCAGCGGCAACCGCGAGCGACGCATCGGCACCATCCCGTGGATCACCCGCAACCCGGGCAACATCACGGTTTCCCAGAAGCCCGAGCAGGAGACCGGCCCCGGCCCCAAGGAAGCCTTCCGGCAAGGCGCCTACGCCAAGGGCGGCGTGACCCAGCAGGACCGGGACACGCTGCGCTACGCGGTCTTCCCCAGCGTCGCCGAGGGACTGGCAGCGATCTGGCCACAACTCGTCGTGCTCAACCAGAGCAACGGCGGCAAGCTCACCCTGCTCGGCGCGATGAAGATCTTCAAGGGGGTTGAGGCCAACGAAACCGCAGCGGTGAAGGATAGCTACGTGGCGGGCATCGCCGATCTGCTGACTGACATAATCCTCGAACACGGGGACAGCGAAGAAGGCGCCGCAGCCGGCCCAGGCTCGGTCCGCGCCGAAGCGCGCAAGGCGGCACTGGCGATCCTCAATACACCGATGAGCGAGCTCAGCGCGGCCGACGTGCGCTTCGACATGGCCCGCGAGGCATTGGTACACAAGGAAGGCGGGCTCAACGCGCCGGGCGTCACCTACCAGTGCGACCAGGGCTTCCTGGCCAACAGCAGCGGCTCCTACACCGACGCCCAATGGACGGCGATCGAAGCGCTAAAGGCCTCGGCGCCGGTGCTGGGCGAACTGCGCCGCGTGCTCGCCTGCGCCTGAACTACCGTCATGCAGACCGCGACGCTGATCCAGAAGCCGCCCCGCCAGGCACCCGGCGCGCACCATGCGCGCCAGCGCCGAAGCAGCGAGCCGCGTCGCACCGTCACGCCCGGCCCGGCCCGACAGGGACAGACCGCCAGCGGCAGCCCGGTGGCGCAGGCGCTGCGGCCGCAACTCAGGCTCGGCCGGGCTAACGATGAGACGGAACAGCAGGCCGACCGCATCGCCGAGCACGTCAGCAAGGCGCCGGCGGCGGGCAGTACCCCGCCGGCACCGCCAGCGGCGAGTGCCGCCGCCGTCCGCCGGGCGCTGACCGCCGGTGGCAGCGGCCCGACCGAGGCGGCGAACGAAGACGCGCTGCTGCCGGAAACGATCGAGGAGCGTCTGCTGGCGCTGCAGGCAGGCGGCCAGCCGCTGCCGGAGGCGACGCGCCGGGACATGGAAGCACGCCTCGGCATGAACCTGGCGAGCGTGCGCATCCACACGGACGGTGAGGCGGCGCAGCTCAACGAAGCCGTCGGCGCGGACGCCTTTGCGCTCGGCGAACACATCGCCTTCAATCACGGGCGCTTTGCGCCGGCCGAGCCAGCCGGCCGCCACCTGCTGGCACACGAGCTGGCGCACGTCGCGCAATACCGGCAGCAGGCCGGCGCCATCGAACAGGCGCCCGTGCGGCGCGGCTTCTGGGGCGATATCTACGATTCGGTGGCCGACACCCTCGGTGACATCGCCGACTGGGCGTGGGACAAGGTGCAGGAGCTCGGCTGGCGGCTGGTGCGCTCGATCTCGCCGGAGCTCGAGCGGACGCTGCGCGCGATCCTCGACGAAGGCATCCTGGCCTGGCTGGGCCGCCAGGTGGCGCGCGCCTGGGACGCCTACATCGGCACCCTGCGCGCGCTGGTACCATTCGACGGTCCGCGGCAACTGATCGACCTCTTCGCCGGCATGGTTGAACGTGCGGCAGCGATCGTCTCGGCGTTGGCGTCGGGCGATTGTGCGCCGCTGATGGCGGCGATCGATTCGTTGAAGACCTTCGTCGTAGACACTGTCGGCGTCGCCTGGGACCGGCTCACAGAATTCCTGCAGCCAATCGGCACCTTCTTCAGCGAGCTATGGGACAATTTCGGAGCCCCCGCCGTGCGCTGGCTGCAGGATTTCGGTGGCGCCGTCTGGGAAGGGATCCAGGAGCTCGGCCGACGGTTCTGGGAGTGGATCAGGCCGGTACGCGAGGCCGCCGAGCGGGTGTGGAACTGGTTCAAGGATCTGCTCTTCGGCTCCTCCGAGGGCGACGACAGCGGTGCCAGCCAGGGCGGCGTGCTCGGCTGGATCAGCCGCAAGGCGGGCGAGGCCTGGGACTGGGTCAAGGAACAGACGCGCCCGGTGTGGCAGCCAGTGGCCGAGTTTGCCGGCCAGGTCGCCGAACTGATCCCCCCGGCGTTCGTCCGCGAAATGGGCGAACACGCGCAGCAGCTCTCAGCCGATCTCGACGCCGCCGGCGGTGGCATGGAAGGCGGCGACGGCGTGCCGCAGAACCGCGACACCCTGGCGTCAGTACTGCCTTCGGTGGAAAACATCATCGCGACCGTGCGGCGGATCATCGTCGGTGCCGGTGAGTGGATCTCCAGCCGCATCGGCGACATCGCCGGCGCGATCAGCGGACTGATCGGCCGCCTCGAGGCAAACACCCTGCTCTCCTGGCTGGGCGCAGCCTTCGGCTGGCTTTCCGAACTCGTCGGGTCGCTGGCGGGCTGGGCGCGCGAGCATGTCAGCGGGCTCTTCAACTGGCTGGTGCAGGGATTCGACGCGCTAACGCCGTTCATCCAGCTGGTCCTGGAAACCGTGCGCAAGGTCATCACCATCGCCGGCGACCTGCTGCAACTTCCCCTGCTGATCCTCAATTCGATCTGGCAGCGGGTACCGGCGTGCATCCGCGAGCCAATCGAGAACTTCATCCGCAACCAGATCCTTGCCCGCATCCCCGTCTTTGGACAGTTCTTCAGCGATCCCGAACTCTGGCCGCGTGTGCAGCAGACGGCGCTGGCGATCCTGCGGCGGATTTTCGTCGACGGCGACATCGCTGGCGCCGCCTGGCTCTTCTTCCAGTCGATCCTGCGCATCCTCGGTTTGCCACCGGAACTCGTCGTTCAGGTGCTGGCCAAGGCGGCGGCAGCGATCGGCGACATCCTGACCAATCCGATCGGCTTCCTGATCAACCTGCTGCGCGCCATGGGCGCCGGCATGATGGGCTTCTTCAGCCGCATCGGCACCCACCTGCTGACCGGCTTCACCGGCTGGCTGTTCGGCGCGGTGCGCGAAGCCGGCATCACCCCGCCGGCGGACTTTTCGCTGCGTTCGGTCCTCGGCTTCGTCCTCGAAGTGCTCGGCGTGACGGTGGACCACATCTTCGAGCGGCTGTCCACGCGTCTCGGCCCGGAAGTCGTCGCCCGCCTGCGCAGCATGCTCGACATCGCCACCGGCGTCTGGGGCTTCGTTGCGACGCTGGTCAACGAAGGTCCGGCCGGTCTCTGGCGCGAGCTCAGCGAACGCCTGTCCACCCTCTGGGACAGTGTCGTCGAAGGCGTCGTCGGCTTCATCACCGAACGGGTGATCGGCTGGGCTTCGCGCTGGCTGCTTTCACTGCTCGACGTCACCGGCATAATGCCGGTGATCAACACTCTGATCGCCATCTATCGCGCCATCGAGTCGTTCATGGAGTACCTGCGCGAACTGCTGGAGATCGTCTCGCGCGTGCTCGACGGCGTCATCGGCATCGCTCACGGCGCGATCGACGAGGGCGCCGCCTTCCTTGAAGACGCCATGGCCGGAGCGCTGCCCGTTGCCATCGGCTTCCTCGCCAACCAGGCCGGACTCGGCCGACTGTCGGCGCGGCTACGCGAGATCCTGGGCGGGCTGCGCGAACGCGTTGACCTTGCGATCGACTGGCTGATCGACCGCGCCCTGCGTCTCGGCCGCGCCGTCCTCGACCTCGTGCGCCGCGGTGCCGCCACCGTGCGCCGGGGTGTCAGCCGGCTGCGCGAATGGTGGCGCGCACGGCACGGCTTCCGTGCCGACGACGGCGAGGAGCACAGCGTCTACATCCAGGGCAGCGGCCGCTCGGCGCAGATCATGGTCGCCAGCGACCCGACCCCGTACGCGACCTTCATCCGCAACACGACGGTGCCAGCCAACAAGCGCGCCGACAAGGAACGCGCCGCCGACATCGCGCAGCGACTCGACGACGCCATCGATGCCGCCGCCCGTTCACCGGTCGGGGCGCCGACCACGGCAGCCGCCGCTCCCGGCGCGCCAGCGGCCGCCGATCACGCCACGATCATCGACGGGCTGATGGGCGAACTGGCCGAAGCAACGGCCAGCTTCATGCCCACCGGCGGCGCCAACCCGCCGGCAACGCCGCCGGTGTACGGCAACGCCAACAGCGCCGGCTACGGCAGCAGCGCCACCGTCCTGCGCCTGACCAGCAACCGAAATTTCCGCGGCAGCGCGCCGAGCCGTTCGCTGCACACCCCGGCCTACACCCGCCTCAACCAGCGCCGCTCGCGCATCGGCGCCAGTGGCAGCTACTATGTCCTTGGGCACCTGCTCAACCACAACCTCGGGGGCCCCGGCGACACCTGGCGCAACCTGACACCGCTGTCGCAGGGGGCCAACAACCGGCGCGGCGACTCGATGCTGCATGGCTTCGAGAAGCTGGTCAAGGACTCGGTGGACGCCACCCGCCCGGCCGACCGCAAGGTCGTCAACTTCATCGTCACCGCCAGCTACACCATGCCGACACGTGCCGGCGACGCCCAGGAAGCCCTGGCCAATGCGCGTGCCGCGACGACTGCCAGCGAAAGGAGCCGGTGGCTGGCGGTCAGGGAAGTCGTGCAGGAAGAAGCCACGGTGCCGCGCACCGTCAGCCTGAATGCCTATGCCCTCAATCCGGATGGTGGCCGCGGCGAACGGATTGGCTCGGGCGACGACGTCGAGAACATCCCAAGCGCTGAGCAGGATATAGACCAGTACGGCGTGACCCCGCGCCCGGGAATCATCGAGGAGCATCGCAGTGAGCTCTGAGAACCGCGCACCGGATATCCCCGCGCAACTCGCCAGACCACTGAGCGAACCCTTCGCTTTCGCGCTGCTCACCTGGCCGGCGGCGGCAGCCGCCATGCACTGGTCGTCTGCTGACGATCTCGCCTGGCGCGTCGCTGCCCTGCTCTGGCTCGCGCTGTTCCACTTCGCGGCCTACGGTCGCGGCCGCGGTGCGGCTTTCGGCAACACGATGCTGCTGATGAGTGGCGTCGTCGCGTGGGCCTGGGGGAGCTTCCCCGAGGGATCGACCCTGGCTGCCTTCCCGGTCCTGCTGATTGGTCTGCATGGCGCACAGCGCGCGCTGCTGCGGCGCCAGCACGCAGCCATCGGGACGCTGCACGCGGCGGTCGAGGACGCCGGACCCAGCGCTTGAGGGCCAGCTGCAGCCACCGGCAATGATCACGGCCCGCGCCCGTTGCCCGCCGTGTCATCGGGGCGTGGCAGCGTCCAGCGAAGGCCCTGCCATCGAGAAGAAGATGCAGGCGCGCCAACGCCAGGGCTGCCAGCTTGGTACAATGCCGGATTGACCGTCCCGCAGGCTCCCGACCATGAAACGCAACCGCTTCTCTTCCCGCAAACGCATCTCGGCCGACGCCACCGAGCTGAGCCGTCTGGCCATCGGGCTCGCCGAATCCGGCAGCAAGCTGGAGGACCAGTTCTGGCAGGGTCGTCTGGTTGAACTCGTCAATCGGCTGTTCCAGGATGGCACCGAGGATGACTTCACAGCGCGCTGGACCGCCTGTTCGACGCGCATCCGATGGCGCATGACGATCTCGCCGACATCATCGAGGCGAACGCCGAGTCCACCGTGATCACGCATCAGCGGGCAGGACCTTCGACATTCTGCTGATTGCAACGCCGGTCCTGGCCTGGTCCCGCTTTTCGATCCCGGTGTCGGCGATCCCGAAAAGCACCCTGCAGACGCTCAAAGTCCATCTCGGCGCGCACGTATTCGCTGCCGGCGTGCGCCTGTCGCTTGCCGACTACCTGTACAGCCCGGATCAACTGCCACACAGCTTTGTCGATACCTGGCAACTGATGCGGCAACTGGGAACAGCCGCGCTGGCCGGAACCGATCTCAGCATCGACGCTTCGGCCATGCCCGAGACCAATCGTTTCCTGTCCGATACGCGCTACCTCGTCGGTGCCTCGCCGTGCCGCGTGCAGCCCATCTTCCACTGGAACGAGGCCGACAAGAGCACCCGTGAGACGGTGCTCAAGGAGTGGCTGAGGCAGGGCGGGCCCTGCTTCGAGGCATTGCTCACCGGCTGTGCCTATCAACCCCTGCTGGCTGACGCCTACCACGCCGCCTGCCGGGCGGCCGACAGCGCGTCGCGCCCGTACTCGCTGAATGCCTCGGTGGCATTCCTGCAGAGCGCCCTCGGACTGCACCGGAAAGCCTGCGCGCCGTGATCGGCGCCTTCCACGACCAGCGGCTCGAGGAATACCGGATCGGTTTCGGCCCGACGCGACAGCGACTGATCTTTCATGGTGTCGTCTGGCCCTTGCTTGGCATCGAGGATGAGACCACCGATATCGCCGGCGAGATCGAAACGGCCCTGCGCAAAGCCGGCATCAAGGAAGTGCTCGTCCTCGACCAGCAGTTCCCCTACGAGTTCTGTGACGACTGCGGCGCGCCGCTTTATCCGAATAGCGAAGGCGATACGGTGCACGCCGAGATGCCGGAGCAGAACAACGCGCCATCGCAAACGCTGCACTGAAGCGCCGCCCACCATCGATCATGAGCAATAGCGATTTGCTGCAACGCAGCCTCGCTGCCGTCTGGCACCCGTGCACCCAGATGAAGCAGCACGCGGCGGCGGTCGAGGGCCTGCCGCTGGTGCCGATCGCCCGCGGCAAGGTGTCTGGCTGTACGACTTCGACGGCCGGCGCTACCTCGACGGCATCAGCTCCTGGTGGGTCAACCTGTTCGGCCACTGCAACCCGCGCATCAATGCCGCGCTGCGCGAGCAGCTCGAGGAACTCGAACACGTCATCCTCGCCGGCTTCACGCATCGGCCGGTGGTCGAGCTGTCCGAACGCTGTCGGCGCTGACCGGCGGCGAACTCGGGCATTGCTTCTACGCTTCCGACGGCGCCTCGGCGACCGAAATCGCGCTCAAGATGTCCTTCCACTCCTGGCAGAACCGCGGTCGCCGGGAGAAGCAGGAATTCCTCTGCCTGGCCGGCAGCTATCACGGCGAGACCGTCGGCGCGCTGGCGGTCACCGACGTCGCGCTGTTCAAGGACGCCTACGCGCCGCTGATGCGCCCGGCCAGCACCGTGCCAGCCCGGATGCACGCCTGGCCGGAAGCAGGCGAAAGCGCCGTCGACGTCGCCCGCCGCGCTGCCGCCGCGCTCGAAGCCATCTCGAGCACCATCACGAGCGCCGCGGCGCTGATCGTCGAGCCGCTGATGCAGTGCGCCAGCGGCATGGCGATGTACGATCCGGAATACCTGCGCCTGGCCCGCAGCCTCTGCGACCGCTACGAGGTGCATCTGATCTGCGACGAGATCGCCGTCGGCTGCGGCCGCACCGGCACCTTCTTCGCCCATCAGCAGGCGGCGATCACGCCGGACTTCCTCTGCCTGTCGAAAGGCATCTCCGGCGGCTACCTGCCGCTGTCGATCGTGATGACCACCGACGCGGTCTATGCCGATTTCTACGACGACGCCACCAGCCGCGGCTTTCCTCCACTCGCACTCCTACACCGGCAACGCGCTGGCCTGCCGCGCGGCGCTGGCAACGCTGGACATCTTCGCCGAGGATCAGGTGATCGAGCCAATCGCAGCCTCGCCGGGCACCTCGCTGATTGCCTGCAGCCGCTGGCCGGGCACCCGCAGGTGCGCCACTGCGCCAGCGAGGCATGATCTGCCGCCTTCGACGTTGTCAGCGACGACCCGCAGTTCTCGCGCCGCTTTTACCGGCACGCGCTGGCCAACGAGATCCTGCTGCGACCGATCGGCAATACGGTCTATTTCATGCCGCCCTACGTCATCGGCCGCGAGGAATGCGAGTTTCTCGTCGCGCGCGCGACCGCCGCACTGGAGGCTGCGCTGCGCTCATGATCTGGGAAGAACTGCAAGGCGAACTCGACGCACTGCAGCGCGACGGCCTCAAACGCACGCCGCCGGACCCTCGAACTCCCCTGCGGACCGCAAGCACAGGTTGACGGCCAGCCGCTGATCAGCTTCTGCAGCAACGACTATCTCGGCCTGGCCAACGACCCGGCGCTGGTCGACGCGGCCTGTGCCGGCGCCCGCGTCTGGGGCGTCGGCAGCGGCGCCTCGCATCTGGTCAGCGGCCACCTCGGAGCGCACGCCGCGCTGGAGCAGAAGCTCGCCGAATTCACCGGCTTTGCGCGCGCCCTGCTCTTCTCCACCGGCTACCTGGCCAACCTTGGCATCGTTCCGGCGCTGGTCGGGCGCAACGACGCCGTCTTCGCCGACCGCCTCAACCACGCTTCGCTGATCGACGCCGTGCAACTCTCGCGCGCCGACAGCCAGCGCTACCCGCACGCCGATCTGCCGGCGCTCGAGCGCCTGCTCGCCACCAGCACCGCCCGGCGCAAGCTGATCCTCACCGATGCCGTGTTCAGCATGGACGGCGACCTCGCTCCCCTGCCCGGCCTGCTGGCGCTGGCCGAGCGCTTTGACGCCTGGCTGGTGGTCGACGACGCACATGGTTTCGGCGTGCTCGGCGGCAGGGGCGCGGCAGCCTCGCGCACTTCAACCTGCCAGCGGCCGAGCGCTGGTCTATATGGGCACTCTCGGCAAGGCCGCCGGCGCCGCCGGTGCTTTCGTCGCCGGCAGTGCAACAGTCATCGAGTGGCTGCAGCAGCGCGCCCGCAGCTATATCTTCACCACCGCCAGCAGCCCGATCATCGCCTGCGCGCTGGCTTCCAGCCTTGACCTGATCGCGGCGGGTGACGCACGTCGGCAGCACCTGTGGCAACTCGTCGCCCAATTGCGCGACGGTCTTGCGGCCACGCGCTGGCGCCTGTTGCCCTCGCCAACGGCAATCCAGCCGGTAATCATCGGCGACAACCATGACACCTTGCGGATCGCCGGTGCCCTTTACGCACGCGGCCTCTGGGTGCCGGCCATCCGTCCGCCGACGGTGCCGAAAGGAACGGCGCGCCTGCGCGTCTCGCTGACCGCCGCGCACAGTGAAGCGCAGCTTGCCCGACTGGTCGACGCCCTGCGGGAGCTGGCATGACACGTATCGTCGGAGCGGGTCCGGACCTCGCGCTGATCCACGGCTGGGGGCTGGGCAGCAGCGTCTGGCAACCTCTGATCGCCGCCTTGTCGCGCACCTGGCGAGTCCATCTGGTCGATCTGCCCGGCTACGGCGATTCATCGGCCGGCAGCCCGGATTTCACCCAGGCGGCCCGGGATCTGATCGACGCCCTTCCGGATCCGGTTACCCTTTGCGGCTGGTCGCTCGGTGCGATGCTGGCCATGCGCGCGGCCGTGCTGGCGCCGCAACGGGTTGCCGGCCTGCTGCTGGTTGGCGCCACTGCAAGTTTCACCCAGCGCGGCGACTGGTCTCCGGCGCAGACCCCGCAAGTGCTCGACAGCTTTTCAGACAGCCTGAAGCGTCAGCCGGAACAGACGCTG
Source organism: Candidatus Accumulibacter necessarius (assembly GCF_036625085.1). Classification (NCBI taxonomy): domain Bacteria; kingdom Pseudomonadati; phylum Pseudomonadota; class Betaproteobacteria; genus Candidatus Accumulibacter; species Candidatus Accumulibacter necessarius. Next base: position 362,764 of record NZ_JAZKUM010000003.1, on the reverse strand, counting down.
CAGCGCTTCGTCGCACTGCTTTGCCAGGGCGACCGGCAGGCGCGGGCGCTGACCCGTACCCTGCTCGCCTGCCTGCGCCGCCAGCCGGCGCCCGCGGTCGCCGCGCTGGGCCATGGCCTGGACTGGCTGCGGGAAGTCGATCTGCGTCCGCTGCTGCCGACGTTGACGACGCGCAGCCTGCTGATCCACGGCGAGAATGACCGTCTGAACCCGGTCGCTGCGGCGCAATCCCTGTCAACTACCCTGCCCGATGCCCGCCTGGAGGTCTTCGCCGGTGCCGGGCACGCGCCTTTCCTGACCGACCCCGAACACTTCGTCCAGTTACTGGAGAATTTTTGCCATGCCCGACCTGCCACCTAGACAGCGGGTGCGCGAGTCCTTTGAACGCGCTGCAGCCTCCTATGACGATGCCGCGGTCTTGCAGAGGCAGGTCTGCGAACATCTGCTGGCAGCATTCGATCCGTATCCCGAGCCGACCAGCATCCTCGACGCTGGCTGTGGCACCGGCTATGGCATCCGCCTGCTGCGTGGCCGCTGGCCGGCCGCCCGCATTACCGCGGTAGACTTCGCTCCGGCCATGCTTTCCCTGGCACGTCTCGACGCCGACCTCTGCCTGGCCGCCGACATCGAGGCGCTGCCCTGCCAGAACGCAACGTTCACCACCTGGTGGTCGAATCTGACCGTGCAGTGGTGCGATATCGACAAGGTCCTGCGCGAAGCGCACCGCGTCCTGCGTCCCGAAGGACAACTGGCGTTGAGCACGCTTGGGCCCGAGACCTTCGGCGAACTGCGCGCGGCCTTCACCGGTATCGACGGCCACCGCCACACCCTGACTTTCAGTGAACCGGCCGCGATCGAACAGGCCCTGCAGCGTGCCGGCTTCTCTGCCATCAGGCTGCTTCGCCAGACGATCAGCCTGCACTACCCAGACCTCAGGAACCTTCTACGTTCGATCAAGGACATCGGCGCCAACTCGGTCGGTGAAGGCGCGCGCAGTGGCCTGCTCGGGCGCCAGGCCTGGCAGCGCGTACAGGCGGCCTACGAAGCGCACCGCACGCCCGCCGGCCTGCCCGCGCGCTACGACGTCATTCTGGCCTGCGCGCGCAAATGAAGAACGGTCACGCCTGGTTCATCACGGGTACTGATACCGAGATCGGCAAGACCTTCGTCGCCTGCGCGCTGCTGCACGCCTTGCGCCGAACCGGGCTGAGCGCGCTGGCGATGAAACCGATCGCCGCCGGCTTCGATGAAAACGGTTTCAACGACGACGTCGAGCGCCTGCTCGCCGCCTCGTCAGTCCAGCCACCGCGGGCGCTGGTCAATCCCTACGGCTTCCGCGCCGCGATTGCGCCGCACATCGCCGCCGAGGAGGAAGGCCGGTCCATCGAGCTGGCGCACATCGTCGACGCTTTCGCGCAACTGCAGGCCATGGCCGACGCCGTTCTGGTCGAGGGTGTCGGCGGCTTCTGCGTACCGCTCGGCGCCAGCTGCGACACGGCCGATCTGGCAGCGCTGCTCAAGCTGCCGCTGATCCTGGTGGTTGGCATGCGGCTGGGCTGCATCAACCACGCCCTGCTGACCCAGCAGGCCATCGCGGCGCGCGGGTTGCCACTGGCCGGCTGGGTGGCGAACCGGATTGATCCGGCCATGTCGCGCTTCGCGGAAAACCTCGCCGCCCTTCAGGCGCGACTGCCGGCGCCACTGCTCGGCGTCGTCGAATACGGCATGACGCCCGAGCAGGCAGCGCTGACGCTGCGCCTTCCCGACCAGCCGCTGCCGGCAATCACCCAAATGCGGTTCCCGGGCTGAGAGGCTGCAAAGGGGACCCGTCGATCGCCGGCAGCATCCCCGACCGCTGGCGCCGAGCTCGCTCGCGCCCGTCAGCTACAGCATGTTCTCGAGAAACGCTCGCGTGCGCGCGTGTTCGGGGGAGGAAAACATTTCCCTTGCCGGACGTGCCTCAATGACTTCCCCGCCATCCATGAAGACCACGCGGCTCGCCACCTCGCGCGCAAAGGCCATCTCGTGGGTGACCACCAGCATCGTCATGTGTTCTTCGGCCAGTTCGCGTATCGTCCGCAGCACTTCGCCGGTGAGTTCCGGATCGAGCGCCGAGGTCGGCTCGTCAAAGAGCATGATGTCCGGATCCATGGCCAGCGCGCGGGCAATGGCGACGCGCTGCTTCTGCCCGCCGGAAAGGCGCGAGGGGTAGCTCGCCTGCTTGTCGAGCAGGCCCACCTTGCGCAGCAATCCCTCGGCGACCGGAACGATCTCGGCACGGCGCAGGCCCTTGACCGTGATCGGCGCCTCGATGATGTTCTGCAGCACCGTCAGGTGCGGAAACAGGTTGAAGTGCTGGAAGACCATCCCCATCCGGCGGCAGATGCGCCGGATGTCGGCCTCGGGCGCATAACGGCAGACGGCATCCTTGGCGGAAGACACCAGCGTTTCGCCGGCGATGTCGATGCGTCCACGGTTGATCGTTTCGAGGTGGTTGAGGCAGCGCAGGAAGGTGCTCTTGCCCGAGCCCGACGGGCCGATGATGGCGACCACTTCGCCCTTGCCGACATCCAGGGAAACACCCCGGAGCACTTCCACTGCGGCAAAGCGCTTGTGAACGTCTAGGGCGTGGATCATCGGGCTATCCATCGTAGACCGCATACTTTCTTTCCAGACGCTGGAAGCCCAGCGTGAGGACCAGCGTCATCAGCAGATAGAAGGCGGCGGCAACGATAAAGGGCGTCGTCGTGAAGTCGCGCTGGACGATGCCGCGCGCTGCCCGCAGCAGGTCATTCATCGCCAGCACGTAGATCAGCGACGTATCCTTGACCAGCGTGATCGTCTCGTTGCTCATCGGCGGCAGGATCCGCTTGAGCACCTGCGGCAGGACGATCCGGCGCATCGTTTGTGCGTAGCTCAACCCAAGCACCCGCGCGCCTTCGTACTGACCGCGATCGATCGACTGGATGCCGGCGCGGAAGATCTCGGCGAAGTACGCGGCATAGTTGAGGACGAAGGCGACGATCGCGGCCGGAAAGTCGGGCAGGCGGACGCCGATCACCGGTACGAAGGGCAGGGCAAAGTAGATGAACAGCATCTGCAGCATCAACGGCGTGCCGCGCATCAGCCAGATGTAGCCATTGACCAGGCCGCCGAGGACGGCAAAACCCGAAATCCTGATCAGCGCCAGACCCAGGCCAAGCGGCACGGCGAGCACGAAGGTCAGCAGAAAAACCTGGAGCGTGACCCCCGTGCCCTCGAGCAGGGGGCCCATGATCTCAATCACATAGCTCATGTGCCCGGTCCCGACAGGAAGCGCTTTTCATCGTGGCAGCGACCGGACATGCGGTGGCGAGGTGTCACTTGAACGGCACGCGCTTACTTCTTGATGATGTCCTTGCCGAACCACTTGCTCGAAATCGCCGCGGCCGAACCATCCTTCTTCATCTCGTCGAGCGTCTTCTGCAGCCTGGCCATCAACTCGGTGTCGTCCTTGCGGGTGCCAACGCCGTAGTCTTCGGTCCCGAAGTTTTCCTCGAGGACCCGGTATTCACCCGGCCTCTTGGTCGTGTAGTAGCGACCGACCACCTCATCAACGACCAGCGCGTCGAGCCGGCCCGCGCTCAGATCCATCAGCGCGGTGACATTGTCACCGAACTTCTTCAGTTCCTTTAGCGACTTGGCGGTCGCCGCATCCTTCTCGATGGCGTCGATCGCGCTGCTGCCGTCCTGCACGCCGACCACCTTGCCGGCAAGGTCGGCCTTGACCTTGACCGGCGACTTGTCGGTGACGACGATGATCTGGCGGTTCTCGAGATAGGGCGTGGTGAAGAGGATTTTTTCCTTGCGCGGCTCGGTGATCGTCAACCCGTTCCAGAGCACGTCCACCCGCTTGCTGGTCAGTTCGGCTTCCTTGGCATTCCAGTCAATCGGCTTGAACGTCACCTCGGCGCCGAGCCGCTTGCCGGCTTCCCTGGCGAGATCGATGTCGAAGCCGACCAGCGCGTTCTTCTCGTCGCGGAAACCCATCGGCGGAAAGTTGTCGTCGAGGCCGACGACGATCGCGGCGGCCGGCGCGGCGGCCGCCTTCCCTTCGGGCGCACTTTCCTTCTTGCCGCAACTCGCGACCAGGGCAACAGCCAACACGACGACCGGGAGTATTGCAGTCCTTTTGTTCATCTTTCTTCCTGTCACACCACATGGTTATAAGGGTAAAAACGCTGCCCGACCTGGTCCGGCCCGGCAGTATACCGAATTCGGGGCGACCTCCGGGTCGGAAAATCGGCGAACGCGGCAGCCGCAGCTTCCTGCGCGACGACAGGGCATAGCGCCAAGCGCAGTTCGGCAAGCCGGACCGATCACGAAAACAGGAGCCTTGCTCTGGTCGACCGCGGCGGTGTCCTCTGCTGGTGATTTGTCGGACAATACCGCCACTCCTCGGACTGCCAAACCAGGCGGCGGCGACGAGGGTCCCTGAACCTGGCAAGACAACCAACAAGAACGCAACGGGAGAAGCACCCTGATCGCCAAGACCCCCCTCGGCACCAACGCGGCATGGCGCCACAACCTGCTCAGTCCCTGTCGGGACGGCCGCTGGCAACGCTCCGATCTGCCCATGGAACTGGTTTCGCCAATCACCGGGCATGCCGTTGCGGCAACGACCGCAGCCGTCCAAGCGGACGACACCCTCGCCGAATCGATGGCACGGCACGACACCATCGAACTCATCGAGGTCGACTGACTATGCAATGGATCGCCCCCTCCGAAAAAGACGCCGCCTCCACCTCGCTTGAAAAGCGTCTGTGGGATGCCGCCGACCAGTTCCGCGCCAATTCCGGCCTCAAGGCGCAGGAATACTCCGGCCCCATCCTTGGCCTGATCTTCCTGCGCTTTGCCGAGGTGCGCTTCGCCCTCCAGCGCGCCAGGCTTGAAGGCGCCAGGGCATCGTCAAGCGCGTTTTCCAGGCGAAGCAGCCGAATCGATGAACCCGCCGCCTACCACGCCGAAGGCATCCTCTACCTCGCCCCCGAGGCACGCTTCGACTATCTGCTGATGCTACCCGAGGTCGCCGACATCGGCGCCAGGGTCAACGCCGCGATGCGCGAGATCGAGAAGCACAACCCGCAACTCGCCGGCGTACTGCCCAAGACCTACAACCTGTTCACCAGCACCCTGCTGAAGGAACTGCTCAAGAAGGTCTCCGAGATTCCGGCGACGCTCGACTACGACGCCTTCGGCCGCATCTACGAATACTTCCTCGGCGCCTTCGCCATGACCGAAGGCCAGGGTGGCGGCGAGTTCTACACGCCGAGCAGCATCGTCAAGCTGCTCGCCGAAATCATCGAACCCTTCCATGGCCGAATCCTCGACCCGGCCTGCGGCTCCGGCGGCATGTTCGTGCAGTCAGCGCGCTTCGTCGCCGAGCACCAGAAAAACCCCGCTGCCGAACTCGCCATCTGCGGCGTCGAGAAAACCGACGAAACCGGCCGCCTGTGCCGCCTCAACCTCGCCGTGCATGGGCTGGAAGGCGACATCAAGCACGGCGGCAACATCAACAGCTACTACGACGACCCGCACAGTGCCACCGGATCTTTCGACTTCGTCCTCGCCAATCCGCCCTTCAACGTCAATGCGGTGGACAAGGAACGGCTTGCATACATGGTCGGCGCCGGTCGCCGCTTCCCTTTCGGCCTGCCGCGCACCGACAACGCCAACTACCTGTGGATACAGCTTTTCTACTCGGCGCTCAATGCCAAGGGCCGCGCCGGCTTCGTCATGGCCAACTCGGCGTCCGATGCGCGCTCGTCCGAGCAGGAACTGCGGCAGAAGCTGATCGAAGCGCGGGCCGTCGATGTCATGGTCGCCGTCGGCCCCAACATGTTCTACACCGTCACCCTGCCCTGCACGCTGTGGTTCCTCGACAAGGGCAAGGCCCGATCCAAACACGCGAAACGCGCCGACACCGTGCTCTTCATCGACGCCCGCCACATCTACCGGCAGGTCGACCGCGCCCACCGCGACTGGACGCCGGCGCAGATCGGCTTCATCGCCAACCTGGTCCGCCTCTATCGCGGCGAGGCGCTCGACACCACTGTCGGCGGTGACGAGACGGCGGCTAAGCTCGGCGAAATCTTCCCTCCCCTTCAAGGGGAGGGCCAGGGAGGGGATGGGTTGGTCTATCGTGACGTTCCCGGTCTGTGCAAGGCGGCGACGCTCGCCGAGATCGCAGCCCAGGGCTGGTCGCTCAACCCCGGCCGCTACGTCGGCGTCGCGCCGGGCGAGGAAGTGAGCGACGAGGACTTCAAGGAACAGCTCGAAACCCTGAACGAGGAACTGGAATCGCTGAACGCCCAGGCGCTGGAGTTGCAAGCCCGTATCGCGCAAAATGTCGCATCGCTACTGACCTGATTCACGGAGGAAAACCATGAGTGCCGCCATCGAAGCCAGCATCATCGAACATCTCCACCGACTGGATGACCAGCGCCAGGCCCAAGTCCTCGACTTCGTGGAGTACCTCGCGAGCAAATCAAGGACGGCGTCGCCGGCAGTCGCCTGGCCTCAAATCGATCCGTCGCGCGATCTGGCCAAATTCATCCAGGCACCACAGAAGTGTCCGCAGGAATTCGACCCGATGCGCTACAGCGGCACCGTCCAGTGGCCGGTCGATGGCCTTGCCTATCAGGAAGCCATACGCCAGGAATGGGAATGAGGGCGGTATTCGACACCAATGCAGTGATCTACCTGCAAAAGGGACTGCTTTGCCAGCCGCTGCCGCCGGGTGAATACTTCATCTCCGTCATCACGGAACTGGAACTCCTGTCCTTTCAGGGTCTCGACGCCGCCCAGCAGACCTGGCTCGAAGCCTTCCTGGCCGATATCGGCATCGTCGAACTCGACGGGCCGGTCAAACAACACACCGTACGATTGCGCCGCGAGCATCGCCTGCGCCTGCCCGATGCCATCATCGCCGCCAGCGCGTTGGCCTGTGACGCCACCTTGCTGACCAACGACCAGCGGTTACTGGCGCTCCCCGGCGTGCGCTGCCAGCCGCTTGAAGTCCGGCATGAGTGATTTGCCGGGTATCGCCGAGGCATGGCATCGGGAAGCCCTGCGCCGCGCCGAAGAACTTGACCTCGGACTGGTGGATACGGTTTCCGCCGAAGAGGTGCGTTGTGCGGTGCGAAAGCTTTTGGCGCGCCCGGTTGGACTGACGCCGGAGCCGGCCATCACCGCGAGTGGGGCGGAGATTCTGGAGCCGTGAGGATAGCAAGCAATTGGCCAACAGCAAAACTTGGCGATGTTATCGACTTGTTCGATTCTCAACGCGTGCCGCTGAACAGTCGGCAACGACAGGAGCGGCAGGGCAAATTTCCCTACTACGGTGCACAAGGGGTCATTGACCATATCGACGGCTATATCTTCGACGGTCGCTACATCCTTGTTGCGGAAGACGGTGAGAATCTTAACAGCAAGAATCTCCCACTTGCACTCTTCGCCGCCGGGAAGTTTTGGGTCAACAATCACGCCCACATCCTACGTGGGAAGCCCAACATCGCAGACGACACGTTCCTTCTCGCATGTCTAAATAATGCCGACATCAAGCCGTTTGTAACCGGCGCGGCTCAGCCGAAGTTATCTCAGGGAAACATGCGGCTGATTGAAATCCCATTCCCCCCGCTACCCGTCCAGCAACGCATCGCGGGCATCCTGTCGGCCTACGACGAACTCATCGAGAACAGCCAGCGGCGCATCAAGATTCTCGAGTCGATGGCCCGCGCCCTATATCGCGAGTGGTTCGTCCACTTCCGCTTCCCCGGCCACGAAAGCCACCCCCGCGTCGCTTCCCCCCTCGGCCAGATTCCGCAGGGGTGGGAGGTCACAACCTTTGGCGAGCTTTACAACACCGGCTCAGGCGGCACGCCAAGTCGGGCGCGCCCTGAGTATTTTGAGAGCGGCACAATTGATTGGGTCAAGAGCCAAGAGTTGCTCGACGGGTTCGTGCTATCAACCGAGGAGCACATCACCGAACGCGCGCTGAAGGAATCTTCTGCCAAACTCTTTCCAGCGAACGCAGTGTTGATTGCGCTCTACGGTGCAACCATCGGCAAGCTGGCGATTCTTTCGCGCGCAGCAGCAACCAACCAAGCGTGCTGCGCGGTTCTTCCGAAGCATTCGGCGTTTGGGCGCGAGTTTGCGTTTCTAACGCTGCTCCTGAATCGGGAGCGAATCATTGGCCTACGACTTGGCGCAGCCCAACAGAACATCAGCCAAGTGCTGTTGCGGAATTTCGAATGTTTGAAACCTGCTGATGAGCTTGTGCTCTGTTTCTCAGATCAGACCGCACCGTTCTTCAATCAAATTCTCACGCTCCAGCGCCAAATCCAAAACCTCCGCCGCACCCGCGACCTGCTGCTGCCGCGCCTGCTTTCCGGGCAGGTTGCGGTCGACGCGCTTTCCGGGGCGATTTCCGCTTCGCCGGTCGCCGCGTCCTGCGGCGCTGCGGGGGCGATGGGGCCGGGGTCTTGAAGCCGTCCCGCGGCAATGACATTCCTACTAATCTGTTGCTGTTTTAGTAGACATCCACTCGGCACGGCCACCCCACCGCCATTGCCAACAACGCGCCATGCGCCTATATTCGCTATTCGCGAATAGCGAATATAGGAGTTTTCGGTGGCCGGTTCAAAGTCCAACCCCCAAATCGTGCTGCGTCCGCAGGATCTGGTGGTGCTGCTGCGCCTGGCGCTGGAGCGCGGCCCGGCGCCGACCTATGCGGCGCTGGCGGCCGAACTGGGCATGACGGCATCGGAGGTGCATGGGGCGGTGGAGCGGGCGGTGGCCGCCCAGCTTGCCCACAAGGACACGAGCGGCAAGGCAGCGGTGATCCTCGCCGCGCTGCGGCTGTTCGTCCAGCACGGCGCGCGCTACTGCTTTCCAGCCACCCGCGGCGGGCTGACGCGGGGCATGCCGACCGGCTACGCGGCAGCGCCGCTGAAGGACCTGATCGTGCCGGGGGGCGACCCGTTGCCGGTGTGGCCGCACAAGGACGGCACCGTGCGCGGCGTGGCCTTTTATCCTCTTTACCCGAGGGTGCCGGATGCGGCCGGGCGCAACCCGGCGCTGTACGAGTTGCTGGTGCTCTTCGATGCGGTGCGCGGCGGTAGCGCCCGCGAACGCGCGCTGGCGATCGATCTGCTGGAAAAGCGCTTGCAGCCATGAACGCCAACGATCCCAACGTGGCCCTGCTCGAGGTCGTCGCCGAGCGGCTGGGTGACGATCTGTGCAAGGAAATGGTCTTTGTCGGCGGTGCAGTGGCCGGATTGTTGATTACCGATCCGGCGATGCCGGCGATTCGTCCGACGGAAGATGTGGACCTGGTCTGTCAGGCCGTGGTGCTGTCCGACTACCATCGGGTCGAGGCAGCGCTGCGTGCGCGTGGCTTTGTGCCGGACATGCGCCCGGGAGCGCCGGTCTGTCGCTGGCAGGTGGGATCGGTGGCGGTGGATGTGATGCCCACCTTGGAAGAAATTCTCGGTTTTGCGAACCGCTGGTATCCGCTGGCGCTGGAGACGGCCCAGGCAGTCGCGCTGCCCGGCGGTCGCATCATCCGCCTGATCGCCGCGCCGGTGTTCCTGGCCACCAAGCTGGAGGCGTTCGACGGGCGCGGCGAGGGTGATTTCCTGTTCAGCCATGATCTCGGCGACCTGCTCGCGGTGGTCGATGGGCGCGACGCGCTGCAGGATGAGTGCCGCACCAGCCCGCCCGAGCTCAGGGTCTATCTGGCCGAGCGTTTTCAGGGCCTGCTGGCACTGCCGGCGTTCATGGACGCTTTGCCGGGGCATTTGCCGGGCGATGCGGCCAGTCAGGAGCGTCTGCCCGACTTGCTCGCCAAACTCAATGCCATCGCCGGTCTTCAGTTGCCATGATCTCCCACGCCTATTCCGAAGACCAGCTCGTCGAGCAGCCCGCCATCGGGCTGTTCGCCGCGCTCGGCTGGCAGACGGTGTCGGCGCTGGACGAAGCCTTGGGCGCCGACGGCACGCTGGGGCGCGAAACCCGGGGCGAGGTGGTGCTGGTCGAACGCCTGCGCGCCGCGCTGGGCAAGTTCAACCCGACCCTGCCACCAGAGGCGATCGCCAACGCCGTCGACGAGCTGACCCGCGACCGTTCGGCGATGAGCCTCGAGGCCGCCAACCGCGAGGTCTACCGGCTGCTCAAGGAAGGCATCACGGTGTCGGTTCCTGACCGCGAGCACGGCGGCCAGAGTGGTGGCCAATGCACCGAACGCCTGCGTGTGGTGGATTGGGAAACGCCGGAGAACAACGATTTCCTGCTCGTCAGCCAGTTGACCGTGACCGGCCCGCTCTACACCTGCCGGCCCGATCTGGTCGGCTTCGTCAATGGCCTGCCGTGGGTGGTGATCGAACTCAAGAAACCCGGTGTCCCGGCGCGGGCTGCCTTCGACGAGAACCTCAGCCATTACAAGCAGCAGATTCCGGCGCTGTTCTGGAGCAACGCGCTGCTCATCGCCAGCAACGGCACCGACAGCCGCGTCGGTTCGCTGACCGCCGACTGGGGCCGCTGGGTGGAGTGGAAGCGCATCGAACGCGAGGACGAAGCGCGCCGGGTGTCGCTGGAAGTGATGCTGCGCGGCACCTGCGACCCCGCTCGCTTGCTCGATCTGGTCGAGAACTTCACGCTGTTTTCCGAGCACAAGGGCGGGCTGGTCAAGGTCATCGGCCAGAACCACCAGTTTCTCGGCGTCAATAACGCCATCGCCTCGCTGCTGGAGGCGCGCAAGCTGGGCCACGGACGCGGCGGCGTGTTCTGGCAGACGCAGGGCAGCGGCAAGAGCTTTTCGATGGTCTTCTTCGCGCAGAAGGTGCTGAGGAAGCTGGCCGGCAACTGGACCTTTGTGGTGGTTACCGACCGCGTCGAGCTGGATGAGCAGATCGCCAAGACCTTCAAGACCACCGGCGCGGTGAGCGAGGCCGAGGGCGACGCCTGCCACGCCGCCAGCGGCGCCCACCTGCGCGAACTGCTGCGCGGCAACCACCGCTACGTCTTCACGCTGGTGCACAAGTTTCAGACGCCGGAATTGCTCTGCGAGCGTTCCGACGTGATCGTGCTGACCGACGAGGCGCACCGCAGCCAGTACGACACGCTGGCGCTCAACATGCGCGCCGCGCTGCCCAGAGCGATGTTCCTGGCCTTTACCGGCACGCCGCTGATTGCCGGCGAGGAACGCACCAAGGAAGTGTTCGGCGATTACGTTTCGATCTACGACTTCCAGCAGTCCATCGAAGACGGCGCCACGGTGCCGCTGTTCTACGAGAACCGCACGCCGGAATTGCAGCTCGTCAATCCCGACCTGAACGAAGACATTTACCGCCTGATCGAGGATGCCGAGCTCGACGCCGATCAGGAGGCAAAGCTGGAAAAGGTGCTGGGGCGGCAATATCACCTGATCACCCGCGACGACCGCCTGGAGACCGTGGCACAGGACATCGTGCGGCACTTCCTCGGGCGGGGATTCTTGGGCAAGGCGATGGTGGTGTGCATCGACAAGGCGACCGCACTGCGCATGCACGACAAGGTGAAGGCGCATTGGGCGGCGGAAACGGCACGGGTGCAGGGGGAAGTGGGCGAACTGGCGTATCTGTCGAGTGGTGGCGAGATGACACCAGAACAGGCGCGGCGCGACCTGCGCATGGCCGAGCTGAAACAACGGCTGGACGTACTGACCAGCACCGACATGGCGGTGACCGTCTCACCGGGACAGAACGAAATCCAACAGATGCAGGCCAGAGGCCTCGACATCGAGCCGCACCGTAAGCGCATGAATGACTCACAGCCCGGCTTGGATGAAAAGTTCAAGGACACCGACGACCCGCTGCGCCTCGTCTTTGTCTGCGCCATGTGGCTGACCGGCTTCGACGCGCCGAGCTGCTCGACGGTGTATCTCGACAAGCCGATGCGCAACCACTCGCTGATGCAGACCATCGCCCGTGCCAACCGGGTGTTCCCCGGCAAGCATAGCGGGGTCATCGTCGATTACGCGAACGTCTTCGCCTCGCTGGAAAAGGCACTGGCGATCTACGGCGCCGGCAAGGACGGCAAGAGTCCGGTCGAGGACAAGCAGCAACTGGTCGAGGAACTGCGCCAGGTGGTGCTTGATGCGACGGCCTTCTGCGCCGCGTACAAAGTGATGCTGGCCGAGATCGAGGCGACGCCGGCCGGCAGCATGGAGCGACTGTCGCGCATCCAGGACGGCATGAACGCCCTGATTTCGCCCGACCCGCTGCGCCGCGACTTCCTTGCCCATGAGCGGCTGGTCAGCACGCTCTACAGTGCCGTGAAGCCCGATCCGGCGGCACTGGAATTTGCCAGCCGCGTGGCCTGCCTGACGACGCTGGCCGAAACCATCCGGGTGAAGCTGAACCCCAACCCGCCGGACATTGCGCAGGTGATGAGCGGCATCAACACCCTGCTCGACGAGTCGATTACCGGCCACGAGATCCGCCAGTCGGGGCCGTCGCCGCTTGACCTGTCGAAGATCAACTTCGAGGCGCTGGCGCAGCGCTTCAAGAAATCGAAGCACAGGAACACCGACCTTGAAGTGCTCAAGGCGGCGATCCGCGCCCAGCTGGAAAAGATGATCCGGCTCAACCGCACCCGCGCCGACTTCGCCGATAAATTCGAGACTCTGATCGAGAGCTATAACGCCGGCAGCCGCAGTATCGAGGAACTGTTCGAGGAGCTGGTGAAGCTCTCCAACAGCCTGAGCGACGAGCAGGAACGGCATGTGCGCGAGAACATCAGCGAGGAAGAGCTGGTCATCTTCGACATCCTGACTCGACCGGCACCCGAACTCAGTGCGGACGAACGCGCCGAGGTAAAGAAGGTGGCACGAGATCTCCTGGCACGGCTCGAGGGCCGGCTGGTGCTCAACTGGCGGCAGAAATCCGCTGCCCGATCACAGTTGAAGCTCACTATCGAGGACATGCTCGACAACGGCCTACCGCGCGCCTATACGCCGGAGCTTTACCATCAGAAATGCTCGGCGGTGTTCGAGCATGTGTATGAAAGCTACCCTCAATGATTCCGCCGGAAATCGGCCAGCGAAGCCAGCCTGAGTTCTGGATCGGTGACCCTTCTAACCGTCACGGGCGAAAAAAAGCCCGACCGGCAAACGGTCGGGCTTTCTGAAAGGCTGAGGAAGACTGCGCTCAGGCGCGTTCGAAAATCACCGCAATACCCTGACCACCGCCGATACACATGGTGACCAGCGCGTACTTGCCGCCGGTCCGCTGCAGCTCGTAGATCGCCTTGATGGCGATGAAGGCACCGGAGCAACCGACCGGGTGACCCAAAGCGATGGCACCGCCGTTCGGGTTGGTTCTCACCGGATCGAGACCGAGGCCCTTGTTGACCGCGATGGCCTGTGCAGCAAAGGCTTCGTTGGCTTCGATGACATCCATCTGGTCCAGCGACAGGCCGGCCTTCTTGAGCGCCAGCTTGGTCGCCGGGATCGGGCCTTCGCCCATGAGGTCGTTCGGCACACCGGCGACGGCGTAGGACACGAGGCGCGCAATCGGCTTGTGTCCCGCACTGGCAGCCAGGTCGGCAGCCGCAAGCACGAGGAAGGCCGCGCCGTCATTGATACCAGAGGCGTTGCCGGCGGTGACCGTGCCGTCCTTGCTGAAAGCCGGCTTCATCTTGGCCAGTGCTTCGATGGTCGTTCCCGCCTTGACGTGCTCGTCGGTATCGAAGACGACATCACCCTTGCGGGTCTTCATAACGATCGGCACGATCTGCGACTTGAAGCGGCCCTCGGCGATGGCGGCGGCGGCGCGACGCTGCGACTCGACCGCGAAGGCGTCCTGCTCTTCGCGGCTGATGTTCCACTTCGTCGCCAGGTTCTCTGCCGTGACGCCCATATGACCCACACCAAAGGGATCGGTGAGCGTGGCGACCATCATGTCGATTGCCTTGGCGTCGCCCATGCGTGCGCCGGAACGCATCGCCGGCAGCATGTATGAACCGCGCGACATGACTTCGACCCCACCGCCGATACCATAGTCGGCGTCACCGAGCATGATGTTCTGAGCGGTGGTCACGACACCCTGGAGACCCGATGCGCACAGGCGATTGACCGCCATGGCCACGGAATCCATCGCCAGACCTGCCTGGATCGAGGCGACGCGGGAAACATAGGCAAAGCGCGAATCGGTCGGGATGCAGTTGCCGACAGTAACGTAAGTGATTTGCTGCGGATCGACACCGGAACGGGCGATCGACTCCTTCATCACGGTGCCAGCCAGCTCATGCGGCTCCATGTTGGCGAGTGAACCACCGAAGGTGCCAATAGCTGAACGGACCGCGCTTAGTACAACGACTTCTCTGCTCATGAAGAAACTCCTGTAATTGATCGATCAACCGCCTACCAGACTGGCAAGCCCCAACAAAAGCAACAACAACCACCACAGCACCAGCACCCGCCAAACCAGCCCGACGGCACTCTCCATGAAGTCAACGTCTGCTTCTTCACCGGTACCGATCTCTGCCCGCTCGGCAACCTCACCGACGTCAAGCACCGGCATCCCGAGGCGGACCCCCAAGGCACCAGCGCCGCTCGCCAGGACAATCCCCAGACCATCGCCTGGCCATTGGTCGGCTCGCGTGCGCCAGCACTAGACCGCATCCTCGAAATCGCCGACGATGGCGAAAGCCGCAGCAGTCAGCCGCACAGGAAGCCAGTCAATGATAGCAAAGGTTCGCCGTGCAAAAGCTCCGAAATGACCATCTTCTGCGCCGCCTCGCCCGCCCCAGGCATCGGCCAGGAAGGCAGAGACGCGATACAGCACCGCGCCGCAAGGGCCAGGCAGGAGAAGAAAGCACACTAAGACGCCGAAAACACGGCGATGCGACGCGCAAAGCACCTCCTCGATCGCCAGTCGAGCGATCTCGGAGGAGGACAGACCTTCCGCCGCTCTACCCCGCCACTCGGCAAGCAGTCTGCGCGCCTGCGCCACGTCACCCGTGCGAAGCGCCAGCTGAATGCCCGTATAATGGCGACTGAACTGGCGGAAGCCCATCGTCACATAGAGGAAAGCGACGGTCCATAACCAGGCGAGCAAGGGGCTGAGTCCGGCAAGGAAGAGATGGATGGCTGCAGTGACGAAGACCAGCCCACCGACGCCAATCAGCCAGGCGACGACTCCATTCTGGCGCTCGCCCGCATTGAACCGGCTTTCGAAAAAGCCGGCCAGGGCGGAAAGTGGCTCGTGGACAAACTGACGGTACGGCAGTGGCCGGACCTGCTCAAGCAGCAGGACGGCAAGCAGGGAAAACAGGCTCATCCTGAAGTCTTGTTGGGCGACACGGTGCAGGCTTGGCAGTTTGCGTCGGCCCAGTAGCCAAATGGGCACCATATCATAATTCATCGGGACTTGCAGAAACCCGACACTTCACGCAACATCGCTCCGCCGCTTCTGGAAAGCCTTCAAGGATGAATCTGTCGTCTGTTTTGTGTAAAACGCCGAAGGGCCTTGAGGAGATATCCACCCGCGCGAATCGCCTGCCCTCCCGAGTACGAGCCATGTTGATCATGGTCGATGGCCATCGTACCGGCAACGAACTCGTCGCGCTCAGCTCTTCCAGCGCCGAGGGCAAGCGGCACCTTGCGTCCTTGCTCAACGGCGGCTTCGTTCAGGTTCAGCCTGCGCCGGGAAGCAGCGCGGAACAGGTGCCAGACGCTCGCCCGGCGCTTCCCGACGAGGACATCAGCCTGGCCAGGAGCTATGCCGCACGCACCTTGATGGATTTGCTGGGGGCGCAGGCTGGCGCGCTGATCGCCGAGATCGAGAAAGCGAAGACGCGCGACGAACTTCTGCATCAGCTCGTGAAACTGCGCGCCGCACTGCGCGCTGCCCCGGATCAGAAAGCGGCACAGCAGTTTCTGGAAAAACTCGTGCTGGTGCTCGACTAGCGAACGGCGACGCCAAGGGCGCGGCAAAGGGAGATGATGATCCCTGCGGTGGCGCCCCAGATGAAGTACTCGCCATAGGGCATCGCGTAGTAGTGCCGGAGTTTGCCCCGATAGTGCAGGGAGTGCTGCTGGTGGTTGACCGGATCCAGCAGGAAAGCGAGCGGCACCTCGAATGCCTCCGCCACTTCAAATGCGTCGAGTTGCAGGTCAAAAGGCGGCGTCACCATGGCCACCACCGGGGTGACCCGAAAGCCGGTACTGGTCAGGTATTCGGGCAGATAACCGGCGATCTCGACATGCGCCGGTGACAGCCCGATCTCCTCAGTGGCCTCGCGCAAGGCCGTGTGTGCGGGCGACAGGTCGGCCGGCTCACGTCGCCCCCCTGGAAAACTGATCTGACCAGGATGGTCCTTCAGATGCGCGGTCCGTTGTGTGAGCAACACCGTCGGCCCCTCCATCCGCTGGACAATCGGGAAGAGCACGGCAGCCGGCGTCAGTTCCTCGTCGCCGACGCCGTCTTCCAGCACAAAGTGAGTCCGGGAAGGCGATGCGTCCAGAACCAGCCGTATCCGGTCCAGATCGACGGCACGGCTGCTGGCTGCTGGCGGACCAAGCACCGCCTCAGTTGATGACAACCGGCTCATCCTCGATCTCTGCATGGACCGCGGCAAGCGCATCCTGCAGGGTTTCATCCGCGAGGGCGTTGATCGTGCTCGCCACCAGATCAGCCGGCTTGACGGCGCCAAGCGGCAGGTGACTGCTGTCCAGACTGGCAATCAGTGCAGCCGTTGCACCCACCACCTGCAGTAGCGTCTGCCGCTCGCCCATCAGAAGCTCAAGCTCGCGGCCCAACATGGATAGCTTTTCGCTGCGATGACTCATATTCGACTTCTCCTAGTAGCGCTTCCTGAGGGTCATCGTCTGACCGTCACGCTGCATTTCCATACGGTTCAAGAAACTCATGCCCAGCAAGACAAAGGGCATCTCCTGTTGATGGACCAGGGCATCCACGTTGTTCATTACGATTTCGCCCACCCGTACCGAATCGAGTTTGACGCGCGCCACCAGTGCCTGACCATTGGCTGTATTGACCACCGCTGTCGGACCCTTGCTGGTATCCAGGCCGATGCGCCGCGCCTCGCTGGCACCAAGCGAGACCATCGTCGCGCCCGTGTCCACGAGAAAGCGGACTGTCGTTCCGTTGATGTTTCCAGTGGTCACGAAATGGCCGCTGCCGTCAGCGGTCAATGTCGCCTTGCCGCCGCCGTCACCTGAAGATTGCGCGGCAACGTTCTGCCCAACCCGCAGAACCTGCTTCCTTCCATTGGCCTCGATGGTGGCGCTCTGACTATCGACAGAAAGCACTGTGACGCCTTCAGCGGTCCTGCTGCCAACCGCAACAGTTCGCGGCGCCCCACCGTCAATCGTCAGCAATGCCTTTCCCGGAAAGACACCCGCCAACCCGACATCCACTGCCTGCGCGCCTGAGCAGAGGGCATAAAGAGATAACACGGCCGTGTACCGGCTCGGTGCCCACCCGAGCCACCTCGCGCTTTTCTCGACACAGTGAATCAGCATTCCGTTTCCTCCATCAGCCAGGCACATTTGGCCATCAGAATCTCGATCGACCAAGGCATTTTGCCACATTCAGGCAGCGGCGCCGGCGCTGATGCGCGCAGCGCGCCGATCAGCAGCGATCAACGGCATTTCGGCGGAAGGATGGGTATCGCAGAACGGCGAGCACGGAATGGCGCCGTACTCGACACCGGCGGCTGTACAACGCGCAGTATCCTGCTTGCCCGCTCGCCGCTGGTCGCAGACGTGCGACTGGCCCCACCAGCGGCCGAACAGGGCTGTCATCTGGGCGGGCACATGGCCCGCGGCGAGGGAATCAGCGATAAACCAGGACGGGAATCTTGGAGTGCGTGAGCACCTTGTTGGTTTCGCTGCCGAGCAACAAGGCAGTGAAGCCCCTGCGACCATGCGAGGCCATGAAAATCAGGTCGCAGCCCGCCTGGGTTGCCGCGTCGATGATTGCCTGATAGGGAATGTCGCTGGTCAGCGACAGCTTGTCGACCTGAACACCCGCTGCGTCGCACAACTGGACAACGAAATCCAGGGTCTGCTGTGCCTGCTGCTCGGCAAGTTCGGCAAACTTCTCCGGCGTCGTCGGGTCAATCAAGGCGCCTTCACCATAGTAACTCACCGGGTACTCGGGTTTCGCAAAGAACGCCGTAATGCGGGCCCCCGCCTCCCTGGCGAACGATACTGCCCGGCGTGCAGTCTCCTTTGAAAGCTCGGAGCCATCGGTAGGGACAAGGATGTTCTTGAACATGGCGTTACCTCCACTGTCGAATCAACCAACTATAGGCACGAAACAAGCAACGGCTGTTGATCGAAATCAAATGCCTTGTTTGATGTCGATCAACGCTGGCAACCGCAACCCGGCCGACAATGCCAATCTTCATTCGCCGAGGTTCCTCATGCACGCAATCACGGATTTCATGGCCAACGATCATCGCGCTTGCGATGCGATGCTGGTCGCGGTCGAGCACACTGTCGCCAAGCGCAACTGGGAACTGGCCAGGAGCGAGTTTGCCCACTACCGGGACGGCATGCTGCATCATTTCGCCGCCGAAGAATCCGTTCTGTTTCCTCTCTTTGAACAGACAACCGGCATGTACCAGGGGCCGACACAGGTGATGCGCGGCGAACATGCCCAGATGCGCCTGCTGCTGACGGCGGCTGCCTCGGCACTGGCAGAGCAGGATGTCGACGATTATGCCGGCAACGCCGAAACCCTGCTGATCATGATGCAGCAGCACAATGTCAAGGAAGAGAACGTGCTTTATCCGATGTGCGACCAGCATCTGGCTGATCAGGTCAAGGTGTTGCTGCCAACATTGCAGACGCAGATTGCGGGCCAGGTTGAAGTGCCAACATGACCCCGAGCAATGCTGACATCGTGATCGACGGCCGTGGCCTCGAACCACCGGAGCCGCTGGTACGCACCCTGGAAGCGCTCGACCAGATCGGTCCGGCGGAAACACTCCTGGTCCTGCTTCCCCATGAGCCCTACCCGCTTTACCGCGCACTGCAGCTCAACGGTTTCTCCTGGCAAACCACCCGCCGGCCAGACGGCACGGTCGAAGTCCTGATCCAGCATCAGCCACAGTAATGCAGGCCCTGCTGTCCTTCGAACAGGCGCCTCCGATTGCTGCACCGTTCCGCTTTTTTCTCACCGCCCCGCTGTTTGCCATTCTCGCCGGCACGTTGCTGCTCTGGAGTGGGCCGGAGCTCCTGGCCTCACGCTGGACGCCGTCGGCGCTGGCGCTGACGCATCTGATCACCGTCGGCTTCATGCTGCAGGTGATGCTCGGGGCGATGATCCAGATCCTGCCGGTCGTGGCCGGGGCGAACATGGCTCGGCCGCTGCTGTTGTCGTCCCTGGTGCACGCAGCGATCGTGCCTGGCGCCCTGCTGCTGACAGCAGGCCTCCTGACTTCACAGCCGTTCGTCTTACGACTGGCCGTGCTGCTGCTGGGCATCGGCATCGCGCTCTTTCTCGGCGCGGCTGGTCATGCGCTGGTCGGTGTGCGGTCGACCAATCCGACCATCCAGGGCCTGAAGCTGGCATTGATCGGTTTGGCCGTGACTGCTGGCCTGGGAATGCTGCTGGCAGTCGCGCGCGACGGATCGTCTGGACTGCCGGTCCTGCAACTGACGGCGATACACCTCGGATGGGGCCTGGTCGGCTGGGGCGGCATCCTGCTTGCTGCCGTCGCCCTCGTTGTGGTCCCGATGTTCCAGATCACCCCGCCCTTCCCAGGATGGTTCGCGCACGGCTTTTCCTGGTCGGTACTCGCTGTACTGTCCTCGTGGAGCATCGTGGTTGGCGCTGGCTGGCAACGGTCATCGGCAGTCCTGGCTGCTGCAGTCGTGCTGACGGTGGCGGTGTTTGCGGCGCTGACCCTGCAGGTCCAGCGCCGCAGCAAGCGCGCCCGGTTCGACGCCAGCCAGTACTACTGGCGCCTGGCGATGCTGTGCCTGCTGGCCGCCTGCGCCCTGTGGTTTGCTGCCGACAGCCTGCCGGCGCTCGCTCAACGGCAGGAATGGCCGCTGTTGTGCGGTGTCCTGGCTCTGCTCGGCGGCTTCATGTCGGTGATGGTCGGCATGCTCTACAAGATCGTTCCTTTCCTGGTCTGGCTGCACCTCCAGAATCTGGGCGATGGGCGGGTGGCTGCCCCAAGCATGAACAAGGTCATCGCCGCGCGCCAGATCGACCGGCAGCTCTACGCGCACGTCGCTTCTCTTGTACTGCTGCTGGCAGCAGTCATCTGGCCCGAGTGGTTCACATATCCGGCCGGAATCGCACTCGTGCTGGCCAATGTCTGGCTGCTCTACAACCTGCTGACGGCCGTCGCATTCTACCGATACCAGCGCCTGAAGATGGTCGCCCCGACTTCAGCCATACCGCCTGCGCAAGGCACATGCTGAGCTACGCGTTCCTCAAGCACCTGCACATCGGCTGCGTCGTGCTCAGCGGCGCCGGCTTTTTTCTGCGTGGCCTGTGGATGCTGACCGACTCACCCTGGCTGCAGCGACCAGTCGTCCGCGTCTTGCCGCATGGGGTGGACACCCTACTGCTCGGGAGCGCGATCGCCATGGCGGTGCTCAGCGCCCAGTATCCGTTCACCATAGACTGGCTGACAGCCAAGCTGGTCGGTCTGCTGGTCTATATCGGCTGCGGGGCAATGGCCCTCAAGCGAGCACGTGGCAAAGCACGGCGAGCGGCCTTCCTGGTTGCTGCGCTGACCTCGTTTGCCTACATCGTATCGGTTGCCGTGCTCCGCAACCCGCTCGGGTTTCTCGCCTGGCTGATCTGAAGCGGCCCCTGCCGGGAGACGTGCAGGCGGTCAGCCACGCTGGTGGGTCATCAGCTTTCTCAAGCCCGCCGTGTTGAGAATCCTGACTTTTCTTTGATGCACGGCGAGCAGGCCTTCTTCCTGGAAGCGCGAGAAAGCCCGGCTGACCGTCTCCAATTTGAGGCCGAGATAGCTACCGATTTCATCGCGAGACATCCGCAGATTGAATTCCGCCGGCGAGTAGCCACGCGCCTTGAAACGCTGCGAGAGATTGAGGAGAAACGCGGCCAGGCGTTCCTCGGCGCGCATCGTGCCGAGCAACATCATTACCCCGTGGTCGCGCACGATCTCGCGGCTCATGACCTTGTGAAAGTGATGCTGCAGGGTATGGATTTCCCGCGACAGTCCCTCGAGATGCGAGAAGGGAATGGCGCACACTTCGCTGTCTTCGAGGGCGATGGCGTTGCAGGTGTGCAGTTCACTGCTGATACCGTCGAGACCGAGCAACTCGCCGGTCATCTGGAAACCGGTCACCTGATCACGGCCATCCTCGATCAGCACGTCGGTCTTGAAAAAGCCGCTGCGAATCGCATAGATCGACTCGAAGGTCTGCCCGGCACGGTACAGGTGATCGCCGCGCTTGAGACGTCGGCGCGTCGAAACCAGCTCGTCCAGCTTCTTCAGCTCATCCGCTTCGAGGCCTATCGGGAGGCACAGTTCGCGCAGATTGCAGTTTGAACAGGCGGTTTTCACGACTTCAAACGCGAGTCTGGCAGTCGCAGCATCGTTGGACATCGGAGCCTTTTTTCACTAAACCCTGCGTTTGATCCACGTCAACCCAAGGTCTCCGGCGTGGTCCGATAATGCAGGCAATATACAGTGTAGTGGGAACATGAACTCTGTCGCTGGCAACCTTGTTTTTGATCCACAGATCATCCGCCGTTTCGACATCAACGGACCCCGCTACACGTCTTACCCGACAGCGGACCGCTTCGTTGAAGCCTTTGGTTCGGACGCAGCCAGACTCTGGCTCGGCAAACGCAATATTGGCGCCATCAGTCGCCAGCTGTCATTGTACTTCCACATTCCCTTCTGCAACACCATCTGCTACTACTGCGCGTGTAACAAGATCATCACCAAGGACCATGGTCGTTCGGCCAAGTACCTGAAGTATCTGGCACGCGAACTGGCGCTGCAGAGCAGCTATCTGGAGGGCGGCGATCAGGAGGTGGCGCAGCTGCACTGGGGAGGCGGCACGCCAACCTTTCTCTCGCACGACGAGATGCGCCAGCTGATGGCCGCGACACGCCGGCACTTCAGACTGATCGACGGCGGCGAGTACTCGATCGAAGTCGATCCCCGGAAGGTCGATCGTGCGACGGTCGAACTGCTTGGCGAGCTCGGCTTCAATCGCATGAGCGTCGGCGTGCAGGATTTCGATGCCCGCGTACAGCAGGCGGTGAATCGCATCCAGAGCGAGGGAGAAACCTGCGCCGTGATCGACGCAGCGCGCGCGACCGGCTTCAAATCAATCAGCGTCGACCTCATTTACGGCTTGCCGAAACAGACAGTCATGGGGTTCAGCCAGACACTCGACCGCGTGATCGACGTCAGCCCGGATCGTGTCTCGATCTACAACTATGCACACCTGCCGAGCCTGTTCAAGCCGCAGCGCCGGATCCTGGAATCGGACATGCCTTCGGCCGACGCCCGGCTGCAGATCCTCGCCCTGGCAATCCGCCGGATGACCGATGCCGGCTACGTCTACATCGGCATGGACCATTTCGCGAAACCCGACGATGAACTGGCAATCGCCCAGCGGCAGGGGCGCCTGCACCGCAACTTCCAGGGCTATTCGACCCATTCGGACTGTGACCTGCTGGCCTTTGGCATCTCGTCGATCAGCAAGGTCGGACCAACCTACAGTCAGAACGTGAAAACGCTCGACGAGTACTACGATTTACTCGACAGCGGCACCCTGCCGGTCTACCGCGGCATCGAGCTGAACGCTGATGATCTGCTGCGCCGCTCGATCATTCAGTCGCTGATGTGCCACTTCGAACTATCGATCGAGTCGATCGAGATTGCCCACCTGATCGACTTCAGGAAATACTTCGCGACGGAGCTTGACGAGTTGCGCGAGATGGTCGATGCGGGGCTGGTTCGCGTCGACGACAAGTGGATCACCGTTCTGCCGCGTGGCCGCATGCTGGTGCGCGCCATTTCGATGGTCTTCGACCGCTACCTGCGGGCCGATCGGCAGCGTACCCGGTACTCGAAGGTCATCTGAAGCAGACAAGCCGCCGGCCGGTGACGAGGAAGGAGTAGAATCCTCGCACCTTGCCCCGGTGCGTCCTCCTGCCACTGATGTTTGAATCCAGTTACCTCGCCTTGCTCCTGATCGGTCTGTTGGGTGGCACGCACTGCGTCGGCATGTGCGGCGGTATCGTCGGTGCCCTCTCGCTGGGCGCTCCGGCAGGCCTCGGCCTGCATCTTGCCTACAACGCTGGGCGCATTGTCAGCTACGCGACGGCCGGCGCGATCGCCGGTGCGCTGGGCGAGGCGAGCATGGCGCTATCCGGTCAGCTGCCGGTGCGGACCATCCTTTACCTGCTCGCCAACCTGATGCTGATCGCCCTCGGCCTCTACCTGATGGGGATGACCAGGGCGCTCGCGTTCAGCGAGCGGCTGGGCCAGAAGCTCTGGCGACACCTGCAACCACTCACCCGGCGTTATCTTCCTGCGCGCAGCGCGGCGCAGGCCTTTCCGCTCGGCCTGCTGTGGGGCTGGCTGCCCTGCGGCCTGGTCTACAGTGCCTTGGCAACCGCCCTGACCAGCGGATCTGCCTGCCATGGCGCGGGCCTGATGCTGGCCTTCGGCCTTGGCACCCTGCCCAATCTGCTGCTTGCCGGCCTGCTTGCGACCCGGCTCCAGGCCTACGCGCGCCAGCCGGCGGTCCGCCTGACGGCTGGCCTGCTCATCCTCGGCTTTGGCATCTGGGGACTGATGAGCGTACCGGGACTCGCTCGCCTGATGATGGCGGACTAGCGATGGCCAACGGCATGCCGAACCAACCCGGCCCCGCGTTCCTGCAAAGCCACCGGCGAAGATGAGCACAGCGCCAACGGACAGCGTGCGGCTGGATTTGCCGATCACGGGAATGACCTGCGCCGCCTGCGCAACGCGCATCGAGAAAGTGCTGAATCGATTGCCGGGGGTCGCCGCCAGCGTCAATCTGGCCAGCGAGCATGCACTGGTCGAGATCACGGCCGCAGAGACGACGGCTCAACAGGTCGTCGCGGCGATCGAAAAGGCCGGCTTCGGCGTGCCACCGCGGACCCTGGAAATGGCCATCGAAGGCATGACCTGCGCCGCCTGCTCGACACGCATCGAGAAGCTGCTCAACCGGCTGCCGGGGGTTGAGGCGGTCGTCAATCTGGCGACCGAGAGGGCGACAATCCGCTACCTCCCCGGGGTCGTCGCCCCGGCAGTGCTGATCGCCACTGTCGCGCGGGCGGGGTTCTCCGGGCGGCTGGCCGACGATCGCGCACGCGCGGACGAGAAGGCAAGGAAACTGGCCAGCCAGCAGGTCGAGTTGCAGCGCTTCTGGATCTCTGCCGCGCTCACCCTGCCACTGGCTGCGCAAATGCTGACCATGTTCGATGTCGGCGCGCACCATCCGCAGGACATGCTGCCGCGCTGGTTGCAGCTTCTGCTGGCGACACCAGTGCAGTTCTGGATTGGCTGGCGCTTTTACGATGGCGCCTGGAAGGCCTTGCGCGGTGGCGGTGCAAACATGGACGTGCTGGTCGCCCTCGGCACCACGATGGCCTACACGTTCAGTCTAGTCGTGACGATCACCGGGGCCGCCAACCTGCACGTCTATTTTGAGGCTTCGGCGGCGGTGATCACGCTCGTCCTGCTCGGCAAACTGCTCGAGGCGCGCGCCAAGGCGAAGACCACTGAAGCGATCGAGGCGTTGATACGCCTGCAACCGAGGACGGCACGGGTCGAGCGCGACGGCCAGCTGATCGAACTCGACGCCGCTCGGCTGATCCCGGGCGACATCTTCATTGTCCGTCCTGGCGAAAGCGTACCGGTCGATGGTGAGGTGCTCGACGGCTCATCGAATGTCAATGAGGCCATGCTCACCGGTGAGAGCATGCCGGTGAGCAAGCGCCAGGGCGCACGCGTGTTTGCCGCCACGGCCAATGGCGAAGGAATGCTGCGCTGCCGCGCAACCGGCGTCGGCGAACACACCCTGCTCGCCGGCATCATCCGCATGGTGGCCGAGGCGCAGGGGTCGAAAGCGCCCGTCCAGCGACTCGCCGATCGCATCTCGGGAATTTTCGTACCCGTCGTCTGCGTTATCGCCCTGTGCACCTTCGTTGCCTGGTGGGCTTTGGGGGGTGTTTTCAGTACGGCGCTGGTCAATGCCGTCGCCGTGCTGGTGATTGCCTGTCCTTGCGCCCTCGGATTGGCGACGCCGACGGCAATCATGGTCGCCAGCGGTCAGGGCGCAGCGGCCGGCATCCTGATAAAGAACGCCGAGGCGCTCGAGCGTGCGGAAAAGATACGCGTGCTGGTAGTGGACAAGACGGGCACCCTGACGCGCGGCGAACCGGTGTTGACCGATGTTCTGCCCTTGCTGGCGTCAACCGAGGAAGCATTGACACTGGCCGCCGGCCTTGAACAGGCATCCGAACATCCGCTGGCCAGGGCGATCCTGCAGCATGCACAGGCAGCCGGCGTGGTCCTGCCCGTGCTTGAAGACTTTCGAGCGATTCCCGGTCGAGGAGTGCAGGGTCGAGTCGCGGGACGCTGGCTGTTCCTCGGTGCGCCGGAGGGTTTTGTCGGCCTCCCCGACGAGATGATCGAGACCCTGCAGCACGCGGGCAAGACCGTGGTGGTGCTGACTGAATGCGCCGACGCTGTGGAAGCCGGCACTGGCCGGGCGCTGGCTCTACTGGCCATCGCCGACCCGTTGCGCGCAACTTCACAAGCTGCCGTGGCGCGGCTGAAGGCCATGGGAATCCGCGTCGTGATGCTGACTGGCGATCATGCCGCCACCGCCGCAGCGATTGCCGGCGCGGTCGGCATCGATGATTTTCGCGCCGGCGTGCTCCCCGCCAACAAGGCAGCGATGGTCAATGCGCTCAAGACTGGTGACGCCGTGGTGGCCATGGTCGGCGACGGCATCAACGACGCGCCGGCGCTGGCCGCCGCCGACGTCAGCTTCGCGATCGGCGCCGGATCCGATGCCGCGATCGAGACGGCCGACGTGACTCTCGTTCGCAGCGATCTGAACGGGATCGCCGATGCCATCCTGCTTTCGCGTGCGACCCTGCGGAAAATCAGGCAGAATCTGTTCTGCGCTTTCATCTACAATGTGCTTGGCATTCCTCTGGCCGCAGTTGGAATGCTGAACCCGGTGATCGCCGGCGGGGCAATGGCCCTCAGTTCGGTTTCGGTGGTGTCCAACTCGCTGCTTCTGAAACGCTGGCGTGCCGGCGGCAGGTAGGGCCCGGAGACTGACCATGCGCTCAATGCAACCGGCGCCGGCAGACAGAAATGGAAGGTGTGATGGAAAGAATCGTGATCCGCATCGCGGGCATGAGTTGCCAGGGTTGCGTGAAGGGTGTCACGACGGCCCTCATGGCCCTGCCTGGTGTGGCGCAGGTTGATGTTTCCCTGGAGGCGGGCCAAGCCAGTGTCGCCTGCGACCCCGGCCGGGTGAGCGTAGATCAGTTAAGGAACGCCATCGAAGCGGCGGGATTTGACGCCCCTGTCTCGCCCTGAGGCGGTTTCGCTGCACCTATACCCCGCTCCTCTTACCGTGCCGCCATGCGGCCTAGCAAATAAATGACCAGAAAAAAGACCAAAACGATTGAGCTTGATGGCCCGGAAGTCGCATCGACCGAACCGGTTCGCTTGACGCAATTCTCGCATGGCGGCGGCTGCGGCTGCAAGATCGCCCCCAACGTACTCGAACAGATCCTCGCCAAGACCTCGTCGGTACTCGGCGCCAAGCAATTGCTGGTCGGCATCGAAACCAGCGATGACGCTGCCGTCTACCAGCTCAACGACGATCAGGCGCTGGTCGCGACCACCGACTTTTTCATGCCGATCGTCGACGACCCCTTCGACTTCGGCTGCATCGCAGCGACCAACGCCCTCTCCGATGTCTATGCCATGGGTGGCGTTCCGCTGCTGGCGCTGGCCATCGTCGGCATGCCGGTCAACAAGCTGCCGCTGGCAACGATCAAGCGCATTCTCGAAGGGCGGCGAGTCGGTTTGCAGCAAGGCGGGATCCCGATTGCCGGCGGGCACACGATCGACTCGGTCGAACCGATCTATGGTCTCGTCGCCATCGGTCTGGTGCATCCGGACAACCTCAAACGCAACTCCGGCGCCCGCCCCGGTGACAAGCTGATTCTCGGCAAGGCATTGGGCGTTGGCTTCTTCAGCGCCGCGCTGAAGAAGGGCCTGTTGTCGCCCAGCGACTACGCCGCGATGATCGCCTCGACGACGCAGCTCAACACGCCAGGGCGGGCGCTCGCCTGCCTGGCCGGCGTACATGCGATGACCGACGTCACGGGCTTTGGCCTGCTCGGCCATCTGGTTGAAATCTGCAAGGCATCGCGACGTCTCGGCAGTGATCGATTACACGGCCTTGCCGACATTGCCAAACGCCCTCGAGTACGCCAAAAAGGCTGCGTAACCGGCGCTTCGGGCGCAACTGGGCGAGCTATGGAGAACACGTCAGCCTGCAGAAAAAAGCACCTTGGCGAGCTCGAACGGCCCTGCTGACCGACCCGCAGACCAGCGGCGGCTGCTGATCGCCTGCGCGCCGGAAGTGGTCACCGAAGTCCTGGCGGTTTTCCTGCAGGAAGGCTTCGATCACGCGACGGTGATCGGCGAGATGCCGAAGGCAAAGCCGCAGGTTTCCGTCGTCAAGAGCAAGGCGGGGTTGAACCGATCGGCACGGACGCGCCAGCTACCCCCGGCCGCTTCGCGCGTGCTAATCGGATCGAGTCGAGCAGCGACACCAGTCCGTCAGCGAGCTTCGGTTCAAACCAGGTCGACTTGGGCGGCATCACCTGCCGGCGTCGGCAACCGCCATCAGGTCGGCCATCTGCGTCGGATACATGGCAAAGGCGACGCCATCTCGCCGCTGTTCACCCGCCGTTCGAGTTCGCCAGGCCGCGCATGCCGCCGACAAAATCGATGCGCGTGTCTCGGCGCAGGTCGGTGATCCCCAGCACCGGAGCCGAGAATCTGCTCGGCGAGCACCGACACGTCGAGCGGCGTACCGGATCGGACACAGGAACCAGTTCAGGCCGCAGTTCCAGCCGATACCAGCGGCCCCCAAGATACATGCCGCAAACGCCGCTACGCTCGGGCTTCACCGGCCCCGCGGTCGGGCTGACCGTGTAGCGCTCGCCAACCGCCGCCAGGAAAGCTTCCTCGTCAGACCGTTGAGGTCCCGCGACCACGGTTGTAGTCCATGATCAGCATCTGCGAAGCCGGAAAGATCACCGCCAGGAAAAACTCGGCACTGCCGCTGCACCCGGCTGGCCACGCCGCGCCGCGGCCACCCGCGAGGCCGCTGCCGAGCGATGATGACCATCGGCGATGTAGAGCGCAGGCATGGCGCCGAAGACCTCGCTGATACGCGCAACAGCGATCTGCTCGGCCGTCGATCATCCACAGCGTATGCCGGATGCCGTCGTCGCCGTCACATCGGCGACCGGCACACTTTCGGTGGCCAGCGCGAGCAGGCGCTCGGCCGCGTCGCTCGTCCGGGTGACCAGCAGCACCGGACCGGTCTGCGCATTCAGCGCTTCGATCTGGCGTACCCGGTCGTCTTCCTTGTCCGGGCGGGTGAACTCGTGCTTGCGGATGCGGTTGCTGTCGTAGGCGGCGATCGAAGCAGCGGCCACCAGCCCGGTCTGGATGTGCTCGCCCATGACCAGGCGATAGGCGTAATAGCATGCATGCGGGTCACGGCAAGCACCCCGCTCGTCGATCAGGCGCTGAAAATTTCGGCCGACTGGCATACACCTCGGGAGCGATAGTGATCGACCTCGGCGGCAGGTCGATTTCGGCCTTGGACACATGCAGAAAGGACAGCGGCTTGCCGATCGCCGCCTGCCGCGCCTCTGCGCTGGAGAGTACATCATAGGGTGGCGCAGCGACTGCTGCGGCATCCTGCGCTGCGCGGACGCAGGCCGGCAAATGGTCGAATCAGGCAATGATCAAAAGACAAGAGATTCTCCTGCTGGAGCGATTTCTGGAAAACGGTCGCAAATTCTCATTCCGGCGGATGCCGCTGCACGGATTATAGTGCACTCGGCTGGCCGACTTGCCGCACTTGGTCCTGGCACAGCAAGGCTGGTAGCCAGCGGCATGGATCAGTTGCACGGAGAGACGAGATTAGCAGAGAAGTCGCCAGGACGCCATTGTACGATCTTGCCGCCTCAGATGCTTCGGTACAGCGCCTCATAGCGCAGCGCCGAATCGTCCCAGGAGAAATCCTGCGCCATGCCGTCGCCGCTGCACCTGGTGCCACGTCGCCGCATCGCGGTAGAGCGCAGGCCTCGCTTATCCGTGCGGGCCAGCTGCGGCTGCTGGCATCGTCAAAGACGAAACCGTTGGCGTGCCGTCTTTGAGGTTTTCCGGCGTCGCATCGATCACCGTATCGGCCAGGCCGCCGACTCGCCGCACCAGTGGCAAGGTGCCATAGCGCAGGGCATAGAGCTGCGTCAGACCGCAGGGCTCGAAACGCGAAGGAACGAGCAGAATGTCGGCGGCGGCCATGATGCGGTGCGACAAGGCCTCATCGTAGCCGAGATGGACCGACACAGCGGCGGATGAGCCGCCGCGCGGCCCTGAAAGCGCTTCGATATCGGCTTCGCCACTGCCGATGACCACCAGTTGCGCCGCCCTCGGCCAGCAGCGTCGGCAAGGCACCGAGGACCAGATCCATGCCCTTTTGCGAGGTCAGGCGACTGACCACCGCGAACAGCGGCGCCTTGGCACGACCGCGAAATTGAGATCCGCTTGCAGCTTGAGCTTGCAGACCTTCTTGCCGCGCAGGCGTCGGCACGGTAGTTCATGCTCAGGGCGGGGTCGCTGCTGGGATCCCAGACCGAATAGTCGACACCATTGAGAATGCCCGACAGATCGTTGCCACGACCACGCAGCACGCCGTCCAGCCCCCAGCCGAATTCCTGCGTACAGATTTCCCGGGCATAGGTCGGGCTGACGGCGTTGACGCGCTTCGCATGCACCAGCGCCGCCTTCATGAACGACAACTGTCCGTGAAACTCGAGCGCGCTCTGATCCGGCACCGGAAATCAGCAAACCCAGGTCGTGGTGGTAGTCGAGAGGGAACAGCCCGCGGAAGGCGAGATTGTGAATGGTGAACACGGTGGCCGTGGACAGCGCCGGATTCTGCGCAATGTAGGCCGGCGCCAGTCCCGCGTGCCAGTCGTGCGCATGCACGACTTCCGGCTGCCAGTATTGATCAAGCTCGCCGGCAGCGAGGTGCGCCGCAACCCAGCCGAGCAGCGCAAAGCGCCGATGGTTGTCGCGCCAGTCGCGACCGTCCGGGCCCGAGATAAGGATTACCGTCGCGCCGGTAAAGAAAAGGCGCATCGATGACGTAGGCCAGCAAGCCGCTGTCCGGCAGGCGGCCAAGCCGCAGGGTAATGACCGCCGCGCCGAAGGCCGGACCGAGGCGGATCACTCGCTTCGAGGTCGCTCACGCCGTTGAGCATGGCCGGCATCCCGGGCAACAGGACGCGAACGTCGAGCCCGCGCGCGGCCAGCGCCGCCGGCAAGGCGGCCACGACGTCAGCGAGGCCGCCGGTCTTGACCAGCGGGTAGATCTCCGCGGCAACGTGCAGAATGCGCAAGGACTATCGAGCCTGCCGCGTCAGGTGAGTCGCTCGAGCATTTTCTGCGTAATCAGCGTAACGCCGTTCTCGGTATGCCGGAAACGACGCGCATCGTCTTCCGGGTCTTCGCCGACGACCATGCCCGGCGGGATCTGCAGCCGCTGTCCACGACGCAGCGACTCAGACGAGCTCGCGACCGATCGTCGTATCGGGAAGCAGACCGACAGATTCACCCGGCGTAGGAATGGACGCGAGAACCGGAGAACAACAGCGAACGGTTGACTTCGCCAGAAACGATACAGCCGCTGGAAACCGAGGACTCGATGGCCGTGCCGCGCCGGTCGAGATGGTTGTGCACGAACTTGGCCGGTGGCAACTGCTGTTGATAGGTCCACACCGGCCAGTTGCGGTCATAGAGATTCAGCGCCGGCACCGTGCCGGTGAGATCGATGTTGGCATCCCAGTAGGCATCGATCGTCCCGGCGTCACGCCAGTAGTGCTCCCTGAACTGGTTCATCGGGAGCCATGACACAGCTGCGCGAGAACGGAGTGCGCGACCGCCACGCGGTTGGCCACGGCGCGTGGAATGATGTCCTTGCCGAAGTCGTGATTGGAGGTCTCGTCGGAATATCACGCGCCAGTTCGGCATACAGGTACTTGGCATTGAAGACGTAGACGCCCATGCTGCACAAGGACATGTCGGGATTGCCCGGCATCGCCGGTGGATCGGCCGGCTTCTCGATGAAGTCGGTGATCATGCCGTTCTCATCGACGTCCATGACGCCGAAACCACTGGCTTCCTGCGCGGCACTTCGATGCAGGCGACGGTGCATTCGGCACCGCTCTCGACGTGGTCGACCAGCATCACGGCGTAGTTCATCTTGTAGACGTGGTCGCCGGCCAGGATCACGACGTACTCGGGCGCCGGATTATAGGTTTCGAGGATGTCGATGTTCTGGTAAACGGCGTCGGCCGTGCCACGATACCAGGACTCCTCGTCAATCCGCTGCTGTGCCGGCAACAGGTCGACGAACTCGTTGACTTCGCCATGCAGGAAACTCCAGCCGCGCTGCAGGTGGCGCAAAAGGCTGTGTGACTTGTACTGGGTCACCACGCCAATGCGCCGAAACTGCGAATTGACGCAGTTCGACAAGGCGAAATCGATGATCCGGAACTTGCCGCCGAAGTGGACCGCCGGTTTGGCGCGGCGATCGGTCAGTTCGTGCAAGCGGCTGCCGCGCCCGCCAGCGAGAACCAGGCAATCGCCTTGCGCGGCAACTGGAATGTTCTCCTTGTCAACCATTTTCTTATCCCCTTTTCATACTGATTCATCGCATCCGGTGGCCAACAGCCATCACCCTTCTAGCTGATCACGTCCGGGCCTTTTCTGCCCGGTGATCACGGCAATCTGTGCCACCGTCTCGGCAAGTTGCACGAGCGGTGCGAGCGCCTCCTGCGTCGGCACCTCGTGGAGACTTGGGTCGGCCACGAAACGTTCGAGATAGACGCGCAGCGTCGCCCCTTCGGTACCCGTGCCGGAGAGCCGGAAAACCACCCGCGAGCCGTCGTCGAGCATGATGCGGATGCCCTGACGCTCCGAGCGTGAGCCATCGACCGGGTCGGTATAGGCAAAATCATCGGCGGCCTCGATGCGCAGGCCGCATTGCACAGCGAGCCCGCCAGTTGCGGCAGGCGCGCGCGCAAGTTCATCCATCAGGCGATCGGCCTGCGGCGGTCTCGATGCCCTCGTAGTCGTGGCGCGAGTAGACGTTGCGCCCGAAACGCTGCCAGTGCTCACGCACGATCACATCGGCCGGCATATCGCGCACCGCCAGAATGTTGAGCCAGTAGAGGACCGCCCACAGGCCATCCTTCTCGCGCACGTGACTGGAACCGGTGCCCGCGCTCTCTTCGCCGCAGAGCGTGGCCTTGCCGGCATCGAGCAGCGAACCGAAGTATTTCCAGCCGGTCGGTGTTTCGTAACAGGGAATGCCGAGGGCTTTGGCAACGCGGTCCACCGCACAACTGGTCGGCATCGAGCGCGCGACGCCCGCCAGGCCGGCCGCGTAAGCCGGGTACCAGCGCATGGTTGGCGGCGATCACTGCCAGGCTGTCACTCGGACTGACGACGAAACCGCGACCGACGATCATGTTGCGGTCGCCATCACCATCCGAGGCCGCACCGAACGACAGACCCGAGCGGCTGTCGGCCAGCGCAGCGACCAGTTCGGCCGCATAGACCGGGTTCGGATCGGGATGGCCGCCGCCAAAATCGGGCAGCGGCGTGCCGTTGACCACCGTACCCGCTGGAGCGCCGAGACGGTCTTCGAGAATGGCCTTCGCGTAGGGGCCGTTGACCGCGTGCATGGCGTCGAAACGCATGCGGAAATCCGGACGTGCCAGCAGAGCGGCAATGCGATCGAAGTCGAACAGGGACTCCAGCAGTTCGGCATAGTCGGCGACCGGATCGATGATGCTGACCACCATGTCGCCGATGAAACTCGCCCAGATTCGGCCAGGTCGATATCGCGCCTCGACGATGCGATAGACACTGATCTCCTGCGTGCGCTGATAAACGGCATCGGTAAAGTTCGTTCGCCGGTCCGCCATTGCCGAGGTTGTACTTGATGCCGAAGTCGCCATCGGGGCCACCCGGATTGTGGCTGGCGGACAGGATGATGCCACCAAAGGCCTGCCATTTGCGGATCACGGCGCTGGCTGCCGGGGTGGACAGAATGCCGTCACGACCGACCAGCACGCGGCCAAAACCGGCCGCTGCCGCCATGCGCAGGATGGTCTGGATGGCGACATCGTTGTAATAGCGGCCATCGCCACCGAGGACCAGCGTCTGCCCCTGCTGGCCGCTCAGCGTGTCGAAAATGGCCTGGACGAAATTCTCGAGATACCGCGCCTGCTGAAATACCGTCACTTTCTTTCGCAGCCCGGATGTCCCCGGCTTCTGGCCGGAGAACGGCGTGCTGGGAACGCTGATCACCTTCATAGTCATGTCATGCCTCGTCGCAAATTGAACGCCCCGAATCGATACCGGAGCAAAATCGGTTCATGCCAGATGCTGCCGGGTGAACGCCAGCAGCCCCTGCGTCGATGCATCGAGTGTTTTGCCAGCGGTTCATCGATCGCCGGCAGAATGCTGCTGGCCACGGCCTTGCCAAGCTCGACGCCCCACTGGTCGAAGGAGTTGAGCCCCCAGATGAGCGCCCTGCACGAACACCTTGTGCTCGTAAAGTGCCATCAGGCACCGAGCGTTTGCGGATCAAGCCGCGACAAGCAGCAGCGTGGACGACGGCTGATTGCCGGCAAACACCTTGTGCGGCAGGAGTTCCGCGAGCGCTCGCCGCGACATCGTGCCCTCAGTTCGCTGCGCGCCTCATCCTCGGTCTTGCCGAACGCCAGCGCCGCGCTCTGTGCGAAACAGTTGGCGAGCAAGCGCCTCCTGATGACCGGGCAAGGGTAGTCGGAGCGCACGGCGGCGATGAAATCGCAGGGCACCAGTCGCCCACCCTGATGGAGAAGCTGGAAGAAGGCGTGCTGGCCATTGTTGCCGAGTTCGCCCCAGACGATGGGATTCGAAGCATGCGCGAGCGGCTGCCCATCGCCCGACCGACTTGCCGTTGCTTTCCATTTCGAGCTGCTGCAGGAAGGACGGGAAGTACTTCAGCGACTCGTTGTAGGGCAACACGGCGTTGCTCGTCGCGCCCAGGAAATTGGTGTTCCAGATCCCGATCAGGGCCATCACCACCGGCAGGTTGCGCTCGTAGGGCGTGCTGCGGAAATGCTCGTCCATGCGTTCGGCGCCGGCCAGCAGTTCGGCGAAAGCCTGCGGACCGATGGCGATCATCAGTGCCAGGCCAACTGCCGACCACAGCGAAAAACGACCACCGACCCAGTCCCAGAGCGGAAAGACCGAGTCCTCCCTGATCCCGAAGTCGACCGCCCGCTCGGGCTTGGCCGTCAGGCCGCAAAATGCTGGACACGGCAGCGGCATCGCCGAGGTTGGCGACCAGCCAGTTGCGCGCCGTTTGCGCATTGAGCATCGTTTCCTGCGTGGTGAAGGTCTTGCTGGCGACCAGGAACAAGCGTCGTGCGCGGGTCAAGCGTTTGCAGGAGCGGCGCCAGCTGGGCGCCATCGAGGTTGGAGACGTAATGCACGTCAAGCGCCGGATGCGAGATCGAACGCAGCGCGTAAGCCGAGCATCTTTGGTCCGAGGTCAGAGCCGCCGATGCCGATATTGACGACATGACGAATCGGCATGACCGGTGAAACCAAGCGCCTGGCCCGGAGCGGAATACGGTCGGCAAAAGCGGCCATGCGCTGGCGCGTCGGCAAGACCTCGGCATGACGTCGAAGTCGGCACCAGGGAAACGGACCGCTCGATCGCCGCAAGGCGACGTGCAGCACCGAGCGATCTTCGCTGGCATTGATCTTCTCGCCGCTGAACATGCGCGCCGTCGCTTCGTCAAGCCGACCTCTTTGGTCAGCTCGACCAGCAGGGGTAGCGTTGTCGAATCCATGCGCTGCTTCGAGAAGTCGAAAAGGATGCCATCGAAGCTTAGCGAGAGTGAAGCGACGCGACCTGGATCGCGGCAAAGAGTTGTCTGAGATGCACCGGCGAGAGCGATTGCCGGTGCGCTTCAAGGGCCTTCCAGGAGGCTGAGGAGGTAATGTTCATGGTCGGTAAGAGCTCATCAAGGAGTGGTCAGGCCGTCTACAAACGGCCGATTGGAGAGGGCCTGCAATGAAATATGACGACATATGCTGTTCCGGTTATCAGCTTGCCAGAATGCTCGGAAGAACGCAAAAAAGAATGATGGCGAGCCATCGCGAAGGCCACTTCCTGAGCATTTTCACAGGAGCTATTTCAATTCACGCAAGGCACGGTTTTCGTCGTTGTTGCCGATAAGCGGGCGGCATTCCGCGCCGAAAAAGGGCTGAGGGTACGGACACTGACACGCAGAAGTCAGCTGGCTATGGATTCAGGCGGCTGGAAGACACAGCCGACACTTTCGCACGCTGGCGGCGAAGGGCTTGTCTTCGTCGGTGATGTGGCGCTCGAACCAGTATTCGGCATAGCGCAGGAAGGAATGAACATCACGCGCTCCGTCATGCACTTCGGCGAAGGCCTTGCGCAGCGCTTGCAGGTTCTCGTCGGTGCACTCGGCGTGATCGACAAAGTCTGACGCCGAGTTCTCGCGCAACTCGCTCTTCGCTGGCGAAGTGATATTCCAGATAGTCAAGCAGGCTGTCGAATTCTTCGAAGGAGACGGGCCGCTGCCGAAACATGGTTTCTTGAGCGCCTCGATACGGCGAAAAATCTCTTCGTGCTGGACATCGATTTCCGGCAGATCGATCAGCAAGGCCTCCGGCAGCAAACCAGCAAGATTGATCTCCATCACCAGACTCCCCAGGAAAAAGTCAGACATTTTCAAGAATGACACAGTATAAAAAAACGGATCGAAAAATTCCAGTAAAATCAGAGCGGATTCAGGCAAAAACGCCGTGCAGAAACCATCCTGCCTGGCTACGAAAAATCCATAGCCATTCGGCGCGCATCGGAAATGGCGACGAAGTAGTCGCGACGCACATCGCCGAGCGCATCAGGTTCGCGGCATCCCACCAGCCACTCTCGATGCGCTCGGGCCCGGCAAGCAGACGCAGGGGGCCGCCACACTGCGGCCGACCGGCCACTTCGCGCAAGGCCTGCGGCCTGGCAGAAGCCACAAGGGACGCGGACCAGGATCCTTTCTCCGCATGGATCTGGAGCCAGGAGCAACTTGGCCGCTGACTTTTCTCTCCGCCAGCAGACCCTGGCTTGACTGGCCGCGAGGCATTCTCCGGTCGGTGCTCGGCGACTACCGAAGCGCGTGTACGCTGCCGTTGCCAAGGCGCGCCTGCAGGCGTTCGACCAACGCCGCCACCGACTCGCCGCCAGCGCCCTCGCCGCGCTCGCCGAACAGGCTCGCCGTACGCCCTGGCAGTGCTTCCGGCGCCTCGGCTCGCAAGCTGATCGACTCGACAGCGGCCGGCAGTTGGAGTCGCTGCAGGCGCTCGATAAGTACCGGGAAATCCGTTCGCGGTGCGCGTGGCAGCGCTGAAACCAAGGCTCAAGAACGGTGGCCGATCGCTGCCTGCAGCCGCGCTCGTGTTCAAACTCGAAATGGCATTCGCTGATGCCCCCTCGCACGTGCCGCCAGCCAGCCACACAAGGTGGCGACCAGGCGACCGCCCGGCAAAACCGAGAGCCATCGCATTTTCTGATCCGCGTCGGCAGTTCCAGTCGCTCGACAAAACGCTCCGGAAAAACAAAACGCGGCCGGGGATCCGGCAAATCACCGAGCGC
Organism: Candidatus Accumulibacter necessarius; assembly: GCF_036625085.1. Lineage (NCBI taxonomy): Bacteria > Pseudomonadati > Pseudomonadota > Betaproteobacteria > Candidatus Accumulibacter > Candidatus Accumulibacter necessarius. The sequence goes on along the minus strand of NZ_JAZKUM010000003.1, from coordinate 325,650 downwards.
ACGCGCCAGATCAGCGACAAAACCACACCGAGTCGACGCGCCAGGCCTGCACGCGGCAGAGCGCAGCACGTCAGCGAGCGAACGCGCACCAAAACTGCCGAGGCGAGCATGATTCTGTGCCGAGAGTCGAGAGCCGCCAGCGGCAGCCTGCCGAGGCGATGCGGCAGCTCACCGATGTCGAGACAGGGCTCATGGTCGCCGGCAAGCGCCAGCCACTGCGCAGCGAGCGGCGTTGGCGCCAGGCCGCCCGCGGAGCAAAACCCTGCTCGGCACAGCCGGACGATGCGCTCGAACAGCGCCGCAGCGCCACCGAAAAGACGCAGCGATGCGGCCACTTCGAGCAGCAAGCGTCTGCGGCGGCAGGCAGCAGATTTCCGAAGTGAAGCCACCTGCCCAACAGGCGAGCCGGGTCAGTGCTTGCCTGCTCACGCTCGACATCGCGCTCCTGCACGGCCAGGCAGGCAGGAACGCCCACGCCTCGGCCAAGCGCAACCCGGGCACCACGCCAGCCGAAGCCGCCACCTCGTCAGCAACGACGACGCGTTCACGGCTGACGATGGCGCTAGGCGACGGCAGGCCGGGAAAGACTTCGAGCGGCAGGCGTGGCAGATGCAGGGCCAGCCAGAGCATGATGCAGACCAGCGGGCGTTGAATGGCGATTGGCAGGGGCACTGGCTGCGCGCCGCCACGGCGCTTGAGCAGACGAACGATCAGTTGCTCCCCCTCGCCTTCGAGCGCCAGCCGCAGCGGTGCCGGCGAGGATTGACTGGCACAGGCCAGCCGGACGAAAAACGAACAGTAGTGTACGACTGGCCTCGGCAGCAAGCTGCAGGCGACGCAGTGACGTTGCTCTGGGCTTCGGGTAGCCAGGCGACCACTGCGCCAACACCATCGGCCGCGAGTGAGCGCTCGCAGCCCAGGCAGCATCCCGACCGGGCGCGCTGGCAACCAGCAGACGCGACAAATCAACGCCGGATTCATGCAGCGCCGGCGCATAGAGCGGATGCGGCGAGGCCACACAGACCAGCCAGGCGAGTTCGTCGCTCGACAGCCGCGCCAGCGCTGGCAGCAGCAGACTCAGTTCACCAACCCCGCGACGCAAGGGCAGGAGTTCGGTCAAGCCGCCACGCGGCCAGCCGCCGCCGGGCAACTCACGGTCAAGCTCGGCAAAGCCGGTCGGCACACCGGGCAAGGGTGCTCTGGCAAGCGTATCGCCACGCCAGACATCGGGGCGATCAAGGATTGCGCAAGCGTCGGGGATGAAGACATGGTAATGGTCAGGCAGCAGTCAGAGCATCTCTCACATCGTCTCGCCGCCGCGGATCAGGCCGACAGCGATGCCTTCGATGGCCAATGTCCGCGCGCTCCCATCGACGACGATCGGCGAAATCGGGGTTCTCGGCGATCAGCCTCGATAACCCCGTCCTGCTGATGGAAACGCTTGACCGTCACCTCGTCATCGAGCCTGGCAACGACAATCTGGCCGTTGCGCGCTTCGCTGCTGCGGTGCACGGCGAGCAGATCACCGTCCAGAATGCCGGCATTGATCATCGACAGGCCGCGCACGCGCAACAGAAAGTCGGCACGCGGTTTGAACAGCGCGGCATCGACCGTGTAACGGCGCTGTACGTTTTCCACCGCCAGCATCGGACTGCCGGCAGCCACGCTGCCGATCAGCGGCAGACCGAGTTGTTCGACCAGGCGGATACCGCGTGCCGAGCCCGGTTCGAGCACGATGATGCCTTTTCTGGCGAGCGCCTTGAGGTGCTCTTCAGCGGCATTGTGCGAGGCAAAGCCGAAGGCACTGGCGATCTCGGCCCGCGTCGGCGGCGCACCAAGGTTCTCCAGCGTGTTGCGGATGAAATCGAGTATTTCCTGTTGTCGCGGGGTAAGCTGTGTCGCCATGAGCCTCTGGCCTCCTGTCGTTGATGCTGTATTTTCGTACAGCTTTCGGCAAAAAGGCAAGCAGAAGTGCTCCCCGCAGGAAAAACCGTCTGCCTAAGCGGCTTGACCGATGCGCCGCTTTCTTACCACAATCCGGCTCTCCACCCCTGAAAGCCAGCCATGATCGACCAGACCGTAGATGATTTCAGCCTGCCGGCAACCGGTGGCCGAACCTTCACCCTCTCCGCCTGCCGGGGCAGCCTCGTCGTCCTTTACTTCTACCCCAAGGACAGCACGCCGGGATGCACCACTGAGGCGCAGCAGTTCCGTGACCTTCACCCGGAGTTCGTCGCGGCCGGTGCCATTGTCGTCGGCGTCTCGCGTGACAGCGTCAAGTCACACGAGAACTTCAGGGCGAAACAGGACCTGCCCTTTGATCTGCTTTCCGACGCCGAGGAGTTGCTGTGCACCCGCTTCGCGGTCATCAAGATGAAGTCGATGTACGGAAAGCAGGTTCGCGGCATCGAACGCAGCACCTTTGTCATTGACCGCGAAGGGACCTTGCGGCGTCAATGGCGCGGCGTCAAAGTGGCCGGGCACGCGCAGGAAGTGCTCGATTTCGTCGCCAAACTCTGATCAGCGACCCTGACCGATCCAATCCCGGACACGCTCGCATGGCCCGCAAACCCGAAGCCAGCGCCAACATCGACGCTACCGCCACGCCGACCAAATTCTTCGTCCTCGACACCAACGTCCTGATGCACGATCCGACGAGTGTCTACCGCTTCGAGGAACACGATGTCTTCCTGCCGATCATGACTCTGGAAGAACTCGACAACCACAAGAAGGGGATGTCGGAAATCGCTCGCAATGCGCGCCAGGTCACCCGTACGCTCGATGAAATCGTCAGCAGCGTGGACGACGCCATCGACCAGGGCATCAGGCTCGACGGACCTTCGCGCAAACTGGCCAGTGGTCGTCTTTTCCTGCAGACCGAAGCGATCGCTGGTGACCTCCCGGCAGGATTGCCCACCGCCAAGGCCGACAACCAGATTCTGGCCGTCGTCATTCACCTGCAGCGGCGGCACCCGGAGCGTCCGGTGATCCTCGTCTCCAAAGACATCAACATGCGCATCAAGGCTCGTGCGCTCGGATTGCAGGCACAGGACTACTTCAACGACAAGGTACTCGAAGACACCGATCTGCTGTACACCGGCATGCGCGAACTGACAACCGATTTCTGGCACCACTATGGTCAGGGCATCGAGTCCAGAAAAAAGGACGGGCGCACGCTGTACCGCCTGAAAGGACCACTGTGTACGGAATTGCTGGTCAACCAGTATCTTTTCCAGGAAGGGGGAAGCCCCCTCCACGCCATCGTCCGTGCAATCTCCGGCGCGTCGGCCGAAATCGAAACCCTGACCGACTACACGCATCCCAAGAACAACGTCTGGGGAATCACTGCGCGCAACCGCGAGCAGAACTTCGCATTGAATCTGCTGATGAACCCGGAGATTGACTTTGTCACCCTGCTCGGCCAGGCCGGCACCGGCAAGACATTGCTGACACTGGCTTCGGGACTGACCCAGGTGCTTGAAAGCAAGAGCTACAGCGAGATCATCATGACCCGCGTCACCGTTCCTGTCGGCGAGGACATCGGTTTTCTGCCGGGGACCGAGGAAGAAAAAATGGGTCCGTGGATGGGCGCCCTCGAAGACAACCTCGAGGTACTCAACAAGAGCGACGAGGCTGCCGGTGACTGGGGGCGAGCGGCCACCCGCGACCTGATTCGCAACCGGATCAGGATCAAGTCGCTCAATTTCATGCGCGGCCGGACCTTCCTGAACAAGTTCCTGATCATCGACGAAGCGCAGAATTTGACGCCGAAGCAGATGAAGACCCTGATCACCCGTGCCGGACCCGGCACCAAGGTGATCTGCCTGGGCAATATTGCACAGATCGATACGCCCTATCTCACCGAGGGCAGCTCCGGCCTGACCTACGTCGTAGACCGCTTCAAGGGCTGGGAACACGCCGGCCATATCACCCTGCAACGTGGCGAGCGCTCCCGTCTCGCCGACCACGCGGCTGAAGTGTTATAATTTTTTCGACCTTATCGGGCCGTGTCTGGTGACACGGCCCGCTTGTTTCTGGCCACCGATCCGTGCTGCCGGCTCCGTACGATAAGGATCCTTCGCTTACCGGAGAGTCGATTGAAACGACGCGATTTCCTTGCTGCTTCTGCACTTCTCTCGCTGCTGGCCCCGTCGTCGGTATTGGCCGCCAACAAGAAGAAGAGCGGTACTACGGCTGCCGACAAGCCGGCAGGAAAAGGCGGTGCCAGAACGACCGGCAGAACCGGCGCCAAAGCCACCACCAAGCCCGACGGCAGGGCCAGCACAAGAAAAGGCAGCCGACGCTACCGACCGGTCGTGGAAACTCCGACAGCCAGTACGGCTGCCATGCCGAGCCCGCCGCCCGCCGCCGTCGAACAGTACAACGCCATCAGCCTGCCGGATGAAGCACAGCCCCAGTGGCGCAGCTATGACATCACCTCGACCATCACGCTGCAAAACATCAAAGGCAAGCTGCGACTGTGGCTACCCCTGGCGCAATACAAAGACACCAGCTGGCAGCGCTCGCTGGGGCATAACTGGCGGGGTAATTTCGACAGCGCCGGCATCTACCGTGACCCGGTGGCGGAGATGGAAGTCTTCTACGCCGACTGGAAGGAGGTGACCGGGACGCCCCAGCTTCAGCTCGTCAGTCAGGTGGCCAAGCAGGACCGACATTTCGACATTACCCGGCGCGGCAGCACGGCCGAGCGTGGCGAAGTGCTTCGCCGCTGCCTGCAATCAAGCAACCTGGTTCCGACCGATGGACTTGTGCACCGCACCGCCGAACGGGCGATTGGACGCATCAAGGATCCGGTCGCCCAGGGCAAGGCGATTTTCGACTGGGTGGTGGAGAATACATCGTATGATCCCGGGCGAAGCGGTATCGGCCGGGGCGATGTCGAGGCCATGCTCGACAGTGGCCAGTTGAGCGGAAAAAGCGCCGACATCGCCTTGCTGTTCGTTGGCCTGTGTCGATCGGTCGGAATTCCTGCGCGCCCCGTTTTTGGGCTGCGCATCGACAGTTCGCGGCTTTTTGCGGGGCTCGGCGCCACCGGCAACCTGCGCACGGTGCAGCACTGTCGCGCCGAATTCTATACCCCGGGCTATGGCTGGATTCCGGTCGATCCTGGCGATGTTCGCAAGGCAATCCACGACGAACGCCTGGGCAATGGCGATCCAAAGCTGGTGGTGCTGCGGAAACTGCTGTTCGGTTTCTGGGAAAAGAACTGGATCGCATTCAACAGCGCTCAGGACGTCCGGCTGCAGGGGGCAACGGGCGCTGGCGCCCTGCCCTTCCTGGTCCTGCCGCAGGCGGAGGCAGGCGGAATACGCTTCGACAGCTCGGACACCGAGCGCCTCAGCTATACGGTCAACGCCAGCCGCGTCGACGGCTGAACCAGACTGCCGCGCCGCGGCTGGTCAGTACGAACCGGGACTGGCGAAGTTCTCGAAGCGCGTGTACTCGCCGAGGAAAGTCAGGCGGGTGGTACCGATCGGACCGTTGCGCTGCTTGCCGATGATGATCTCGGCAACCCCTTTCTCCGGCGTGTCGGGGTTGTACACCTCGTCGCGGTAGATGAACATGATAACGTCGGCGTCCTGCTCGATGGCGCCTGATTCGCGCAGGTCGGACATGACCGGACGCTTGTTCGGCCGTTGTTCCAGCGAACGGTTGAGCTGCGACAGGGCCATCACGGGAACACCCAGTTCCTTCGCCAGGCCTTTCAGCGATCGCGAGATCTCCGAGATTTCGGTTGCCCGGTTCTCGCCATGCGAGGTGGCCGACATCAGCTGCAGATAGTCGATGACAATCAGCCCGAGCTTGCCGCACTGGCGGTGCAGACGGCGTGCCCGCGCGCGCAGATCAATCGGGTTGAGCGCCGGGGTCTCGTCGATATAGATCGGCGCCTCGTGCATCTTGCCCAGGGCAAACGACAGGCGCGACCATTCATCGTCATTGAGGCGCCCGGTCCGAACGCGATGCGCATCTAGCCGACCAACCGAAGACAACAGCCGCATGGCCAGCTGCGTGCCGCCCATCTCCATCGAGAAGATGGCCACCGGCAAACCGACTTCAATCGCCACGTGCTCGGCAATATTGAGCGCAAACGAGGTCTTGCCCATCGATGGGCGGCCGGCCACGATCAACAGATCCCCCCCCTGCAGGCCCGAGGTCTTCGAGTCGAGATCGTGATACCCGGTGGGCACACCAGTGATGTCCGAGGGATTGTCGCGGTCGTGCAGTTCCTGGATGCGCTCAACGACCTGCGTCAGCAACGGGTTGATGTGCACGAAGCCGCTCTGATGGCGAAAGCCGCCTTCGGCAATCGCGAAGACCTTTGCCTCGGCCTCGTCGAGCAGCGTTTTCGGATCACGGCCAAGCGGGTTGAGCGCGCTACCGGCGATCTCGTCGCCAGCGGTCACCAGTTGCCGCAGAATCGCCCGCTCACGGACGATTTCGGCATAGCGTCGGATATTCGCCGCCGACGGTGTGTTGGCCGCCAGCTCGCCAAGGTAGGCCAGCCCGCCGGTCGCATCACCTTCACCGGCCTGGTCGAGACTTTCGGCGACGGTCACCGCGTCGGCCGGCTTGCCGCGCTCAAGCAGTTTGCAAATCTGGCGGTAAATGCGCCTGTGCTCGTCCCGATAGAAGTCGCCTTCGGTGATCACATCGGCGATCCTGTCGAAGGCGACGTTGTCGAGCAGCAAGCCGCCGAGGACCGACTGCTCGGCTTCGATCGAATGTGGCGGCACGCGCAGTTCGGACAGCGCCGGGTCAGACTGCGGGCTGCGGTCTCGACGCGCCGTCCGACTGCTGGAACGTTGCGCGTTTTCGGAGTTGAAAGAGTCGGACGGGCTGGCCATGGGGAATCCGCTGACGGGACGAGCAAGGCTGCGAGTGTAGCGCGGCCATGCCCCCGCTCCGCCCCCAGAACGCAAAAAAGCCCTGCCCTTCGGCAAGGCTCCTTTTCCGGCGCGAGAACACGGCGCCGAATCAAGCACCTACATCTTCATCTGTTCGACCACCACGGCAACGGTGATCGTCGCCATGACGTCGCTGTGAAGGGCCACTTCCAGTTGGGACTCGCCAATCATCTTGAGCGGACCGGCGGGCATGCGCACGGCCGACTTTTCGACGGTGAAACCGAGTTCTTTCAGACCATCCGCGATATCGAAGTTGGTCACCGAACCAAACAGACGACCATCGACGCCGGCCTTGCGCGCGATCCTGACAACTACACCACCGAGCTTTTCCGCATACGCCTGCGCGGCAGCCAGTTTCTCTGCCGCTGCACCCTCCAGTTCGGCTCGCTTGGCTTCAAATTCCTTCAGCGCAGCTGGCGTTGCCCGCTTTGCTTTACCCTTCGGAATCAGGAAGTTGCGGGCGTAGCCATCCTTCACCTTGAGCAGATCGCCGAGGTTCCCGAGGTTGGCGACCTTTTCCATCAGAATGATTTGCATCGTCGTCTCCTCGCTTACTGGTGATTGTCGGTGTAAGGCAGCAGCGCCAGGAAGCGGGCGCGCTTGATGGCCACCGACAGCATCCGCTGATAGCCGGCCTTGGTGCCAGTCAAGCGAGCCGGCATGATCTTGGCGTTCTCGGCAACGTACTCCTTGAACAGGTCGACATCCTTGTAGTCGATCTCTTCCATCTTCTCGGCAGTGAAGCGGCAGAACTTGCGCCGCTTGAACAGACCACTGCCACGCTTCTTGACATTCTTGTCATCCTTCTTCTTGAAGAACCTTGCCATCTTGATTTCCTTCGACAAATTCGATCGTAGTGATATGCAGTCTCGGCTGCTTGCTGTTCCGGCTCCTGGCGGCAAGAAAGCCGGTTAGTTGCAACACCATTCCCGGACCCGCTGCCTGCAGCCATTGCGCCGTGGAACCCAGGGCAATCGCCTGGATCTCACATTCAACACGGCGTGGACTATCCGCTTCGAGCTGTTCTGACTGGTGCCCGATCAGGCACTCCACCACCGGCACACCGGCCGGCGTAAAGCGTAGCGCCTTGCGCTCGATCAGGGTTCCGGTCAACTCGACGCGATTCAGCAGCGCCTCATCGGTCAGGCGGCTGGCTGCTCGGCAGCTTGCACCGGCGCCTGCTCACGGACTTCCAGCAGCGACTTGGACTTTTCGTCCTTCATCATCGGCGACGGTGTGCTCACCGCCCGCTTGGTCCTGATCGTCAGATGACGAAGGATGGCGTCGTTGAACTTGAAGCCGTGCTCGAGTTCAGTCAGCGTGGGGCCGTCGCACTCGATGTTCATCAGAATGTAGTGTGCCTTGTGCAGCTTCTCGATCGGATAGGCGAGCTGACGGCGCCCCCAGTCTTCAAGGCGGTGAATCTGCCCTGCGCGCGCGACGACGAGCGACTTGTAGCGCTCGACCATTGCCGGGACCTGTTCACTCTGGTCCGGATGGACGATTAGAACGATTTCGTAATGGCGCATGAACACTCCTTATGGATGAAGCCCCCCGCCATGCGAACGGTGGAGCAAGGTGGAAAAAGCCGCCGATTATAACTGGCTATCGATGTTGCGGACAACTTGATTTTGCTTGCCATCTGTCGGGGACAGCCAATCTGTCCCCCTTGTCAGCAGCACGCCGGGCATGCTGGCCACACCGGCGCACCGCCCTGGACCCTCCTCAGTTGAAGATCTTGCGTTGGCGTGCATCCGCGCTGCCGAAGATCTGCGGGCTCTGCGGGTACGAAGCCGACGGCAGATAGCCGGGATTGATCTTGGCGTGCCAATCGGCGTAGGTGGCGTTGGCTGGCAGCGCCTTCAGTGCCTTGAGCGCGTAATACGTAAAGGCACCGCACGGCCGGCCGCCGATTCTCGCGTCGTAACTGAAGTTGTTCGGTCCTTCCTTGCAACCGGCCAGCAACAGGTCGCCAGCCATACGTGAAAGCGCGCTGGCAAAAGGCGACAGTCCCGAAGTAACCTGCACCATCGTCAGCGGCTGGCCGCTGATTCCGCGCGGTAACTGGTCGGCCGGCAGCCAATTGCCCATCGGCATGAAGCGCGGACGCGGTGCATCGTCGGCATCGGGATCAGCGGCGGCAGCCCGCGTCACCGTCCCCGAATGGCAACTGTCGGAAATGAGCACCAGCCGCACGCCTCCCTTGCGCGCGCTGAACAGCGTATTGATCTCGTCGTCGATCAGGGCCCCACCGCCGGTCTGAAGGTCGTACGGACAGAGCGCCTCATCGAGGCCATCGATCTCGTCGCCGTTGGTATCCGGCACGTAGGTACCGTGCCCGGAAAAGGTGATCACCACCAAGTCGCCGCTGACTGCTGCAGCGATCAACGACTGGATGCCGCTGACCATTGCCGCCTTGGTTGCCTGGCTGTCGATCAGCTTGTTGACGGCAAAACCGCGTGTTGCAAGTTCGGCCGCCCAGTCGTTGGCGTCGTTCACGCAGCCGCTCAGATCCATGTGTGTGCCGGGGTAATTGTTGACGCCTATACAAAGTGCGCGTTTGCTCATCTCTGTCTCCTCTGGAGGGATGGTTGATCGGGGCCTGCGATCCTCAGTCTAGCAAGCCGCGGCGGAATAACAAACCTCCTCTGCGACCAACTGACTCAAGACAAGATGGCCGATGGACGCTCTGGCCCTGTCGCACCGCTTCTGACGTTGCTGACGTTGGTGCAGCGCATCCGTCGTCCTCGCCACCACACCCCTGTCGGCATCATTCAGCTTTTTGATTCACCGACATCGGCAAATGGCAAGCTGGTCGCTGGCGAAGCCGATCATGCTGTCGACGCCCGACGGAGACAGCTTCGACGCCAGCCTGAACCTGTCGGAGCCTCGCCGCCACCTGCTCAGTCGAAGGCAAGATCACGGTAATGTATTGCCCGCAGGTATCGCGCCACCTCGTCGATGTCGTCCTGATCCCACCCCAGGGACACGGTCTCCTGCCAGCGGCGAACCTCCGATCGCAGGCTCTTCCAGTCGTTGACCAGTTTCTTGTCGCGCCAATGAACCTCGGCGTCGTGGCAGGAGACGCAGTGCGTTGTGTACAGCAACTCGCCCCGCGTCGCCTCGCGCATCACATCAGCGCCGGCAGCAGGAGGCACGGCAAGGGAGATCAACAAAGCCGAAAACATGAATCCAGGACGCATAACCACTCCTCGTAGGGTTGCCGCTTGTCCGACCCTGATGGCGACCCCCAGGACCCTGTCCTTGTCCTTGAACGTTGAACGCGGCTCTGGCGGCATCGGTATCGACCTCGACGGGCAACGACATCGAGCGGGAAAGGCACTCGAACGGATTTCGCATGGACGCCAATCTCCTTTCCCTTCCGCCGCTTCCTTGCTGCTCTCAGCCTGTAGGGTGGTCGAATCCGCTGCCAGCGCGATCGAAATGTCGGTCGGCAGACATTCCCGTATGGTATGCGAACCTCGGCCGCCGACACGGTCTACATAGTGCCTGCCAGCAAGAAATCAAGGCCTTCCTGTACCGAGAGACCCCCCGGTCAGGCGACCTCGACGCTGGATGGAGGACCTGCGCCGGAACAAGCGTTCCAGCTCCGGAGGGAAGCGCCTGCGAATCTCGTCGCGGACGAAGCTGAAGGCGTGCCGGGCAAAAAGAGCACCCTGACGATGCTTCAGTAGGATATGCTCAGGCGACATTCCCTGCCTGGAGCGCCTGTCAAGGAGAGAACATGGGTCTGAACGCCGTCTATGCCCCTGGCGAGCCATCTCGCAGCCAGATTGATGACATCACCGAGCCGATCGTCGTTGAGTTCGGTGCGCCCTGGTGCGGGCACTGCCTTGCCGCCCAACCCCTGCTGGCGAGCGCCCTGGCAGCCTACCCCGGGGTGCGGCACATCAAGATAGAAGATGGCCCCGGCCGCAGATTGGGTCGTTCGTTCACGGTCAAGCTCTGGCCAACGCTGATCTTCCTGCGCCAAGGGAGCGAAGTTGCACGCTTGGTCCGTCCCACCGATGCAGCGGCGATCGTACAGGCACTGGCCAGCACTGCTCTGACCGACGGGAAGCCGGATTGCGCCGACCATCGCTAGCGGGCGCTCGGAGTTGTGGCGCCCATGCCTCCCTGCCTGCCCTGCCCTGACACCTTTGTCGTGTTGTGGTGAGGCCGCTACACCATGCCAGCCCTGCTCCGTGCGCTACAAGCCGACATCACCACGCTGGCGCTTGACGCCATCGTCAACGCCGCCAACTCGTCGCTGCTCGGCGGGGGCGGCGTTGACGGCGCCATTCACCGCGCGGCCGGCCCCGAGTTGCTGAACGCATGCCGCCGGCTCGGCGGTTGCAGCACCGGCGATGCCAAGCTCACCAGAGGCTATCGCCTGCCCGCCAGGTACATCATTCACACCGTCGGACCAGTATGGTGCGGCGGCGCCCGTGGCGAACCCGAACTGCTGGCCTCGTGCTACCGGCGCTCGATCGAGGTCGCCGCAGCCAATGGCGTGCTCAGCCTGGCATTGCCGAGCATCGGCACGGGCATCTACGGTTACCCGATCGACGAAGCCGCGAAGGTCGCCGTCGCGACGGTTCGTTCGTCGGTGCGGGAGTTCGGCCTGATCAGGGAAGTGGTCTTCTGCTGCTTCTCGCCGCGCGACCTGCAAATCTATGCCGGGCTGCTGGCCGAAACAGCGGCCTGACGTTCAGTGCCGCCGGACACGCCCGGGCCTGTACAAGACACTCAGCAGTTCGCTCCGCCCAGGCAGCGTGCGACGGCGCTCGCCGCCGGTGCCAGCGGACGGCCTTCCGTGGCCCAGGCGCGAATACCATCCCTGACGTTGTAAACCGTCTGGTAACCCGCCTGCCGTGCCAGGAACTGGCTTGCCGCCTTGGTGCGGTTGCCGCTGCGACAGATGACGATCACCGGCTGGTCCGGCGTCGCCACGCCCTGTACCTGCCGCAGCCAAGCGGCTGGATCCGCACGACCCTTCTCGTCGAAGAAGGTGAACAGCCGGCTGCCCGGTACGATTCCGGTCTCCTTCCACTCACCTTCGGTGCGGATGTCGATGATCGGCACCCCGGCGGCGACCAGCCGAGCCAGTTCGGTATTGTCGATATCGACCACCGCGGCACGGACCGGTAGCACCAGAAACAGGGCAACAAGCGAAAGAAGCATTTTGCGAACCATGACCGAGACTCCCGATACACCGAAGCCATCATCTTACAACGACACCCTGCCCAGGGCACCAGCGCCGGGTCTTCCCGCCCTTTCAAGCGTGACGGCTTGCCCCTTGAAACATAAACCTTTTCACTGCTGCAGTGCCGCGCTAGTATGCCCCTTGAACCTTGGGGCCCGCGGCCGTGGCCCGGATTCATCTCGATGAAAGGAACCCTTCGTCTTGAAGCCTACCGATATCGGCGCCCCCGACTATTTCCACAAAGTCGTTGATTGCCAGTGGGCATGCCCGGCCCATACGCCCGTCCCCGAATACATTCGTCTGATCGCCGCCGGCCGCTACAGCGAGGCCTACATGGTCAACTGGGTGTCGAACGTCTTTCCCGGCATCCTCGGACGCACCTGCGACCGACCGTGCGAGCCGGCGTGTCGGCGCAGCCGGGTCGAGGACGAGACGGCCGATGGCCGCGAGCGCCGGGAGCCGGTCGCGATCTGCCGCCTGAAGCGCGTCGCGGCCGACTACAAGCAAGATATCCGGCCGCTGTTGCCACAAGCGGCAGCGCAGAAGAACGGCCGCCGCGTCGCCTGCATTGGTGCCGGGCCTGCCTCGCTGACGGTCGCTCGCGACCTCGCACCGCTTGGCTACGAGGTCGTGATCTACGATGGCGATACCCGCGCCGGCGGCATGATCCGCACCCAGATCCCAAAATTCCGCCTCCCTGAAGAAATCATCGACGAGGAAACGGGCTATGTCCTCGGCCTCGGAGTCGACTTCCGCAGCGGCCAGTACGTCAGTTCGCTCAGGGGTCTGCTTGCCGAGGGCTACGACGCGGTATTCGTCGGTTCCGGCGCGCCGCGCGGTCAGGATCTCGACATCCCTGGACGCAAGGCGGCGGCGAAGTCCATCCATCTCGGAATTGACTGGCTGGCGAGTGTCGCTTTTGGCCACGTAACCTCGATCAGCAAGCGCGTGATCGTTCTCGGCGGCGGCAATACGGCGATGGACTGCTGCCGGTCGGCTCGCCGACTGGGCGGCACCGACGTCAAGGTCATCGTCCGCTCCGGTTTTGAGCAGATGAAAGCCAGCGCCTGGGAAAAGGAGGACGCCATGCACGAGGGCATCCCGATTCTCAACAACCTCGTTCCCAAGGCCTTCACCCACAACGGCGGCCGGCTGACCGGCGTCACCTTCCAGAAGGTGCGCTCGGTCTATGACGAGAACGGCCGCCGCACGCTGGTACCGACCGGCGAGACCGACCCACATTTCGAGTGCGACGTGGTACTGGTCGCCGTCGGGCAGGACAACGCCTTCCCCTGGATCGAGCGCGACATCGGCATCGAGTTCGACAAATGGGGGCTACCGAAGCTCGACGAGCGGACGATGCAGTCCACCCTGCCCAATGTCTTCTTCGGCGGTGACGCGGCCTTCGGGCCGAAGAACATCATCTGGGCGGTCGCCCATGGCCACGATGCAGCGGTTTCGATCGACCGCATGTTGAACGGCGAGGACATCGCCGTCCGACCGCCGCCGATGACGAACCTCATTTCGCAGAAGATGGGCATCCATGCCTGGCGCTATGACAACGCAATCTCGGTCGACCGGCGCCTGCGCGTGCCGCTGCGGGACATCAGTGCCGCACTGAAGAGCATCAAGATCGAGGTCGAGCTGGGTTTTGACCCGCAGCTTGCGTTCAAGGAAGCACAACGCTGCCTGAACTGCGATGTGCAAACGGTGTTCACACCCCGGCTGTGCATCGAGTGCGACGCCTGCATGGACATCTGCCCGATGGACTGCATCAGCTTCACGGCCAACGGTGACGAGGACGAGCTGCGCCCACGGCTGCAGGCGCCGGCGCTCAACCTGGCTCAGGATCTCTACGTCTCGGAGACCCTGAAGACCGGACGGGTGATGGTCAAGGACGAGGACGTCTGCCTGCACTGCGGCCTGTGCGCCGAACGTTGCCCGACCGGGGCATGGGACATGCAGAAGTTCCTGCTCCAGATGACGCACGCCGGTGCGGCCTGCCGAAGCCCCGGTGCAACGGATACCCAGCAAGCCACCGCCTGAGCGAGGAGCCAGAAATGCAGAAGATCGAAGCGGTCAATGATTTCGTCATCAAGTTTGCCAACATCAACGGCTCGGGGTCGGCGTCGGCCAACGAACTGCTGGCGCGCGCCATCCTGCGCATGGGCGTACCGGTTTCGCCACGCAACATCTTTCCGTCGAACATCCAGGGGCTGCCGACCTGGTTCGAGGTGCGCGTCACCGAGCACGGCTACCTCGGTCGCCGTGGCGGCGTGGACCTGATGGTGGCGATGAACCCGCAGAGCTGGGATCAGGACGTACGCGAGATCGATCCTGGCGGCTACCTGTTCTACGACAGCTCCAAGCCGCTGCCGCGCGCGAAGTTCCGCAGTGACATCCACGTCCTCGGCATGCCGCTCACCGAGATCTGCAACGACCACTACAGCGACTCGCGCCAGCGCCAGTTGTTCAAGAACATCATCTACATCGGCGCCCTGACGACGCTGCTCGACATCGACCCGGCCGAGATCGAAAAGCTCTTCGGTGAGCAGTACAAGGGCAAGGAAAAACTGTTCGACTCCAACGTCCAGGCGCTCAATCTCGGCCGCGATTACGCGCGCGACAATCTCAAGCCGATCGCGCTCAAGGTCGAACGCCGCGACCGGGTCGGCGACCGCATCTTCGTCGACGGCAACAGCGCCGCTGCACTCGGCTGCGTCTATGGCGGCGCGACGGTCTGCGCCTGGTACCCGATCACCCCGTCGTCGTCGGTGGCCGAGGCGTTTCAGCGCTACACGCAAAAGCTGCGCGTCGACCCGGCCACCGGCAGCCATCGCTACGCCATCGTTCAGGCCGAAGACGAACTGGCCTCGATCGGCATGGTGATCGGCGCAGGCTGGAACGGTGCACGCGCTTTCACCGCCACCTCTGGCCCGGGTATCTCGCTGATGTCGGAGTTCATCGGCCTGGCCTATTTTGCCGAGATCCCGGCGGTGCTGATCAACGTCCAGCGCGGCGGACCATCCACCGGCATGCCGACGCGCACGCAACAGGCGGATGTACTCGCCTGCGCCTACGCCTCGCACGGCGATACCAAGCACGTGCTGCTGTTTCCCGAAGACCCTTATGAGTGCTTCGAGATGTCGGCGCAGGCGCTCGACCTTGCCGAACGGCTGCAGACGCCGGTCTTCGTCATGACCGACCTCGATATCGGCATGAACCAGCGGCTGTGCCGCCCCTTCGCGTGGGACGACAGCCGGCAATACGACCGCGGCAAGGTGATGACCCGCGAGGCGCTCGACGGCGGCGCCGATTTCGGCCGCTACCTCGACGTCGACGGCGACGGCATCCCCTACCGCACCTACCCCGGCACGCACCCGACCAGAGGTGGCTATTTCACCCGTGGCACGAGCAAGAACGCCTACGCCGGTTACTCCGAGGCCGGTTCCGACTACATCTACAACATGCAGCGGTTACGGCGGAAGTTTGAAACGGCCAAGACGCTGGTGCCAATGCCGGTGCTCTCGGCGGCGAAGTACCCGGCTCGTTTCGCCGCCATTTTCTACGGCTCTACGGCTCCGGCAATGCACGAAGCGCTCGACGCGCTGGCTGAACAGGGAATCTACATCAACGCGCTGCGCGTGCGCGCCTTCCCGTTCCAGGACGAGATCGCCGACTTCATCGCCTCGCACTCGAAGGTCTTTGTGCTTGAACAGAACTTCGACGCGCAACTGACGACGCTGCTGGTCAACGAAGCCCACGTCAGCCCGGCCAGCCTGGTGCCGGTGCTGCATTACGACGGCACGCCGATCACCGCACGCTTCATCACCCAGGAGATCGCCGAGCGCGTCGCCAGGCTCAACGTGCGCCCTCTCCGCGAAAACATGGTGGCCTGAGATGACCTACCTCGCCAAACCCAAGCTGCACCATCCCTCCCTCGCCAAGAACCGCGTCGGCTACACCCGCCGTGACTACGAAGGCCGGATCTCGACCCTCTGCGCTGGCTGCGGCCACGACTCGATCTCGGCAGCGATCATCCAGGCCTGCTGGGAACTCGACATCGAGCCACACCGCGTCGCCAAACTGTCAGGTATCGGCTGCTCGTCGAAAACGCCCGATTACTTTCTCGGCAACTCGCACGGTTTCAACACCGTGCATGGCCGCATGCCGTCGGTCCTCACCGGTGCCTATCTCGCCAACCGCGAGCTGATCTACCTTGGCGTTTCCGGCGACGGTGACTCGGCGTCGATCGGTCTCGGCCAGTTCGCGCACGTCATGCGCCGCGGCGTGAACATGACCTACCTGGTCGAGAACAACGGCGTGTACGGATTGACCAAGGGCCAGTTCTCGGCCACCGCCGACAAAGGCTCGAAGTCCAAGAAGGGGCAGACCAACAACGACGCGCCGATCGATCTGGTCAGCCTGGCGCTACTGATGGGCGCGACCTTCGTCGCCCGCGGCTTCTCCGGCGACAAGACGCAACTGGTGCCGCTGATCCGCGCCGCTCTGGCGCATCAGGGCGCGGCGGTGATCGATATCCTCTCGCCGTGCATCGCCTTCAACAACCACGCCGGCAGCACCAAGAGCTACGACTACGTGCGCGAGCACAACGAGGCGGTCAACCGCCTGGATTTCTTCCCGCAGCGCGACGAGATCACCGCCGAGTACGGCGCCGGCGAATTGATCGAAGTGCGGCAGCATGACGGCTCGCTGGTTCGCCTGCGCAAGCTGCATGCCGACTATGACCCGACCGACCGCATCCGGGCGATGAGTTACGTCCAGGAACACGCCGCGCGTGGCGAAGTAGTCACCGGCTTGCTCTATGTGGATGCGGACGCCTGTGATCTGCACGAGCAACTCGACACCGTCGCACAGCCCCTGAACACGCTCGGCGCCGCCGAACTCTGCCCCGGATCAACGGCCCTCGAGAAGATCAACGCGGCGCTGCGCTGATGTCGTCTGGCGCCGCCGCAGCCCGCCGGCGTCATCGCAGGCGGTAGAGCAACCGCAACCGCAGACAGCCCCGAACAGGGGGCGAAGGAGCCCCGACCAGGGGGGCGAAAGGCTCTCGCCCGCCACCCCCGATCGGCCTACTCGTGTTGCAGAACGGCGGGCAGGACCGTCTTGGCCATGCGCTTGGCGAAGTAGTAGATGCGCTTCTGCTTCTCGATCAGGTCGACTTCCAGGACGTAGGCGGGAATGCGGTTGGGCTCCTCGGCGATCAGGCGACGTGCCTCGTGTGCGGCTGCCGAGTCGGCAATGCTGTTGATCTCGTCCTTCATTCCGACGACCGCCTGCGCTGAGCGCTGGTTGCGCTGACCAACCGCCTGCACGGCCGCCGCAACCGCCCTGGTGATCGCCTGCTGAAAGCCGTTGAGCACCTGCTGCGTGGTTTCACTGACCGCTACCTTGTCCTTGATGCGGTCGTGGCCAAGCACGACCAGGTTGGTCTCGACGATGTCGCCGATATTCTCCAGGTTGCTGACCGCCTCCATCAACTGCAGCAGTTCCCGGCTCTGCTCCCCGCTCAGCTGCTGTTTGCTGATCTTGCCCAGGTAGTCGATGATTCCCGCATGCAGGATGTCGACCGTGTCGTCCATCATGCGGATTTCTTCGAGCGCCTGCCGGTCACCCTTGATGATCGCCGGCATGATGCCTTTCAACATCGCATTGACCGTCTCGCCCATGTGCATCACTTCCATGCGCACCTGGTCGAGCGCCAGCGACGGCGTGCTCAACAACTCTTCATGCAGGAACTTGGTGCGCACGATGATCGCTTCCTCCTCGAGGGGCTTGTCGGGCACCAGCCATTCGACGAGGCGTGCGATCTGGGTGGTGAACCAGATAAAGATCAGCGTGTTGGCAATATTGAAGAAGGTGTGTGCGTTGGCGATCTGGCGTGGCGTCTCGGCGGCGAGACGCGCTGTGCCGGTGAGATCCGGGTAGGACGGCGAGATACTGGTCACCAGAGCGGCGATGAAGCCGATGAAGGGCAGCCAGATCAGCACGCCGCAGACATTGAACAAGAGGTGCACGATCGCCGCACGCACCGCCTCGCGCGGCTTGCCGATCACCGCCAGCAGCGCCGTCGCGCAGGTGCCGATGTTGGCGCCGAAAGCCAGCGCGATACCTGCCTGCAGGCTGATGAAACCCTGGCTGGCCATGACGATGACGATCCCGGTCGACGCCGATGAGGACTGGATCAGCGCCGTGAAGGCCGTGGCAATCAGTACGCCGACGAGTGGATTGTCCATCGTCCGCATCAGGTCGAGAAAGGGCTGGTAGCTGCGCAACGGCTCCATCGCCTCGCTCATCACGTGCATGCCGAAGAAGACCATGCCGAGGCCCATCAGCATGCCGCCGTAGTGCTTTGTGTTGTCGTTCTTGGCGAGGAACAGCATGGCGAAGCCGACGGCGATCATCCCCAGCGCCGCCTTGGTGATCTTGAAGGCGACGATCTGGGCGGTGATCGTGGTGCCGATGTTGGCGCCCATGATCACCCCGACCGACTGCGACAGCGACATCAGCCCGGCCGAGATGAAGCCGACGACCAGCACGGTGGTCACCGACGACGACTGGATCACCGCCGTCACCAGCGCGCCGGTGCCGACGCCCATGAAGCGGTTGACGGTCAGCGTGGCGAGGATGCCCTTCATGCGCTCGCCGGCGACGGCCTTGAGGCCCTCCTCCATCTGCATCATGCCGAAAAGGAAGATGGCCAGGCCGCCGAGCAGCTCGACGGTCATCATCAGCCAGTCGGGCCCGGCTTCGTCCACCTGTGCGGCCAGCGCCGGCCAGGCGAGCAGGAAGAAAGTGGCTCCGATGCCACACAGCGCGAGCGGCAGACCCACACGATTGACGAAATTCAGATGCATTTTGTGCATGCTTCTCACCTCCGGTCGTTGCGACTCAATATTTCTTATGTTCCTTGACGATGGTCACCGGCAGCCTGGCGAGGCCGACCACCTGCTCGGCCACCGAACCGAGCAGCAGGTGCCGCAGGCCGGTCGTCCCCTTGCTGCCCATGACCACCATGCAGGCCTTCTGCTTCTCCGCCACCTGCAGGATTCGCGTCACGGGGATGCCCTTGACCATTAGTAGTTCCGGCTTGTGCAAGGCCTCCCGCTCGGGATGCCGCTTCGCCACCCCGGCCAGGAACTCGTCGAGCATTTCGCCGGCAACGTCCTCCATCCGGGTCAGCGTCTTCTTGCGCGCCATGCGCGCGTAGTAGCCGGGCATGTTCAGCGGATCGTGCACCACGTGCAGGATCACCAGCCGTGTCCCCAGGCCGGCGGCCAAGTCACTGGCCAGCAGCAGGGCGGCCTCGGAATAGTCAGAGAAATCAACGGGAACCAGAATCGGCCCCCGGACCGCGGCGTGCAGCTTGGCGTCGCCTTGTTTCTGTTCAGCCATGGGCAATCACTCCTCTCATGAAAAAACGAGCCTGTCAGGCACCGCTCGAAAGACCAGCCGGCCGCGGCCAGCCTGGGCAGGACAATTCACTGAAGACATTCATTCAGAGGCTCAATGGGCGGAACCTTGACTTGCATCAATCGAAAGATACAATAAATTCTCGCTGCATACATGGTCTTTTTCCCTGTTGTGATCCCTCAGCGCCGCGCGCATCGCCAACGGACGCGGACCTGGCCAGCTGGTTCGCAAGCGCGGGCGCCGGCAGAGAGCCCCCGATGATCCATCGGCCCTTGTTTCCGTGCGGCATTGCGCCTATCCTTGCGTGTTGCACGTTCCGGTGTCGTTTTTGGCCGCCGAGCGTCCTTTAGCCGGGTTTTTGCTGCGATCTGCTGCCAGAACGCGGCAGCATCTCTGCAACAACACTTCCTGAGGCGGGGGCATTTCATGGAATGGTTAGGCGTGTCGTCAATCGACTGGGAGCTGGTGGTCCGTATCGTGATCCAGTGCTGCCTGTTCTCCATGTCGGCCTTTTTTTCCGGGTCTGAAACAGCCCTGTTTTCGCTCAGCCGGATCGATCTCCAGAAGCTGCGCAATTCTCGCAATCCTCACTCCGAGAGCATTCACGCCATGCTCGACGAGCCACGGCGACTGATCGTCTCGCTGCTCTGTGGCAACGAGCTGGTGAACATCGCCGCCGCCGCCAACATGACCATGATCCTGGTGACGGCCTTCGGCGAGGCGGATGCCGGCTGGATCAACGTTCTGGTGATGGTGCCACTGCTGCTGCTGTTCGGCGAAGTAACGCCCAAGACGATCGCGGTCAACTTTCCGACCAAGTTTGCAACGCTGCTCTCGGCCCGCTTCCTGCCCAAGTGGATTTTCATCGTCACCCCCCTGCGCAACGTCGTGCGCATGGTCGCCGACCGGGTCACGACCTTTGTCGTCGGCGAGCACGTCGGGCGTGAGAACATCCTCAAGGCCGACGAACTGCGGACACTGATGGCCGACAGCGAGGAAACCGGCGTCATCCAGGCCTCGGAGCGGGTGCTGATCGACAAGGTGCTCGAAGCCGCCGAAACCGACGTCGCGCGGATCATGACGCCGGGTCCACGCATCCGCTTCCTCGACGGTGACCTGCCGGTCGAGGAGCTGATCGAGCGCTTTCGCAGCTATCGTCACCCGCGCGTTCCCGTGTACCGCGGCCACTGGGATAACGTCATCGGCTTCCTGCATGCCGAGGATCTGCTGCGCCGGGTGCGCGCCGATGGTGGCCGATCGGCGATCCAGCTCAGGGAAATCCTCAAGCCGGCGCACTTCGTGCCGCCGACCAAGAAGGTCGACGAAATGCTGGAGTACTTCCAGCGCTTCAACACCCGCGCCGCGGTGGTCATCGGCGAGTACGGCGAGGTGCTCGGCATCGTCACCATCAAGGATGTGCTGAGTTTCATCTTCGGTGAAATCTCGGGCAAGATGCGCGGCCAGGAGTACTTCCAGGAGGAAGACAACGACAGCTTCACCGTCCCCGGCTACATGCGCCTGGCGGACCTGCGCACGCTGACCAATTTCGATATTGAAGACCCGCTGATGAACACCATCGGCGGCGTAACGCTGGTGCTCTTCGGCCGCTTGCCGCGCGTCGGCGAGAAGGTCTTCTACGCCGACTACGAGATCACCGTCAAGGAAGTCAGCGGCATGCGCATCACCAAGGTGCGCGTCTCGCGCGGCCGCACCCCCGATGAGCCGGAGGAAACGCCGGACGAGCCACTGGAGATGGAGAGCCTGGCAGCTGAGCCGGTAGCGGAAGGTCTGCTGGCTGGCGTGCCGGTAGACCAGGAGCAGGAAACCCTGGACGAATACGAAAGCGAGCCGCTGAATGAACCGACTGAGGCTGAGGCTGAGGCTGAGGCTGAGGCTGAGGCTGAGGCTGAGGCCTGAGGCTGAGGCTGACCGAGGCTGAGGCGAGGCGCCGCGGAGCACGAGGCAGAGAGCAGCGCGCCTGCGGGCAAGGCCGCGGCGCGGCGAACTAGACAAGGAGACGAACAATGGAACTGCTTCTGCAATTGCTGGTCATCCTGATCTTTCTTGTCCTCAAGGGGTTTTTCTCGGGGTCCGAGTTGGCGATGGTCAATTCGGACAAGATCCACCTGCGGCATCAGGCCCGGCTCGGCGACCCGGGCGCCAAGCTGGTACTCAACCTGTTCCGCACTCCGGACGTGATGCTCGGTACGACGCTGGTCGGTACCAACATCGCGACGGTGACGATCACCACCATGGGCACGCTGATCTTTGTGCACCTGCTCGGGGACATCGGCGATCTGGTCTCGGTGCTGGTGTTCACCCCCTTCCTGCTGATTTTCGGCGAGATCGTGCCGAAGAGCATCTTTCAGCAGAAGGCCGACACGATCGCCGTCAAGATCATCTACCCGCTGCGTTTTTTCTCCTACCTGTTCTATCCGGTGATCTTCGTCTTCAGCCGTGTCGCGCGTGTTGCCGCCCGGCTCTTCGGCGGCGCAACCTCGGGCCAGAGCGGCTTCATCAGCAAGGATGAATTGCGCGTCCTGATCGATCTGTCGGAAACCTCGTCGGACAGCGCCGCGACCAGCAAGCAGCGGATTCGTCGCATCTTCCGTTTTGCCGACACGACGGTTGGCGAGGTGATGACGCCGCTGGCCGAGGTCGTCGGCTTCAACGAGACGCGCGAGATGGGCGAGGCGGTGCGGCGAGTCTGGGCGTCCGGATTCAATCGCCTGCCGGTCTTTCGTGGCAACATCACCAACGTCACCGGGGTGATGACGCTGAGCACCTGGGATCTGCTGCTGCCCGACATCGAGCAGCGACCGGTGGAGGATTTCGTCAAACCGGCCCTCTACCTGACGCCCAAGCAGAGCCTCGATCAGGTGCTGCCGCTGCTGCGCGCACGCGCCGACCACATGGCAATCGTCGTCGACGAGTTCGGCTCGGCGATCGGCATCCTGTCAATGGAGGACATCTTCGAGGAAGTCGTCGGCACGGTAGACTCCGGCTACGACTTCGACACCATGAAGACGCGCCGGGTGACCATCGAATCGGAGAGCGACGACACGCACCTGATCAGCGGGCGCGCGCCGATCTCGGAGCTGAACGATTCGCTTAAGCTCAATCTCCCGGTCGGCGAAGCGCATACCCTCGCCGGCTTCCTGATCAACCGCCTGCGACACATCCCGGAGGTCGGCGATACGGTACTCGAGCAGGGCTATCGCTATACGGTGACCGAGGCCGATGCGCGCTCCGTCACCAAGGTGCGCGTCGAACGGGTGTAGGGGCACAGCAGTGGGCGGTGCCCGACGGTCACCGCCTTCAGGGATCGCCGGCTATTGGCCGCACAGAGAAGTTTCGTTGCGAGGAGTGCTTGCCCTGACCCAAAGGTTCGAGGAGGCCGGCATGGCGCAACTGGCTCACCATACGCGATACCGTTTCCAGCGTCAGCGCGGTGATGTCGGCCATATCCTGCCGCGACGGCAGGACGACCTGTAGATCTGCTGGCTGGTTCACCGGGTTTTGCTCAGGCGCCTGCGCAAGCATCATCACCAGGCGGCGGACCCTGTCAGCAGCCTGGCCGCAGCGCAGTGCGATGACCTCCGCGGCGCGGCGCTCGGCCTTGGCCAGCGTCCGCAGCAGCGAGTAGTCGCCAGCAGGCGGCGTCCGATCGTCCGGCCATGGCGCGAGAACACAGTCGGCGAGTGCCGTTGCCGTGAAACTGTACTTGCCGAAGAGCAGCGTCTCCGCACCGATGACGTCGCCCCGAACAGCCAGGTTGGCAAAGCTCTCCTCGCCGTTGGGCTGTTCCTCGCGGTCGAGCCGAACCGAGCCGCTGAGAACCCGCCAGGCAGTCCCGCGGGCATTGCCGGCGTAGATACGCTGTCCGCGCAGGACCGAGCGCTGTCTGGCTCGGGTCATTCGCGCGCCGACCCGGCGCGGCCTTTGTTCGGCATTCGACAAGACGGCTGGCTCCATTGCTCTCTTTGACCTCAGAAGCGGACGTGTATACCGGCAAACGCGCTGACACAGCCGACATTGGTCGGGTCGAGGCTGGACATGGCCAGAGCGGCGGCTACCGCGATCGGCTTCCTGGTAAACGGCATCGCGAGCTCTCTCCTGTTCTTGATTTGGCGAATATCTGGCCAATTCTAGGGAGGGATGGCGTGTGGCGGAATGTGGCATATCGCCGCACAAGCCAAGGTTCTTGAAGGTTCTTGATACAGATCACTACTGGCGGCAGCAATGGCTCCGGCGGCGCGGGGAAGGACTCCCCGAATTTCAGGAACCTGAAAACGACCCCAACCCGTTCTGTTTCTTAGGAGGTTCAGGAAAGGCCGGACGCAACTGCTGGAGACGGTGGCGTGTC
The DNA here is from genome assembly GCF_036625085.1 of Candidatus Accumulibacter necessarius. Classification (NCBI taxonomy): domain Bacteria; kingdom Pseudomonadati; phylum Pseudomonadota; class Betaproteobacteria; genus Candidatus Accumulibacter; species Candidatus Accumulibacter necessarius. Next base: position 301,718 of record NZ_JAZKUM010000003.1, on the reverse strand, counting down.
ATCCGACAAGACCGGCAGCAGCCTTTGCGCGATCTCCCTAGCCCACGGATTGATCTCGCCATAGGTCTTGACGAGCCGGCCTTCCGATGCACGGAACAGCAGCCTGGCGCGGCTGTCATCGACCGAATTGTCGTAGAGGTAGGTGCGGTCGGCCAGCCAGGCGACAAAGTAGCAGTACGCCAGTGACCGGGTGTAGCGGGCAATGATCTTGGGAATCGGGACGTCGTGCCCACCCTCCATCACCCGCATGGCAACACGCTTGGCGTTTATGGAAGGGTCGTCGGTGCCGACGAAGAAGAGGCGGATGAAGAAACCGGCTTCGCGCGCCCGACGAATGAAGTCAAGCTTGTCCGGTGCCGAGAGGACGGTTTCGAAGGCCAGGCTGCGCCCGTGTTCGAGGCAGTGTTCACGGATCTCCGTTGCCCGCTCGGCCGCCTGAATGACCGCCTGTGGCGAGTTCCAGTCGCCGAAGTCGTCGCGCGCAATGAAGTCGGGATTGACGTAGACGCAGCCGCCCATCCACTCGTGCATCAGCAGCTGCTGGGTGATCGAAGTCTTGCCGGAGCCGTTGGGGCCGGCAACGATGATCAGCCGGGGTCTTGCCCCGTCATTCATGCCTCACGTCGGCAGGGCGGCTTGATCGCCGTGATCTCGGCCCGCAGACGAACCATCAGTTGCGCGCGTGCCGCCTGACCGTGTCTACGCGCTTCTGCGGCAACGGCTTCCATCAGGTCGTCGAGTTGCTCATCGGAAGGTTCATGGCTGATGTCATTCAGATCGAATGGTTGTAATTGCATCGCTTCCTCCGGAATCGAACCGCGTGGATCGCTTGCCGCTTGGCTAGCCGACCCTGATTCTAACCCAGAAACTGATACGCAATGCACCGTGAAGACAATGCAGTCGCCGACAGGTCGACTGTGGTTGCCAGCTTCGGCAAGACCCTGCGATACTGCAGCCTTGTACCAATCCTGAAAACTTGGCTGCCGGTCAGCGGGCCAGGCCGTGCCATGCCACCTGGCCAAAGACCATGAAACTTCGACGCATCCATACCATTCACCGCGCCGCGGCCAGCCCGAAGCGCTTTCCCCCGCTCCTCTTTGTCCATGGCGGCTACGCCACGGCAGCGTGCTGGGACGCGTACTTCCTGCCCTGGTTCAGCGACCGCGGTTTCGACTGCCACGCGCTGGACCTTGCCGGCCACGGCAGCAGCGAGGGCCGCGAGCGGCTCGACTCGTTCGGGCTTGACGACTACGCCGAAGATCTGGCTCAGGTGGCGGCAGAACTGGATCGGCCGCCGATCCTGATCGGCCACTCGATGGGCACGGTGGTCGTCGAACGCTTTCTCGAGCACAACCAGGCGGTTGCCGCCGTCCTGATGGCCCCGGTACCACCGACCGGAATCCTGGGCGCCACCATGAAAATCGCCTTCACCGAGCCTGCTTTCTTCGACCAGCAGGCCCGCGCCACCCGCGGTGAGTACACGGCGGAGACGATGCAGACGATTCGCGACGTGTACTACTCGGCCGAGACCAGCACCGCGGATCTGCTCCGCTTCGCTCCCCTGTTCCAGGTCGAATCGCGCCGCGCGCTCCTGGATCTGTCGCTGCTGGCCATGCGTATCGGCAGACCCCGGCCGAAGCTGCCGGTCCTGATCGTCGGCGGCAATGCAGACGCGGTGTTCTCACCTGCCGTGCTGGGCTTTACCGCCGCGCGCTGGCAGGCTGAAGTGGCGGTGATTCCGGCTGCCGGGCACACCCTGATGCTCGACGCCCACTGGCAGGCCGCCGCGGAAAGAATCGCTGGCTGGATCGAGCGGCAACCGTAGCCGCGCTCAGGCAACCCGCCCCGCCCGCAGCTCGCTTGAACGACCCTGGCGCCAACCGCCGGCATCGGGTCTACGGGAAGTTCCTGTCAAGCCGTTCGCTCAGCGCCTCGTAGCCGGCCCGGCGAGCAGCCGCGGCAGTTCCTGCATGCGGCTGAAGACCTGCGTGGCGCCGGCAGCGCGCAGAGCCTCGGCCGAGCCTGGGCGCGCATGGCCGGCGCCGCAGAAGCCGAAGACTCGCATGCCTGCCGCGCATGCGGCCTCGATGCCCGCGACGCTGTCCTCGATCACCAGGCAGCGCTCGGGCGGTGAAGCCAGCGTGGCGGCGGCGAGCAGGAACAAATCTGGCGCCGGTTTGCCGCGCGCGACCATCTCGGCACTGAACAGGTTCGGCTCGAAGTACTGCAACAGGCCGGTGAGTTCGAGGTTGCTGCGAATCTTTTCCAGCGCCCCCGAAGAGGCCACGCAGCGTGGCAAGGACAACCGGGCGAGCATAGCCGCGACCCCGCCCACCGGCTGCAACTCGGCGCGAAAGGCGGCGCGATCGCGCGCACCGAGATGCGTGACGAAATCGGCCGGCAAGGCGCGCGCCCACTCGGCCTCGACCAGCGACAACACCGCAGGCAGGCTGATGCCGGTGTAGCGGTCGATCGCCTGCTGTGGCGTCAGGGGAAAACCGATCTCGGTCAGGGCTTCAGCCAGGACGCGACTGGCGATCGGCTCGCTATCGACGAGCACGCCGTCGCAGTCGAAAATGACCAGCATCGGTGGGCGCGGGTTGTTCATCAGCGGCCGCTCGGCGATCCGGGGCCGCCGGTGGGCAACGTTGAAAGGAAAAGCGCCAATGACCCGGGCTCCCTACTCGCCAAGACGCCACTCCAGCACTTCCTCGAAGCGCCTGACGACGACGTAGGACTTCACGCTGACGCGTACGATGGCGCATGAGGGCGAACTCGCGAATTCCGCCAGGTAGGGGTGACGCAAGATATAGGCGGCACGCAGCCGCGTGCAGTCGTCGCCGGTCACCTCCTGCGCGGCGCCGATGGCGGTGACCGCCACCGCCTCGTGGGTATCCGCCCCGACGTTCTCCCGGTTGTCGATGAACACCGCCACACGGCTATTGGCGGTGAGGTTGGCGTACTTTTGGGTAGCCCGTTCGGTGACCAGCGTCAAGTCCTGCAGATCCTCGCTGGCGGCAAAAGCCATCAGGCTGGTATAGGGCTGCCCGCCGTGGTCAGTGGCCAGCACAGCGTACCTCTGGGCTGCCAGCAAAGGCTGCAGCAACTCGTGCATGGTATTGGCAAGGCTCATGTTCTCGCTTCTCAAAGGGTGCTCATCGGGTCGCGACAGCGCGCTGTCCGAAGTGGTAGTCTTGAAGCAAAGCCACCCGTATTCCTGCCCCGGAGCCGCGGTTTCGGCCGGCGCCAATATAGCAGGCCAGGGCCGCCATCGAAAGACAATCCACTGTGGACAATGTCCGCTGGCGGGCGGATACTTCCCGCCACGTGGTATCTGCCGCTGCTGCCAAGCGTCTTCCGATCGTGTCGCGTCACCCGTCACTGCCTTCCTGCATGCCAAAACTCCACCCGTGCCTGCTGGCCACCACCCTGCTGCTCGCCCTTTCCGTGCGCGCCGAGACCTTGCTCTGCCACCTGACCTATGGCGGTGAGACGCGCACGCTGCGCGCGCGGCCAGTCAGTTCACCCTACACCGTACCCGTGCAGGCGATCGGCTCCTACTTCCTGTTCCGCATGGTGTTCCAGAAAGAGCCGCGGGAACTGGCGGCCATCAAGCTCTACGTCTTCACCGACCGCGACAGCGGACCGGTACCGATCGTCCAGGCAACACACCCCTACCCCCCGCCTGCGCTAAAGAAGGCACGTTACGGCTTTACCGGCCTCAACAGCGTCTACGAGCCGATCCGCGATGGCGAACTGCAATACTGGTGCGAGCTATCTCCCGCCGCCGGGACCGAACGATGAAGTGGAAGTGGAAGCGCCAGTGGCTCTTGCTAACTACGGCTCTCGGCCTGGCACTCGCCGCCCACGCGCTGGCCGACCCGGTACGCCTGATCTTCGTCGGCGACATCATGCTCGACGACGGCCCCGGCCGGCTGATCAGCCGCGGTGGTGATCCACTCGCCTCCTTTGCAAGCCTGCTGAAGGGTGCCGACTACACCATCGGCAACCTCGAATGCCCGATCGCGACCGTGGGTGAGCCTCTGCAGAACAAGATCGTCAGCTTCCGGGCACACCCGCGCGTGGTGCCGCTGCTGGTCGGCAGATTCGATGCGCTCGGTGTGGCCAACAATCATTCCGGTGATTATGGCCAGGCTGCGTTCCTCGAAACGCTCGGCCTGCTCGCCGACCAGGGAATTGCCACCTTTGGCGGCGGGCGCCAGCTTGCCGAGGCGCATCGCCCGCTATGGATAGCCCGCGGCGGCCTGCTCATTGCCGTACTGGCGTACAACGAGTTCAAGCCGCGCTCTTTCGAAGCCGGCGCCGAATGGGCAGGGATCGCCTGGAGCGAGGACAGTCAGGTCGTCGCCGACATCCGCGCGGCGCGGACGGCCGGAGCCGACCTGGTAATTCCGTTCATGCACTGGGGCTGGGAGCGCGAGCTGCAGCCGAGCGAGCGCCAACGACAGCTGGCCCGATTGATGATCGACGCCGGCGCCGATCTGGTAGTCGGCGGGCATCCGCATGTGACGCAGGGCGTCGAGTATCATCAGGGAAAGCTGATCGTCTATAGCCTGGGCAACTTTGTCTTCGACGGCTTTGACTACGCCGCCGGCCGCAGCGGCTGGCTGCTGCGCCTGACCCTCGACAAGCGTGGCCTGTTGGCCTGGGATACGCTGGCTGCTGAGATCGACGACGACGGCACTCCCCATCCCCATGCCGGCATCGCGACCCCGTGCGGCCGGCGGGGAGACCCGGTGATCCGGGAATGCCCGAACCCCTGAAGCCTGCGGTCAAGGGCTCAGTACCGGCCAGGCACGGTTCGCTCTTGGCACGGACCCGGCAGCGGTCGCGCTCAAGCCTGATCAGCGGGCCACGAAAGTGGGTTTGTACCCCAAGGCCAGACGAATCCTCTCGGCTACCTTCTCGGCATCGGCACGGTTCGGATAGGGACCGAGATGGACGCGGTGCATGCCGCCACCGGCAGCAATCTGGATTCCCTCGTTGAGCCAGTCCAGTTCGCGCTGCAGGTGTGAACGCAGCGTTTCGGCGTTATCGGCACTGGCAAAAGCGCCCAACTGCAGGAAAACACCGCCACCGCTGGCTACGGTCGAGCTTGTCGAGGCCATGCGTGGCGATGCTGGCAGCGTCGCTTCCGCGACCAGTGATGGTGCCGAACCGGTGTTCAGCCCGAGCTTTGCTGCCAGCAGTTCAATTTCGTCGCGCTCCGCCGTGGCGCCGACCGGGCGCGCGGAGCGTGGCGCAGGCATCACCTGCGCGTAGCTCATCGTCGTCGCGCCCTCGGGTAGAATCGATTCGACCTCAACCAGAGTGCTGCCGTTGTCCACGTAGCCCAGGCGGTGAGCCGCCGCGTAGGAGAGGTCGATGACGCGATCGGCGTGGAAGGGACCGCGATCGGTCACGCGCACGACGACGGACTTGCCGTTGCCTACACTGGTCACCCGGACGTAGGAGGGAATGGCGAGCGTCGGGTGGGCAGCAGTCATCGAGAACATGTCATAGGGCTCACCGATCGAGGTCTTCTGCCCGTGAAACTTCTTGCCGTACCAGCTCGCCACACCACGCTCCTGATGGGGTCTGAGGCTGGCGTGAGGCTCATAGGCCTTGCCCAGGACGACATAAGGCCGATTGGCAAAGCGATGCAGTGGTTCGAGTCGCGGCTGCGCGTCGGGAATATCATCGAGATTGTCCGGTATCTCGTCGCCCGGGCCATCGTCCTTGTAATAGGCGCCCCCCCGCTTCTGCACAACCGACGACTTCCTGGCCATCTTGCCAGACGTCTTTGCCGGCTCCGCACTACGGGCAGTGGCCTCCGGCAGCCTCGACGGCTGGCCTCCGCAGGCGACGAGCAGCGCCGGCAGGACCAGCAGGCACAGGCGGGGTGGTGGCATGCACCGGGCCCATTTCGATTCGGCGCGCGTCATCATTTGACGACCAGCATCCGGTGCGTCTGGATACTCATCAGGATGCCGATGCCGATCGACAAGGTCACCAGCGCCGTTCCGCCATAACTCATGAAGGGCAGGGGCACGCCGACCACCGGCAGGATCCCGCTGACCATGCCAATGTTTACGAAGACATAGGTGAACAGGCTCAGGGTGATCGAGCCAGCCATCAAGCGGGCGAAGAGCGTCGAGGCGTTGGTGGCAATCATCAGCCCTCGCACAATCAGGAGCAGGTAGAGCAATAGCAGAATCGCGTTGCCGATCAGGCCCCGCTCCTCGGCGAAGACGGCGAAGATGAAGTCCGTGTGGCGTTCGGGAATGAACTCCAGGTGGGTCTGCGTACCAGCCAGCCAGCCCTTGCCGAAGGTGCCGCCGGAGCCGATGGCAATGGTCGCCTGGATGATGTGGTATCCCGCGCCAAGCGGATCGCTCGTTGGGTCGATCAGGGTCAGGATGCGTTTGCGTTGGTAATCGTGCAGCATGGTCCAGACAAAAGGCGCAGCGCCGGCCGCAACGGCAAACAGGCCAACGATCACCTTCCAGGGCAGACCGGCAAAGAAAAGCACGTAGAACCCTGCAGCGCCGACGAGAATGGCCGTTCCCAGGTCCGGCTGCTTGGCGATCAGCGCAAAAGGTACCAGCAGCAGCAGACAGGCGACCACGTAGTGACGAACTTTGAGGCCAGCTTCGTGCTTGTGGAAGTACCAGGCCAGCGTCAGCGGAACGGCGATCTTCAACAGTTCGGAGGGCTGAATGCGGGTAAAACCGATTGACAACCAGCGTCTGGCGCCGTTGACCTTGATCCCGAAGAAAAACACCAGGATCAACAGGAGCACGCCGAGAACATAGAGGGGGACAGCGAAACGCATCAGCTTCTGCGGTGGCAACTGCGCTACGGTCCACATCACGCAGAGCCCGACCGCCATATTCAGGGTCTGCGCCACCAGACGATCATTGGTGTCATAGGTGGCGCTGTAGACGGTCGCCAGGCCAGCCGCCATGATCAAACTCGCAATCATCAGCAGTGGCCCATCAACACGCTCAACCAGACGCCGCCAGACACGGTACAGAAACTGCTGCAGCATCAGCTAGTCTTCCTCCACGTCATCTTCCCCGGCTGCCCCCTTGGGCAGCTTGCCAAGCAGATAATAATCGAAAACCATGCGCGCGATCGGCGCCGCCGACTGGGCGCCGAAACCACCGTTTTCGACGAGCACGGCGAGGGCGATCTTCGGCTCGTCGGCCGGGGCAAAGGCAATGAACAGGGCATGGTCGCGCAACTCCTTCTTCACCCTCGAGGCCTTGTATTCTGCCCCTTTCAGGCTGAAGACCTGGGCCGTTCCGGTCTTGCCGCCCGATGTATAGGCGGCACCGGCAAAAGCGCGCGCGCCAGTGCCGTGGGTGTTGACCCCGACCATTGCCCGCTTGATCACATCGACATTCTGCCGCTTCCATGGCAGCACACGCAGCGGCTCGGGCTCGACCATGGTCCGCTCGCCGGTGCGGCTATCGGTAATGTACTTGACCAGGTGCGGGCGGTACATGACCCCATTGTTGGCGACGGTCGCCGTCGCCTGTGCCAATTGGATCGGCGTGTAGGAATTGTAACCCTGGCCGATGCCGATCGAGATCGTCTCACCGGCAAACCACTTCTGCTGCTCCGGCCGCCTGAAGCGACGCTTCTTCCACTCCGGCGACGGCAGCACGCCTTCCGACTCGCCTTCGATGTCTACCCCGGTGCGCTGACCAAGACCCAGCTGACCCATGAAGCGGGCGATACTCTCGATGCCCATGTCGTTGGCCAGAATGTAGTAATAGGTGTCGCACGAATGAACGATCGACTTGTGCATGTCGACGATGCCGTGACCGCCCTTCTTGTCATCCCGGAACTGGTGCCCGCCAAAGTTGAAAAAACCGGGATCCGAAATGGCCTGTGCCGGCGTGCGCTTGCCGGTTTCCAGCGCCGCCAGGGCCATGAATGGCTTGAAGGTCGAACCCGGAGGATAGGCGCCGTTCAGTGCCCGGTTGAGCAGCGGCTTGTCGGGCGAGTTGTTGAGCAGATCCCAGTCATCGGTGCGAATCCCGTCGACAAACAGATTCGGGTCAAAAGTGGGCGTCGAGACCAGCGCGAGGATGCCACCGGTCGACGGCTCGATCGCCACCAATGCGCCACGACGGTCGCCAAAAGCCTTTTCGGCCATTTCCTGCAATCGGGCGTCGAGCGTCAGCGTCAGGTTGTTCCCCTGGACCGGTGCGGTACGCGACAGATTGCGCACCGCCCTGCCGCCAGCGTCGATTTCGACCTGTTCGTAGCCGGTTTCGCCATGCAATTGAAATTCGTACTTCTGCTCTATCCCGGTCTTGCCGATGTGGTCGGTACCCTTGTAGTTGGCTCCCTTTTCGCTCTCCTCGATCAACTCGAGGTCGCGCTTGTTGATGCGATTGATGTAGCCGATGGCATGTGATGCGATCGGACCCAGCGGATACTGCCGGAACAGGCGCGCCTTGACTTCAACGCCAGGAAAGAGATAGCGGTTGGCAGCAAACCTGGCAACTTCCTCCTCGGTCAACCGGGTACGAATCGGCAGGCTTTCGAAGGTCTTGCTCTCCTCGAGCAGTTTGCGGAAACGCTTGCGGTCCTTGGGCAGCACTTCGATCAACTTGCCCAATCCTTCGATCGTTGCGTCGAGGTCATCAACCTTGGACGGCGTGATTTCAAGCGTGAATGCCGAGTAGTTGCGCGCCAGGACGGTACCGTGACGATCAACGATCACCCCGCGATTGGGAACAATCGGCACCAGCGAGATGCGGTTGTCCTCGGCACGGGTGGTGTAGTAGTCATGCTGAACCACCTGCAGATGGACAAGGCGGGCAATCAGCAGGGCAAGAGCCACCACCACCATGATCCCCGCCAGAGCGACGCGGAAGCGGAAGCGATCAAGCTCGCGATCGGCGCTATTCAGTGGTGACTGGCGAGCAAGCAAGGCAACCTCTCGACGGCGACCCACGTCGGTGACGCGCGGCCCAAGACCCGCGAAATGCGGGGAGTGCGCCGAACCAGGCGCCAGGCAGTCTTGCGCACGGGCTCAGAGCGGCCGGTTGGCATCACGGTCTACCGGCTGATGCTGCGGCAGCAGGAGGACGAAAGTCAGCACGGGCCACAGCAGGGTGGCCAGACACGGCCCGACAAAGTAGGCAAGACCGGGGAAATCGGCACCGGCCATGCTGCGCACGCTGAATTGCACCAACTGCACCAGCAAGAGCAGCGGGAAGACCTGCAGCGCCTGCTGCGCGAGCGGAAACCAGAGTATCCGCCGTGAGAGCGACGAAGCACCGTAGGCCACCAGCACATAGGCGAGCGCGTGCTGTCCGAGCAGACTGGCATCGGCGACGTCCATCGCCACGCCAAACAGAAACGCCAGCCCCATGCCAACACGGCGCGGCTCGTGCACGCTCCAGAAAACGATCACCAGCGCCAGCCAGTCAGGCACGCCGGGCCAGGCAGCAGTAGGAAGGAAGTTCAGCAGCAACGCCACCGTCAGGCTCAAGCCGATGAACCACGGCCGAACCGGCAACAGAATGCGCGATGATGAGTAGCTTGTCTGCATCTGCTTCAGTCCTTCCTGAGACGCTTTTTTCTGGCCTGCCCGGCTCGCACTGGCGGCTTCGCCTCCCGCCCTGCTGCCTCACTGGCCAGTTGCGCCGGCAGGGCGACTGCCGGACGCGGGTCGAGAACCATGACCTCGCTGAAGTTCTCGACGCCAGCCAGCGGCATGCAGAAGATCCTGGCAAACGAGTACGAGGTATCACGTTCGATGTGCACCACCTTGGCGACCGGAAAACCCGGCAGAAAGATGCCGTCCAGACCTGAGGTGACCAGCATGTCGCCATTCTGGACGTCGGCGTTGGCTGGCAGAAAGCGCAGCTCGAGTTGCCCGTTGCCCAGACCGAAAACTACCGAGCGCTGGCCGGTCCGCACAATCTGTACCGGAACGGCCTGTTCCTTGTCGGTGATCAGGGTCACTTCGGCGACAAAGGGAAAAACCCGTGTCACCTGACCCACCACCCCGGCATCGTCAATGATCGGCTGGCCGGCGACGACCTTGTCCTGCTGCCCCTTATCGATCACGATCCGCCGCGAGTAGGGATCGCGGGCCGCATAGAGAATCTGTGCCAGCTGGCCGCTTGCCTGCTGCCGTTCCTTGACAGCCAGCAGCTTGCGCAGGCGCTCGTTCTCTACCTCGAGCTGCTGGGTACGCAGCAACGTGGTCACGTTTTCCAGACGGGCGCGCTTCAGCTGGACGTTTTCATCCTGCAAACGCGACAAGCTCACGAAATAGCCTGTGGCGTTGTCCAGAAGTTGCGCCGGGAGATGGGCAAATTGCTGCACCGGATGGGTGAACAACGACAACGCCTGGCGCAACACCTCAAGCGTCTGCAGACGCGCATCGACGACCAGCAAGGCAACCGACAGCGTCACGTAGAACGACAGCAGCGCCAGAGGTGCCGGCCCGCGTTTGAAAAACGGTGGCGGCTGGTGATCCATCAATCGGTCCTGGCAATTGGCGACGCGCGGCGATCACGCCGCCCTGCGTCAATCGGAAGCGAAGATGCTGCCGAGATTGTCCATCTTCTCGAGTGCCATACCACAACCCCGGGCGACGCAGGTCAGCGGCTCCTCGGCAACGATCACCGGCAGGCCGGTCTCTTCCATCAGAAGGCGATCGATGTCACGCAGCAGTGCTCCACCGCCGGTCAGCACCATGCCCTTCTCCGCAATGTCGGCGCCAAGCTCGGGTGGCGTCTTCTCAAGCGCCGACTTGACCGCCGAGACCACGCTGTTCAGTGGTTCGGTCAGCGCCTCGAGAATCTCGTTCGATGAAATCGTGAACTTGCGGGGAATGCCTTCGGACTTGTTGATCCCCGAAACCTCCATTTCACGCACTTCAGCGCCGGGAAAGGCAGAACCGATTCTCTTCTTGATGTTCTCGGCCGTGTTCTCGCCGATCAACATGCCATAGTTGCGGCTGATGTAGTTCATGATCGCTTCGTCGAGCTTGTCACCGCCGACGCGCACCGAACCCGCATAGACCATGCCACCGAGCGAGATCACGCCGACCTCGGTCGTGCCGCCGCCAATGTCGACCACCATCGAACCCGTTGGCTCGGACACCGGCAGTCCGGCGCCGATCGCTGCCGCCATCGGCTCCTCGATCAGAAACACCTGACTGGCGCCAGCGCCGATTGCCGACTCGCGAATCGCGCGCCGCTCGACCTGTGTCGAACCCGAGGGCACACAGATAATGATTCGCGGCGATGGCGAGAGCAGTCGCGAGTCGTGCACCTTCTTGATGAACTGCTTGAGCATCTGCTCAGTGACGGTGAAATCGGCGATCACGCCGTCCTTCATCGGCCGAATGACGGTGATCGCTCCGGGCGCCTTGCCGAGCATCTCCTTGGCTGACTTCCCGACCGCCTGAATTGTCTTTTTGGAACTCGGCCCACCCTCGGTGCGGATGGCGACCACCGACGGTTCGTCGAGAACGATTCCCTTCGAGCGTACATAGATCAGGGTGTTGGCCGTCCCCAAGTCGATTGCGAGATCGTTCGAAAAATAACTGCGCAGAAAACTGAACATGCTTGCGAAATCCGTGATGGTGCGCAGCGATAGCTGCGGTGGGAAAAACTTTTATGATACCTTATATGGCTCCCTCGTTTAACACCTTAGTGATTTCGTAACCATGTCGCTTACCCTAGAACAGGTCCACCGCGTCGCCCACCTCGCCCGAATCGAAATCAGCGACGCCGAGGCGGCTAGCACGCTCGGCCACCTGAACGAGATTTTTGCCCTGATCGAAGAGATGCAGGCCGTCGACACGCTGGGCATCGAACCAATGGCGCACGCCCAGGATCTGGCACAGCGCCTGCGTGCTGACCGCGTGACCGAGTCCGACCAGCTCGCTCAACGAGCCGCCTTCCAGGCCATTGCGCCGGAAACCGAGGCCGGACTCTACCTCGTGCCGAAGGTCATCGAATGATTGAGCACAGCCTTCAGGCCATTGCCCTGTCGCTGAAAAGCAAGGAGATTTCGAGCGTCGAGCTGACACAACTCTATCTCGACCGGATTGCCCGCTACAACCCGCGGCTCAACGCCTACCTCGCCGTCGACCCAGCCAGCAGCCTTGGCCAGGCGCAGGCGGCGGACGAACGACTGGCGAGGGGCGAAGGTGGGCCGCTGACCGGCATCCCGATTGCGCACAAGGACATCTTCTGCGCCAGGGGCTGGCTGACTACCTGCGGCTCGAAGATGCTGAGCAACTTCGTCAGCCCCTACGATGCCGCCGTGATTTCCCGCTTCCACGCCGCCGGTGCGGTCGTACTCGGCAAGACCAACATGGACGAGTTCGCCATGGGTTCATCGAACGAAACATCGTTCTTTGGCCCGGTGCACAACCCCTGGGATACCACTCGCGTTCCCGGCGGATCTTCCGGTGGCTCGGCGGCGGCGGTCGCGGCACGCTTGGCACCGGCAGCCACCGGCACCGACACCGGTGGCTCGATCCGCCAGCCGGCAGCCCTGTGCAATCTGACCGGAATGAAGCCGACCTACGGGGTCATCTCCCGCTACGGCATGATCGCCTTTGCCTCGTCACTCGACCAGGCCGGCCCCCTGGGACGCTCTGCAGCCGACTGCGCGCTCCTGCTCAACAGCATGGCCGGCTTCGATGAACGCGATTCGACCAGCCTCAACCGCCCTGCCGAGGACTATGGGCGCGAGCTCAATGCCGCCGCTGGCGCGAGGCCGCTGGCCGGATTGAGAATCGGCCTGCCGGAGGAGTTTTTCGGCGAGGGCTGTGCTCCCGAAGTGATGCACCTGGTCGAGGCGGCAGTCGACGAGTATCGCCAACTCGGCGCTGAAACGGTCGCCATCCGCCTGCCCAGCATGGGACTGTCGGTCGCTGCCTACTACGTCATCGCACCGGCCGAGGCGAGTTCGAACCTGGCGCGCTTTGACGGCGTGCGTTACGGCTATCGAGCCCCCGATTATCACGACCTGACCGACATGTACTGCAAGAGCCGGGCGCAAGGCTTCGGCTCCGAGGTCAAGCGACGCATCCTGATCGGCACCTACGTCCTCTCGCACGGCTATTACGACGCCTACTATCTCCAGGCGCAACGCATCCGCCGCCTGATCGCCAATGATTTTGCCGCCGCCTTCCGGCTGTGTGACGTGATCATCGGGCCGACCAGTCCGAGCACCGCCTTCAAACTCGGGGAGAAAGCGTCCGATCCGGTGCAGATGTATCTATCCGATATTTATACGATTGCCGTCAACCTCGCTGGCTTGCCGGGAATTTCCCTCCCCTGCGGATTCGCCGGCGGCTTGCCGGCCGGCCTGCAACTGATCGGCGATTATTTCACCGAAGCCAGGCTGCTCAACGTCGCCCACCGCTACCAGCTGGCAACCGCCTGGCATCTGCAGCGTCCAGAGGCGTTTGATTGACATGCCCAGCGCGCTCGGCGAATCCTGCTGCCGGCGCCCCCGTCCGGCCAATGCCCGCAAACGCGTCGCTGACGGCCGCTGTTCTTGAAGAGTGAGTAAGCAGTGATGAAACAATGGGAAGTCGTCATCGGCATCGAAACCCACGCACAGTTATCCACCGAGGCCAAAATTTTCTCGGGTAGCTCGACCGCCTTTGGCGCTATCCCAAACCTCCAGGCGAACGCCGTCGACATTGCCCTGCCCGGTGTCCTGCCAGTGCTCAACAGGGGTGCGGTCGAGTGTGCAATCAGATTTGGCCTCGCGGTCGGCGCGGAAATTGCACCGCGATCGGTTTTTGCCCGCAAGAACTATTTCTACCCGGATCTGCCGAAAGGCTATCAAATCAGCCAGTACGAACATCCGGTCGTGCTTGGCGGAAAGCTGGTGATCCAGGTTGGCGACACCGACAAGACCGTCCACCTGACGCGCGCTCATCTCGAGGAGGACGCCGGCAAGTCCTTGCATGAGGGAGCGGGTCAGCACTTTCAGGGCCGGTCAGGAATTGATCTCAATCGTGCTGGAACGCCCTTGCTGGAAATTGTCACCGAACCCGACATGCGTTCTTCGGCAGAAGCCGTCGCCTATGCCCGCGCCCTGCACGCGCTGGTGCGCTGGATCGGTATCTGCGACGGCAACATGCAGGAGGGCTCGTTCCGCTGTGATGCAAACGTCTCGGTCCGTCCGATTGGACAGCCGCACTTCGGCACCCGGCGCGAGATCAAGAATCTGAACTCGTTCCGCTTCATGCAGCAGGCCATCGACTACGAGGTACAGTGGCAGATCGCCACGCTGGAAGATGGCGGCAGCATCGAACAGGCGACGGTGCTGTTTGATCCGGTCACCGGCGAAACGCGCGCCATGCGTTCAAAGGAGGATGCGCACGATTACCGCTATTTCCCCGATCCTGATCTTCTGCCCCTGGCCATTGATCGGCAATGGGTTGAGCAGATTCGTGCACAGATGCCCGAGTTGCCTGGTGCCAAACGCGACCGTCTGATGGTCGATTACGGGCTTTCCCTTTACGATGCAGAGGTGCTGACCAGCTCGCTCGAACTGGCCGGCTTTTACGAAGCGGCAGTGGCCATTGCCGGCAGGTCAAATGCCAAGGCCTGTGCCAACTGGGTGATGGTCGACCTGGCTGCCCGGCTCAACAAGGAAGAGCGAGAAATTGGCGATTCGCCTGTCTCGGCAGAACAGCTTGGCGGCCTGATTGCCCGCATAGCCGACGGCACAATCTCGACCAATATGGCCAGGAAGGTTTTTGATACCCTCTGGAACGGTGAGGGAGGCTCGGCTGACGACATCATCGCCAGCCAGGGCCTGCAGCAGATTACCGACCACGCATCGCTGGAAAGACTGATCGATGAACTGTTGGCCACCAACGCGACGATGGTAGCCGAGTTCAGGGCGGGCAAGGAGAAGGCGTTCAACGCGCTGGTCGGGCAGGCAATGAAGGCCACGCGAGGTAAGGCCAACCCGCAGCAGGTCAACGAATTACTGCGCCGGAAACTCGGCTGACAGGCCAAGGCGTCGCTCCCGTGGCGCCGGCTTGGCGCAGATCAGAGGGTCATTCTCAGGGCCGCGCGGGTGGCCGTTTCGACAGCTCGACAAAGCGACGCAAATCCTCGTCGTACTTCAGTCGAATGGCCTCCAGATCTTTTTTCTTGGACTCGATCACCGACTCCTGGGCCCTGATCTCCTGATCGGCATCGCGCAAGCCTTTTGCCACATCGGCCGGTAACTGTCGCTTCTTGTAAAACTCCGCCTCATCCTCAAATTTCTTGCGCTGTCTACGGATTTCGGCAATTCTCTCTTCAGCCGCCTTGATTGCCGTAGCAAGATCACGCTCGGCACGGCTACGCATAATCTCGATATCCTTCTCACTACCATAGGTATTGAGGAGCGCCTGATCTTTCCGCCGCTGCTCGTTGAGCAGCCGTTCCTGTTCGCTACGCCGCTGTTCTTCAGCTGCTCGCTGGACTCGCTGCTCACCAGTCAGCGGTGCCTCGACGGTCCTAGCCGTCCGGCCGGTATAACCAAGCTCACGGTAGGCACGGCCATAACAGGCAGACGGCAGGACGTCACCACACACCTGCCTGCCAGCTTCATTGTTGCAGCAAAAGATCGAGGGGGCCGCAAGGCTCGACGCAGGGCCCACCAGCGCCAACAGCAGCAGACCGCACTTAGCCGCCGTACGCAAGGCCATACTCCTGCCGATAGTGAGCCACGGCTGCCTCGTTCTGCTTGAAATCCGGGCACTGACGGAGGAAGCTCAGCAGGTCATCAAGACTGGCAACGGCGAGTACCGGGATACCGTAATCCCGCTCAACCTCCTGCACCGCAGACAGCTGTCCGCTGCCTCGCTCCATGCGATCAAGGGCGATCACGACACCGCAGGGCGTAGCGCCCGCGGCACGAATCAGCTCCACCGACTCGCGCACCGAGGTACCAGCGGTAATCACATCATCAATGATCAGCACGCGACCCGCCAATGGAGCGCCGACGATACTCCCCCCTTCGCCGTGATCCTTGGCTTCCTTGCGATTGAACGAGAACGGCAGATTGCGCCCGGCCCGCGCCAGCGCAATGGCAATCGCGGCGACCAGCGGGATGCCCTTGTAGGCCGGACCGAACAATGCGTCGACCTCGATCCCACTGGCGGCAATCGCCTTGGCGTAGAATTCCGCCAGCCGGCCCAGTGCCGCACCGTCATTGAACAGGCCCGCGTTGAAGAAATACGGCGACAAACGCCCGCCCTTGGTCCTGAACTCGCCAAAGCGGAGAACGTCCTGAGCGACCGCAAACTCGATGAATTCCTGCCGAAAGTCCATGCAACCTGCTTCCTTCAAAACCGTTTCCGGCACCGGGGCCCTATGTTACGCATCATTACGCTGAACCTCAATGGTATTCGCTCAGCATGGCGCAAGGGGCTGCTCTCCTGGGCCAGGGCGCAGAATCCGGACGTCGTCTGCGTCCAGGAATTGAAAGCCCAGCATGCAGATCTCGATGAAGAAATGAAGACGCCGGCTGGTCTCTATGCTTACTACCGCTGCGCCGAGAGAAGAGGCTACAGTGGCGTCGGCCTGTGGTGCCGTGTGAAGCCGGACAGACTTGTCAACCTGCTCGGAGACACGGAGTTCGACCTCGAAGGACGCTACCTGCGCGCCGACTTCGGCAATCTGTCGGTAGTGTCGCTCTATCAGCCGTCTGGCTCGAGTTCCGAGCTACGGCAGGAAGCCAAGTTCCGCTTCATGGACCTGATCTATCCCCATCTCCTTGAACTCGCCTCGAGTGGTCGTGACGTGATCGTCTGCGGCGACTGGAACATCGCCCATCAGGAGATTGACCTCAAGAACTCGCGGAGCAACCGCAAGAATTCGGGTTTTCTGCCCGAGGAACGCGCCTGGGTAAGCCGACTGCTCAACGAGGGCGGCTGGTGCGACGTTTACCGAAAACTACATCCCGTCGCCACCGAAGACGCCTACACCTGGTGGTCAAATCGTGGTCAAGCCTGGGCCAACAACGTCGGCTGGCGGCTGGACTATCAGCTTGCCACCCCGCTCATCAGTAGCCAGGCGAAGCGAGCGGCGGTCTTTAAGGGACAGCGGTTCAGCGATCACGCCCCCCTGACCATCGACTACGAATACCCACTGCGGGCCGAGCGGATGGATTGAAAACCGCATCCCGACGCATCGTCAAGCCGTAAGGTTCGCAGGTGAACGGCAGGTAGGCAAGCGCGAACGTCTGCCCCTGCCCCCTGACCAGCGCCGTTGTGACCAGCACGGCGCGATCCACGGCGTAGGCTGGTGGCGTCTTGCCGTTCGCCGCCTTCAACGCTCCGTCGAGGTCAGGAACCTTGTTTGCTGCGGGGCTGCTTGTCGTCACCGACGAAGGAAGACGGTATCGAATTCTCGCGGTAGCCAAGCTTCAAGGCCCCGCTCTGCTTGGTTTTTGCCAGAACTGATGCCGAGGCCATGGCAGGGAGAGCAAACGTCAGCCAAGCTCGCGCGCCACCACCGCCACCGAACCGGCGTCGGGAAGCCGCGCCAGCTGCGCCAGCATGTAGTCCTTGACCAGCGCCAGAAGCTCGTCGACGCGGCCTGTCGGAGTGCCGATTTCCTCTGCCACGCCACGCACGGCAGCCAGTTCCTCGGCAGTCAGCGCACCGTCGGCATAGGCGACCATCAGGCAGGTGGCAAGCACCAGGTCGCGCTGCCCGGACTCGCTGAAGGTCTCGGCAAGATCGTCTCCCTGCCCGGTCGCCTGCAGGGTGTCAAAGGCCGGCCAGTCGACACTGGCGCCGCGGCCGCTGTCGTGAAACCAGCGAATCAGCGCCACTTCCTCCGCGGTCCTGGCGCCATCGACATGCGCGATACGCAACAAGAGGCGCGTCGCAGCAAGGCTCTGGTCGGCATTGAGGGATACGTTTTCGAGCAGGGGGAACATACGAACTCCTTCAAGAGTGGATCTGGCGGCGCAGTTCGGCAAGCTGTTCCTGAACCTCGCCTGCGGAGAGCGACCGGAAACGTTGCGGCAGCAACGAGCGCCGTGATGTTTCCGCCACCGCCAGCATCTCCATGTAGCGCACCATGGTCGTTTCCTGCGGTGGCATGAAATCGTCGATGGCGCGGGCGAGAATCGCCGCGTTGACGGCCGGGATGACGGCCGAACTCGCGGCCGCCACGGGTGCTGCAGTTTCTCCCGCGCGCGTGCGCGAATCGACCGTCTCAGGCAGCGGCGTAGCGGAACCCTCCCTATGCTCCATACGCTCGGCAAACTCGGCGGCGAGCAAGGCAAGCGCTTCGAGGTCGGCGTTCGAATAGCCTGCGAGCGCCTCACAGGCGGCGACCAGGCTGTCTTCCGGGAGGTCGACCGGAACGTCGTAGCGCCGAAAGACCGCGCTGACGACGGCGGCGCGCTCGGCCGCGGTCTCGGCGTAAAAGAAGGGAATCTTCCGGTCAAGGCGACCTGGGCGTTTGATGTCGGTATCGAGCTTGTCGGGACGGTTGGTCATCAGGATGAACAGCACCTGGCCGCGATTCTCCGGATCGGACATGAACTCCTTGAGTCGGGCAATGACGCGCGAACTGGTGCCGCCGTCGGCATCGTCGCCTTGCTTGCCGAAGCTGCGATCGCCTTCGTCAATGACCAGGGCGATCGGTCCCATCGCCTTCACCGTCGCCAGGACGCGGTCGAGATTGGCCTCGGTCGAGCCAACCCATTTCGAGCGAAAGTTCTTCAAGGCGATACCGGATAGCCCCGCCTCCTTGAGGAAGGCCTTGATGACGAAGGTCTTGCCGGCGCCCATCGGGCCTACCGCGAGCAGCCCCATTGGCGCCCGGGCACGGTCGCCGCTGACGATCAGGCGCGCGATGTCGAGCAATTCGCCCTTTATGTGCGCATTACCGCCCACCGTCTCGAGGCCATGGCGCGGTTCGATGAATTCGATCAGACCGGCGCATTCCTTTTCGATCAGCTCGCGTTTGCGCTGGCGAACCACAGCCATCATCTCGCTCGCCGGATCGCTGTTCTCGGGCAGTGCACGCGTTGGATCGACGAGTTGACGGATTTCGCCAGGGGTCATGCCGGCGGTGATCGCAGCCAGCTTCTCGGCGCGCTCGGCGGCCTGCGGGCTACCCTGCAGCAGGCCGGCAATCAGCGTCCGCCGCTGCGCCTGACTCATAGCCTGCGGCGCCTCGCTGGCGACGATGCTGGCCAGTTGTATCAGGCGCAGGCCGGCGGTCTGGTCGGCCAGCTGTGCAGTCTCAGCCGCCTGCATGCCTGGCGCGTAGTGCCGGATGGCCGCGTGCCGGTTGGCACGATCGGGCATCGGCAGCTCGATCGCCACGACGCGCGGATGCGTCAGCAATGCCGGGCTGACATCGGCCAGCGATTCGCTGACCAGGATGACGACGTTGTCGCGATCGGCAAACTGCTCGTCAAGCGACCAGCGATGCAGCGCCGTGAAGGCACCGCGTTCCTCCAGCGAGAGGAAGTGCAACTCCGCCGCGGGGAAGATAGTGCCGGCATAGGGAATCAGCAGCGCGCTGGAACGTTGCTCGCGCATCTGGCGTTCGAGCGACTCGAAGATCCCGGTCAGTCCCTTGCCTTCGAGATGGCGATAGAGTTCGGCCTTTTCTTCCGCACTCCCGCCCTGAATGACGCGCACGCCGCGGTCGATGCTCAGCTCGAAGATGTGCTGCTTGTTGTCCTTGAGCAGCACCCCGCTGAGGAAGGGCAGCAGCGTGTAGTAGCGTTCGCCCACCTGATAGCGGTCAAAGACGTTGCGGTACAGCACGAACACCGACGCCTCGCCAGCCAGATATTTCTGGCGCAGGGTTTCGGCCCATGCCGGCAGCGCCGGGCGGCCGTTGCTCTCAGGGCTCACGCACAGACCCGGGCGGGGGAGCCGCCTACATCCCGTATCAAACAACACATCACATCGACTTGCCGGCGCTATCGGTCTGCGCGCTGCGCGCGCGCTTCATCTCTTCGAGCTGCTGGCGGGCAGTGATCGCGCCGCTGCTCTGCCGCAGCTTGGCAAGCTTGACATCGAGGTCGGAGTCGCGCAGTTCGCTGCCCATCTTGGCCTCGGCGACGGTGTTCTTGATGTGTTCTCGGACGTTGTCGAGCGCCCGCACCTCGGCATCGACCGACAGGCCGTCGAGCTGGTTCTGAATCTTCAGCCGCGCCTGCGCGCTGTGCATCTGGGCCAGCATGCGATCCTTTTCGTCCTTCAGCTTCTGGATTTCGGCCTTGACCTGAATCAGCGAATCCTTCGCCTCCTGCGCGTCACCGCGGGCCTGTTCCATTTCCTGCTCCAGCGTCTTGAGACTGGCCTCGAGTGCGTTCTTCTTCTGGATCAGCACGATGCCGAGTTCGTCCTGGCCGGTGGCCAGCGCCGCATTGAGGTCGGCCGAGATCGCGGCGAGTTCCGATCGCTCGCTTTCTAGCCGCGCCGAGATCTCCTCGCGTCGGCGCATGATCGCGGCAGTGGCGCTCTTCAGCTTGCCGTACTTCTCGATCATCGAGTCTATGGCGTTCTGGTAAGCGATTTCGGGATGCCGCTTCTCGACATCGGTGATCCATAGCGAGACAAAACCCGACCATAAATTGGACAGGCGTCCGAGAAAATTGATGTCAGCCATCGCGTTCTTCCTTTCGTCAGCCGGTCCGCCGGCCATACTTGTTTACCCAATGAAGCTGAGCCTCTTCAAATCGCTGGCCATCGCTGGCGAATCGGCAGGATCGCCCTGCTAGCCCGCCCGGCTGCTGCTGCCTACGGCCACCAGACGCCGTTGCCGCGCAACGGCTGCTGGGGTCGGCATCGCGACA
The DNA here is from genome assembly GCF_036625085.1 of Candidatus Accumulibacter necessarius. Taxonomy (NCBI): domain Bacteria; kingdom Pseudomonadati; phylum Pseudomonadota; class Betaproteobacteria; genus Candidatus Accumulibacter; species Candidatus Accumulibacter necessarius. Next base: position 280,874 of record NZ_JAZKUM010000003.1, on the reverse strand, counting down.
CCCGGCACGGCATCGGCAAGATCACTGGCCAGGTCAGCCTCGATGTCTTCCTGCAGCCGCAACTTGCCAATCGCCTCCTCGAGCCGCGTGCCGACGTCTTCCGTCACCGGCAGCGTCATGATCGTCTGATAGATCTCGTCGAGCTGGTCAGGCATCGACAGCATCGCCGCCTCGAGTGCTCGCCGGCGGCTGAGCATACGGTTGTGCCGCTCGATGATCGCCACGTAATCGGCACGCGCCTTCTGCAATTGCCGCAGATCGGTGCCGGGACGCGGGGCCGCCAGTTCCCTTTCCAGCGCCGCCACCTTGAGTTCGACCTCGCGTAGATTGACCGACTCGGCGCGGTCGTCCATGACCAGGAGCGCCAGCCACAGCGCCAGGTACTCGAGTGTCACATCGTCCAGCTGCTCGACATCACGGTAGGCCAGACGGCCATGCCCGGTGTCGGCACGCTGGTAGAGCGACTGCACGCGTTCGTACATGCGCTGGTACGTGCGCAAGTTCGCCGAGGGAAGCGTCCGCTTGCCGGAACGCTTCTGAATCTCCATCATCAACTGCTCGCGCGAAGCTTGGCGAACCCTCGCCCGCCAGCGACGATCCACTTTGTCGCGAAAGGTCGGCAGCGACGGAATGTGCACTGCGGCGAGGATATCGCCGGCAGCAAACGCGATAAGCGGCACCACGCCAACGCCGAAACCAAAGGGAATGGAGAGTACCGCACCCACCGCCAGCGAACCGAGAAAGGCGTAGAGATTGGTCTGACTGGTCAGAACTTCCCTGACATAGGAGGGCTTCTCCTCGGCCACGGTTACACCGTCACCCTGACCTGACCCTTGCCGGGACTGGCTTGATGAAGTTGTTCGAGTATCCGCTCCTCGAGCGCCTGCGCTTCGCGCGAGCGCTGCCAACTGGCTGAGCGCGGCCTCGCTTCGCTGATCACGAAATCGTCGGCGACGCGGGCTGGTTGGGTGGACAGGACGATGACACGGTCACCGAGCACCAGCGCCTCGGTCACATCGTGCGTTACGAAGACCACCAGACACGGCCAGGACTGGTACAACTCGATCAACAGCCGCTGCATTTCATCACGCGTTTGCGCATCCAGCGCCCCGAAGGGTTCGTCCATCAGCAGAATGCGTGGTCGCAGAACGAGCGCACGCGCCAGCGCCACGCGCTGGTTCTGGCCACCCGAGAGCTGCGCCGGACGCAGACCCAGCTTGTCGGAAAGACCAACCGCCTTGAGGATTTCAGCGACGCGCTGGCGCCACTCCACTTCCGGCACAAGCGATTTCCAGAGCTTGAGCCGAAACGGAAAGGCCACGTTGTCGAACACCGTCAGATCCGGCCGATTGGCATAGCGCTGAAAGACCATCACCGCATCGTCGTGCGGACCTTGACACTCGACACCATCGATCAACACTGCCCCCGCAGTCGGCGTATCGACGCCCATCGGCCGCACCCCGCCGAGCATGTGAAGCAGGGTGCTCTTGCCGCAGCCGGAGGGCCCGAGCAGCATGTTGATGCCCGGCTGGTCGAAGCTGAGGGAAACCCTGTCGATGACGCGCGTCAGGTCCCCGCCAGCCGTCGGGTACTCCTGCACGATGTCCCTGAGAACCACCGACAAGGACTTGGCCGCAGCCCCCGTGCCCGCAGCAGCAGCTGGTTTCTCCATGCCCGAGCTCACTGCTGGGTCTCCCATGGATAGAGGCGGCGCTTGAGCCAGACCATGAACTGATAGGTTGCCAGGGCCAGCGCGATGATCACAATGATGCCGGCGAACACCTGATCCCAGGCGCTAAAGCGCCGGGCATTCTGGATCAACTGCCCGAGCCCCTGGCGCGCATTGACGTATTCGGCAACGGTGATGTAGGTCCACATCACGGAAAAAGCAACGATGACGGCATCGGCGATGCGCGGCATGGCCATCGGAATGACCGCCCTGTAGATACATTCCCACGGTGTCGCGCCGAGGTCGCGGGCGCCAATCCAGTAGCTCTGCGGCACCGCCTGGATGGCGTCACGGACCATGGGAATCAGATAGACCACCGCGCCGATGAACAGAAAGGCGATCTTCATTGTCTCGCCGATACCCAGCCACATCACCAGGATGGGCAGCAGCGCGACCACCGGCGCCGAACGGAAAGGGTCGACCAGTGGCGACAGGGCGGCGTTCACTTGCGGCGCAGCGCCCATGACAATACCGACGGGAATGCCGATGACGATCACCAGCATGCCGGCAACAAGCAACCGGCCGACCGACCACAGCGTCGCCGTTAACAGCATGCTGTCGCCTTCGTGCCAGCTCAGGTACGACAGCGCGGCGAGCACATCCCAGGGTGCCGGCAGCTTGGTTGGACTGACCAGTCCCGACGCCGCCACCAGGCTCCACGCGAGCAACAGCGCCAGCACCGAACCGACGCCGAGCAAGCGCCGCTGCCGGCTAGCCAGCGGCGCGTACGGGTTCCAGAAGTCGATCATCAGTCAGATCCAGGCGATGCTCAGCGACCGCCGAACACAGCCACCCGCGTCGTCCGGTTCATTGCCCGGCAATCTTCGATCGACAGCCCTTCATTGGCCGCGTCGGCCTCGACGCAAAGCGGACGGTCCGGGCCGTTGCCGACGATCTTGAAGCGCTCGCGCGGGAACTCCCATTGCGTCACGAGGTAGTCCACCACTGCCCGCGCGCGCGCTGCCGACAACCGGAGGTTCACCTCGCGAGCACCGGTCGCATCAGAATTGCCGCTGACTTCAAAGTAGGCCTTGCCGTTGTTCTCGATGAACGGCACCATTTCCGTGTCGACTGTCTTCTGCGCCCGTTTGGTCAACTCCGCGCTGCCCGAGGCGAAACCAACCGTCACCGGCTTGGTGACCATCGCCTGTTGCTGCGTCGCCTCCTTCAGCGCCGACTGGGTGAAGGTCTCCTGCGGCTTCGCCGCCGCCTCCGCCGCCGCCTTGTTCTGCCCGAGCATGGCCTTGATGAAGCGGTAGTCGAAACTGTCCTGCGGCGCGATCACCGGCGACTTGGGATTGGCTAGCGCACCCGCCTTGCGATAGATCTCGTCGAAGCGCTTGTAGACCCGCTCGTAGTGGTTGGTACCACCGGCCAGACCGAGAATGCGCGCGTTGTCCTCGACGCCGGTCCACACCAGATTGGAGAACAGGCTCTTGACGAACGGCCGGCCCTCCTTGTCGGCCAGCAGCTTGAAGAACTCCTGCGTCCTGACCAGCGCTTCCACTGCGTTGTCGGGGTTGGCACGCGCTACCTGCACGCCTTCCATCCACCCCTGCACAAACTTCTGCACCACCGCCTGCCCTTCCGGCTTGGCCAGCAAACGTGCGTCGCAGACCATGACGTCAAAGATCAGGTTGGTTGCCGTCTTGGTCGAGTAGACGACATGCGCCCCCTTGACGTTGCGCAAGGCCAGAGCCAGATCCGGATCCCACAGCACGGCCGCTTCAACGGCGCCGGACTCGAGGGCAGCGCGCACGCCGGCGGTGCCCTCCTCGGCATTGATGAACACAAGCTTGACGCTGTCCTTCCTGCGCGCGGTCAGCGAAGAGTTGTCGAGGGCGTCGATCAGCATGCCGTGCGAGGGCGTGAACTGGAGCAGCGCCACCGAGCGACCCGCCAGATCCTCGACCGCTTTCACCGCGGGCTCACGGGCGATCACCGCGTCGCCGCCCTGGGTGTTGTCAACGATCATCACCGCCTTGCCATCAAGGCCGGCGTTACGCAGGTTGGGCTGCTCCTGCGCCCAGAAATCCGAAGTCCGCCAGGCGCAGTGTGCGGCGCCGGATTCAAAGATGGTAGCCAGCGTCGGGATGTCGTCCTGAATCACGAAGCGGACATTGACCCCCAGTTTGCCGTAGATCGACCCCGGCTGCGTGTTGAGATCGTTGCCGTTGGCCACCAGCGCCGGGGCGTAGCCATGAAAACTGACCAGACTGACCTTGAGCGGATTGGCGGCACTGCCGAGCGGCGCATTCCTGTCTTCCGCCGTCGCCGCCTTGGGTGGCGGTGTCGGCTTGCTCCCGGTGGCAGTTTCGGGCGTGGCAGCCACCGGCTTCGTTGCCGTGGGCTCGCCACCGGCAAAGCGCTCCTTGAGCCCGAAATTCCAGGCCAGCGAACCGGCGACGCCAAGAACGATGACGGTGATCAGCCCCTTGGCCAGCGGCGTGAGTTGAGCCATGTGTTTTTCTCCTTGCTCGGAATTTCAGTGAGCGGCGCCAGGCGCCTTGAAAGTGGTCGGGATTTCACGCAGGCGCTCGATCTCGGCATCCATGCGGCGTGTCTCGCGCGACGCGGCCTCCCGCGCCGCACGCAGACCTGCCTCGACGCTGGTCATTTCCTGAGCGGCGCGGGTCACTTCGCGCTCCAGTAACTGCTCGAGTTCGGCAATCTGCTTCCGGATCGCCACTGTCGCGTCCTCGAGCACCCGCTTGATCTGGTTGACAAGTTCGGCCGACTGCTGCTCGCGGTTCTGCATCTGCGCCGTCAACTGCCTCTTGTGGTCTTCCAGCGCCACGATCTTCAGTTCCGCGTCGCGCAGGCAATCGCCCATCTCCCAGTTGTCGTCGGCCGCATCCATCGCCAGCACTGCCGCCTTGCGGGTGCCGGCGTCCATGGCGCGCAAGCCTTCAAGAAGGCGCAGCAGCTTCTCAGCCGGATAGGGCGATACGGGAACGCCAGCCGCCGCGAAAATGTCCTCAAAGGCACGGCCTTCCTCGGCATGGTCAGCCAGGGTCGGGCTATCCTGCTCCGGGCAGGCGTCCGCCAGCGATGGAAGCTCGCGCGGCGGTGGCGCGGCATTCGGCGAGATCCCTTCTTCCGGAGGACTCGGTCGCTCGGCCAAAGTCTCTACCTTTGCCGCCAGCGCCGCCCGAGGGAGCTCGCTTGACGCCGCCAGTCGCTCTTCTTCCGACAGGTCAATCAGCTTTGCTTTCGCCAGCAGATTCAAGATACCCTTCATGCCAACTCCCGGAATGCTTGCCGCGTCGCAGGACCCGGCAGAGTCAGGGATTATACGAACGAAAGCTTGCAATGCAAGGATTTACCGAACAATGAGCCCCCTGCCCGGCATCCCGCCGCGTCTGCCGGTTGCTGCAGCAGCCGAGCATCCCTTGCGCGCCTTGCTCTGGGTATTGCTGCTCATCGTCGTCATCTGGCAACTTCCGTACGGGCAGGCGATTCTCTATCCGCTCTCACTGCTGGCGACCTGCGCCCACGAACTCGGCCATGGGTTCGCCGCCCTGCTGGTCGGCGCCGAATTCCACAGCTTTGTCCTTCACGCCGACGGCACCGGCATGGCGACCTGGCAGGGTTCGCCGGGCCGTCTCGCAACCGCACTGGTGGCAACTGGCGGCCTGCTGGGGCCCAGCATTGCCGGTAGCCTGCTGCTCATTCTGGCCCGCTCGACCCGGCAAAGCCGGCTGCTGCTCTGGCTGGTTGCCAGCAGTCTGCTGGTCGTCGTCGCGTCGTGGACGCGCAATCCCTTCGGCGTCATCTTCCTGCTTGCCTGCGCCGTCTTCTTTGCCGTCGCGGCGCTGTGGCTCAACGACCGCAGCGCGACTTTCGTCGTGCGCCTTACCGGCGCCGTCCTCTGCCTGAGCTGGTTTCAGCATCTCGACTACATGTTCTCCGCCAGTGCCAGTGTCGGCGGAGTGGATCACCCCTCCGACACCGCCGTCATCGCTCGGGTGCTCTGGCTGCCATACTGGTTCTGGGGCGGCGTCATCGCCACAATGTCGCTTGCCGTCCTGACCTTGGGCCTGTGGATAGCCACGCGGCCGCGATCATCGGGGTAAGCACGGCGGCCAGGCTCTCCCTGAAGGCCCGGCAAGAAAAACCCCTGCCGGGACCACCGGACAGGGGTTGAACGATACGAGCGGCTGTTGGCTTTGTCCGCCGGAGCGGTTCCGGCTTACTGAACCTGTTGAATACCTGCCAGCACCCAGCCGCCTCGACCATCGCGCGGCTTTACCATGTGCCAGATCTCGTCCACCGGCTCCGCTGCGGCGTCCCTTTCTTCCCGGATCAGACCGGTGAAGCGTACGCTGACCACGTAGCGGGCAGCTTCCTCGGCGACATCGAGAACCTGGGCGTCAATGCTGACCACGTCGGTTTCCTGGGTCACGCTGCCGCGTTCGGAAATGTTCATCCTGATTTCCGCGAACATCTCCGGCGTTGTGAAGTCGCGGATGTCGTCCAGATTGCCGGCATCGTTGGCGGCCTGCAGGCGGATGAAGCTGACTTTGGCGTTGCGCACGAATCCGGCGGCATCGAAGTCCGCGGGGATGTTGCCAACCCCGGCACCGCTGACCGTACTGATAGCACCGGCAACCGGTTCAGCGGCGCCCGCGGCTGGCAGCAAGGGCTCGGCCATGGCACGCCGGCCCGGCGCGCTGTCGGGACCGGCCGCTGCGTACTGCAGACCGCCGGTGCCGCTGGCCGCTTGCGCCGCGGCGCGACGGCGCATGATCAGACCGACGACGACCAACACCGCCATCACCAGGAGGCCGATCATGAGCATGGAAGCGAGTTCCTCGCCGAAGCCGAAGTGGGAAGCCAGCGCGGCCAGGCCGAGACCGGCGGCAAGACCGGCCAGCGGGCCCATCCACGAACGCTTCGGCTGCGCCTGCGGAGCGCCTGCAGCCGGCTGCGACCTGGCAGCATTCGGCGCCATCGCGGGAGAGGCGGACTTGTCGGCGGTGACGGACTCGCGCTGCATGCCGGAGGACTTGCCCGCGCCCAGCCGTTTGGCCGCTTCTGCATCGCCAACTGTCAGCGTCAGGCCGAGCGCCAGAACGGCGGCCAGCAGAGAAAGAGTTTTCATCGGTGTCTCCTGTAAATATGAGGATCGAGAAGCGCACGATAGACGCTCCCCAGGAAAGAGAAAAGCAGAATTATCCGTAACAATACTTCCAGAAAATCAGAGTTTGCACAGCATCCGGTCAGGGCCGGTCATCGCTCATGTTACGGGGCGTCTTCGTCGATCGGGAGCGCGTCCGCGGTGAACGCGCCGGCTTCCCCGGCTCGCCGCTGTCGGTCTGCGCATCAGAGCGCGAGACTGCGGCCGGAGTGGTGAACACTTCATCTCGCGCCGCCTGGCTGATGGCAACGATGGCCGGATGGCTCAACCGGCGCTCGGTGGTAATGGCAAACAGCTGTTCACTGATGGATTCGATTCGACCGACCGGGCTGACGCGATACTCTTCGCAAACGTAGGCAGCGATCGCCGTCGGCGCCACGAACAGTCCGGCGCCTGCTTGCCCGAAGGCCTTCAGCAACGCGCTATCGTCAAATTCGCCGACGATGCGCAGATGCAGCCGTCGGGCCTCCAACCATTGCTCGAGCCGGGGCCGGATGGCCACGTCGTCGCCCGGCATGAGAAAGGGAGCACCCTGGAGCAGGGCTGGAAATGTCCCATCCAATGTCTTGAGCAAGGTCGCCGCGCCGAAGACCGTCAAGTCGCTTTCGCCAAGCAGGTGACTGTAGCCGCGTACGTTCAAATTGGACGGCATCGGCCGGTCGGCGATCACCATGTCCAGCCGATGTACGGCCAGTTCGGCAAGCAATGCCGTCAGGCGACCTTCGCGACAGACCAGTCGCACCGCTTCCGGCAGGCGCAGGGCCGGCTCGACCAGGCGATGGGCAACCGACTTCGGCACCGAATCGGCGATGCCGACGGTGAACAACAGGCTTTTCCTCGTCGTCTGGTCGCGCGCCACCTCGAGCAACTCGTCGCCGAGGGCGAAGATTTCCTCGGCATAGCTCAGGATGCGCCGGCCGGCGTCGGTGACCTCGAGGCCGCGACCCGCCCGACGGAACAACTCCACCCCCAGGGCGTCTTCCAGTTCACGCAACTGGCCGCTGATCGCCTGCGGCGTGAGGTGCAGTTGCTCGCCAGCGCGCGCGATGGCACCGGACTTGGCGACCATCCAAAAATAGCGCAGGTGCTTGTAGTTGAGCGTGGCCATGAACTCGTTATACTCCATAAAATCGGAACTGTTAGTAAATTATATTCGATTTGGCAGATGTCTTTCGATGCCCTAGACTGACTTCTCCATCCAACACAGCTGGAGCACTGCCATGCAGATCGTCATTCAAGCCAGAGGCTTTGACCTCTCTCCGGGCCTGCGCGAGCACGTCGAACGACGCTTGCGTTTTGCCCTCGACTGGGCCCATCACCATGTCAGGAGGGTTTCCGTCGGCCTTTCCGACCTCAACGGGCCGCGCGGTGGCGAGGACAAGTGCTGCCGCGTCCAGGTGACCATGGCCGGAGCGGCAGACGTGGTCGTACAGGATATCGAGACCGATCTCTACGTCGCCATCGATCGCGCCGTCGATCGCGCCGGACGGACGCTGGCACGCCGGGTCGCGCGACTGCGAGAGAATCGCCACGTGGGCCCGCGCGACACGCGCGGCGTGCAGGTGGCTACTGCCGCGGCAGCAGCGGGCGCCACGTCACTGGTTGCCATCCCTTGAAAACAGCCTCTTGAATCCGATCTTGAAAAAGTTCAGCATCAACAACCCTGGACACGACAACGCGGGGATGTCGGCAGTCAAGCTGGTCGTCGCCCGCTGCAACCGTTTTGCCCGCTGACTCAGTTGCTCGGCTTGATGAACCGCCGCGACTGACCCGGCCTACAGTTTTCACGGAGATCGAATCATGAAACGCATCATGTTGCTCATCGGCACCAACCTGGCCATCATGCTCGTGCTGGGTATCGTCAGCACGCTCACCGGCGCTCACAGGTTCTTTACCGGCAGCGGCCTCGACCTCGGCAAGCTGCTGTTTTTTGCCCTGCTCATGGGCTTCGGTGGATCCTTCATTTCATTGTGGATGTCCAAGACCATCGCCAAGTGGAGCACCGGCGCAAGGGTGATCGAAACGCCCGGCAACTCAACCGAGTTCTGGCTAGTCGACACCGTGCGCCGCTTTGCCGACAAAGCCGGCCTGTCAATGCCGGAAGTGGCGATCTATGAGGGCGAACCCAACGCCTTCGCCACCGGCGCCAGCCGCAACAACTCGCTGGTCGCTGTCTCCACCGGCTTGCTGCAGACGATGACGCGCGAAGAGGCCGAGGCGGTGATCGCCCACGAGGTCGCTCACATCGCCAATGGCGACATGGTGACCTTGACCCTGATCCAGGGCGTGGTCAACACCTTCGTAATCTTCATTGCCCGCGTCGTGGGTTGGCTAGTCGATTCGGCGCTGCGCCGGGGCAGCGATGAACACTCGGGGCCGGGAATCGGCTACACCATTACCGTCGTCATCTGCGACATCGTCTTCGGCATTCTGGCCAGCATCATCGTCATGCATTTCTCGCGGCAGCGAGAATTCCGCGCTGACGCCGGCGCCGCGCAGTTGATCGGCTCGCCGCGACCGATGATGGCGGCGCTGCGCCGCCTTGGCGGCATGGAAGCTGGAGAACTGCCGCAGAACGTCGCCACAGCCGGCATCAACGGACGCCCCGGCTGGATGGAACTGTTCTCCAGCCATCCGCCGATTGAGCAGCGCATCGCTGCCCTGCAACGCGGTTCTTGACGCCTGACGGCAAACTCGGCCACAAGTTCGCCAACCGGCTGGGCAGTGGAGTGCCGTGTGGGCATCCTCCGGATCCCTACCGGGTGGCGAACTCGAGAATCTGCGCCGGAATCGCGGTCACGCGCACACGCATCCCGTAGATCTGCCCGTCCAGCTGCGCCTCCAAACCTTCCTGGGGAGGAACTGCGCCAGTACCGGTGACAACGACGCTGACCTTTTCGTCGCTCGCCGTTACCGACATCAAGCGGTAGCCCGTGCCCGCAGTCCAGGACTTGGTCACTTCGGTGACTCGGCTTTCAACCAGATTGTCACGAATCACACCGCGACTTGCGAGCCCGAGGGGGACGGCGATGAGGACGATCATCACAAGAACGGTGGCTATTGCGAAGTGCCTGGCGCGTCGCGTTGCCCCCGACAGCGCAGCCGCCGGGAATCCCATGAGGCCGAACACGAACGATCCCGTCAGCAGAATGGCAACGTAGTTGGTCACGAACAGCAGCACGCTCCCGAGCGCCAGGTCGTGCCGGCCGGCGCCCAACAGGATGCCCGCGTTGGCCAGCGGGGGGACCAGCGAGATGGCAATGGCCACGCCCGGCAACGTGTCCGAGACATCCCTGCGGCCGATGGCGAAGGCCCCTGCGAGGCCCGTGGCGAGCGCCGCAAGCAGGTCGATCAGGCGCGGGGTGGTGCGGACCATGATTTGTCCGACGTTCGTTGGGTCGAAGGAACTCGGCATCAGCAGCGCGATGAGGTAGCCAACGCCGATAGCGGTTGCGATCCCACCTATGCCGACGACGAGGGAACTCCGGATCGCGCGCAGATCGCCGATGCTGATGGCGAATGCCAGGCCCATGATTGGAAGCATGAGTGGCGCGACGATCATGGCGCCGATCACGGCCGCCACCGAATCCCCGTACAAGCCGAAGGTCGCGATCGCCGATGCCAGGGTAAGCAGCGCCCCGAAGCGCACGAGTCTCTCGCGCAGAGCCGGCTCCTCGAACAGGATAACCTCGCGCACGCGCGCAATCTCGACCGCGTCTACCGGCCCCCCATGCAACAACTCGCTGAACTGTCCCATACCTTTCTCCTTCAGGGCCACTGCTACACCCCTGCTACACCCTGCTCTGTGCACGCCCCTCACACGGTGCGCCCATAGCCCAGAAGAGCCACAGGTGGCAAGCGGGAGCGTGCGCCGCCAGGGCAATCGCACCAATGCCGGGCAGAGCACGGAACGTGCCCGCGCAGTCAGCATCAACGAACAGCTCGTGTAGGCCGAAGGCGACGAGAGCATCACGGGAGAACAAGAAATCCAACGGTACCAATCAGAGTATATGAGCCCTCAGCAAACGGCGTCAATCTGGCATCTTGGCGCGGGAGCCCGTGAAAGAACCGTGAAAGAACGATATGAATTCGCTCCGCTCCGTGCCTGCGGCCAGCGCACGCCGGGCGGTGACAGCTCGCCTTGCCTCAGTCTCGACCCTTGCGCGTTGACAACCACCAGGCACTGCTCTGGTCGGGCTTCCACCAAGGGGAACCTGGCTCGTCTCATCGATGCCTCGGAGGATGCGCGCCTTGCGCTCGTGGACAAAGGCGACGCCTCGTTCACGCCCACACCACGCTGGAAAAGGCTTTGCCTATCCCCGGCAGCCTGTCTCGTGCGAAAATACGCCCATGTACATGCGCGATCTCCAGAAAATACTCGGCGGCGACGCGGTGGGTGAAGTCAATCAGCCGCTCACCGGCGTCGGAACAATCCGTTCGGCTACTTCGACACAAATAACGTTCCTGGCGAATCAACGATACCGCTCCGATTTGTCGTCTTCCCGGGCCGGCGCGGTCATTCTCGGCAACGCAGACCGGGATCTGACGCCGCTGCCGCGCCTGGTGGTAGCCAATCCGTATGCCTGTTTCGCGCGCGCGGCCCAACTTTTCAATCCGCCAGCACTCTACGCTAGAGGAATTCATCCGTCCGCCATCATCCACGCCAACGCACAGGTGGCTGAAAGCGCGTCCGTCGCAGAATATGTTTCGATTGGTCGCGGTACCGTGATTGGTGAGGGTGCGCGCATCGGGCCGGGATGCATCCTCAGTGACGATGTGTGGGTCGGTGCCCATACCTGTCTCGTCGCGCGCGTCACAATCTATGCGCGCTGCACGATTGGCGCGCGCGGGATCGTCCATGCCGGTGCGGTGATCGGGGCCGACGGCTTCGGGTTTGCACCGGATTTTTCAGCGGGCGATGGTGGCTGGGTGAAAATCCCGCAGGTCGGGCGCGTCGTCATTGGGGATGACTGCGAAATCGGTGCCAATACGTCCATCGATCGCGGTGCGATCGACGACACCGTGGTCGGCAACGACGTCAAGATCGACAATCAGGTTCAGGTTGGCCACAACTGCGTGATCGGTGATCACACAATCATCTCCGGTTGCGTCGGGATTGCCGGCACCACCACAATCGGCCGCCGCGTCATGATGGGCGGCGGCTCCGGTGTCATTGGCCATCTCGAAATTTGCGACGATGCCATCGTCTCGGCGATGACGCTGGTGACCAAGTCGATTACCGAGCCGGGAATGTACACCGGGTCGATGCCGTTGATGAAGCACGGTGACTGGCTGAGAAACGTCGTGCATGTGCGGCGCTTGGGTGCTCTCGCCGAGGCGATCAAGAACGCGGCAATCCCGAAATGAGCCATGGACATCCACCCTCCGGGCACGACCGGATTCCCCGAGGAATGGCTGCCGTGGCAATTCTCGATGAACGACAGCCGCCCGGATGGCGCCCTACGGCTGTAGCGCCCGGGCTGCGGCCACCGCCAAGAGCCACTCGAGTCCTGAGAGCGCATCGATGGCCGAATGGGCAAGCGGCAGTCGCGAGATCCTGATTTCCCGGTGTTCTGGAGAGCGAGTGAGCGTGGCACGCGCGGGGTGGCCATCCTTGCCAAACGAGACCACCGCCAGGAGCGTCACCTGATTCTCCCTGCCGCGCGTCGCCTTCCCACCGGTGCTGCATTCGCTCCCTCGCTGCAGCGGCGGCAGGCAAAGCCGTTCGGCCGCCACGCCGCCTTGAGTGGTGGTGCCTCCTGCGGCTCGGTTGCGGCGCGCTGGGTGAACTCAGGGGTCGACAAACCGGGTTTGCAACGAGTGCCGATTCTCTGCCTTGATGCTGCCCGCGGTGTGCTTACAGACGGCAGAATACGCCGTGCCGGCCTCACCAGAACTGTTCCGCTGACGATCGTTGCCAGTCGGGACGGTTTCTTATACCTTCGGAACGTCTGCGCGAAAACAGGACGAAAGAGAATAACCAGCCTGTCAGGAAGTCGGCAAGGACGTCTTTCATTCCTGGTTCTTGCAGCCTTTCAGATGCCCCGGGATCGCCTTGCCTGATCCGTTTGATGCTGGTTGGAGTCATAGGAGAACCGATGGCAATCAATGCCTCAACACGTCTGGATATCCTCAAAGCCCTTTACCTGACCATGGTGATGTCGCGCGAGGTCGATCTGGTGGAACAAGAATACACGGCTCGAGGGGAAGCCGTTTTTCACGTTTCCGGAGCAGGCCATGAAGCGTCTGCAGCCCTGAATCCCTTCCTGGGACCTCAGGACTGGCTGCACTGCCATTACCGAGACAAAGCTCTGATGATGGCCCGCGGCATTTCCCCACAGCAGTTCTTTCTTTCGCTTTTCAACAAAGACGGCTCCCACAGCCGTGGTCGTCAAATGAACGCCCACATGAGTTCCCCGCAGCTCAAGATTCTTTCCTTGGTGGGACCGGTGGGCAACTCGGCTCTCCAGGCCGTCGGCATTGCCAACGCGGTGAAGGGTGACGCCGACCAGCCGGTGGTACTGTGTTCGCTCGGGGATGGAATGACTCAGCAGGGAGAGGTTCTCGAAGCCCTGGCGCACGCCGTCAGAGAAACCCTTCCCGTGCTTTTTCTTGTCCAGGATAACAAGCTGGCCATCTCCACCTCCACCACCGGAAAAACCTTCTACCAGACGCCGGCCGGAGATGCTTCGGAGTTCTATGGAATTCCTATTCGCCGGATCAATGGCCGATATCCGCAAGCCTGTCTGGAGACCTTCGAAACCGTGGTCGCTGCCATGAGAAAGGACCGGAGCCCCGCCATTGTCGTCATGGACGTGGACCGACTACATAGTCACACCAATGCCGACGACCAGAGAATCTATCGCAGTGTCGGCGAACTCGAGCAAGTGAAAGAATCCGGGGACCCGATTGTGAACCTGGAAATCTGGCTCAAGGCGCGGGGCGTACAGGAAGACTTTTTCGCTGGGCTGGTGGACTCCTTTCGCACAGACCTCAAGACGCAGGCTTTTCTGGCCCAAAGAAGTCCGGAGCCGTCGCCCACCCATACGGCGCTGAAGCCTTTACCATCAATGCTCGAGGACCCCTCGTCTGAATATCGAGGCTCCCCTTCTGCCGCCGGTGAGAACAATCTGGTCATGCTCGAGGCGATCCGCGAAGTCCTGAGACAACGAATGTCGGAGAACGAAAAGATTACTCTTTTCGGCGAAGATCTCGAGGATCCCAAGGGAGACGTTTTCGGGCTGACCAAAGGCCTTTCCACCACCTATCCGGGCCGGGTAAAGAACTCTCCACTGGCCGAATCCACCATTGTCGGTGTCAGCATCGGAGAAGCCCTGGCGGGAAGGCGCCCGGTAGCCTTCCTGCAATTCGCCGACTTTCTTCCCATCGCCTACAATCAGATCGTTTCGGAACTGGGGTCGATGCATTGGCGAACCGACGGGGGTTGGGAAGCGCCAGTGATTGTCATGGTCACCTGTGGCGGCTACAAACCAGGCTTGGGTCCTTTCCACGCCTCGAGCTACGAAGCCTTGGCAGTTCACACGCCCGGCGTGGACGTTTTCATGCCTTCGACAGCTGGAGACGCCGCAGGTCTTCTCAACGCGGCCTTCGAAAGCGGACGTCCAACCCTCTTCTTCTATCCCAAGAGCTGCCTCAACGACCGGGAAAACGCCACCAGTTCCGACGTGGAAAAACAGCTCGTTCCCCTGGGAAGAGCGAGAACAGTCCGGCAGGGCAAGGATGTTACCCTGGTTGGCTACGGGAACACGGTGAGACTTTGCCTCCAGGCAGCTGCAGCCTTGTCTTCCCAGGGTGCGCAGGCAGAGGTTATCGATCTCAGAACTCTGCAGCCCTGGGACAAGAAGACTGTGGCCGCTTCGGTGGAAAAAACCGGGCGCCTTGTCGTCGTGCACGAGGATAACGAGAGCGCGGGCATGGGCTCGGAAATCATAGCGGTCATGGCAGAGACGGTAACGAGGCCCTTCCGCGTCCGCCGGGTGGCGAGGGCAGACACCTATGTGCCCTGTAACTTTGCCAACCAGCTGGAGGTTCTCCCCAGCTACAAACGTATACTTGAAACAGCGGTGGAAATGCTCGGCGGTCATGTTGGCTGGAAACGTCCGCCCACCGCACAAAGGGGCTACTTCCTGGTGGAGGCAATTGGTTCCAGCCCATCTGATGAAGCCGTCACGGTGGCCAGATGGTTGGTAAAACCCGGCGATACCATCGTTGAAGGCGACTATATCGGCGATTTGGAAGCCGACAAGGCCGCCGTGGAGCTAAGATCGCCGGCCTCCGGACTACTGGAAGAAATTCTGGTCCCAGAAGGGGCCATGGTCAAGGTGGGTACACCTGTCCTAAAGGTAAAGATCGGTGAAGGCGAGGAAGGCTTCAAGCCCCTCACAAAAGAAAATCCGGGAGAACCCCGGATATCCGACCTGAGGCTCGAACCCGTCACACAGACCACCCCGTTGGCGTCGCCCCGGGATCCCGATGGACTGGTGGGCATTCAAGCCGTAGCCAGTGTCAGGGGAAGTCGGCTTGTCACCAACCTCGACATTTCCAGGATGTGTCCGGAATGGGAGACCGATGAGATCTTCAAACGCATTGGCATTGAAACGAGACCCTGGATTGCCGACGGAGAAACGGTATTGCTCCTGGCAACGTCGGCAGCAAGAAAGCTCCTCAAGCAAACGGGTCTGACACTGGCGGATATTGATCTGATTCTGGTAGCGACGGGTACGCCGCCAGCCCATACCCCGTCCCTCGCTGCCATGATCCAGATGAACCTGAACCAGGATGAACCTGAAGACATCCTGGTTCCCGCCTATGACTTCTCGTCTGCTTGTTCTGGATATATTTTCGGACTGAAACAAGCGTCCGATCACTTGCAACTCCGGCCAAAGGATCGGGTGCTGCTCATTACCGCAGAAGTCCTCTCGCCCCAGATCGATATGGCTGATTACGGGACGGCTCCCGTCTTCGCCGACGCTGCCACGGCCACTCTGCTGGTCGGGTCGGGGAGAGCCGGCGTCATGAAGCTCAAGGTATTGGAAACAGCCATAGGAACGTATGGGGAGTCGGGCGAAATATTGAAGCTCCCTGCCAATCCCGGCGACAAGATTTCCATGGATGGTCCCAAGGTTTACCTGGGTGCGGTCAAGTACATGCGACAGGCCTTGATGAACGCTTGTCGCCAAACAGGTATCGAACCGCACAACCTGGACCTCGTCGTTCCGCATCAAGCGAACCAGAGGATCATCAATGCCCTCCGTCAGAGAATGAGGCTGGCGGAAGACCAGGTCTACTCCAACATCAGCCACAGTGGAAACACCTCCAGTTCGACCATTCCTCTTTGCCTTGAAGAACTTCTCCCCTTGGCTACAGGTGGTCAGAAATGGGGTCTTACGGCTTTTGGGGGAGGCTTTACCTTCGGTGGGGCGGTGCTGGAAGTGGTGTGAACGACCGGCGAAGCAGGCCGGGGAAATGGCAAAGACGGTAGGTTGCGCTCGTCGCCTGTTGCCCTTATGCCATGCATCATGGCGGTCGATATCTCGTTCGTCCAGATTGCCGAGAGTGTACTCCTCTGTCGCGGCATTAGCTGTGGCGCCGGCGTCCTGACCCAGGTCATCATGTTGTCCGCCCGCGGCAGTGTCGCCAGAAGCAAGAGCGCCAGTGTGAAAGGACAATTGTCGGGTGGCCACCCCGCGCAGGCATGACCACACCTTGCCGGTTCGCTGCCTGGCCAGCAACCCAGACTGAGCTGCAGGCCTCTTGCGCCATCGCATGAGCCAGCATGAAGACGCCGGTCATGCACTGTTACGATGGCGGTTCGATGCTTGCGCTATACTTCGGCGCAAAAACACCATACCCGCAGGCCACAGGAAAGCCATAGAGCATGAGCGAACGCGAAATTGACCAGCAGCTGGTCGAACGCGCACAGGCAGGTGACAAGCACGCTTTCGAGCTGCTGGTGATCAAGTACCAGCGCAAGGTCGGGCGTTTGCTGTCGCGCTTCGTGCGCGATCCGGCGGAAGTCGATGACGTGGCGCAAGAGGCATTCATCAAGGCTTATCGGGCGCTGCCGGCGTTTCGCGGCGACAGTGCGTTCTATACCTGGCTCTACCGGATCGCGATCAACACCGCCAAGAACTATCTCGTCGCTCAAGGTCGCCGTGCGCCGACTTCGACGGAGTTTGATGCCGAAGAAGCCGAAGGATTTGAGGATGCCGGTCAGCTGCGCGACATCAATACCCCGGAGAGCCTCCTGCAATCCAGGCAGATCGGTGAAACCATCAATGCGGCGATGGACGCACTGCCGGACGAACTGCGCAGCGCAATCGTCCTGCGCGAGATCGAGGGCTTGACCTATGAGGAAATTGCCGCGGCGATGTGTTGTCCAATCGGTACGGTGCGCTCGCGGATATTCCGTGCGCGTGAAGCCGTGGCGGAGAAGTTGCGACCCTTGCTCGACACCTCTGCCGATCGTCGGTGGTAACCATGGGTGAACCAATGTCCGCATTGGCTGGCGGGGTGACAACTGACGCCTGGGGCACGATCATCGCCAGCGATGAGCAACAGGCAACGGTTCGCATGGACGAGGGCGGTTGCGGCCGCTGCGGAGAACCCGGAGGATGCGCTGGCAACCATGCTGGCAAACTATTCTGCAGCACGCCCCGGACCTTTCGGATACCGAATGCTGAGCATCGTTCGGTGGGCGAGCGCGTGCGCATCAGCATTGTCAACGGATCGGTTGGCCGCAGCGCACTGCACGCCTATGTTTTTCCCTTGCTGATGCTTCTTGCCGGTGCCCTGTCCGGGTCGGCTCTTGGCGACGAGGCTGGCGCAATTGGCGGCTCTATTGCCGGGCTGCTCATCGGCTGGCTGGGATTGCGGCAGGCGCAGCGGCGCAGCAGGCGCGACCCGCGGCTGCAACCATCGATCGGGCCTTGATATTCCGTCGCCAGGTCCCCACTTTCCGATCTGTTTTTGCCGTTCCGCCATTGAAAGACACGCAGGAGGGTTTTGCTGCCATGAAACAGTTGCTCGTCGCTTTCCTTTTCGTGCTGTTCTCGCTGCCGGCGCAGGCGCAGAACCGGGGCCTCCCCGATTTCACCGAACTGGTTGAAAAGCAGGGGCCGGCGGTGGTCAACATCAGCACGACCCAGTCGGCCCGCAGCAACGGTCGGGGTGCCCAGCCTTTCCCGTTCGATGAGAACGATCCGATGTACGAATTCTTCCGCCGCTTTATCCCCCGCCAGCCGGGGATGCCGGGCGCGCCTGGAGCGCCGCGTGAATTCGAGAGCAGGTCGCTTGGTTCCGGCTTCGTCGTAAGTACCGACGGCTATATCCTGACCAATGCCCACGTGATCGATGGGGCTGACGAGATTCTGGTTCGTCTGACCGACAAGCGTGAGTTCAAGGCCCGGGTCATTGGTGCTGACAAGCGAACCGATGTCGCGCTGATCAAGATCGAGGCAGCCGGCTTGCCAACGGTTCGTTTCGGCGATCCAGGCGTCCTCAAGGTTGGCGAATGGGTAGTCGCGATCGGTTCGCCGTTTGGCTTCGAAAACAGTGTGACGGCAGGCATCGTCAGCGCCAAGGGACGCGCCTTGCCGCAGGAGAACTACGTGCCGTTCATTCAGACCGATGTCGCCGTCAATCCCGGCAATTCAGGTGGGCCCCTGTTCAACCTGAAGGGCGAGGTGGTCGGCATCAACTCGCAAATCTACAGCCGTTCGGGTGGCTTCATGGGCATCTCCTTTGCCATTCCGATCGATGTCGCCATGGAGGTCCAAAGCCAGTTGCGCGCCAACGGCAAGGTCAGCCGGGGTCGAATCGGCGTCGTCATCCAGGAGGTGACCAAGGAACTGGCTGAGTCCTTTGGTCTGAGCAAGGCCCAGGGAGCGGCGGTCAACGCGGTGGAGAAAGGCGGCCCGGCAGAGAAGGCGGGCATCGAGCCCGGCGATGTGATCCTCAAGTTCGAAGGCAAGACCATCACCAGTTCGAGCGACCTGCCACGCCTCGTCGGCAGTACCAAGCCGGGAAGCAAGGTGACGATTCAGGTCTGGCGGAAAGGGGCAACCAGGGAACTGCCACTGGTGGTCGGAGAAGTCGCCGACGAGAAGGTAGCGACGCGAAGCTCACGCGGTGCGAAGCCGGCCGAGCGGGCTGCGAATCGCCTCGGACTGGTGGTATCCGAGCTCTCTGCAGAGCAAAAGCGCGAATTCAAGGTCAATGGCGGTTTGCTCATTGAGGATGTTCGCGGCAGCACGGGTCGTGTCGATCTGCGTCCAGGCGATGTCATCCTGGCGCTGATTACGCGTGGCGAGAGCATCGAACTCAGGACGACCGAACAGTTCAACAAGTTGCTCGCGCAGTTCGACAAGTCGGCGAACGTGACTCTGCTCGTCCGGCGCGGCGAACTGCAGACCTTCGTCACCATCAAGGGTCTGCCCGACAGGCGGACGGAGTGAGCCAGGCAACGAAGCTGACGCTGGTTTCGCGTCGCTACTGTCATCTGTGCCAGGAGATGGAGCAGGCGCTCGCGGTGCTGCTGGCTGAGTTCTGCGTCGACCTTGAGGTGCTCGACTGCGATGCCGATCCAGCGCTGGAAGCCCTCTACGATGAACTGGTCCCGGTGCTGCTGCACGACGGCAGGGAACTCTGTCACTACTTCCTCGACGTCAGCAAAGTCCGTGATTATTTGAGCAAAATCGGCTAGAATCCGCGCCTTCCGGCAGTTCGACCAAGGGTGCTCGCTGGCACCCTTTTTTTCAGGGGCGGCTCGCTAGCGCCAGAGCCCACGCCATGTTCATGCAACACATCCGCAATTTTTCCATCATCGCACACATCGATCACGGCAAGTCGACGCTTGCCGACCGCATCATCCATCTCTGCGGCGGCCTGTCCGATCGTGAGATGGAGGCGCAGGTGCTGGACTCGATGGATATCGAGCGCGAACGGGGCATCACCATCAAGGCGCAAACCGCAGCCCTGCAATACCGGGCGCGCAGCGGCGACGTCTATAACCTGAACCTGATCGATACGCCCGGGCACGTCGATTTTTCCTATGAGGTGTCGCGTTCGCTCTCGGCCTGTGAGGGGGCCTTGCTGGTCGTCGATGCTTCGCAGGGGGTGGAAGCTCAGACCGTTGCCAACTGCTACACTGCGATTGAACTGGGCGTCGATGTGCTGCCTGTCCTGAACAAGATCGATCTGCCCTCGGCGACACCGGACAATGCACGCCAGGAGATCGAGGACGTGATCGGCATCGATGCCTCGGAGGCGGTGCTCGCCTCGGCGAAAACCGGCCTTGGCGTCGAGGACATCCTGGAAGCGATCATCACGCGCATTCCGGCACCCCAGGGTGACCCCGATGCGCCGCTCAAGGCCTTGCTGGTCGACGCGTGGTTCGACAACTACGTCGGCGTGGTCATGCTCGTCCGGGTCTTTGACGGTACGCTGCGACCGAAGGACAGGCTTCGCCTGATGGCCACCGGCTCGACGCATCTCTGCGAACAGGTCGGCGTGTTCACGCCCAAGGCCGTGCCTCGCGATGCCCTGCGCGCCGGCGAGGTCGGCTACGTCATCTCGGGCATCAAGGAGCTGCAGGCGGCCAAGGTTGGCGATACCCTGACCCTGCTGGAGCGGCCGGCAAGCGAGGCCTTGCCAGGGTTCAAGGAAATCAAGTCGCAGGTCTTCGCCGGTCTCTATCCGGTCGAGTCGAACCAGTACGATTCCCTGCGCGAGTCGCTCGAGAAACTGAAGCTCAACGATGCGTCGCTGCGTTACGAGCCCGAGGTTTCGCAGGCGCTCGGCTTCGGCTTCCGCTGCGGCTTTCTCGGTCTGCTGCATATGGAGATCGTCCAGGAGCGTCTCGAGCGCGAGTTCGATCAGGACTTGATCACTACCGCACCGACCGTCGTCTATGAAGTCCTGCTGCGCGACGGCACGCTGGTCAATGTCGAAAACCCGGCCAAACTGCCGGAACTGTCGAAGATCGAGGAGATCCGCGAACCAATCATCACCACCACGGTTTTCGTGCCCCAGGATTATCTTGGCAACGTCATCACGCTCTGCAACCAGAAGCGCGGTAACCAGGTCGACATGACCTATCACGGTCGCCAGGTACAACTGGTCTATGAGATGCCCATGGCCGAGGTGGTGATGGATTTTTTTGATCGCCTGAAATCGGTCTCGCGTGGGTACGCCTCGCTCGATTACGAGTTCAAGGAATATCGGGCGGCGGATGTCGTCAAGCTAGACGTGCTGATCAACGGCGAGCGCGTCGATGCCCTTTCGATCATCCTGCATCGCGCCAACTCGGTCTATCGCGGCCGCGAACTGGCTGCCAAGATGCGCGAATTGATCCCGCGCCAGATGTACGATGTCGCGATACAGGCCGCGATCGGCGCCAACATCATCGCCCGCGAGAACGTCAAGGCGATGCGCAAGGACGTGCTGGCCAAGTGTTACGGCGGGGACATCACGCGCAAGAAGAAGCTGCTCGAAAAGCAGAAGGCAGGCAAGAAGCGCATGAAACAGGTTGGGTCGGTCGAGATTCCACAGGAGGCTTTCCTTGCTGTGTTGCGCGTCGGCAAGTAAAGGAGTGAGTAAGTGAACTTCGCATTGATCCTCTTGATCCTGTTGCTGGTCAGCGGCGCGATCTGGGCGGCGGACGCCCTCGTCCTGCGCAAGCGTCGTCCGGCTGACGCCAAGGACCCGTGGTGGGTCGAGTACGGGGCAAGTTTCTTCCCCGTCATCCTGATTGTTTTCATGCTCCGTTCGTTCCTTGTCGAGCCGTTCAAGATTCCCTCGGGCTCGATGATTCCAACCTTGCAGGTTGGCGACTTCATTCTCGTCAACAAGTACACTTACGGTATCCGCTTGCCCGTGGTCAACAGGAAAGTGATCGATATCAACAGCCCGCAGCGCGGTGACGTGATGGTCTTCCGCTATCCAGAGGATCCGTCACTGGACTACATCAAGCGGGTGATCGGCGTACCAGGCGACGTCATCGCCTACCAGAACAAGAAACTGACGATCAACGGCGAGCCGGTCGCGACCAGGCGCATCGACGATTACCTGCACCCGGAGCGCCTGTACTATTCGCGTCAATTCACCGAGAAGATCGACGCGGCGGAGTATCAGACGCTCAACGATGCCGATGCCCCACCCTATATTCCGGGCCCAGCGCAATTCCCCAATCGCGAGCTTTGTTCATACAATGCCGCAGGTGTGATATGTACGGTACCACCAGGCCACTACTTCGTCATGGGTGACAATCGCGACAACAGCCGTGACAGCCGCTTCTGGGGTTTCGTTCCCGAGCAGAACATTGTCGGGAAGGCTTTTTTCATCTGGTTGAATTTCAGTGACTTCTCAAGGATTGGCTCATTCAGGTAAGGAGCGGCGCTTATGAATCGTCAACGTGGTTTGGCGCTCTCGGGCTTGATCGTCTGGGGCGTTGTGATTTCCCTCGTGGCTATTCTCGGGATCAGGGTTCTACCTGAGTTCATGGACTACTACAAGATCAGGCAGGCGGTCAAGGCGGTGGCTGCCGAGTCCGGCGGCAAGACCGTTCCCGAGCTTCGGCAGGCCTTCAGCAAGTACGCCGAAGTCGAGCATATCAAGACCATCGGGCCAGCTGATCTGGATATCTTCAAGGAAGACAGTCAGGTGATCATATCCTTTGCCTACGAGAAGCGCGTTCCGCTGGCGGCCAATGTCAGTCTCCTGATCGACTTCAAGGGCTCATCCTCAGGGCGCGGTTACGGCCAATGACGGCTTCTCGCCTCGAGCAGGCGCTTTCGTATACCTTTCGAGATCAGGCGCTGTTGGAACTGGCGCTTACTCATCGCAGTTTCACCTCTCCGCACAACGAGCGGCTCGAGTTTCTCGGCGACGCCATTCTGAACGCAGTCATCGCCCACAGCCTGTTCGATCGCTTCCCAATGCTTCCCGAAGGCGACCTGTCGCGATTGCGAGCCAACCTGGTGCGCCAGGATAGCCTGCACCAGCAGGCTCTGGCGCTCTCGCTGGGCGACTTTCTCAGGCTTGGAGAGGGCGAGCAGAAAAGCGGTGGACAGCAACGCCCGTCGATCCTCGCCGACGCTCTTGAAGCGCTGTTCGGTGCCCTGTGGCTGGACGCCGGTTTTGACGCGGCGGGCAAGATCATCGTTCGATTGTATGACAAAGAGCTTAGCCAGATGACCCCTGGACAGGGGATCAAGGACGCCAAGACGCGTCTGCAGGAGTATCTCCAGGGGATACGACTGGCCCTGCCGCAGTACGTGCTGGCTGGCACCGAGGGGGAAGCGCATGTGCAGCAGTTCAGGGTGGCCTGTGTCATCGATTCCCTGAAGATCCGCACTGAGGGTCGCGGGGGAAGTCGGCGCGCAGCCGAACAGGTCGCCGCTGAACGCGCCCTGGCGACCCTGTACAAACAATGAGCGAAGTCCGCTCCGGACAGATAGCGATCGTCGGACGCCCGAACGTCGGCAAGTCGACCTTGCTCAACGCTCTGATCGGCGAGAAAATCAGCATCGTCTCGCGACGGGCGCAGACCACCCGTCACCGCATCATGGGCATCCTCACCAGACCTGATGCACAATACGTTTTTGTTGATACGCCAGGCTTTCAGACCCGCTATGGCAATGCCCTGAATCGGGTGATGAACCGTGGCGTCAGGCAGGCGCTGGCCGAGGTTGATGTGGTCCTCTTCGTGGTTGAGGCCGGACGCTTTGACGAGCGCGATCGGGCGGTACGCAAACTGGTGCCGGTCGAGTGTCCGCTGATCATTGTCGCGAACAAGATCGATCAGTTGCCGGACAAGGCGCAACTACTGCCGTATCTTGCCCGACTTGCCGCCGAAGGTGAATTCGCGGCGATCGTCCCGGTCAGCGCCATGCGCGGCGCCCAGCTTGAAGCCTTGCTCACGGAGACGCGCAAGTACCTGCCGAACAGTGAACTGCTGTTTCCCGAGGACGATATCACTGACCGGAGTGAGCGGTTCCTCGCGGCCGAATTCATTCGGGAAAAGCTTTTCCGCCTGATTGGCGATGAGTTGCCCTACACCGCCGCCGTCGAGATCGAGAAATTCGTTGTCGACGGTGCCTTGCGTCGCATCAGCGCAGCGATTCTGGTCGATCGCGAGGGACACAAGTCGATCATCATTGGCCGGGGCGGCGAGATCATCAAGCGGATTGCCTCCGAAGCGCGCCAGGACATGGAACGTCTGTTCGACGGCCGGGTGTTCCTGGAAGTCTTTGTCAAGGTCAAGTCGGGCTGGGCGGATGATGAGCGAATGCTCAAGACGCTCGGCTACGAATAGGCAGTGGATTCGCTGATGGCTGGCGAACGAGTCGGGAAGTGAATCAGCGGCACAAGGTCGATGGTCAGCCGGCTTTCGTACTGCACGCTTACCCTTACAGTGAAACCAGCCTGATTGTCGATGTCTTCTCCCGCGACCATGGCCGCGTCGCCCTGCTCGCGCGCGGCGCGCGGCGACCGCGATCGGTCTTGCGCGGCCTCCTGCTGGCCTTTCAGCCGCTTGAAATCGGTTGGGCAGGCCGCGGTGAGGTGCAGACGCTGCTCAAGGCAGAGTGGCAGGGGGGGCAGCCGCTGCTGGCCGGGAAATCCTTGTTCTGTGGCTACTACCTCAACGAGCTGCTGATGCACCTGCTGCCGCGCGAGGATGCCCACTCGCGGCTTTTTTCGGTCTATGCAGATACTCTGCGCCGCTTTGCCGCGGGTGCGCGGGAGTCTGATCTGCGCTGCTTCGAGCGCGCCCTGCTGCAGGAGCTCGGTTACGGACTGACGCTCGAAACGGATGCCAGCGGCCTCGCCGTTGACCTCGATGCGCATTACGCTTACGAGATCGAACGTGGGCCCGTGCGACTGCCGGCACCCGGCAGCTCGACTCTCTCGGTCAGCGGCAGGACCCTGATCGACCTGGCACGCGAGGATTTTTCCGATCCGCGCTCGCTGGCGGAGGCCAAGCAACTGATGCGGACGCTGATCGGCCACTACACCGGCGGCAAGACCCTGGCCAGCCGCCGGATCTTCAGGGAGTTACGGGAACTATGATCGAACTTGGCGTCAATATTGACCATGTGGCGACGATCCGCCAGGCACGCTGTACCTACGAGCCCGATCCGGTGTGGGCGGCGGTTGAGGCACACCTCGGCGGTGCCGACGGCATCACCATCCACCTGCGGGAGGACCGGCGACACATCCAGGACGCCGACGTCGAGAAGCTTCGCGACTTGGCGCAGATCAAGCTCAATCTCGAGATGGCGGCCACCGACGAGATGGTTGCGATCGCCTGCCGGATCAAGCCGCAAATGGCGATGCTGGTGCCCGAAGGTCGCCATGAGGTGACGACCGAGGGCGGGCTGGACATCGTGGCCCAAGAAGCCAGGCTTCGCCAGTCGGTGGCTCGGCTCAGCGAGGCGGGCATTGTCACCAGCGTGTTCATCGATGCGGACCCGGCGCAGGTGGAAGCCGCCGCACGCATTGGCGCGCGCGTATGCGAAATCCATACCGGTCCCTATGCCCATGCCTTCTATACCCAGGGACGGGATGCCGAAAGTCGGGCGGTGGTAGCCGAACTCGAGAGTATCCGCCTTGCCGGCCAACTTATCCGTCAGCTCGGCATGCGTTTCAATGCCGGCCACGCGCTCAACTACTTCAACGTACAGCCGGTTGCGCAACTGACGGGCATCCGGGAGCTGCACATCGGCCATGCGATCATCAGCCGGGCCATCTTTGTCGGCTTGCGCGAAGCCGTGCGCGAAATGAAGCGCCTGCTGCGTGAGGCTCAGGCACAGTCGCTGGCACGGCCTGCACGGCAATGATTGCCGGTATCGGAACCGATATTGTCGCCGTCGCACGCCTCGGCGGCCTGTACGAACGGCATGGTCAGCGGGCGCTGGCAAGAATTCTGTCGCCGAGGGAATGTGCCGAGTTTGTCGGCGTACGTGACCCGGCACGCTTTCTCGCCAAGCGTTTCGCTGCCAAGGAAGCGTTGGGCAAGGCGATGGGCATTGGTCTCGTCGCACCTGCCACCCTGCCGAACATCGGTGTCAGGCACGATTCCCTCGGCCGGCCGTTGTTCGAGTACGCAGGCCCACTCGCCACCCATCTTGCCCAACGCCGTCTCGTCGCCCACCTCTCGATCAGCGACGAGCACGACTTCGCAGTCGCCTTCGTCATTCTGGAACAGACATGAACATTCGCCGGAAGCTCCCCCTCGGCCCGCTGATGATCGACATCGCGGGGCTCGCGTTGTCCGATCTCGAACGCGGGCGCTTGTGCCACCCGTTGATCGGCGGTCTGATCCTTTTCGGGCGCAACTTCGAGTCGCCGCAGCAACTCGAGGATCTGACGGCCGAAGTGCATGCGCTGCGTTCTCCGGCTCTGCCGATTGCCATCGACCACGAGGGGGGTCGGGTCCAGCGCTGCCGGACGGGTTTCACGCGCCTGCCGGCAATGCGTCGCCTCGGCGAGTTGTGGGACCAGCAACCGGTGGTGGCACTGCTTGCCGCGCGCCGGATCGGTTACGTCCTGGCCGCCGAACTGCGCGCCTGCGGCGTTGATCTGTCGTTCACACCGGTGCTCGATCTCGACTGGGGACGCAGCAGCGTTATCGGCGACCGTTCGTTTCACGGCGATCCGCTGGCGGTCATCCAGTTGGCAGGCGCGCTGATCGAAGGCCTGCACAGCGCCGGCATGGCCGCTTGCGGCAAGCATTTCCCGGGGCATGGCTGGGTCGAAGCCGACTCGCACGTCGACCTGCCGGTGGACGAGCGCCGACTCGACGAACTGGCGCCAGACATCGAGCCCTACCGCCAGTTGAAGCTGGACGCAGTGATGCCGGCGCACGTGATCTACCGGCTGGTGGACGCCCGTCCAGCCGGCTTCTCCCGCTTCTGGCTGGACATGCTGCGGGCTGAACTGCACTTCGCTGGCGTCATCTTCAGCGACGATCTGTCGATGGCCGGCGCCGGTTTCGCCGGCGGCATCATCGAGCGCTGTACGGCATCGTGGGAAGCGGGGTGCGACCTGCTGCTGGTGTGCAACTCACCGGATGCGGTCGGCGAACTGCTGGCCAACTGGCAGCCGCTACTGGATCCGGCGCGCGCCAAGCGGGTCGAGCATCTGTCACTTTCCGCCCCGCCTCTCGACTGGAAATGTTTGCAACAGGACGCGAACTACCTGGATGGCGTGGCAGCAGCTACCCGCCTGCTCGCCTGAGCTACTTCGCCAGCCGATGGGAGCCGAGCCGGTTCGTCCCCGCTGAATACTGCGACAAGCCGACCTCAGAACCCGAGATCTGCAGTCAGGCCCAGATCGGCTACAGGCAGACAGGCAACGGTGGCTGAATGACGCAGACGCAGGCGGCTGCCGTTCAACTAGCGGACGCGACAGCGGTATTCGTTGCTGCGGGTATCGATTTCGATCCGGTCGCCCATTTCGATGAAGGCCGGGACAGGCAGCTCGAAACCGGTGGCCATGCGGGCCGGTTTCATGACCTTGCCAGAGGTGTCGCCCTTGACGGCGGGCTCGGTGTAGACCACCTCGCGCACGACGCTGGTCGGCAACTCGATCGAGATCGCCTTGCCGTTGTAGAAGATCGCCTGGCAGGGCATGCCGTCTTCAAGGTAGTTGAGCGCGTCAGCCATACAGTCGGCTTCAATTTCGTGCGGGTTATAGTCGGCGTCCATGAAGACGTAGAGAGGGTCGGCGAAGTAGGAGTAGCTGACCTCCTTGCGCTCGAGCTGAATGACGTCGAACTTGTCGTCGGCACGATAGACCGCCTCTCCAGGCGAGTCGGTCAGAAGATTCTTCATCTTCATCCGGACCACCGAAGCGTTACGTCCGGATTTGACGTATTCGGACTTCAGAACCACCATCGGGTTGTGGCCGACCATGAAGACGTTTCCTGGGCGAAGCTCTTGTGCGGTTTTCATGTGGCTTTCGAGAAAACGGATTGCGATAAGTGGGAGATTATAGCTTGGAAGCGCTGAAGCCAAGCAGCCGGCTGAGCAGATCATCCTGCAGCGCGAGCTCCTCATCCCAGCGCATCGCGTGTTCGTGCAGCCCCGGCAGCCCGGCGGCCAGCCTTGTCCAAAGCGCCCTTTCGACCCTGCCGGCATTCCAGGCCTGCCAGAACTGCCGCAGCAGGCAGCCTGCCGTCGGCGGCAGCGCAGCGCAATAAAGATCCAGGAAGGCGTCGAGCTTGACCACGTGCGCGAAGTCCGCTTGCGGGTAAATCTGCCAGACCAGTGGCCGCGCCGCCCATTGAGCGCGGACGAAGGAATCCTCGCCGCGAACGAAGTTGAGATCGCAAAGCCACAGCATCCGGTCATAGCGGCTTTGTTCGACGAATGGCAGCAGGCGGATCTCCAGCGCCCCGCGGCGGACGACGTCGCCCACCTTGAGCGGTTGCCCGGCAAAAGCCTCGATTGCCGGCAGCCGGCATGGCCAGGGCACCAGACAACAGACGGGCCGATCGGAGACCTCCCAGGCGTGCAGCAGATCACTGATGGCCGGGTTCTCATAGGCGAACAAGGAGATCAGCAGCGTGCCGGGGAGCGGCCGCGCCAGGCCGATCTGGCGCCACCAGTCGCACTGCAGATCGGCGCTGGCAAGAAACGCTGCCCGACGATCGCGCAAATCCTGCTCGCGCAGCAGACCACCGGTATCGGTCGCGAAGCCCGGGAAGAAGAAATACTTGGTGAGCGGCAGGTAGGGGTGCGGCGAAGCCTGCGCATGAAAGCGGGCAACCCACCCCTCGGCGCTCAGGTAGTCCAGATTGATCCACACCGGGGGTGGCGTCAGGTGCGCCATCTGCTCGATGAAGGCATCCGGAATCCGGCAGGCAAAGGTTTCCAGCACGACCCAGGCCGGAGTTACCAGCGGGAAATGGTCATCCCAGTGGCGAACCTCGACTCCCTGCAGGCGCTGGATCGGCGGCGTCGGATCCAGTTGCGGGCAAAGCAGCCTGAAGCGATCGAGGTCGTCGACCCACAGGCGCACGCGCAACCCGTGCTCGGTCGCCAGTTGCCGGGCGATCCGCCAGCAGACCCCGATATCGCCGAGGTTGTCGATGACCTTGCAGAAGACATCCCAGTCGGGTCGGGGGACAGTGGCTGACACGGACAGTGTAGGTGGGCGTGATAAGATCGAAGTCCATATCCTACGTCAGCCTACGGCTGCCGCGAGCGCTGATGAGAGAACCCTTGAGCGAACCTTTCGACGCAAAATCCCTGCTTGCCACCCTGACCGAGTTGCCCGGGGTCTATCGCATGCTCGATGGCGACGACCAGGTGCTCTACGTCGGCAAGGCCAAGAACCTCAGGAAACGGCTCGCCTCATACTTTCGGGAAAGCCACCCGAGCCCGCGCATCGCGCTGATGGTGGCACAGATCGCCAGGGTCGAGACGACGGTGACGCGCTCCGAGGCCGAGGCGCTGCTGCTTGAAAACAATCTGATCAAGAGCCTGTCTCCGCGCTACAACATCCTCTTCCGCGATGACAAGTCCTACCCCTATATCGTCCTGACCCACGACAGCTACCCGCGGCTGGCTTTCTTCCGGGGCGCCACCGACCGACGGGCCGACTACTTCGGTCCGTTTCCATCATCGGTGGCGGTGCGCGAAAGCATCCATCTGCTGCAGAAGATGTTTCGTCTGCGCACCTGCGAGAACTCGGTATTCAACAACCGTTCGCGGCCGTGTCTGCTACACCAGATCAGGCGCTGCTCGGGACCCTGCGTTGGACTCATCGAGCCGGCACGCTATGCGCTGGATGTCGAGATGGCGATGATGTTTCTCCATGGCCGGCAGCAGGACGTGATTGGCAGCCTGACCGCCGCCATGGATCAGGCGGCAGAGAAACTCGCTTTCGAGCAGGCGGCCGTCTATCGCGACCAGATCCAGTCCTTGCGGCAGGTGCAGGAAAGGCAGTACGTCGAGAGCGACAAGGATGGCGATGTAGACATCGTGGCCGCGGTCGAAGATGGCGGCCTGCTCTGCGTTAACCTGGCAATGGTGCGCGGTGGCCGGCATCTCGGGGATCGACCACAGTTCCCTGCCAATGGTGCTGATTCGTCAGCGCTGGAAGCCTTATCGGCCTTTCTCTGTCAGCATTATCTCGCACACCCGATACCACCGCGGATCCTGGTCAATTTGCCGCTGGCTGATGGCGAGATCGCCGATGCGCTCAGCGTACTGGCTGCGCAGCCGGTCAAGGTCGGCGTGGCCCGGTTCACCATGCAGCGCATCTGGGTCGAGATGGCTGAACAGAACGCACGTCTGGCAATGACCGCACGGCGCAGTGCTCTGTCCCGGCAGGGCGAGCGAGTTGAAGCACTGTGCCACGCCCTCGAGCTCGAAATCGAGCCAGGCAAGGAGACGCGTATCGAGTGTTTCGACATCAGTCACACGCAAGGCGAGTCGACGGTGGCGGCTTGTGTGGTCTATCAGGGCGGCATGCGCAAGTCCGAGTATCGCCGGTTCAACATCCAGGACATCCAGCCAGGTGACGATTACGCCGCGATACGGCAGGCGGTCCTCCGCCGCTACGAAAAGCTGCTCACCGGTGAAGGCGTGGCGCCCACCCTGGTCCTGATCGATGGTGGCAGCGGCCAGGTGAGCGCGGCCGCTTCAGCGCTCAATGAACTGGGTCTCGCTCACCTGCCGCTCCTCGGCGTCGCCAAGGGAGAAGCGCGCAAACCGGGTCTGGAAACACTGTTTTTCGCGGATGACCGGGAGCCGTTACAATTGGGCCCGGAGGATCCCGCACTGCATCTCATACAGGAAGTTCGTGACGAGGCGCATCGCTTTGCCGTTTCCGGACATCGCGCCCGGCGTGGCAAGGCCGGGAGAAGCTCACGCCTGGAAGAGATCAGTGGCATCGGACCCAAGCGGCGCAAGGCGCTGATCTCGCGCTTTGGCGGTTTGCAGGGAATTTTGGATGCTGGCGTTGACCAACTGACAGCAGTTCCTGGAATCAGTCGGGAGCTGGCCGAAAACATTTATGCGGCTTTGCATTGATGCCACTGAACATACCGATTCTGTTGACCTGGCTGCGGATCATTCTGATCCCACTACTGATTGCCGTCTATTACCTCCCCGAAGCATGGGTTCAGGGCATCGGGCGCGACCTCGCGGCGACGGTGATTTTCGTCGTCGCTGCCATCACCGACTGGCTGGACGGCTATCTCGCGCGACGCTGGCAGCAGACGTCGGCTTTCGGGGCCTTTCTTGACCCGGTCGCTGACAAGCTGATGGTCGCCGCCGCACTGATCGTCCTGGTGCAGATCGGCCGGCTCGACGGCATTCTGGCCACCATCATCATCGGCCGGGAGATCACCATCTCTGCGTTGCGTGAATGGATGGCTCGCATTGGCGCCCACAAGAGCGTTGCGGTATCGATGATTGGCAAGATCAAGACCACGGCACAGATGATTGCCATCCCGATGCTGCTCTACTACGCACCGCTGAGTGGGGTCGACGTCTTTCAGGTCGGCACCTGGCTGATCTACGTGGCGGCCGTACTGACGCTATGGTCAATGGGCTACTACATGCGGATGGCCTGGCCCTACCTGATTGAAGAGGACCGCAAGCGCTGATAGGACGGTCCCGGGCACAGGAAGGCGTTGACAGCCATGGGCAGGCCTTTATAATGCGCACTCGCTTCACGCGGGAATAGCTCAGTTGGTAGAGCGATACCTTGCCAAGGTATAGGTCGAGAGTTCGAGACTCTTTTCCCGCTCCACCCTTTCTGCCGAGCCGCCCGGGCTTTGCGGAATCAGCAGCACTACCCGTCGTCAGGTAGGCGCGGCGCGATAGCAAAGCGGTTATGCACCGGATTGCAAATCCGTGTAGGTGGGTTCGACTCCCGCTCGCGCCTCCAATAAAGTACAGAAGTTAGCCACCACGGCGAAGACAGCGTTTTTCCGGGCTAGCTCCGCGCTCGCAGTAGCCGGTTTTCTCTTGGATTCGCAGCAGGATTTCGTCGCCCCTGTCGCAATTTCGCGGGCGTTCGCATGGCGAGTGGCAACGGTTTCCAGCCGACAAGGGCAGAGATTAGATGCCCCCTCTCGATACCGGCCAGACGATGCCGCCACCATACCGCAGCAAGCCATCGGCAACCCGACCAGTGATCTGCCGACCCCCGATACACTTTCTCCCCCACCACGCGACCGAAGCGCGCCCGGAGCGTCGCCGGTAACGGGTTGCCCTTGGCATGCCACCGTGCAGCGGACGCAAATTCCGAGCCATGATCGACTGCTGCCCGCTGAGTGTCGCCTGCGACAAGCTGAGGAATCGTTCCTGCGTGATGTGGGCATCGGCATTGTGTTGTGCACCCATAGCAAACCGGCAGCAACCAGAGCGCATACGTCAGGAAAGCCGAGCCATTCACATTCGTGGCGCCATATTGAGCGGATCGGAGAAGAACAGACCCCGGTTGCCGGCGGTGTCAGCGGCCACTCGCGGATTGCACGTACCCTCCCCTGGACGCCGCCCGTGCCTGCCACTGCTGGCGATACGGGCCGGCATTGGCTTCGATCCATGCCAGGGCGCGAAACTCCCGCTCATCCCAAGGAAATCGCTCCACATACGCCGCGATTACGGCAAGCTGCGTGTGAAGAAAGTCCGTCTCCGAGAAATCCGGATTCGAAAACCTACCTGCCGGGCTGGGGAAGCACCAGGGCGCAGGGTCATCTGACATATCCATGCTTACTCCCACCGAGGCGAGTGGCCGTGGCCCCGGCAGGCCAGAAAACGCACTGGCGACCGCTGTCGGACCACAATTCCTGAATGGACGATTGTGCCGGACCGCACGAGTTCCGCCGCAAGAATAGTTAAAAACAGATTTAACTACACCGGCTAACTTCATGTAAGGTCAAGCTATTGTTGTCTCCCTCGCCGGGGCGTTGTCAACCTTGATTGGCAACTTTCAGCGATTTCTCCTGGTCACCGATGCAAAACTGAGACACTCACCAGACGCAACCTGTCGGCGCGGACCATAATCCGCGCCGCGGCGAGCAGATCGAACTCGCTCCGGCCGAAGCGATCCGCCCTAACGAGTGCACCGCCGCCAAGCGGAGCAATTTGCGCGGAGGAGCTTTTTCAGTAGGCTCACGGCAGAGGCCATGGAGCGTGTAGCCTCAAGCCTCAGTACCTGATCCGCGCCTGGTAGCTCCTCTGACTTGCTTCGCGCGCCTGACGCAGAGTCTTCACCCCCATCTCGGCAAGTAGCGGCAGCATTTTCAGGAAGATCTCAGCAGTCACTATCGCGTCGCCGAGCGCCGTGTGCCGTCCAAGCACTGGCACCCCGAAGCGCTCGGCAATCGCTTCGAGCTGGTGCGTCGCCTGATTCGGGTGAAGGATGGAGGAAAGCAACAAGGTATCGAGCACCGGCTGCTCGAAACGCACGCCAGTCCGCTTCTCCTGGAGTTGCAGGAAGCGCATGTCGAAAGCCGCGTTGTGGCCGACCAGTACGGTATCGGCACAGAAGGCGTGGAATCTGGGCAGGACAGCGTCGATGCTCGGCTGGCCAGCCAGCAGTTCTCGCGTAAGGCCGTGCACCTCGATCGATCCTGGTGAAAGGCGCACCTGTGGCTTGACCAGTTGGTCGAAGCACTCGTACCGCAGGAGGCGGCGGTTGACGATTCGCGTCGCGCCGATCTGGATGATCTCGTCGCCTTGGGATGGGTGCAGACCGGTCGTCTCGGTATCGAAAACCGTGTAAGCGAGTTCGCTGAGTGGCCGGTCATCGAGCTCATGACTGCTAGCCGACCAACCAAACAGATCAAAATCGTAGAACTCCGGACGCTCTCCCGCCGTTGCCGCGATCATCGGCATGGGCAGATTCCCGGGTGCCACTGCCATCGGCAATACGCTCCTGAAAAAAGCGCGATGGGACACCCTTTCGCGCTGAAACCAGATGTCGCCATTGCAGCGCTCGATGACATCGCTCACACTCAGTGAAGCTGCCTTGCCCGGGACTTTCATCGGATCCTGCAACCAGCTCATCGCCGTTTCGTTGTTCATGAAGGTGCCGGGCCACGACAGGTCGAGTTGGGCCAGGTGTCCGCTGCGCGTCAGCGACAGACGCACTTCGCGAATCTGGTACTCGTCCTGCAGGCGGAGGGCCAGGTAACGCAGCGCCTGCAGCAAGGCGAAACTGTCCACGCGTAGCCACAGACCCTTTTCCACGTGCTCGGTCTTGACGGCCAGTGGCGGTCGCTCGCCACCGCGCTCCTCCTGGATACCGCCAGCCGTTGCCAGGAGAATTTCCGCACCGCTGATCTCCTCCAGCACCCAGCGCTCGCGCAGGTCGTTCGAGAACGCGCGGGCCGCCTGCTCGAACTGCGTCGACAGGGCGGTCGCTTCGTCGCGTATCGCGCGCATGAAGCGGTCCTTCTGTTCGCTCAACATGTCCGGGAAATCGCAGACCATCTCGGCCGCGGCGCGAACACTGCCCAACGGCCCGCGGCATCCTTCGATCAGTGACTGAATCACCGCGTCGCGACGCGTATGGCGCTCGTTGGTTGTCGTCACGTCATCGAGAACGAGGACGAAACCGGTCATCTGGAGCGCTTCGCATTCGGCAGGATGCCGACCCGGATCACCCAGGACCGGAGACATGTGAGCACGCAGCAAACGACCGGTGGCAGTCCCGGTAACAAAGTGCGTCGAGCCGACGACTCTCCTTGCTTGCCCGGAACCCGCTTCCGAGCGGGCTTGCTGCAGGCGGGCAATCGCATACCCGATGACCGCGCGATCAAAGACTCCATAAATAGAACGTCCAAGGCCGAGCGACTCGGTCTTTTCCCCGTTCGGCCCCGTTGCGAGTTCCTGCTTTGCCCGTTGATTGTAGAGGAGCACGCGACCATCCAGATTGCAGACGACGACACTCTGGCTGAGGTCAGCCATCAGCGCGCTCAACCGGCTGCGCTCCTCCTCGAGCGATGCCTGTGTTGCGCGGACGCGCTCGGCGACATCATCATGCTCCGCTTCGCGCTGGGCGAGCAGCTGATTGGCCGTCTGCGCCAACTGCTCGAGTTCGGGAGCCTCGTAGCGCCCCACTCTCAAGCCGGTGTGCGGCAGCGTTGCGGCAAGCTGTTCCGCCATGCGCAATGGCGCCTGAATATAAAGCGCATCGATTCTGACCAATACCCAGCACGCCGTTCCCGAGGCAATCAGGAGCACCGGTATCAGCTTGACCAATCTGTCCGCGAGAGCCCCGCCGCCAGCACCCCCGTCGGGCTCGCCGGCCAGCAACAGGGCGGCGACGGAAGCGACGACCGCGAGCATGAACAGGAACACCGCCAGCCCTGCCAGCAGGCGTTTGCGCATCGGTTGCATCCTTTGTATTCCTCCGTCTTTGTTCATTTTAGAGGATTGCGCACCGGCGTGCCCAGGGTGCGAGAGACGCCTACCTGCCTGTCCATGATCCCGTGGCCTATCCGTTATTGTCTAAACCGCTGTATGCGACTCCTGGAGTGGTTTGTACAGCAAGCGGTGTCGAGAATGGAGCGAGTTGCCGTACAGGACGGCAGTTTGTGGCTTGAGGCCGGGCGAATTGAGGTATCGCACGTGCGTCAAGCAGGATGACGGGTCGGAGCGGCGGGCGTATGAGGCGGAGATGGGGTTGAAATACCGGTTTGATCGAAGTCGAAGCTTCGGTCGATGGCAAGCCAGGGACCGACACCAGAGGAAGACCGCCGAGTCACCCCCAGGCGACGCGGATTACAAATTTGTAATTCTTCAGTCAGCTTTCTGTTGGTCAGTGTCGGGCAACATCGCGTCCATCAGTGATTCACGATGGGCGATTCCGATGCAATGCAATCCGCAGCGAATGTTGAAGGCACGGCTTGCAGTCAAGCTCCTGAGCGTGTTGCTTTGCGTTACGGCAGCTTCCGCGCGGGCGGAAACCTTGCGCGAGGTGTTCGAGAAAGCGTGGGCGAATTCCCCCCAGGGGCGGACGGCAGAGGCGAAACGGGACGAAGTCGCCGCCAGCCGATCGGTGGCCGAATCCTGGTTTCCTGCCGCCCCGAAAGTTGATGCTTTTCACCGGACCGACCGCTGGAACAGCGATCTCGGCAACCAGGAGAGCGAAATCGGCGTTTCCGTTCCGCTCTGGCTGCCCGGACAAAAGGCCGCGCGCCGAAGCCTGGCCGAGGCCGAAGGCGGCGAGAACGAAGGCGACATCCAGGCGGCACGATTGGCCGTGGCCGGTGAACTGCGCCGGGCGTTGTGGACGCTGATCATCGCCAGGAGTGAAGCCGAGGTTGCCGCAGAACGCCTGCAAACCGCGCTCGGACTCGAAGCCGATGTCGGCAGGCGGCTCAAGGTCGGAGAAATTGCCCGCTCCGACCTGCTGCTTGCCCGGCAGGAAACCGCCAGTGCGCGCGCCGCCGCTGCCGACGCGCAACTCGGGGTGGTACGCAGCCTGCAACGCTACCGGCTGCTGACCGGCAGCGACCGGCTGCCGGACGATCCGCAGGAGCCGGTCGCGAGGGCAGACAGTCGGCCGGTCGATCCCCGCGTCGCCGCCGGCCAGGCCGTTATCGAGCGCGCCCGCGCTGCCCGCAAACTGGCGCAGGAGTCACGCCGCGAGGCGCCGAGTGTCGGAGTGCTCTATCGCCGCGATCGTGAGCTGTCCGGTGCTACCCCGCGCGACAGCATTGGTTTTGCCATCAGCATCCCGCTCGCCGTCGAAGCGCGCCATGCGCCCCTGATGGCCAGCGCCAACACCGCCCTGATCGAGGCCGAGGCCCGCTACCGGCGGCTCGTCGCCGAAGTCGAGGCCGAGGTGCTCGAAGCCGAGGCGCAGCTCGAATCGGCGGTGCTCGGTGCGGCGCTGGCGGTCGAGCGCGAGCAAGCCGCGGCGGAGCGCCTGACACTCATGCGCCGCGCGTTCGAGCTTGGCGAAACCTCGCTCGTCGAGCTGCTGCGCGCCCAGTCCCAGACCACCGAGGCGCGCATCGAAGGGGTCCGCAGCCGTTCCCGACTTTCCGCCGCGCAGGCCAATCTGAACCAGGCTCGAGGAATCACGCCATGACCCAACCATTCTTCCTCCCGACCTGGGCCGCTCGTTGTGTTGCGGCCATTCTGCTTGCACTGTTTTCCCTGTCTGCGCCGGTCATCGCCCACGAAGGCCATGACCACGGGGCCGCCGCGAAACCCACGGATGTCCGGTTGGCGACACGCTTCGAGGTGCGCAACGAGGACGTGGAAATCGTCGGTCTGCTCGCCGACAAGAATCTGCTCATCTATGTCGACCGCGCCAGCGACAATGTGCCCGTTCAGGGCGCGCAGATCGAAGTCGATGGGTCAGGAATCAAGGGCGTTGCCACCGCGATGGCCGACGGGGTCTATCAATTGCCCGCCGCCGCCCTCGCCCAGGCCGGCAAACACCCCCTGACGCTGACGATTCAGGCAGGGGAAATCGTGGATCTGCTCTCCGTCACTCTGGAGGTGGGAGAAGTCCCGGCGGCAGCGTCCGCAAAGGAAAATACCAAACGCCCGTGGTGGCTCCTCGCAGGGATTTCGCTGCTACTGCTCTCCGGCGGCCTGGTCGCGCGTCGCCTGCGTCGCCGAGCAAGAGAAAGGGCCATTCACCATGTCTGATTACCCCACTTCAGGCCGTCACGCTCTTGTCCTGCTGTTGGTTGGTGTTCTCACGGTTCAGCAGGTCTGGGCGCACGCCGGCGAGGACCATGGCGACGAGAAGAAATCCACCCCGGCTCCGGCGGCGGTCGCCGCAGTCAACGCAGTCGACGCCCAGGGACAGGTGACCTTTGTCGAGCCCGCCTTGCGCTTGCCGGATGGCTCCGTTTTCGTGCCGAAATCGGCCCAACGGCAATTGGCGCTGCGCACCCAGGTGGCACGCACAGGGGAGTTTCCCCGCACCGTCGAACTCAATGGCCGCGTCGTCGGCGACCCCAATGCCGGCGGACGCGTGCAGACTTTCCAGAGCGGGCGCATCGAGGCCGGCCCGAAGGGACTCGCGGTACTCGGCCAGCGGGTCGGCAAAGGGCAAGTTCTCGCCTGGCTGCAGCCGGCGTCCAGCGCCATCGAACGTGGTTCGCAGCAGGCGGCGCTGGCCGAAATCGCCGCTCAGGAAGCCATCCTCGAACGCCGCGTCGCACGCCTCAGGCAACTGGAAGGCAGCGTTCCGCAGAAGGATGTCGAGCAGGCGCAGATCGAACTCGCCGCCTTCAAGAAGCGAAAAGCCGCGGTCATCGGCAGCCTCGGTCGTGAAGCGCTGGTGGCGCCGGTCAGCGGTGTCGTCAGCGCCGCCAACGCCGTCGTGGGTCAGGTCGTCGATGCGCGGGAGGTGGTCTTCGAGGTGATCGATCCACAGCGCCTGGCGGTCGAGGCACTGGCCTACGACCCGCTGCTGCTCGCCGGACTGGCCGGGGCCAGCGCGCCGGTGGCCGGCGGCGTTGTCGATCTGGCCTTCGTCGGCATCGGGCGCAGCCTCAGGGAGCAGGCGATGCCGGTCCTGTTCCGTGTCGAATTGCCGAAGAGCGGTGAGTTGCCGGCGCTTGCGGTCGGCCAGACACTCAAGGTACTGGCCCAGACTCGGGAGCGCCAGTCCGGCGTCGCCGTTCCCATCGGTGCCGTGGTGCGCAATGCGGCCAATGAATCGGTGGTTTGGCTGCATACCAGCGCCGAGCGCTTTGTCTCGCGCAAGGTCAGGATCGTGCCGGTGGACGGTCATACCGTGGCCGTGACCGAGGGGCTGAGCGGCGGCGAGCGGGTCGTCGTGCAGGGCGCCGCATCGCTTTCCCAGATTCGCTGAGGGGGCGCCGTGTTCGATTTCATCATCACGACCAGCCTCAGGCAACGCCTGATCGTGCTCGGCGTGGCGTTGCTGTTGATCATTTATGGCGCCCTGACCGTGCGCAAGATGCCGGTGGACGTCTTCCCCGACCTCAACAAGCCGATGGTCACGCTGATGACCGAAGCCGGCGGCATGGCGCCGGAAGAGGTCGAGCAGTTGATCACTTTCCCCATCGAGTCGGCGATGAACGGGATGTCCGGTGTGACGCGCGTGCGCTCCGTGTCCGGTATCGGCCTGTCGGTGGTGTATGTCGAGTTCGTTTGGGGAAGCGAGATTTACCGCAACCGCCAGCAGATCGCCGAACGTCTCAACTTGGTGCGCGAACAATTGCCCGAGGGCATCGTTCCACAGATGGGGCCGATCTCGTCGATCATGGGCGAGATCCTGCTCATCGCCCTGCCCGCCGACCCCGACAAAGTTAGCCCGATGCAGGTCCGGGAATACGCCGACTGGGTCATTCGCCCGCGCCTGCTGACCATTCCCGGCGTCGCGCAGGTCATTGCCATCGGTGGCCAGGTCAAGCAGTACCGCGTTGAACCCGATCCGGCGCGCCTGCAGGCGCTGGCAGTGACACTGAGCGAACTGGAAGCGGCGCTGAAAAACTTCGGCGGCAACACGGCCGGCGGCTTCGTCGATGCCGGCGGACGCGAATACCTGATCCGCAACATCGGCCGCAGCAGCCGGCTGGAAGACCTGCAGAACCAGCCGGTGGCGACGCGCAAGGGGCAAGTGATCCTGCTCCACCAGGTCGCCTCGGTGAGCTTCGCGCCGGCCATCAAGCGCGGCGATGGCAGTTTCCAGGGCAAGCCGGCAGTCATTCTCTCGGTACAGAAGCAACCGACGGCGGACTCGGTGACCTTGACGCGCGCCATCGAAGAAGCCCTGGCGGAGATGGGCAAGCGTCTGCCGCAAGGGGTCGAAAGACCGCAGTTCCTCTTCAAGCAGGCCAATTTCATCGAAGCGTCGGTCAATAACGTCGAGGAAGCGCTGCGCGACGGCGCGATCATCGTCGCCATCATCCTCTTCCTGTTCCTGGCCAATTTCCGCACGACCTTCATTTCGCTGACCGCCATCCCGGTCTCCCTGCTGATCACGGCGCTGGTCTTCCACTACTTCGGCCTGTCGATCAACACCATGACGCTTGGCGGTCTGGCCATCGCCATCGGCGAACTGGTTGATGATGCGGTGGTCGATGTCGAAAACGTCTTGCGTCGCCTGCGCGAAAACCGGAGTTTGCCCAATCCCCGGTCGGCGCTCGAAGTGATCGCTGCCGCCTCGAAGGAAGTCCGCACCGGGGTGGTCTATGCGACCTTGATCGTCGTGCTGGTGTTCATTCCGCTGTTCGCCCTGCCGGGTATCGAGGGCCGGCTGTTCACGCCGCTCGGCGTGGCCTATATCGTTTCCATCCTGGCCAGCATGGCGGTGGCAATGACCATCACCCCGGTGCTGTGCTACTACCTTTTGCCGAAAATGAAGCACATCGATCATGGCGACAGTGCCCTGGTCAAGAAACTCAAGGCGTGGGACGAACGCCTGCTCAACTGGTCCTTTGATCGTGGCCGAGTGCTGCTGGCCGGTGCGGCGATCACCGTCGCACTGGCGCTGGCATCGATCCCCTTCTTCCCGAAATCCTTCCTGCCGCCGTTCAACGAAGGCACCCTGACGGTCAGTGTGCTGCTCAACCCCGGCACCTCGCTCAGCGAGGCAAATCGCATCGGCACGCAGGCGGAGAAGCTCTTGCTGACAGTGCCGGAAGTCACCGAAGTTGGCCGCCGGACCGGTCGGGCCGAACTGGACGAACACGCCGAAGGCGTCCATTCTTCGGAGATCGAGGTCGACCTGAAAGCCTCGGAACGAGGCCGCGAGGTGATCATCGCCGACCTTCGCCAGCGCCTCTCCGGCCTGCCAGCGGTGGTCAGTGTGGGACAGCCGATTTCGCACCGCCTCGACCATCTGCTTTCGGGTGTGCGGGCGCAGATTGCGCTGAAGATCTTCGGTGACGACCTGGATACCCTGCGCGGGCTGGCCAGCGACTTCAGGGAGCGATTGGCCAGGATCCCCGGGATTACCGATCTGCAGATCGAAAAGCAGGTCCTGATCCCGCAGTACAAGATCCGCGTCGACTACGCCGCCGCCGCGCGCTACGGCGTCACCTCCGGCGAGCTGCTGCTACGGCTCGAACAGTTGCTGGCCGGCGAACGCGTTGGCCAGGTCCTGGAAGGCAATCGTCGCTTCGACCTCAGCCTACGCCTGCCGGACGAAGCCCGCGGCGAGCGCGGCCTGGAGAACCTGCTGATCGAGACACCGACCGGTCGGGTGCCGCTCTCCAGCCTCGCGACGATCGAGGATGGCGACGGCCCGAACCAGATCGGCCGGGAGAACACGCGCCGGCGCATCGTCATCTCGGCCAACAGCGATGGTTCCGACATGAGCCGCATCATTGCCGAGATCCGCGCGGAAATCGACCGCCAACCGATGCCGGAGGGCTATTTCCCTCTCCTGGAGGGGCAGTTCCAGGCGCAGGAGGAGGCCACCAGGCTGATTGCGGTACTGGCGCTGGTCTCGCTGGCCATGATCTACCTGGTCCTCTACAGCCGCTACCGTTCGGCAATCCTGACGGCCATCGTCATGGGCAACGTGCCACTGGCGCTGGTCGGGTCGGTCGTGGCCTTGTGGATCTCCGGCCAACCGCTGTCGGTGGCCGCGCTGGTCGGCTTTGTCACGCTGACCGGCATCGCCACCCGCAACGGCATTCTCAAGATCAGCCACTACATCAACCTGTGCGCCTTTGAGGACGAGGTATTCGGGCGAAAGATGATCGTGCGCGGCTCGCTGGAGCGGCTGACGCCGGTGTTGATGACCGCCCTGGTCGCCGCCTTCGCCCTGACGCCGCTACTGCTCGCCGCCGACGCGCCTGGCAAGGAGATCCTGCACCCGGTGGCGGTGGTGATTTTTGGCGGACTGATCAGTTCCACCCTGCTCGACACACTGCTGACGCCGGTCATGTTCTGGCTGTTCGGCGAAAAACCGCTGCAGCGCTTGTTGGCCGAGAAAGCGAAAGAGTCCTTTTGACCCTGTCCCGTGAGGAAAAACCCATGCAACGCACCCTGATTTCCCCCCTGACCCTGGTGGCGGCTCTAGTGTCCGTCGGTAACGGCGCTTTCGCCCATGACGATGCCATGCTCGACAAACTCGCCGGACCCAATGGCGGCCAAATGCGCATGGCCGGTGCTTACCACTTCGAACTGGTCGTCGCCAGGGACAGCAAGCAGGCCAGAGACCACCCGGTCAGCGTCTATCTCACTGACCATGACGGGAAAAAGGTTGCCGCGGCGGGCGCCAGCGGTACGGCAACGATCCTGGCTGAAAAAGCGAAGATATCGGTGCCGCTGGTGCCGGCCGGCGACAACCGGCTGACGGGTGTCGGGAAGTACGCGTCGGATCCGCAGATGAAGGTCGTCGTGTCAATCACCTTCGCCGACAGGAGAACAGAACAGGCGCGGTTTACGCCACTGACCCACGCTATCGCCGATGGGCACAACGCTCACAAGCCTTGAGAGCCTCCAGGATTCCTCTGCAGGAAGCTCAACGATCGGACGGGGAAGACCAGCTCACACACGGTCACGCCACGCTCGGAACGAATGACGGCATCCCCTCCGTGAGCGCGCAAGATGGAGCGCGTGATGGCCAGGCCAAGCCCGGCTCCCTCGCTCGACCTCTGCCGGGAAGAGTCCACCCGATAGAAGCGGTCGAACAGTCGAGGCAGGTGTTCGCGCGCAACGGTGTCACCGGAATTCTCTACCGACAAGGTCACAGCCGAATCGCCCGTATCATCGACACGGACGACTATGCGACCCCCCGCAGGCGTGTGGCGCAGAGCATTCGAAAGCAGATTGCTGATCGCCCGGCGCAACATCAGCCGGTCTCCCGAAACGACGCCCCTGCCGGAGCAGGTGAGCACGATCGATTTTTCTTCGGCAAGGGCCTCGTAAAACTCGAACAAGCCCTTTACTTCGTCAATCAGGTCGAGCGGTTTGCGATCGGGAATCACCAGATCGTTGTCGGACCTCGCAAGAAACAGCATATCGGCAATCATTCGCGACAGGCGCTCGAGTTCCTCCGCATTGGAAGCCAGCACGTCGCAGTACTCATCGGACGCCCTCGCCTTTGACAAGGTGACCTGGGTCTGCGTCAGCAAGTTGGTGACCGGGGTTCGCAATTCATGGGCAATGTCCGACGAAAAATCCGACAGCCGTCGGAACGAATCCTCCAGTCGAGCCAACATCTCGTTCAGCGTCTCGGCCAACTCCGCCAATTCGGCAGGAACAGAGTCGGCAGAAAGCCGGGAGTGCAGTCGATGCGCTGTAATTCCCGCCGCTTCACGTCTGATCGCCTGCAACGGTGCAAGTCCGCGGCGAACGGCAAGCCAGCCAAGGAAGCCGGTCAGCAGGGCGGCCAGGGCCACAAACGACCAGAGCGTCATCCTGAACGAGCTCATGAAATGCTCGTGGTGTGAAATGTCGGTGGCGACGGCCACGATGACCGGTTGAGCGTCCTTGATCCCCGTTCTGGCCAAGGCGGAAATCCCACGCAGAGGCTGCTTATCCCTAGTCGTCCAGACTGTGGGGCGTGCCGAAGCCACCCAAACGCGACTGTCGAGCAGCGACTGGGGGAATTCGGCGCCACTCGTGGCAAACAGGATCTGTCCTTCCGGCGCCACGACGACCAATTCCAGGCCATGGTGACCGACGAGGGAATCATCCAGTTGCTGTGTAAGAACCTCCAGATCCACTGCCGAACGAACCTTCTCGAGGGTGTGTTGAGCGAGTTTCAGTTTGCCCGTGAGCACTTCCATGTCCTGCTCTTCGAAATGTCGCTCCAGCGAACCGGCAATCAAATAGCCCAACAGCAGCAAAACCACCGTCGACGACAACGCAAAGAGCATCGTCAGCCGGAAGGTCATTGACTTGTGCCCGCTCAGTCGCACCCGGTCGCCTCCAGCACATAACCCATGCCGCGTACGGTACGGATCAGTTTCGGCTCGAAACCATCGTCCATTTTTGCTCGAAGACGCCGGACCGCGACCTCGATCACGTTGGTGTCACTATCGAAATT
The DNA here is from genome assembly GCF_036625085.1 of Candidatus Accumulibacter necessarius. Lineage (NCBI taxonomy): Bacteria > Pseudomonadati > Pseudomonadota > Betaproteobacteria > Candidatus Accumulibacter > Candidatus Accumulibacter necessarius. The sequence goes on along the minus strand of NZ_JAZKUM010000003.1, from coordinate 237,018 downwards.
CATGTCCCAGATCTGCGAGGCGATCAGCGACCGGGGCAGTACCTCGCCCTGCCGGCGCAGCAGCAGTTCCAGCAGGGCGAACTCCTTGGCCGTGAGGTCGATGCGCTTGCCGGAACGGCTGACCCGTCGCCGCATCAGGTCGAGTTCAAGGTTGGCTGCCCGCAGGAATTCCGATTCCGTGCTCTTGCCGCCCCGTCGCAGCAGGGTCCGCACCCGCGCCAGCAGTTCAGAAAAGGCGAACGGCTTCACCAGATAGTCGTCGGCGCCCGATTCCAGGCCGCGCACCCGGTCTTCGACCTGATCGCGGGCGGTCAGGAACAGAACCGGCATGTCCCTGCCGGATTTACGGATGCCCTGAAGCACCGCCCAGCCGTCGATCCCGGGTAGCATCACGTCCAGAATCACCAGGTCGTAGGCATTGGTCAGTGCGTAGTGGAGGCCATCGTCGCCGTCCTGGACCAGATCAACGCCAAAACCCGCTTCAGCCAAACCCTGCTTCAGATAACTCCCGGTTTTCAGTTCATCCTCAACGATCAGGATTTTCATCAATGTGCTCCTTCGTCGGGCTTGTGGATTCGTGCAATTCTGCGCCGGCCCGATGGCCTTTCCTTGAAGATTACGAGAATGTAATGCGCAAGTCAGCTTCCCAGGGGTCTGGCGAGAGCATACAAACTGCGAAGAGGACGAGTCCGGCCATGCACGAGTCAGAGTTCTGCGCAGGCAGAGCAAAGGATTACAGAAATGTAATTTTTCAGTCAGCTTTCTGTTGGGCTATGCCATTCAAACTGTACCCATCCGATTCCCCAGGAAAAGCAGCCATGACACTCCGCCTTCATGCTCTCCTGCCCGACGGTACGAGCAAACTATTCGCCCAACACTAGTCTGCCCGGAGAGAAGAGATAGGTAATATGTACCGGGGAATGGCCGCCTGTGCGCTTGCGCGACATCAGCAATACCATCTGCGATCCCCGGCTGGATGATCTCTGTCGCCGGTATCGCGCGGCGCCAAACGTAGTAGGCTACGCTGCCAGAATACCTAATCTGCATTGTTAGGAGGTTGCATGCGAGGAGTCACACCCACGGGGAAGTTTGCCTTGTGGTTGATGCTGGGTCTGGCGGCACCCGCTCTGTCGCAGGAGCTTGCCATCGGCCGTACGGTTGAGAGCCTGCTCGAATTCGCCCGGGACCGCAATCCGGAATACGCCGCCATGCAGGCGGAAGCGGACGCGGCGGCCGAACGCGTGACGCCGGCGGGCGCCCTGCCCGATCCCAAGTTCAGGATGGAACTACGGGACATCACCAAGTCCGGAGACCAGAACGCGACGCTCTCGCCTAGCCGCGTCGGTAGCACGCGTTACCTGTTGTCGCAGGACATCCCATGGTTTGGCAAGCGCGACCTCAAGCGCGAAGTGGCCGAACTCGAAGGGGAAAGCGCCAGGGGCCGCGCCCTGGGCACCTGGTCGGACATCGCGGCCAGGATCAAGACGATCTACGCGCAGTGGTATTACGTCCATCGGAACGAGCGCCTGACGCGCGAAATACTCGACCTGATGCGGCGCCTCGAAAGGATCGCACAGGCACGCTACAGCGGCGGCCTCGCGGCCCTGCAGGACGTCATTCGTGCCCAGGTCGAGCAGACCCGGCTGCGCAGTGAACTGGTGACCCTTGAAACCGAGCAACATCACCTGCACACCCGCCTGAATGCCTTGCTGGCACGCCCCCCCGAGGCACCCCTGGCCGAACCGGAAAGGCTCCGTCCGCTACCAGCACCCGCGCGGCTCGACTACGCCACGCTGGCGGAGCGTGTGCGCGCCCGTAACCCGGTGCTGGCGTCTGAAGGCAGCAAACTCAAGGCGGCAGAAAAAAGCCGGGAACTCGCCTACCGGAACCGCTACCCCGATTTCACCATCGGCGCCGGGCCGATCCAGTACCAGAGTGCGGTCAGGGAATGGGAAGTGATGGTCGAAATGAACATCCCCCTGCAGCAGTCCGCGCGTCGTTCGCAGGAGCGCGAGTCGGAAGCCATGCTGGCCGCCGCCCGCTCGCGTCGGGAGGCAAGCAGCAACCAGGTGCTCGCCGAACTGGCAGAGAACCTTGTCGGCATCGACGCGGCGCGTCGTATCGAAGCCCTGGCCACCAACGATCTGCTCCCCGAGGCCGACCTGACTTACAAGGCCGCCCTCGCCGGCTATGAAAACGGCAAGCTGGACTTTGCGACGCTACTCGATGCCCAGCGGCAGATTCGCCAGGCCAGACAGGAGCAGATCAAGGCGCAGGCCGAAGGACAGGCGCGCCTGGCAGAAATTGAACGTCTCCTGGGAGAAGATCTATGAAGCTGGGTGCGCGAGTTGCAGTCGGCGCCTTGACTGTCGCTGTGCTGGCGGCCGCCGGTGGCTATTGGGCCGGCAAGCGGAATGCTCCAGGCCATGCCGACGCGACGCTGCAGGCTGCCGCCGCCGGGCCGGCAGCGAATGAGCGCAAGATCCTCTACTACCGCAACCCCATGGGCTTGCCTGACACTTCGACAACGCCAAAGAAGGACCCCATGGGCATGGATTACATCCCGGTCTACGAGGGCGAAGCGGGCGCGGCGGACGCCGCCACCAACCTTGTCAGGATCAGTCCGGAAAAGGTTCAGAAGCTTGGCGTCAGGACCGAGGCCGCCAGCCTGCGTTCGCTCGAGCGGATCGTTCGCGCCGCTGGACGCATAGAGCCGGATGAACGCCGCCAGTATGCGATCGCGCCGAAGTTCGAGGGCTACGTCGAACGACTGCTGGTGAACGTGACCGGCCAGTCGGTCACCAAGGGCCAGGCGCTGTTTGAAGTGTACAGCCCGGAACTGGTCTCCGCCCAGCGCGAATACGCGATTGCCATCCAGGGTGTCGAGTCGCTGAACAACGCCGGCAGTGGCACGCGAAGCGGCATGCAGCAGTTGGCCGAAGCGAGCCTCACGCGTCTCAGGAACTGGGACATCTCCGACGAGCAGATCCGCGACCTGGCGAGTTCCGGGGATGCCCGCCGCGCGCTGACCTTCCGCTCACCCGTCAGCGGCATCGTGACCGAGAAGAAGGCCGTTCAGGGCATGCGCTTCATGCCCGGTGAAACGCTCTACCAGGTCGCCGACCTGTCCACGGTGTGGGTGATCGCCGACGTCTTCGAGCAGGACATCGGACTGGTGAAGTCCGGTGCACGGGTACGGGTCAAGGTCAACGCCTATCCCGACAAGACTTTCGATGGAGCCATCACCTACGTTTATCCGATGTTGACGGCTGAAACCCGCACCATTCCGGTGAGAGTCGAACTGGCCAATCCCGGAACCTTGCTCAAACCCGGCATGTTTGCGCAGGTGGAACTGGCGGCGGCAACCGCGGGCAAGGTATTGGCCGTACCGGTATCGGCCGTCATCGACAGCGGTACCCGCCAGATCGTCCTGGTACAGGTCAAGGAGGGACGTTTCGAGCCGCGCGAAGTGAAGCTCGGGGCCCGCGGCGAAAACCAGGTCGAAGTGCGCGACGGCGTTCGTGAAGGCGAGGAAGTGGTGGTCGCCGCCAACTTCCTGATCGACGCCGAGAGTAACCTCAAGGCCGCAGTCGCCGGCTTCGGTCAGGCGGCGCCTACCGGCAGCCAGCCATCCGCTCAGGACGATGCTGCCACCAAGGCCGGGCCAGCGAGCACGGTACACCAGGCCGAAGGCAAGGTGGAGACGATCGACGCGGGCAGCGGTGTCGCAAGCATCAGCCATGGCCCGGTGGCCAGCCTCAAATGGCCGCCGATGACCATGGCGTTCAAGGTCGCCAACGAGTCGCTGCGGAAGGATCTCAAGCCCGGTGCAGCGATATCCTTCGAGTTCGTCGAGCGCGGACCGGGCGAGTGGGTGATCACTTCGGTCAAGCCGGCGCCCAGGCCGGCAGACAAGGGCGCAGGGGCTGCGCCGGCCAACCCGCACGCCGGTCACTGACCGACCGCTGCGGCCATCAACGGAGATTCGGCGCGATGCTCGCGACAATCATCGACTGGTCGGGCAGGAACCGCTTCCTGGTCCTGCTCGCCACCCTGTTCGTCACCATCGCCGGCATCTACGCCGTCCTGCGGACACCGATCGACGCCTTGCCCGACCTCTCGGACGTGCAGGTCATCGTCTATACCGAGTACCCCGGCCAGGCGCCGCAGGTGGTCGAGGATCAGGTCACCTACCCGCTGACCACCGCCATGCTGTCAGTGCCGAGGTCCAGGGTGGTGCGCGGCTTCTCCTTCTTCGGCGCGTCCTTTGTCTACATCATCTTTGAGGACGGTACCGACATCTACTGGGCACGCTCGCGTGTGCTCGAATACCTGAATTTTGCTTCCAGCCGCATGCCCAGGGGCGTCACGCCCTCGCTCGGGCCGGATGCCACCGGCGTCGGCTGGGTTTACCAGTACGCACTGCTCGCCAAGGACAAGACGCTGGCCGAGCTGCGGACCATCCAGGACTGGTACGTTCGCTATCAACTGAGCAAGGCGCACGGCGTCGCCGAAGTGGCTTCGATTGGCGGCTTCGTGCAGACCTATCAGGTCACCGTCGACCCGGTGAAGCTGCGCGCCTATGGCATCCCGCTGATGAAGGTCGCGCAGGTGATCCGCGATTCCAACCGCGACGTCGGCGGCCGCGTGGTGGAAATGGCCGAAACCGAGTACATGGTGCGCGGCAAGGGCTATTTGCGGGGCAAGAGCGATCTCGAAATGCTGGTCGTCAAGAGCGAGAAGGGAACCCCCGTCCTGATCCGCGACATCGCCCGCGTCGAGCTCGTGCCCGACGAACGACGAGGCCTCACCGAACTCAACGGCGAGGGCGAGGTGGTGTCGGGGATCGCCATGGCGCGCTATGGCCAGAACGCTCTCGAAGTCATCCATAACCTGAAAGCCAGGATCGCCGAGATCGGCCCCGGCCTGCCCGCGGGGGTGACGGTGGAAACCGTCTACGACCGTTCCGAACTGATTCACCGCGCCATCGAAACCCTGAAGCGAACCCTGCTCGAGGAATCGATCATCGTCGCCGTGGTGTGCATCGTTTTCCTGCTGCACGTGCGCAGCGCGCTGGTCGCCATCCTGATGTTGCCGGTCAGCATCCTCATCGCCTTCATCGCCATGCGTCTGCTTGGCATGAATTCCAACCTGATGAGCCTGGGTGGGATTGCCATCGCCATCGGCGCCATGATCGACGCGGCGATCGTGATGATCGAAAACGCCCACAAACACCTGGAACGTCTGCCCGCAGAGCATTCCAGCAGTGATCGTGCCGAAGCCATGCTCGTCGCGTGCAAGGAGGTCGGACCGGCGCTGTTCTTCTCGCTGCTGATCATCACCGTTTCCTTCCTGCCGGTCTTCAGCCTGGAAGGCCAGGAAGGCCGGCTGTTCTCGCCGCTCGCCTATACCAAGACCTTCGCGATGGCCGGCGCAGCGCTGCTGTCGATCACCCTGGTGCCGGTGCTGATGCTGTTGTTCATCCGCGGCCGGATCCTGCCGGAAGCGAAGAATCCCGTGAACCGCTTCCTGATCCGGGTCTATCGACCGATCATCGCCAGCGTCATGCGCTGGAAGAAACTGACCATCGTTCTCGCCGTCCTTGCCCTGGCCCTCTCGATCTATCCCGCCTCCCGGCTGGGCTCCGAGTTCATGCCGACGCTCAATGAGGGAACGCTGCTCTACATGCCGACCTCGCTGCCGGGGATGTCGATCACCAAGGCGGCCGAGCTGATGCAGACCCAGAACAGGATCATCAAGAGCTTCCCCGAGGTTGCCTCGGTCTATGGCAAGGCCGGGCGCGCCAACACCGCGACCGACCCGGCACCGACCGAGATGTTCGAGACGGTGATCAACCTCAAGCCGGAATCCGAATGGCGCGCCGGCCTGACCACCGACAAGCTGATCGCCGAACTCGACCAGGCCCTGCAGTTCCCCGGTGTCGCCAACGCCTGGACGATGCCGATCAAGGCGCGCATCGACATGCTGTCCACCGGTATCCGCACGCCAATCGGCATCAAGGTCTTCGGCAAGGATCTCGACGAGATGGAGAAGCTGGCCAAGGAGATCGAAGCGGTGGTGAAGGCCGTTCCCGGCACGACCAGCGCCTTCGCCGAGCGCATCACCGGTGGTTTCTACCTCAACATCGAACCCGACCGCGAGCAACTGGCGCGCTACGGGCTGGCTGTCGGCGAACTGCTGGACGTCATTGGCACCGCCCTCGGCGGTGAGATGGTGACCACCACGGTCGAGGGTCGCGAGCGCTTCGGCGTCAGCGTCCGCTATCCGCGCGAGCTGCGCTCCGACCCGCAGCAGATCGCCCGCGAGGTGCTGATCCCGACCATGGACGGGGCGATGATCCCCCTCGGGCAACTGGCCCGGGTGGTCGTCGCCAAGGGAGCGCCGAGCATCCGCACCGAAAACGCGCTGCTCTCGGCCTACATCTACGTCGACATTCGCGACCGCGACATCGGCGGCTACGTCGCCGATGCGATGAAGGCAGTGACCGAGCAGGTCAGCTTCCCGCCCGGCTATTACGTGACCTGGAGCGGCCAGTTCGAGTACATGGAGCGGGCGACCGAGAAGATGAAGATCGTCATTCCGGTGACGCTGCTGTCGATCTTCCTGCTGCTCTACCTCAACTTCAAGCGCCTCACCGAAACGCTGATCGTCATGCTCTCGGTGCCTTTCGCCCTGGTCGGCGGCATCTGGCTGCTGTGGCTGCTCGACTACAACCTTTCGGTGGCCGTGGTCATCGGCTTCATCGCGCTCGCCGGGGTGGCGGCCGAGACGGGCGTGATCATGCTGATCTATCTCGACCACGCCTGGGAAGCGGTCCAGGCGAAATGCCGCGCAGCGGGGCGCGCGCCAAACGTCGACGACCTCTACGCGGCGATCATGGAAGGCGCCGTCGAGCGCGTACGACCGAAGATGATGACCGTGGTGGCGATCATGGCCGGCCTGCTGCCAATCATGTGGGGCACCGGCACCGGTTCGGAAGTGATGAGCCGCATCGCCGCGCCGATGGTCGGCGGGATGATTTCGTCAACGGTGCTCACGCTGGCGGTGATTCCGGCGATCTACGCGCTGGTCAAGCAGTGGTCCCTGAGGCGGGGAAGTGAGGCATGACCCGGCAGGAAAACACGGATGAGAAAGCTACAACAAACACAGCTAACCAGCAGCTCGCTTGCGAGTGCCGCGGGTGGGACCCTTGGCCAGGCCGGTGGCTCTCGCCAACTCAAGAAGCCCCCGTAGGGCATCATTAACTGCCTGCGCATTGGGAAACGCTTTCTGCACATCAGGCGATATGACCACGACGTTGGATGCCTCCCGGCAACGCAGTGCATACTTGCCACGTACCATTTCGCCAAAGTCTTCGCGCCGATACTCGGGGCGAAGTTCGTCGCTTTCCGCCTTAGTCTTCTTCATACATTTTCCTTTCCATCCGCGTCGCAGGTCTCGCGCTGATAATCCGAATCACGTCGCCACGTTCCGCATGCGAAACGGCCAAAATACGGTTCGCGGCGGATACTCCAAAAGTGATGAACCGATGCTCGCCAACCGAATGGTCCAGATCGCGACCAGTCAGTGATAAATCATCCTCAAAAATGGTAGACGCCTCCTCAAACGTCACTTTGTGCTTGCGAAAATTTGCTGCGGCCTTCGCCTCGTCCCATTCAAAGTTCATCTGGTTTCCTCGAAAACCGTGTCCCTTGTTATCTTAGTGGGTCCCGGCCGCAACGCGCGATTCGGGCGACTGACCTTCATTGCTAATCAACAACTGTCTTGGGTAAAAATCTTTGGAACAATTCGGGTAAAGGCGCGTTTTCAAGACTTCGTTGTGAAAACAGAAATCTCCCATCGCATACAAAACCTAGTTGATCCCACTCAACGCTATTCAGAGCGTCGCAAAACTCTTTCATGTCGATACTTTTGTCGTGGGGAAAGACCGCTAGTATTGCACCGTCAAAGTTATTGCATTCGTGCAGGAAAAATGGCTGCGATTGGCGTGTTTTGCCATTGACGTAGGCTCGGGGAGCCTCTGTAATAGGGTAGCCCCGTCCCCACTGCCACCAGTTTGATTCATCAAAGGAACGTATCCCCCGAGAAATGAGACGTTCCTTATGCGGAAAAAGTGATTCCGGAGGTCCGTCCTTTTTCCCAACCCAGATCATGCGCCGAGTGCTCCCAGTCTTTACTGTTCCGGACCACACAAAATCCAGGGTGCCAAACTCTTCATCCACGTAAATATCATCTGCGCCCGACACAGCGCCAACTTTGACGCTTGCTATATCTTTCATTTGCAAAGCATGTAGATCACGAGAGAACATAAGGTGGCCAGCCTTTTCGACGAAATGCCTGTCCTCCCACATTGGCAATGCTAAGGACGACTCCAAGTCATCTTTGTTGCCAACTTCAGCGTATCGGACGATACGGTCGAACTGGCCTTTCGCATATCGCCAGATAAGGCAGTTTGGCACCGCTGTGGAAAACACCCGAGCGTCTCCGAGTTCTATCGCGTGTGTGATCGTTCCATGGGAATAAAGCCATTTATTCATGCGCACGCTCGATGTTGTCTTTTGAAAGTCACGTGGCGTGATGAAGATCAGCTCCCCGCCATCAGTTAGATGACGAACAGCTTTCTCAATGAAGAAGAGATACAGATTTGAGCGAAGATCAAACAGGTCTGACTTAATCAGGTCTTTGGTGCCTCGATGTATATCTTGATACCGAACATAGGGCGGATTACCGATGATCGTCTCGAATTTTTCCGACTCGGGAAAAGCGAAGAAATCTACGTTCAGGCTGCCGACCGGCGCATGCCTGCGATCAATCTCTATCGCGACGCAACCCGGCAAGCTCTTCGAGAATGCGCCATCACCGCAGGATGGCTCTAAGACTCGCTTATCGTTCTTTCGCAAAGCTAGCATTGCACGAACAACGCTATGGGGGGTGAAAACCTGACCGAGGGTCTCAACGTCATACGAACTTTCCGAGGTGTTGTTCGAACTCGTCGAGGATATTGGCTCGAAGTTTGATTGATTCGTAGAACTTTCCGAGAAGAAACTTAACTGCTGCATCGTGTGTCCTTAAATGAAGCGTACGGTTGTTGCCCCAGTTGCACTGGAAGGGTAGGTTGTTGCCGTTCGCTACGAGAGTTTGTATCTGCTTTAGACTGGTAGAGAATACATCACGCGGATTCTTCTTGCTAATAACTAGAAAGTAGTAGTCCTTGTCCGTTTTGGTGTTGAGGTCCCGTTGCATCAACGAGAAATATTCACCCCAAGGCATTTCGTTGGCGAACTCTGGCCAGATCCCGGTAAGAGCGTAATACATTCCAAGTTTGCACTGGACATTGTCCGCCGTAGAGGTCGAAGTCACCTTGATATTCACAGGGATTTTGTCGCTTCCCTTCTTGATCGCGAAGTCAAACCAGTGCCGATGTGGTGGAAGGTCAATGTCAAACCTTGACTGGATTGCCTTGACTATTTCATCCTCGTTGATTGATGCATTAATACGCCCATCTTGGAACTGCCGAGACAAGTGAACTGAATTGGATGAAAGGAAGTTCTGGATATCAGTAAGTTCTTGCGGGATCATTGCGTGCCCCAGTATGCCATTGTTGAAGAACGGATTGTACGAGCTGCCGCGTCGATACACTTAGCGAGTGGCCCAGATGTTGAAGGGTAAAGGGTCAGATGGGCCAAGCTCCAATAGTGTGCCGTAGCCGTTGATCGGCTGGCTCTAACTGGTGAATGGCTACGTCCGACATTCGGGGCGGGAGACTAACAACCGTGTGCCCGCAAGTAGCCTCCATCTTCTGAATGTCGGCGCAGATCGCATGGATGTCGAAATTAAACCTCCGCGCATGTTCAGCGCGATGCTTCCGCACTCCGTCAACGATTGGGTCGATCATTACAGGTCTCCAAAGACCTCTTCCGGCGAGCACAGTTCGGGGCACTGGCAGCCGTGCCGCTCGATGACCGCCCGTATCTTGTACCGGGTGGCCGCGTTATTGATGCGGGTGAAGTTCCACGTCACCACGAAGTCCATTCGGTTCAACGCCGCTGTTGCAACGTGCATGGCGTCTTCCGCGGACTCCGCTGGGATCGCCTTCTCCGCAACCAGGAACTCGGCCACCTGCCCCGCGTCATCTCCGACGTGCAACCCCGGCAACGCGCGTACTGCGTCCAGCCGCCGTGCGGCGGCCACCTCGTCGCCCTTGCCTGCCTCCAGCACCACCAGCGCCGACACGAAGCACTCGCAGTCGCTCAGTAGTCGATCCCATACCTCGCGGGTAACCTCCTGTCGCGCCGCAATAATCAGGTCGCAACTCGGCCTCGCCGTCAGATGGCTGATTACCATCGTTTCGATTTAGACCCGCGGCTTCATGAGGTTCTTTCCGGTAGGGATCAAGCATGCCGAGATGGGTGGTTGGCCAGAGTCTACTCCAGAAGGCTGGAGTCTTCCAATCGTTGCGACTCCGGATCAAGCAGAACGACAAGCTCGCCCAACAGCGCAAGGAGGTCGGACCGGCGCTGTTCTTCTCGCTGCTGATCATCACCGTTTCCTTCCTGCCGGTCTTCAGCCCCGAAGGTCAGGAAGGCCGGCTGTTTTCACCACTGGCCTACACCAAGACCTTCGCCATGACCGGCGCGGCGCTGCTTTCGGTGACGCTGGTACCGGTGCTGATGCTGCTGTTCATCCGCGGCAAGATCCTGCCGGAAGCGAAGAACCCGGTGAACCGCTTTCTGATCTGGGTCTATCGACCGATCATCGCCGGCGTGCTGCGCTGGAAGAAACTGACGATCCGGCTCGGCACCGAGTTCATGCCGACGCTCAATGAGGGAACGCTGCTCTACATGCCGACCTCGCTGCCGGGGATGTCGATCACCAAGGCGGCCGAGCTGATGCAGACCCAGAACAGGATCATCAAGAGCTTCCCCGAGGTTGCCTCGGTCTATGGCAAGGCCGGGCGCGCCAACACCGCGACCGACCCGGCACCGACCGAGATGTTCGAGACGGTGATCAACCTCAAGCCGGAATCCGAATGGCGCGCCGGCCTGACCACCGACAAGCTGATCGCCGAACTCGACCAGGCCCTGCAGTTCCCCGGTGTCGCCAACGCCTGGACGATGCCGATCAAGGCGCGCATCGACATGCTGTCCACGGGTATCCGCACGCCGATCGGCATCAAGGTCTTCGGCAAGGATCTCGACGAGATGGAGAAGCTGGCCAAGGAGATCGAAGCGGTGGTGAAGGCCGTCCCCGGCACGACCAGCGCCTTCGCCGAGCGCATCACCGGTGGCTTCTACCTCAACATCGAACCCGACCGCGAGCAACTGGCGCGCTACGGGCTGGCTGTCGGCGAACTGCTGGACGTCATTGGCACCGCCCTCGGCGGTGAGATGGTGACCACCACGGTCGAGGGTCGCGAGCGCTTCGGCGTCAGCGTCCGCTATCCGCGCGAGCTGCGCTCCGACCCGCAGCAGATCGCCCGCGAGGTGCTGATCCCGACCATGGACGGGGCGATGATCCCCCTCGGGCAACTGGCCCGGGTGGTCGTCGCCAAGGGAGCGCCGAGCATCCGCACCGAAAACGCGCTGCTCTCGGCCTACATCTACGTCGACATTCGCGACCGCGACATCGGCGGCTACGTCGCCGATGCGATGAAGGCAGTGACCGAGCAGGTCAGCTTCCCGCCCGGCTATTACGTGACCTGGAGCGGCCAGTTCGAGTACATGGAGCGGGCGACCGAGAAGATGAAGATCGTCATTCCGGTGACGCTGCTGTCGATCTTCCTGCTGCTCTACCTCAACTTCAAGCGCCTCACCGAAACGCTGATCGTCATGCTCTCGGTGCCTTTCGCCCTGGTCGGCGGCATCTGGCTGCTGTGGCTGCTCGACTACAACCTTTCGGTGGCCGTGGTCATCGGCTTCATCGCGCTCGCCGGGGTGGCGGCCGAGACGGGCGTGATCATGCTGATCTATCTCGACCACGCCTGGGAAGCGGTCCAGGCGAAATGCCGCGCAGCGGGGCGCGCGCCAAACGTCGACGACCTCTACGCGGCGATCATGGAAGGCGCCGTCGAGCGCGTACGACCGAAGATGATGACCGTGGTGGCGATCATGGCCGGCCTGCTGCCAATCATGTGGGGCACCGGCACCGGTTCGGAAGTGATGAGCCGCATCGCCGCGCCGATGGTCGGCGGGATGATTTCGTCAACGGTGCTCACGCTGGCGGTGATTCCGGCGATCTACGCGCTGGTCAAGCAATGGTTCCTGAGGCGGGGAAGCGGGCAATAGGGTGTTTTCGTCTCGGCTCGATGGAAAAGCTGGTTAAGGAAATCGACGTCGCTGCCATCTCTATTCATGCTCGCTCCAAGTTGGATGCTCATCCAACACGTAGCTTGTGCTGCGGCCACCCGCATGCGACTTCCGCAGCACGCCCAGCGCCAGCAGGTCGTTGATGTCGCGCAAGGCACTGTCCGGCGAGCACTTGGCAATGGCCGCCCACTTGCTGCTCGTGAGTTTGCCGTCGAAGCCATCAAGCAGCTTGTTGAGCAACTTCACCTGCCGCTCATTCAATGGCGTGGTCGCCCAGCGCTGCCAGAACCGCGCCTTGGCCAGTACGGCGTCGAGCGTGTGCTTTGCCTGATCGACGGCGCGATGGAGCGTGTCGAGGAACCATGCAAGCCACTCGGTGACATCCAGCGAACTTTTCTGGGTTCGCTCCAGGATATCGTAGTAGGCCTTGCGCTCCCGCTGGATCTGCGCCGACAAGCTGTAGAGCCGCTGGGGACTGCCATCGGCACGGGCCAGCAGCAGATCGCCGATGGCCCGTGCAATCCGGCCATTGGCGTCGTCGAACGGATGCAGAGTGACGAACCACAGGTGGCCGAGGCCCGCCTTGAGCAGCGGCGGTTCACTCGCTGGACCATTCAGCCAGTCGAGGAAGCGGCTGATTTCGGCTTCAAGACGATCGGCGGGCGGCGCTTCAAAATACACCCGCTGCCGACCGATGGGGCCGGACACCACTTGCATCGGACCATTGGCATCGTCGCGCCAGCCGCCGACCTTGATCATGGCAAGGCCAGAATATCCGGTGGGAAACAATGCGGCATGCCAGCCGAACAACCGCTCTCGCGACACCGACGCATCGCAGTTGGCAGTGGCGTCGAGCACCATCTCGACCACGCCTTCGACGTGGCGATCCACCGGGGCGAGCGCGCCAATGTCTACGCCCAGCTTGCGGGCGATGCTTGATCGCACGGATGCGACATTGAGCTGCTCGCCCTCGATCTCGCTGGTCTTGACCACATCCTCGGTGAGCGCGGCCAAGCTTGCCTGATCGCGCAGCGCCATGCCCACGTCCGCCAGACGCCCCATCAAGAGCCCTTGGGCACGACTCACCTCTGCCATGGGCCCCGCGAGTGCCGCCAGGTCGAAGTGCCAGTTTGGCCAGTCACCGGCCTGCCAGATGTATTTGTAATCTCCGCTATTCATGCGGAGATTATGAACAGCATTCTCCGCATACGCAAGTTATTCACCGCATATTGTGCGGCGATAGATGTCGCCATTCGCCGCACGATGGGCTGTCCCCTCTGAATTGAGTGTAAATGGGCGTACTCTTGGTTGGAGCAACGGACACGGATTCGATTCCGGTTTCGGGAATTGAAGTGGCCCCAGAAAGCAGACGAACTTGATGCCCGTTCCCGGCGACCAGCATGACCAGAAAACCTGCTTGCAGATCTACAATCCGGCAGGCTTTTCGATTGAGTTCGCAATGGTTCGCAACACCCCGCAGCGCTTCGATTCCCTACTTTCCCGTGATGGAGCGAGAACATGCAGCGCATTCGCTCTTAGCCCACTCCGAAGCAAAAAGCAAGACCGCGCTGATGGTTTTCCGAGGAAAGAAGAAAGACCTGCCCCACAACCACGACCATGCTTGACCCCACGACCATGCACGACGATGCCAAAGACCTCTTCCGGCGAGCACAGCCCGAGGCGCTGAAAGCCATGCCGCTCGGTGCCCCCCGGGATCTTGTGCCGGACCATGGCGTTCGGGTACATACTGGCGGCCAGCCGCACGGTACTGCCGCCCACGACCTCCGGTCAGCTCTCGAGCGCTTCCCAGCGGTCGAGCAGGGCCAGCAGCTGGTCATCGATTTCGCCCAGGCGCGCCGACAGCCGCTGGGCTTCCTGCGGCTGCGTCTGGTACAGGGCCGGATCGGCCAGGCGTTCGGCGATCACCTTCTGTTCCGCTTCGAGGGCCGTGATGCGCTGCGGCAGTTCGGCCAGTTCGTGCGTCTCCTTCCACGACAGCTTGCCGCCCGCGGTCGCTTTCTGCCGACCCGGCTTTGCCGGCTCTGCCGGGCGCTGGTCACCACGCTTGCCTGCGCCCGCTGGTGGCGTTTCTTCCTTGCGCCGAGCGGCCTGATAGTCGGCCCAGTCGTGATAGCCGCCGGCGTATTCGCGCCAGCAGCCGTCGCCTTCAGCCGCAATCGTCTGGGTCACCACATTGTCGATGAAGGCGCGGTCGTGGCTGACCAGGAACAGCGTACCGCTGTAATCCTGCAGCAGTTCCTCGAGTAGCTCGAGCGTCTCGATGTCGAGATCGTTGGTCGGCTCGTCAAGCACCAGCACATTGGCCGGGCGCGCCAGCAGGCGCGCCAGCAGCAGGCGGTTGCGCTCACCGCCGGACAGCGAACTGACCAGCGAACGCGCGCGCTGCGGGGCAAACAGGAAATCACCGAGGTAACTGATCACGTGCTTCTTCTGGTTGCCGATCTCGACGAAATCCGATCCCGGCGAGATGACATCGATCAGCGTCGCCTGTTCATCGAGTTGGCTCCGGAACTGGTCGAAATAGGCGACCTGTACCTTGGTCCCGAGCGCCACCCTGCCCTTGTCCGGCGCCAGTTCACCGAGGATCAGGCGGAGCAGCGTCGTCTTGCCGGCACCGTTGGCGCCGATGATGCCGATCTTGTCCCCGCGCTGGATACGACAGGAGAAGTCGCGCACCACGACCTTGTCGCCGAAACACTTGCTGACGTTCTCCAGCGAGGCCACCACCTTGCCGCTTCGGTCGCCGGCATCGACCGCCAGCTCGACCTTTCCCTGTCGCTCCCGCCTTGCCGCCCGCTCCCGGCGCAGACGTTCGAGCCGCAGCACGCGGCCCTCGTTGCGTGTCCGGCGGGCCTTGATTCCCTGCCTGATCCACACTTCCTCCTGGGCGAGAAACTTGTCCGAACGGGCGTTGTTCAGCGCCTCGTCGTGCAGCATCGCCTCCTTGCGGGCCTGATACTCGCTGAAGCTGCCCGGACAGGAAAGCAGGCTGCCGCGGTCCAGTTCGACGATGCGGGTGGCGACACGTTCGAGAAAGCGGCGATCGTGGGTGATGAACACCAGCGTCACGCCCGAGCTGACGAGCATCTCTTCCAGCCACTCGATGGCTGCGACATCAAGGTGGTTGGTCGGCTCGTCGAGCAGCAAGAGCTCGGGTGAAATCGCCAGTGCCTGGGCCAGCGCGAGGCGCTTCTTCTGGCCGCCGGACAGGGTGCCGACCAGGCTGTCGGCATCGAGCGAGAAGCGCTGAATGACGCGCTCGGCCTGCGCCTCGAACGACCACGCCTGCCGCGATTCGAGTTCCGTCTGCAGCGCGTGCATGCGCTCAAGCAGTCTTTCCTGCTCGGCACCGGGCTCCCCGAGTGCGTGCGACACCGCATGGTACTCGGCCAGCAAGGCCGACAGCTCGCCCATGCCAGCCACGACAGCCTCGAAAACCGTCAGATCGGGGTCAAACGGCGGCTCCTGGGGAACGTAACCGATGCGCAGGCCCGGCTGCAGCCAGACCTTGCCATCGTCGAGCCCACCACAACCGGCGAGCGCGCTCAATAGCGAGGACTTGCCGGTGCCGTTGCGGCCGATCAGCGCCACCCTTTCGCCAGCGTCGAGCTGGAAATCCGCATGGTCAAGCAGCGGCACGTGGCCAAAAGCCAGCGAGGCGTCAGAGAGAATCAGGTACGGCATGGGCGTTGTCGCTTCCGTGGAGGTGGGTAACGTCGACGGCTGCACGCGCCGCGAGCGCCGGCCGCTGCTTGCCTGCGGCCGCAGGGCGCGATTCTACCGCGGCTGGCGAAGCGCCAGAGGCCCAATGCGAGAGCATCGGAGCGATGGCCGCGGGTTACCAGGCAAATGCCGAGGCGAATGCCCGGGCAGCGCCGTCTCAGCCGCGTTGAATTGGCGCAATTCGGGGGCAGCGGCTACAATACGCGCCCGACTCCTCGTAGCACAATGGACAGTGCACACGCCTCCTAAGCGTGGGATACAGGTTCGATTCCTGTCGAGGGGACTTTCCGGGAGTCCGAAGTAGTCCGCAGAAATCAAAACCTCCAATGTATTCAGATGGTCATACAAGATTTCTGGTCCACTTCGATATCGGAAAGTCCACGGGCATCCGCACCTGACTGGGGTATAACTCGGGGTACGCGAACACCTCTTGGGGTACGATGCCACTCTCAGACACCGCGGTCCGAGCCGCCAAACCCAGCGAGCGACCAGTAAAGCTGTTCGACAGCGGGGCTTGTTCCTCCTCGTAACGCCGGCCGGCGGAAAGCTGTGGCTGTTCAAGTACCCGTTCGCGGACAAGGAAAAGCTCATTGCCCTCCGAAAGTACCCCGAGATCACGCTCAAGGAGGCGCGGGTGCGCAGCGACGATGCGCACAAGCTGCTGGCGCATGCGATAGATCCAGGCGAGCAGCGAAAGCTCAGCGGAAACACATTCGAAGTGGTGGCGCGCCGGTGGTATGCCTTGCAAAAGGCGTCGCTGGTGGAAAGCTTTGCAATTGAGGTAATCCGTTCGCTCGAAGCCGATGCGCTCCCCACAATCGGTGCCCGATCAATCAATGACATCAAGCCCCCCGAGGTACTGGCAATGCTTCGCAAAGTCGAGGCGCGCGGAGCCCTCGGACGATTGACCTATCTCTACAGCACCGACCCCAACGGTCAGCGTCACAGGCATCTGCCACGCCCGGACGATCAACAGGCCAAAATCCTCGACGCCATCGGCCTTTCCTTCCCACTCACGGCCAAAGCCGACAAGCGCGCCGTGTAGGCAGCCGCCGCTTTTGCGGCACTGGATTTTTCTTCAATAAAAACCAATACTTAAAGCTTAGTTGCGTCTACTGGCTAGAGCAAGATCCGTCGGTGAGCGGTCTCGTGGAAGTGACGGGCGTGGCCCCAGTTTCACGATGGCGGATGTCGCGCTGGAATCGGCCCAGGGCGCGTCCCAGCTTGCCAAGGGAAGAAAAGGCAATTCCTGGACTCTTGGCAGTAGACTGACTCTTTGTCCGCTGAGTTGATGTCGATGGAACGTTGCCCTTGGTGCGAAGGTTTTGACCTTTACCGTGAATACCATGATTCCGAATGGGGCGTACCGCTCTACGATGATCGGTCGCTTTTTGAGTTGCTGATCCTGGAAGGAGCGCAGGCCGGTTTGTCGTGGGCGACGATCCTGAAAAAAAGAGAAAACTATCGGCGTGCTTTCGATGGTTTCGATCCTGTCAAGATTGCCGAGTATGACGACGCAAGAGTTGCAGCACTGTTGGCAGATTCGGGGATCGTCCGAAATCGCGCCAAGGTTGCCGCAGCCATCCAGAACGCCAAAGCGTACCTGGCTCTCACAGACGATGGACAGTCGTTCAGCGCTTTTCTTTGGCGCTTCGTTGATGACTTACCGATTCAGAATCAATGGACTTCAATGGCAGAGGTACCGGCCAGGACGACACGGTCGGACGCTATGAGTAAGGCTTTGGGTCGAGCCGGGTTCAAGTTCGTTGGTTCGACGATTTGCTATGCGTTAATGCAATCGGCTGGCATGGTTAACGACCATCTGACCACGTGCCCGCGTCACGGAGAAGTCAAAGGTCGCTTGCGCAGGTGATTCTTCCTGTCGCTCGCGCGAACAGCTTGGCTGACTTTTCATAGGCCAAGGTCGGTGTTCATGGTTTGCTACCTGCGTGGCAGGCTGCGCCCTGCTCGCCACCATCCTGGTCATCTTGATGACGACGCCGCGCTCGACGCGCGAGTGGGCTGTCGGACTGATCAGCACCGTGGTCACCGCGATCGGTGGCGTGGCCATTGCGGTCCAGTACTTCCGGTTGCAGGAATGGGTGGATTCGGTGACCTGTCTCATGGCACTGGGCGGCTTGATCTGTGACTGTCGAGCGAGGGCGCTCGGCCTTCAACGTCATCGAGAAGAATCGGGATGCCAGAATAGAAGATGTCGCCGGGCGGTGATGGAGGCGCGACACTTCGTCGCGCTGATGGGGGCATAAGCGCAGTTGCGCCAAAACGACCGGTGTGACGGCGACAGGCGCAACTGCGCAAACGGCTACTGGTCCTTGCACCGTATCACTTCTGCGGCAAGTGAGGCGACTTGCTCTTCGGTCTCATGCTGAACAAAGGGGCCACCGAATATCGTGCGATGCTCGAATCAGGAACAATCTCAGCACGGTAGCGAACCAGGGCTCCGCTCTTAGTTTCCGACAGCGCCATTTCACTTTCAAACCGCTTTGCATTTCCTGTGAGTTGTATGGCGAGAATCCGTTTCATTGGCTCAAGCTGTATTTCTCTCACGGAGGCAGATGAGTGAGGCCTGGCTAGGCGCGGGTGCTGATGTCCCAGCCGGGAGATGGACGGTTCGGGTCCTTTCTTGGCCACCGTCACCCGTTCCCTCTCGGGGGCTACCCATTACAGCCACGGCGCGCACTGCTAGGGAATGGCCTCCTGTGATTTGCGCTGTTCGACTTCAGCCCAAAGGGCTTTGCCAAACGCCTTCCAGGCTGGGCCTCCGTGGCATTCGAATCCCACACCAGCACATTCCTCCATCGTCTTGAGCATGATGCCGGCAAGACCGAACAGATCAACCTTAGCCATGAGCTTGCGGTCGATAGGGCTGGAAGCGGAAAGTTTGATCTCGGCAGCGGACTGGTCAAGCGCTTCCTTTGCCAGAGCACGCACCTGGACGTCATTCGTCCAGTCGATACCGAGAACAATTCCCTTCCGCTCAATTTCTAGCTCAATCTCCTTTGCTTCTTCAACGTAGTTCTCAAAACCGGCCATCGTGTTCTCCTTCGCCCGTAGTACTCGACTCTAGCAGGATAGAGGATAGCCGCAAAGAAGATTGCCACACAGCTACCACATGTTGCCCAGGAACACCATCCGTTTCACTACCCTACCGCCCGAGGCACACCCCCTTTGAATCTATGTCGGAGACAGCACAGACCGCGCCTCCATTTCGGATAGGGCTGCTGCGCTTCTCCGATGCGGCGCCGGTGCCAACCTGCTAGGCGGGACGGATAGGCTCAGACACAACGGGCGATGTCCCCCATAGCTCGACTCGGACATTGGTCGCGAAGCCACGCAATTCGACATCTATCGATTGCCAGAGGTCGCTCTCGGCGAAAGTGGCTCAATTCACCAAAGACTTCCGTTATGGATATTCGGATCTGAGGGTTGCCCAGCACATTTCGGTTGGCACGAAACTCAATCACCCCAGGTTCTCACCCCATCCTCACAACTTAGCATTTTGTCATGTAGGCTTATAGGCATGAGATCGGTGTGGTTTGGGCTGCGGCTTTCGAGGTCGCGAGCGATGGGGAACGAGCTTCTGGAGATTCAAGGGACGCTCTTCAAGCAACGGTTTGAGGCGACGTGGAGTAGCGGCAGTGGTGAGCAACCAGCGGCCGATCTGCCGCTTGATCTTGTCGATGGCCAGGGTTCGGTTGATCTTGTAGGGCGAATCCGGATCGATGAGCGCATCCGTGGCGACATAGGCGGCGAGCGCATTGAGGTTGTCGAAGACCGCCTTCGCCCCGAAATCCTGATGCGCGGCGTGCCAGGACAAACCCGAGGTATGCTCCAGACCAAGCCGGCTCTTGATCCGTTTAAATGCCTCCTCGATCCGCCACCTGCCATGGTAAAGGTCGGCAAACGCGGCGACCGGGAAAGCCACTGGATCAAGCAGCGAAGTCATCACCACATGCACTCGTCCAGTCGGCGTCGCCACCCGCACCAGCCGAACGGTGGTCGGCGTCGCCGGACACTCATAGTCTGCGGCATCACGGGCATCCGGCGCCCGCAAGACCACCTGCGTCTCGCTTTGCCCGGAGCGCATGAACTCACGGACCGCTTTGAATCCTCGCGACAAATCGCAACGAATACAAAAGGGGATCCCGCGTGCGGTCAGCGCCGACACCAGCCAACGACAGGGAAAGCCCCGATCCAGCAGCAGCACATCGTCGGCGCGCAGGTTGTCGATCGCCTCGAAGAGCATCTGGCGCTCATCGCACAGCGGCTCGAACAGCCGAAAGTCGAGAAAGAGCTCAATGCCTGGCAAGTACAAGCCGAAAGCCACCCCCTGGACAATCGACCGCACGCCGTCTTTCATCAAGGTCAGACGAACCGCGCTGCCATCGGCGGCGACCAGCCGCAGCCCCTGCCACCGCGGGATCGGCAAGTGCTTCTCCACCAGACGGATCAGTTCCTGATTCAGCTCGCCAAACACCAACGCGTTGATCCGGTAACGTGCCTGATAGAACGCTTGCGCCGTCACCTCGCGCACCGAGTTGGCGCGATTGCGCAGGTGGGCAAAGAACTGATCGAGTTCGGACTGGACGGCGCCCTGAACGCCGGAGAGGAGGAAGCTCACGACGGTCGGCAGCGTCAGCGTGCGCTGCCGGGTGAAGTGCTTGGATCTGATCCGTGCCGCCTCGAGAAACGTGCGTGAAAACAGATAGTTGGACAGGTATATAAGGATCTTCCAATATTCAGGCCGCCATGTGATAGTCTTTTATAAACAATGGATTACACCGCGATTATGGAACACAACTACACCCGCCGCAACGCGAACGCCTGCGCGGCTTTGGGAGCGCCATCAAAGTT
This sequence comes from Candidatus Accumulibacter necessarius, assembly GCF_036625085.1. NCBI lineage: Bacteria > Pseudomonadati > Pseudomonadota > Betaproteobacteria > Candidatus Accumulibacter > Candidatus Accumulibacter necessarius. The sequence continues at coordinate 216,073 of NZ_JAZKUM010000003.1, read as the reverse complement.
ATCCGAAAGTGCTAAGTTGTGAGGATGGCCCGAAGGCGGGCCAACCCGACCGAACCCGCGAGAACGTCACAGGAACGTAAAGGACAAGATTCAGTGCCCTTGAACCACCCCGTCAACAAAATTCCACCTGCCGTCTGGGTTCTGGGTTTCGTCAGCCTGCTGATGGATGTGTCTTCGGAACTGATTCACAGTCTGTTGCCAGTGTTCATGACTACCGTCCTCGGCGTCAGCGCCTTGACGATCGGTCTGATAGAGGGCGCCGCCGAAGCGACTGCATTGATCGTAAAGGTCTTCTCGGGCGTGCTTTCCGACTGGTGGGGCAAACGCAAGCCCCTGGCCATACTCGGCTACGGCTTGGGCGCAATCTCCAAGCCGCTGTTCGCGTTGGCCGGGGGCGCCGGGCTGGTAGTGGCCGCGCGTCTAATCGACCGCCTTGGCAAGGGAATCCGTGGCGCACCGCGCGATGCGCTGGTCGCAGACATTGCCCCGCCCGGAATACGCGGTGCGTCTTTCGGCCTGCGCCAGTCGCTCGATACCATTGGTGCCTTCCTTGGCCCCTTGCTGGCGATGGGGCTGATGCTCGCCTGGGCAAACGATTTTCGGGCGGTGTTCTGGGTGGCAATCATCCCGGCTTTGCTTGCCGTTGCATTGCTGTTCTTCGGCGTACAGGAGCCTGAACGTCATCAGGACGAAAAGCGTGTCAATCCGATATCTCGCGAGAATCTACGTCGCCTTACAGGAGACTATTGGTGGGTGGTGGGAATTGGCGCAGTATTCACACTGGCACGATTTTCGGAGGCCTTCCTGGTTCTGCGCGCCGCGCAGGGCGGTTTGCCTGTCGCCTTTACGCCGCTGGTGCTGATCGGCTTGAATGTGATTTATGCGGTCAGCGCCTACCCGTTCGGCAAGCTGTCGGACTCAGTGAGCCACCGCCAGCTACTGGCCTGGGGGTTGGGAGTTCTTATCGCTGCCGATGTCGCCTTGGCCTACAGCAACCACTGGGCCTGGGTTTGGGCCGGCATCTCCCTGTGGGGCCTGCATATGGGCGTCACCCAGGGTCTGCTGGCGACCATGGTGGCCGACACGGCGCCTGCCGATCTGCGTGGCACTGCCTATGGCTTCTTCAATCTCGTCAGCGGGCTGGCGATGCTGGTGGCCAGCGCTTTGGCCGGGCTACTCTGGGACAGCTTTGGCGCAAGCTTCACTTTTGTTGCCGGTGCGGGTTTCGGCACATTGGCGCTGCTGGCGATCGTCCTGCATGCGGCGCGACGACCTGCGGCGTAGCAGTTTCGTGCCATGATCCTGTTTTCGGCGTCGAAGCCTCGTGTTGGCTGCAGCCGTTCGTCGGCCAGCCTCGTCTCCTTTTTTCACCTCAATGGTCGGCGTCTCGAGTGCCTTCCTGCGATTACCTTTGCACGATTACTCCAGCGCCCGCCCTGCCCCCACTTTCCAAAAGTCCGCCCATCCCGGATGTTGTAGATGCGCCGGAAAGTGGGGATGATTTTCTCTTGATGAGTCACGACGATGATGGCCGTCTGGTATTCGCTGGCCATCTGGCTGAGGATGCGCATCCCGGCCAGCGCCCGGGCGCGAGCCTCCCCGTTGGGCCGCCCCGCCAGCATGGGTAACAGCGCCACATTGTCGGTCACGTCGAGAAAAGGGATCAGGTAGGGCGCCTGGAAGATAAAGCCGATGCGATCCCGGCCCAGCTCCCGCAGGTCGGAAATCTTCCAAGCGTTGTCGCAGATCACGTCGCCGCCCAGAGTCATGCGGCCGCGCGTCGGTTCGATCACCGCCCCAAGGATTTGAGCAGAGTGGTCTTGCCGGAGCCGCTGGGGCCGATGAGGCCGACCACCTCGCCGGGAGCGACGCTCATATTCACTTCCTTGAGCGCATCGACGGCGGTTTCGCCGGCGCCACAACGCTTGCTCAAGCCTTCGATGCGGATGCCGACGCCTTGGTCCATGTCAGCCGCCAATGGCGGTGGCCGGATCGACCTTGAGCGCCGCGCGTATCGCCAGGGTGCTGGCGAGGGTGCAGACGAGCATCACGAGGACGAAGCCACGCAGCGCATCGCCCGGTTCGAGCAACACATATCGCGGGAAAGCCCGCCCCCGAACGGTGGCGGCGATTTTGCCGACGGCGAATCCGATCAGCCCCAAGCCCAGCGCCTGTTGCAGGATCATGCCGGCGATGGTGCGGTTATGGGTGCCGATCAGCTTGGCGACCAGAATCTCCTCCATCGGCTCGCGGTCAAAGACCTGCCGATGCTTCCAGCGGTGGATACCCCGCCCCATCATCTCGGCAGAGCGGCCATCGGCCACCCGCACCAGCACCGCTTTGACGTTGTGGTTGCTGGGCTGCGAAGCGTTAAGCGCGTGCAGCAGGCCGGGCACACCAGGGCGGTTGAGCGCGGGAGTAGCGGCGGTGCGGATGCGCTCGTTTACGATGGCGTCGTTGTCCTTGAGAAATAGCGCTTCCAGGGCATCCTTGAGCGGGATGAACACCATTGGGTCGCTGCCGGAGGACACCATGCGCCGGGTGAGCCCGACCACGCGGTAATCGTGATGGCGGATACTGATACGGTCACCCAGGACGAACCCGCTTTTGACATCGGCCACCGCCTCTTAGCGACTGCGGGTGACGCGCCGACCCGCCACCAGATAGCCCGCCTCGCCCGGCTGGTCGGGCTCAAAGCCCACCACCATGGCGCGTACGTCAGTGCTGCCTTTTGCTCACCTGGATGGTGAGGTAAGTGACATTGGCGGCCTGCGCCACGCCGGGCATGCCGAGAACGCTGCGATACACATCGTCGTGGATGCTGGACGACTCGGCATAGGGGCCTAGCGTGTCTTTTTGCACCACTCACAAATCGGCGCCGCTATTGTCGAGCAGCACCTTCGCGTCGTCCACCATGCCGCGATAGACACCGGCCATCGTCAAAGTAACGCCAATGAGCAGGCCGAGACCCAGTCCAGTGAGAACAAGCTTGCTCCATGAATGCAGAATGTCGCGACCAGCGAGGCTGATCATTTCGCTTTTCCGCCCAATGAAGCAACCTTGATGCGGGCCAGGTCTTGCCGGGCACTCGTCAGCGTGGATTCGGCGGCTGCACCTTGGGCATCCGCCGATTGCTGTTGCTGTAACTTGCCATCCACCACACTCTGACTGACAAAGCCCTTACGCCCCAAATCGGCAAAGCGTCGCGCCTCGCTGGCAGCCAATGCCTAGCGGCTCTTCGCACCGTCCATCTGGGCTTGCGCCGTCGTCAGTGCGCTACCGGCACTGGCCGTCGACGCGACTGCAGAAGTCACCCGCTCGTGGTGGTCACCCAGCCCAAGGCAAGCAACAACCCCGTGCCGAAGACGGCAAACCAGGCCTGCCGTGGCAGGGGAAAAGGGATTTTCATCGCTGTCGTCCGATCGGAGGTGCGGCAGCGAGTCGTGCAAGAAAAACCGCCTATCGACATGATTTGAGGGGCAGCCAGAACAGGAGCAAGGGTATGGCAAGAAGGACGAGGCGGGACCACGCACCGGCATTCAAGGCGAAAGTGGCACTGTCGGCGCTGAAGAGCGACAGGTTGGGCGCCGCAGACCTTCATCGCTCGACCACGCCGCCGTCGTCGGCCGCGCCGCGAAACATCGCCGGCGTCAGTTCGTACTTCTGCAGCAAACGGTAGAACTCGGTGCGGTTGCGGTCGGCGATGCGGGCGGCGTCGGCGACGTTGCCGTCGGTCAGCTTGAGAAGCTGCACCAGGTAGTTGCGCTCGAAGCGCTGCTTTGCCTCGGCGTAGGACAGCGCTTCCATCGTCGGCACGCGCAGGGCGCGCTGGATCAGGGTCAGCGGAATCAGCGGCGTGGTCGCCAGGGCGCAGGACTGCTCGACGACGTTGTAGAGCTGGCGGACGTTGCCCGGCCAGGCAGCGCTGGCGAGTGTCTCGAGTGCCTCCGGGGCGATGCCGGCGATCGGCTTGCCGTACTTTCTGGCCAGCTGCTGGACGAAACAGATCGCCAGCAAGGGGATATCCTCGCGCCGCTCGTCGAGGCGCGGCAGCGTCAGCGTCACGACGTCGAGGCGATAGTACAGATCCTCGCGAAACAGGCCCTCGGCCATGGCGACTTCGAGGTCGCGGTGGGTGGCGGAAAGGACGCGCACGTCCACCGGCTCGGCGCGCGTCGCACCCACTGGCCGCACGGCCCGATCCTGCAGCACGCGCAGCAGTTTGACCTGCAGCGCCAGCGGCATGTCGCCAATTTCGTCGAGAAACAGCGTGCCGCCGTCGGCCGACTGGAACAGGCCGGGGTGCGCGCTGGCGGCACCGGTAAAGGCTCCCCGGACGTGGCCAAAGAGTTCCGACTCGAGCAACTGCTCGGGAATCGCGCCGCAGTTGATGGCCACGAAAGGTGCCTGGGCGCGTCGGCTGGCGCGGTGGATGGCGCGTGCCAGCACTTCCTTGCCGGTGCCACTTTCACCCCGGATGAGGACGCTGGCGTCCGAGGCCGCGACCACCCGAGCCTCCTCGAGCAGTTCCGCCATACGGCTGCTGCGGAAGACGATGCCTTCTCGCCAGGCCTGGCCGCTGCCGGTCTCGTGTCCGGCAGCGGCCGGTGAGAGCTGCAGCGCCTGCTCGATCTTCTCGAGCAGCACCTTGCTGTCGAAAGGCTTGGTGAGATAGCCGAAGACGCCGCGTGACATCGCCTGCACCGCGTCGGGAATCGTCCCGTGGGCGGTCAGCAGGATCACCGGCAGGGTCGGTCGGGTCGAGCGGATCTCGTCGAACAGGGCGAGCCCGTCCTGGCCCGGCAGGCGAATGTCGCTGACGACCAATTGCGGCGGTTCGACGGCGATGCGCGCCAGGCCTTCCTCGGCGGAGGCAGCCGTCGATACCCGGAAACCCCGGGCGTGCAGGCGCATCGACAGCAGTCGCAGCAGATCGAGGTCGTCGTCGATGACCAGGACATGCGCGGCGTGGGCTCTTGGGATAAGGTTCATCATGGCCCTCCGGGCGCGTTGCTGCCAGCCGTCGGGCGCGCCGGCAACGAGCGTTCAATATCGGTCAGCGCGTCGAGTTTCTCCTGCAGTTCGCTGCTTCGGCGCTGGCTGTCCTTCAACTGCTGGAGGAGCTTTTCGTTCTGCGTCTCGAGCCTCAGCCGCTCCCGGTACTGACTGGCCAGCGCCCGCGTCAGCGGATGCAAGCTGGCTGCCGCCGGCTCCCTGCTCTTCAGCACGGCGTCGAGGAGGCCCAGCGCGCGGACGAGATCGGCCGGGCCGCGCACTTGCCCGAGCACCATGGCGAGGCGAACCTGCGTCGCCGGGGTTGGCGGGATGGCCGCCAGGACGCTGCGTTCCCGTTGCAGTTCCTGCGGCGACATCTGTTGCAGCAGTTGCAGGTAACCGAGCAGCGGCAACATGGCAGCCTCATCGACCCTGGCCACCGTCACGGGCGACGACGCCGCCAGCTCCGGCGCCGGCCCGCTGGCGCAGGCCGCGAGCAGGGCGGCGGCGAGCAGCCCAGGCCAGCGGCCGCGCGGGCGAGCGGCGATCATCGCGTCCGCCCCCACGGCGAGCGGCTATCCACAGGGCACCTCGATGCGGAAATGCGCTCCCGGTGCCAGGCCATCGCCGTGGACCAGCATCACTTGCCCACCCATCGCGGTCATCAGTTCGCGGACGATCGACAGGCCGACACCGCTGCCCTGCCGCGGCGTCGGCGAGGCCAGGCGCCCCTGGACGAAAGGCTCGAAGATACGTTCCGCATCCTCGGGGGCAATCCCCGGTCCCTGGTCGATGCAGGAAATCCGGATGCTCTTGCCGAAGGCGGCGGCCTGCAGGCGGATGACGCCCCCTTCGGGGCTGAAATCGATGGCGTTGGAGAGCAGGTTGTCGACGACCACCAGCAACTTGTCGCCGTCGAGGTTGCGAGTGATCGCCGGCGCTTCGTGCAGCACCGTCAGCTGGCGTGTCTGGATCTGCAGTTCCCGGCCCTGGACGACCTCGGCGAGCAGCCTGCGCAACGGCAGCGGCCGGTAGGTAGGTCGGCGGGCCTCGAAGCAGGCGGCATTGAGTCGCAGCAGGCTTTCGATGTGCCCCTGCAAGGCCATGACGTTGTGCTGCAGGATGTCGACGACTTCCCGCTGGGCTCCTTCGAGGGGTCCTGGCACCTGCTCCTGGAGCAGCGCGATGCCTTCACGCAAGGCGGTCAGTGGCGTCTTCAACTCGTGCGAGACGTGTCGCAGGGTCCGCTCGCGGTCCGTCTCGAGCTCGCCCAGGCGCTGCCGCAGCCATTCCAGCCGGCGCCCGACCCGCCGCAGGTCGGCCGGGCCACCGATCGCCACGGAGGTGTCGAACCGACTTTCACCGAGGCGCTCGATCACTCGCACGATGCTGCCGATCGGCCGTGACAGCCACCAGCCCATCGCCAGGGCAACCACGAAGGCGCCGACCACGGTCACCGCGACCAGCCCGGTAAGTTGCAGGCGGTTGTGTTCGAGTTGCGCCAGCCGAACGGCATTCTGCTCGTCTATCCACAGCCGGCCGGCGTGCGCCAGTTCACCGTTGATCTCGGCAAGCCGTCTCAGAAGAGGTAGCAACTCGACCGCAGGCGCCGATCGGTGGAGGCCCTGGCTGAGCTGTTCGGCGGCCGCGCGCCAGTCGCGCGCCAGCTTCCCAAGTGCTTCGCCGGGAATCGACTGCAGGCGTCCAACCGCTGCCAGGGCGTGCTCGAGGTTCGTATCGAAGCGCTCAAGCAGCGTTGCCTCGTTGAGTACCGCGAACTGGCGCGCGCTCCGTTCGAGGCCGACCGTCCGGTCGGCGATCTCCTGAATCGACCCGCTGAGCTGCAGTACGTGCTCGCCGCTTCGCCGACTCTCGTCGACAAACTGCTCGAGGACGAGCCAGCTGCGCACGGCCGCCCAACCAAGCAGGGACGCGATCAACAGGAATCCGGCCAGCATGCTTTGCCGGAACGATATGCGAATCATGACAAAAGACTTCTCCGGGCAGCGGTGGATAGAAACGCCAGTCCGCCAGGTGGCGGAGCGGACCACGCGATTGCTGCCGCCGCGTCTGGCGGGCGGAGCCCAGGATCGCCGCCGGCAGGTCCAGCGCGTGCGCTGCGTGCCGCCAGTTTAGCCCGCCGCGACGGCGCGCGGGGTAAGGAATTAGTCCTGTGCTTGCCGGCGTCGGGCTCGACCGGAAGCAGTGATGCGTTTAAAAACAATGCGTTGGCAAGCGCGTCGCCAAACAGCGACACGGCAAGTGGCTGTGCCGGAAAGTATTTTCAGTAAAGTCCGGCGATCCTGTCGCTTTTTCCCCACAGTTTGCCGGGCAAGCTGCCAGTCCTGGTTCAGGAATATTCCGTAACCAATTGTTTTGTATATGTTACATAGTCCTGGCACGAATCTCGCTAGCCTTCTCCCGACCTCAGTACCACCACTCCACCGAGAAGGAAGCGCCATGTTCAACAAACCCAACGTCTTCAATCGCAATGAACCGATCGCCCGTCGCGACGTCCAGCCCAGCGTCGGTTTCGGCGCCCAGCCCAGCGCGTCGCCATCAGGCGCGCCGGCGACCGCCGGCAGGGAGACCGCCGGCAAGGATACGCCGCCGAGTAACGTCGTCGGCCCGTCTGCCGTATCTCCCGACGAGCTTTCCCAGCATCTCCCTGGCGCCCATCCCGTGCGCGCCGCCAACGCCCCGCCGCCGGCCAGCGCGGCGGCAGCGCGCGAGTCGTTGATCAGCGAAAACATGATCGGTGCCCGCCTGCTCGTCGGCCCCGACGTCAAGCTCAAGGGCGCCGAAATCCTCGACTGCGACACCCTGGTGGTGGAAGGTCGGGTCGAGGCGACGATGGATAGCCGGGTCATCCGGGTCGCCGAGAACGGCGCGTTTGTCGGCAAGGTCAGCATCGATATCGCCGAGATCGACGGGACCTTCGAGGGCGAGCTGACCGCTCGCAGCCAACTGATCATCCATTCGACCGGACGCGTCAGCGGCAAGATTCGCTACGGCAAACTGGTGGTCGACGAAGGCGGTGAGGTGTCCGGCGACATCAGCACCCTGTCTGACCATGCGTCACCCCGGGGCAGACCGTTGATGGAAGCGCTGGTCGCGGTCAACGCCGCCGCCGGTTGACCATGCTGACCGCCATCCACGCCGGGCGACCGCCGGCAGCGTCACTCGCCCTTGACCGGCCGAGCGTGCGGCTGTCGAGCGCTACGCGCTGTTCGCGGCCGCCCGAAAGGTCGGCCGCATACCCCGCGCAGCGTGCCGACTACGCCATTCGCCCGGCGCACACGCCGTATGAGCAGGGCATGGCCAGCATGCTGGTGCGCCGGATGTACGCCTGGCGCGGCTACCAGACGGAAGCCGCCGGGCCCCCGGCGGAAGACCCAAGCCGGCTGACGCTCACCGCCTGGCACGACGATGAGGTGGCGGCGACCCTTACGCTGGGCTGCGATTCCCCAGCCGGTCTGCTCGCCGACGCCCTCTACTCGCCGGAACTCAGCGGCCTGCGCCGCCCCGGGCGCAGAGTCTGCGAGGTGTCCAGGTTGGCGGTGGACCCGGAGTTCAGTTCGCCGGACCTGTTGATCACCCTCGTACAAACTGCCCATCGACACGCACAGCAGTGCTTTGCCGCCAGCGATGTGGTGATCGAGGTGAACCCCCGCCACGTCCGTTACTACCAGCGCGTGCTGGGCTTCCAACAACTTGGCGGTCTGCGCCAGTGTCCGCGTGTGGACGCACCGGCGGTTCTCCTGCACCGGCCACTCGACGGTTTCTCCGTGCGAGGGATGAGAACTCCAACGGCACCATCGAGAGTTCATGAGCCCGCGTAATGGGATGGGCACCCCTTCCCGAAACGGCATCTGAATGCCACGGTGGAGATGGGATATCTCCACCGCCACGAAGGAGAGGCAACCCCGAGAACGATTGCCACGTACCGTGGGCAACTCCTACTCCGGCTGTTCCGCTCCCCGGTCGCCTCCAAGCTTCCCGCAGAGCGCGGCAACCACTCGGTGCGTCGTCTCAATTTCGGTGACGGCTAGTCCATCTGATAGCTCATTGATCCACGGCGCCTGAAGACGCATGGCGTCGTCGAATGCGCGTCTCCCCGCTTCGCTGAGCACAACCAACTGAGCTCTCCTGTGATGGGGGTTCGGCCGATATTCCACCAAGCCTTCCTTCACAAGGTCGTTGACGATCCGCTGGACGTTCTGACGGTTGCCTCCCATGTCGCGCGCGAGCCAGGCGACCGGTTGAGGTCGTTCTGCTGTGGAGATCGTGCCGAGCACCTTCCAGCGGGCACTCGTGAGGCCGATGCCGGCGACCAGCCGGTCTCCTGCCGCAAGCAGCCGATTGTTCAGTCGGAACAGTTCGAGGACGAGGTCGGTCAAGGCTCTGCCGGATGGGGTGTGCTTGTATTTGCTCATAGGCACTCATGCTGCATTATTGACACTACGGTGTCAATATGGCCATAATTTGCTTGTGTTGTGTCCACTTGTCATGATGCAGCCAATTTAATGGAGGTCTCTATGCTTTCTCTGCTCCCCCTTGATCCTGTAGTGCCCATCGAGCAACAGCTCCACAATGCCGCGACACCGGTCGTGCTGGTGAATCTGTTCACCGTGGCCGAGCCGGACATCCCTGCGTTGATGACCGCCTGGGAGAAGGATGCCAACTGGATGAAGCGCCAGCCCGGCTTCATTTCCACGCAGTTGCATCGCGCCATCGGCGGCAGTTGCATGTTCATGAACTACGCCGTGTGGGAGACAGTCGATCACTTCCGCGCCGCGTTTACCCACCCCGAATTCGTCCGTGCCTTGGACGCCTATCCGTCCAGTGCCATTGCGACGCCGCACCTGTTCAGCAAGATTGCGGTGCCAAACCTGTGTACGGCCTGATCAGGTACACCAGAAAGAACCATGCTAATGCCCAGGCTTGCTCACCGTATCGGGGGTGTCCTCGCCCCTCTCTGCATTGCAACGTTTTTCCTCTCGACCATCCTTGCTGAGTTGTTCGGTTCCCACGAAGCAGTCGCACAGCTAAAGTCGCTCATCGTCAGTCCGGGCTTGTGGATTCTGATCCCGGCTATCGCGGCTGCCGGAGGTAGCGGCTTGTATTTGTCCAAGTCGCGGCGGGGACGGCTGGTCGATGCCAAGAAGAAGCGCATGCCCTTCATTGCGGCCAATGGGCTGCTTGTGCTCGTGCCCTGTGCGATTTTCCTGAACCGGTGGGCGGCAGCAGGTACGTTCGACACGAGCTTCTATTTGGTGCAGGCAATCGAGCTGATCGCCGGAGCGACCAATTTGACGTTGATGGGCATGAACGTGCGCGATGGCCTGCGCATGGCTGGCCGACTTCGCGTGTCGCCACCCACGACACGCGTGCCCTGAGTAGCCACACATCCACACATGGATATGCCAGACGTCTGTCCACAGAGGACACTGGGGGCGACATCCGGCAGCTTGGCTTCCTTTGTCGTTATGCCGGGAAGACCCCGGCTCTGCCCGGGGTCTTCCCCTTTTTCTGAGACCACCCAAAGCGGGAATGACGGCCAGAATCACGCTCGCCAGCCAGGACCGCACAACTTCTGAGGGGTCGACGTTCTGGCGCGCCACGCACAATGGTATGCTTTCCTGGGGCTACGACAGGAATGGCTTGCAGCAGAGGGGGTCACCGTCGGGCGTCGCGCAGACTGCGTCAGCGCGGCCGGTTTCCGCCACGGCGAAGGCCGGCAGCCGAAGCAGGCGTGGCATAGCAGCGGCCAGGTTTGCATGGCCGCCTGAGAAACAGGTCCAGCCAGGGTTCACCGGGAGGAATGCCGCAGATGTCCGATCTTCACCGAAACGCGTCGTCCACGTCGGGGCGTTTCGGTGCAACCCGGATGATCCTGCACGTCGACATGGACGCGTTTTACGCTTCAGTCGAGGAGCGGGACCGCCCCGAACTGCTTGGCAGGCCCGTCATCGTCGGCGGCACGCCCGAAGGCCGCGGCGTCGTAGCGGCGGCCAGCTACGCGGCTCGCCAGTTTGGCGTCCATAGCGGCATGCCGGCTGTCACCGCGCAGCGACTGTGTCCTCGAGGCATCTTCCTGCGACCACGCATGTCGTACTACGCGGAGATTTCGGACCAGATACGGGGCATCTTCGAGAAGTTCACCCCCTTGGTCGAACCGCTGTCCCTGGACGAAGCCTTTCTCGATGTAAGCGGCAGCGAGCGACTGTTCGGCACCGCCGAAAGTATTGGCCGGGCGATCAAGCAGCAGATTCGCGAGCGGCTCAAGCTGGTTGCCTCGGTCGGCGTGGCGCCGAACAAGTTCCTCGCCAAGATCGCCAGTGACCTGGAAAAGCCGGACGGATTCGTCGTCGTCAAACCCGCCCGCGTCCAGGAGTTCCTCGATCCACTCCCGGTGGGCCGCCTGTGGGGCGTCGGCAAGGTCACAGGGGGTGCCCTGGCGAAGCTGGGTGTGCACCGGATCGGCCAACTGCGAGCGCTGCCCGTCGAGTTGCTGCGGCACCACTTCGGGAGCAGTGGCGATCACCTCCGGGAGCTTTCCCTGGGCATCGACGAGCGACCCGTGGTGCCGGAGCAGGAAGCAAAATCGATCTCGCACGAAACAACCTTTGCGCAGGATCTGGAAGATCCCGGGTTGATGCGCGCCTGGCTGCTGGAACTGTGCGAGCAGGTGGGATGTCGCTTGCGGCGCCACGGCCTGCAGGGATGCACGGTGCACCTGAAGGTCCGCTTCGGCGACTTCCACACCATCACGCGCGCGCAGACACTGCCGCAAGCCACGAACCTCACCCGGGACATCTGGCAGGCAGCGGCGGCGATGTTCGCCGGGCGGCTGCCGGCGCGTCGGCTGCGCATCCGCTTGCTGGGTGTCGGCATGAGCGGCTTCGAGCAGCCCGGGCCAAGGCAACCCGGCTTGTTTTCCGACACCGCGCACGAGCGGCAGGCCCGCCTCGATGAAGTCGCTGACCGGGTCAGGGAGAGGTTCGGTCAGGCATCCCTGCAGCGTGCCCTGGTGATCCTGCACGACCTTGACCATCGGTCCGGTCCGCCCGGCGCCAGCGACACCCAGTACGGCCGATAGGAACGTCGCGCGGGTGTTTTCTGGCGTGGGGGCGCGGTCCGCCGTCACCGGCGTGCCGCAGATCACCTCCCAGCGCCTGCGCCGGTACCTGCGGTAGCGCTCGGGAATGGCCTGGGGCCACGGCGGACCTGGTCAGTACTTGATCGAACAGCCGTAAGGCGTGGTGACGGGCATCGATACCGGTTTGCCGGAGACGGCCTCGGCGATCGCAGCCTTGACGTGATTTCGTGCACCAGGTATGTCCGCCGGATTGGTCGAGCGCCGGTCGTCGATCGCGCCGTTGTAGACCAGCTGGCCACCAGGGTCAATCAGATACATGTGCGGCGTGGTTTTTGCGGCGTAAGCCTTGCCAACGGCACCCGATTCATCGAGCGCGGCATAGGTCGGGCTCGCCTTCATTGCCGCCAGCCAGTCGCTCATCTGCTTCGCCGACTTGTAGTCCTGATGGCTCGGGTTGGTCGAGTTGAGCTGCACCCAGACCACCTTGCTTTCAGCTGCAGCGCGCTGCGTCGCCTGCATGTTGCCTGAACTGTAGTGCTTCTGAACGAAGGGACAATCCGGGTTGGTCCACTCCAGCGCGACCCACTTGCCCTTGAGTTCAGCCAGTGAAACCGGCTTGCCGTCGAGCGTCGTGACGGCAAAGGAAGGCGCTGGGTGGCCGGGTACGGCAGCCGCCAGCGGGCCACTGGCCAGGGTTGCAAGGAGAGCACCAGCCAGCAGCGAACGGCTGCACCAGCGGGGCTGTTCATCAGCGCAAGCCGCGGGTACCTGTGGCATCTTCCGGTCAGAGGGCGGGAATCGCAGCGGGAGAATCATGATCATTTCCTTTCGTCGGGTGGCAGGGAAGTCTGTCTCGCGTGCTGTCCCGCATCGGGCAAGCGCGCGAGTGCAGCGAGAATCGAAGTATGCGTCAGCACCTCAGGCAGCAGTATGGGCTCGCCACGCGGCGGGTAGAGTGCATAGACAGGTACGCCGCTGCGGCCGAGTGCCGCCAGCGCGCGCGTGATCTCGGGGTCATGCCGCGTCCAGTCGGCGCGCATCAGATGCACGCCGGCTTTGGCAAAGTCTGCCAGCACGACGTCGCGGGAGAGCACCAGCCGCTTGTTGACCTGGCAGGTCACGCACCACGCGGCAGTGAAGTCAACGAACACGCCCGCGTTGGCTGTGCGGGCCGTCATCAGGGCAGCCGGCGACCACGCTTCCCACGCGCTGGGTGGCCCGCCTGGCGCAGCCGAAGGTGCCGGGCTGGTCGCTGCCGGCATGACCAGGATCAGCGCCAGCGCGGTGGCCAGCGCTGCGATGCCGCCGCCTGTCCGCCAGAACGGGTGCTGCAAATGGAGCAGCCACGCCAGCAAAGCGACGAGCAGCAATCCTGCCCCGAGGTAAAGGATAGCCGTTGGGCCGACCTGCTCGACCAGCACCCAGGCGAGCCAGACGACGGTGGCGTAGAGCGGCAAGGCGAGGAACTCTTTCAGCCGGGCCATCCAGGCCCCCGGCGTCGGCAGTCGGGCAAGGGCCCGCGGCATGATGGCCAGCAGACCGTAGGGCAGCGCCATGCCCAGCGCCAGCGCCAGGAAGACCGCCAGGGTCAAGGCAGCAGGCATGGCGAAGGCGGCGCCGAGCGCCACGCCCATGAAGGGGGCCGTGCAGGGGGATGCGACCAGCACGGCCAGCGCGCCGGCGGCGAAGGCATCGACGTTGGGGTGTCGCTGGCGCCAGCTGCCTGGCACGTCCTGCGCCAGCGTCGCTATCGGCAGGGCACCGGAGAGCGACAGGCCCAGGGCGAAGAACAGCAGCGCCATGGCGCCGACGAAAGGCGGCGACTGCAGTTGGAACCCCCAGCCGAGGAAGGCCCCACCGGCTTTCAGGGTCAGCAGGAGGCCGGCCAGGGAGAGAAAAGTAGCGACTACTCCCAGGGTATAGAACAGGGCATGCCGGCGACGTTGCCGCCGGCCTTCCACCGCCTCACCGGCATGACCTGCCAGGCCGAGCAGCTTGATCGAGAGGATCGGGAAAACACAGGGCATCAGATTGAGCAGGATGCCACCGACAAACGCCAGCCCGGCCACCGCCACGAATGACAGCGGTACCCTCCCCTCGCTCGCAGCAGCTGGCACAGTCGCGTCCGCTGCCGCCGGCGACGCCGGCTGAATCGCGCCAGGCGCCGCACCGGCGATCGCTTCATCGACGGCGAAGCCAACCGGCCCGGTGCCGGTCCCGGCGCCCGGGCTGGCGACCAGAACGCCAGCCAGCGAGTGCCAGTCGCCGATCGGCACTTCGGCACCGGTGAGGCTCAGGACATAGCCCCCGGACTGCCGCCGGAAGCGCTGCTCGGCCGAAGCCTGCATCTGCCCCTCGGCAAACGGGAAGAAGGTAAGCGAAGCGAGGGGCGGCGCGGTGGCTGGGGTGACGATGCGAACGCTGACCTCGCCGCCCTCGACACGCGCCGAAACCGCCCAGCCGGCCGGTGGCGACGGCATCGGCGATGCCTGCCGAGCAGCTGCAAACAACCCGGCCTGCCCGGGTGCCGCTTGTGCGAGGGCACCGACGACGGGTAAGTCCAAGACGAAGGTTCCCGATTCCGGGATGCAATCCTCCTTGCACACCAGCCAGTCGGCAGCGAGCCGGACAGGGAAGCTTCGCGCCGCGTAATCATCCGGAATCTCGATCGGCACGGCGAGCAAGACCTCGCCCTTGTAGCCGAAATTGGTCAGCGGCCCGACCGCGATGCGCGTTGGCAGCGGCCACGAGATCTCGCCGGCCCGCGCCCCGGCGGGAAGCGTCCAGGTGAAACTCGGCGGGTATCCCGAATCGCCGGGATTGCGCCAGTAAACATGCCACTGCGGCGCCAGTTGCAGCTGCAGTCCCAGCCAGTGGGTCGCGCCCGGTACCACGGCTGCGACCTCGGCAACGAGCGTCGCGGTGACGTGCGGCGTCGACACCACCGCCTCGCGATCGGCGGCAGCGCTCCCGGAAGCCGATACGAGGATCCCCAGCCCGACAACGAGCGAGCGCGCGATCCGCTGCAGGAACCGGCACGCCACGCCCGGCTTGAGAGTGCACATCGCCACTGCCAGAGAGGCCAGGACCTGGCTGAATGGCTGACTCATGGCGGCCGACATTCCTCTGATCAATGGGTCGGGATGCTGCCCAGCCAGCGCGGCGAACCCGAGCCATTGAGCTGGAAGATGCTGCCGCCGCCCGAGGGAACGCTGGCATCGGCGAAGGCATTGATGGTGACCTGGTGGGTCACCAGGACGACCGGCTGGCCGGCAACCGGCAGTCCGGCGAGAAATGCCCGC
This sequence comes from Candidatus Accumulibacter necessarius, assembly GCF_036625085.1. Lineage (NCBI taxonomy): Bacteria > Pseudomonadati > Pseudomonadota > Betaproteobacteria > Candidatus Accumulibacter > Candidatus Accumulibacter necessarius. The sequence goes on along the minus strand of NZ_JAZKUM010000003.1, from coordinate 200,674 downwards.
AGCGCACTGACCCTGGCTTGGCGATCCTGAGGTCGGCTGAAGAACGAGTTCAGCGCCGGCAGTGCCGTCACTTCACCCAGTTGCAACAGCCGGGCAGTTTCCAGGCAACGGCACCACTGGCTCGAATAGACCGTAGCGCGGCCGACGCCCGCCGTGGCCAATCTCTCGCCGAGCTCTCTGGCCTGGGCACGGCCGGCTTCGTCCAGGTTGCGTTGCGTCGCGCAGTCGGACAGGCGAAAACGCGGGGGATCGCCAGTGCCGGGAGCGAAGGCATGCCGCAGCATGAGGACGCGGCCTGGCCTGGCAAGTTCAGCGAGGGGAACGTTGTTGGTGGCGAAGACGCTTGGTGTCGACAGGGCCGTGAAACCGACGAGGCAGATAAAGCTGCGGCGTCGCATCAGGCCGTGCCAAACCAACCGAGTTGCTTAAACCTGCTCACGCTCACCTCCACGAAACAATTCTGACGCGTTGCCGCCTGTCTTACAACCGCGGCTTTGATCCCGACAATGGCGCATGGTTCAACCGCCGTTTCCATGGGAAGCTCACCATGCCTGCCGCACAACCGTCGCCGTCGTTGGTCACGCCAGCCGTCACCCCTGCCCCTTGACCGGCTACGGTCGAATTGCGCGGAGTGCTTCGCGGCGATCGAGGAGGCGCCCGCTTGGACGGCGGCGCCGTGCGCTGGTACAATCCCAACACTGGCACAAGTGGCTTCCTATGACTTCGCTGCGTCGCTTCGGCACCGCGTCACGCCGGCAGCGAGCAGGCCATTCGGCTGGCCCGCAATTCACTCTACCAGTCTGCTCGGCAGAACCACCCGCTCGTCGGAGTCGACGGACCGGAAACTGGCTCCGATCAGAGCGGTAGCACCTGGACGATCGGGCTGGCATTGGCGCACAGGCGGGGCCGATGGTAAGGGAAAGGGTGTCGAGGGTGCAGTGCACTCGCGTTGGACCTGCTCAGTGAGCTGGTCAAGGACTTGCCTGCAGGTTGTTGCAGCCATGGCCCCTGCGTGAAGTGCCAGCGCTCGCGGGTGTGGTTTTGATGGGCAGCGTAGAATGCAATCGCCGTACAGGGGACCTGGAATGCTATCGCCGCTACGGCCGGCGCGCACAGGCATGGCAGTCGAACGCCCTGCGACTGCCGGAAGACAGTCGGAACGCGACGCGGTGGGTCGTCCAAAACTCCCTGCACGCCAGCGCCCGCCTGCTACCGGCTTGGCCGGCTCGTTGTGTCAGCAGCCATGGCTGAAGAACTGATGACGGCCGTCTGGCCCGGCAAACCCTATCCCCTGGGCGCCACCTGGGACGGACAAGGAGTCAATTTCGCCTTGTTCACCGAGCACGCCGACAAGGTCGAGTTGTGCCTGTTTGACGACAGCGGGCGAAAGGAACAACAGCGCATCGAGCTGGGCGAGCAAACCGACCAAATCTGGCATGCCTATCTGCCCGAAGTGCGTCCGGGCCAGTTGTACGGCTACCGGGTCCATGGTCCCTATCGGCCAGATGAGGGACACCGCTTCAATCCGCACAAGCTGCTGCTGGACCCCTACGCCAAAGCGATTGTCGGCGCCATCGAGTGGAGCGATGCCCAGTTCGGTTACCGTATCGGCAGCCCCCGCGAGGATTTGAGCTTCAGCCGCCGCGACAGCGCGCCCGGCATGTTCAAGTGCCAGGTGATCGATCCCGGCTTTGATTGGGACGGGGATCGCCCGCCCAATATTCCCTGGCATCAAACCGTCATCTATGAGCTGCACGTCAAGGGCTTCACCCGCCTGCACCCGCACGTTCCGCCCGAGATGCGCGGCACCTATGCCGGGCTGAGCACGCCACCGGTGATCAACCACCTCAAGCGCCTGGGTGTCACCGCGGTGGAGTTCCTGCCGATACAGACTTTCGTCGACGACCGTCATCTGCTCGACCGAGGACTGAAAAACTACTGGGGCTACAATTCCATCGGCTACTTCGCCCCCGATCCACGCTATTCCGCCAGCGGTCGTCTCGACGAATTCAAGCACCTGGTCAAGGCCCTGCACGCCGCCGGTATCGAAGTGATCATGGATGTGGTCTACAACCACACCGCCGAGGGCAACCATCTGGGGCCGACGCTGTGTTTCCGGGGCATTGACAACGCCGCCTATTATCGGCTGGTGGCGGACGCTCCCCGCTACTACATGGACTACACCGGCTGCGGCAATACCTTGAACATGATGCATCCCCGGGTATTGCAACTGATCATGGACAGCCTGCGATACTGGGTCATCGAGATGCACGTCGATGGTTTTCGCTTCGATCTGGCGGCCGCCCTGGCCAGGGAGCTGCACGAAGTGGATCAGCTCGGGGCGTTCATGGACATCATTCACCAAGACCCGGTCCTGTCGCAGGTGAAGCTGATTGCCGAGCCCTGGGACCTGGGGGACGGCGGCTATCAGGTGGGCAACTTTCCGGTCGGCTGGACCGAGTGGAATGGCAAGTATCGGGACGTCGTGCGCGACTACTGGCGCGGCGAGGGGGGCCTGATGGGCCAGCTGGCCTACCGTCTCACCGGTTCCAGCGACCTGTACCAACACAGTGGCCGTCGACCCTATGCGAGCATCAACTTCATCACCGCCCATGATGGCTTTACGCTCCACGATCTGGTCAGCCATAACGAAAAGCACAACGCCGCCAATGGCGAAGACAACCGCGATGGCGACGCGCACAACCGCAGCTGGAACTGCGGCGCCGAGGGCGAGACCACTGACCCCGAGGTGCTCCGGCTGAGGCGGCGACAGCAACGCAATCTGCTGGCGACGCTGCTGCTCTCGCAGGGCGTGCCGATGCTGCTGGCGGGCGATGAAATCGGACGCACCCAGCGCGGCAACAACAACGCCTATTGTCAGGACAATGAACTGAGCTGGGTCAATTGGGATCTGGCCTCGACGGCGGACAACCAGGCACTTTTCGAATTCACCCGTCGCCTGATCGAGCTGCGCAAGAAGCATCCGGCGTTGCGGCGGCGGCATTTCTTTCAGGGGCAGCGCATCCGCGGCGCCGGCGTCAGGGACATCATCTGGCTGCATCCGGACGCAGGCGAGATCAGTGATCAGGACTGGGATCACCATCATGCCCGTTGTTTCGGTCTGTACCTGGTCGGCGAGGCACTGGCGGAGCAGGATGAACGCGGCCAATGGGCCAAGGACGATGATTTCCTGCTGCTGCTCAATGGCCACCACGAGGCGATTCGCTTCACACTGCCGTGGAAGGGCGATTGCGAACTGGTGCTGGATACCGCCCTGGCCGAAGGCGGCGAGCTGCGGCAGGTCAGCGACCAGTCTTATGGCTTGGCGGGCCGTTCGCTGGCGCTGCTGACCCAGCGGCGCCAGGCTGGCCGGGTAGCGGAGCCGCTACTGCGCCGGCGCTATTTCATGCCCTTCGGTGCGCAAGTGCTGGAAGGTGGACGGGTCCGCTTTCGCCTGTGGGCGCCAGCGGCCGAACGGGTAGACGTGTCGCTGCAAAAAGCGGGGGGTCACACCATCCTCCTGCCGATGGAATCCAGGGAAGCGGGCTGGTACGAATTGACCAGCGACCAGGCGACGGTGAACGATCTCTATCGCTATCGGATCGATGGCTTTGGCGAAGTTCCCGATCCAGCCTCCCGTTACAATCCCCAGGGCGTGCATGGCCCCAGTCAGGTCATCGAGCCGGGTCAGTTCGCCTGGAACGATCGCAGTTGGCGTGGCCGGCCCTGGGAGGAAGCGATCATCTATCAGTTGCATGTCGGCGCTTTTACTCCGCAGGGTAGCTTCGCGGCGGTCAGGGAACGACTGGATTACCTGGTGGAACTCGGCGTCACCGCGATTCAACTGCTACCGGTCGGTGCCTTTGCCGGGGCGCATAACTGGGGTTACGACGGCGTGCTGCCATTTGCCCCCGCCGCCAGCTATGGCCATCCGGACGAACTGAAGGATCTGGTCCAGACCGCCCACCACAAGGGACTGATGGTCCTGCTTGATGTCGCCTGTCACTACTTCGGGCCCGAGGGCAATTACCTTTCGGGTTACGCGCCGACGTTCTTCGCCTGTCGCGCGACCGATCTCGCCGGCAGGAGCATCGACCTCACGTTGGCAGTCGCAAGCGAGTTCTTCATCCACAATGCGCTGTACTGGTTGGAGGAGTTTCATCTCGATGGCCTGCGCCTGAATGCGGCACTGCTGCAGGAACATGCGGGTGAGCTCGATCTGCTGGAGGCGCTCGCCGACGCTGTCCGTGAAGGGCCGGGCAAACACCGCCATTGCCACTTGCTGTTGGGTCATGATCAGCGGGCTGCCCGCTATCTCCACTGGCATGATCACAGTGCTCCGCGCCGCTATGAAGCCGTCTGGAATGACGGCGCCCAGCAGGCCATGCAGGAATTGTTGACCGCCGCACCGGCCGGCGCGGTCGATACCGCCCGGCCGCTCGACCAACTCGGCGCCTGCCTGAGCAGGGGGTTTGCCGGCGGCGGGTCAGATCGCCTGCTGCCCACCGCTTACGTGACCTTCCTGCAGGACTATGCGCGTATCGGCGACCGCGCACGCGGCGAACGCCTCCACCAGTTGACTTCACCACGGCCACTTGGTGCCACGGTCGCGACCTCACTGTTGGCGCCCATGCCGCCGGCGCTGTTCATGGGTGAAGAGTTCGCCGCCGCCCAGCCGTTCCTGTATTTCTGCGACTTCAACCCGGAGCTGGTCAAGAACATTGCGATCAACCGGCGCAAGTCCTTTGCCCATCTCCCGGGGTTTCGCACGACCAGGACTCGGGCGCGCATTCCAGACCCCACGGAACCGGCCACTTTTCAGCGCTGCAAACTGGACTGGAACAGCGTCAGCCAGTCACCGCATGCTGACTGGCTGGATTTCCATCGCCGCCTGCTGGCCGTTCGCCGCCGGGAAATCTGTCCGCGGTTGACTGGCATGCATGAAGAAGCCGTTGGCTATGCCTTGATCGACGGGCGAGGCTTGTCGATCCGGTGGACGCTGGGCGACGACTCAGTACTGACCCTGTTGGCAAACTACAGCGGGGTTCCGCTGGCGGGACTGCAACGGCCGGCCGGTGCAGTCCTCTGGGCGGAGCCAGGCGAAGCCGACCACGCCCTGACGCAAGGGCGGCTGCTGCCATGGTCGGTCGTGTGGTTGCTGCGGGTTGATGTTTGATGCCAGTTACGATAGTCAAAACCGGTGACGTCTTACGCACGTCACACCCGATTGACCCTGACCAAGGGAAGGAAGAATCATGATACAAGCCAAGCTGAATGACGAAATGATCCGGATCGCCGAGGCTCGCCACCACGATCCGTTTTCGGTGCTGGGAAGGCATCCTTGCGCTGAAGGCGTTGTGGTCCGGGCCTACATCCCGCATGCAACGGAAGTTTCCATCGTCGAAGGAAATTTGCCGCTCGAACGTGTTCCGGGTTCCGACTTTTTCGAGTGGCAGGGTTCCGGCAAGAACCTTCCGGAACACTATCGCCTGATCTGGCGTGATACCTGGCATCACGACCATATTGCCCACGATCCTTATAGCTATCTGCCGCAGATACCGGACTTCGACCTGCACCTTTTTGGCGAAGGCAGGCACAGCCACGCCTATAAGTTCCTGGGGGCAAACGAACATGAGATTGCCGGCGTCGCTGGCATCCTGTTCGCCGTCTGGGCACCCAATGCCGAGCGTGTGAGCGTCCTGGGTGACTTCAATCACTGGGACGGTCGTCGCCACCCAATGCGCGTGCGTCCGGGGAGCGGCGTATGGGAGCTGTTCATTCCGGACATCGCCCCCGGCATCTTCTATCGCTTCGAGATCAGGAACCGGAACAGCGGCGAGGTGCTCACCAAATCCGACCCCTACGGTCGACGCTTCGAGATGCGGCCGGGCAATGCATCGATTGTCGCTCCGCGCTCAACTTACGTCTGGCAGGACACCGCCTGGATCGAGCGGCGCGCCGCGGCCGACTGGCAGCATGCGCCGATGTCCACCTATGAGGTCCATCTCGGTTCCTGGCAGCGTGGCTACGAAGGGGAATTCCTCAACTACCGCGAGTTGGCGCGACAACTGGTCGAATATGTAACGCGGATGGGCTTCACCCATATTGAACTCCTGCCGGTCACCGAGCATCCGTTCGATCAGTCGTGGGGCTACCAGGTCACCGGCTATTTCGCGCCGACCAGCCGTTTCGGCACACCGGACGACTTTCGCTACTTCGTCGATCTCTGCCACCAGAACGATATTGGCGTGATTCTCGACTGGGTTCCCGCGCATTTCCCCAAGGATGCCCATGCGCTGGCGCGGTTCGACGGCACGGCGCTCTACGAGCACGAGGATCCACGCAAGGGCGAACACCTGGACTGGTCGACGCTGATCTTCAATTTCGGCCGCAACGAGGTGAAGAACTTCCTGATTTCCAGCGCCGTTTATTGGCTTGACGAGTTCCATATCGACGGTTTGCGCGTCGATGCCGTCGCGTCAATGCTCTACCTCGATTATTCGCGCACCGAATGGGTGCCCAATGAATACGGCGGCCGGGAGAACATCGAAGCGATCGAGTTCCTGCGCCAACTCAACGCCACAACCCACACGGAATCTCCCGGCACGCTGGTCATCGCCGAGGAATCGACATCCTGGCCGCAGGTAACGCGCCCGACCTACATTGGCGGGCTGGGTTTCGACATCAAGTGGAATATGGGCTGGATGAACGATACCCTGCGCTACATGGGACAGGAACCGATCTATCGCCAGTACCATCACGACCTGCTCACCTTCAGCATGCTCTATTCGTTCTCAGAGAACTTCATGCTGCCTTTCTCGCATGACGAAGTGGTGCATGGCAAGGGCTCGATGATCAACCGCATGCCTGGCGACGAATGGCAGCGTTTCGCCAATCTCAGACTGCTCTACACCTACATGTTCACTCATCCGGGCAAGAAGCTCCTGTTCATGGGCACCGAGTTCGGTCAAGGTCTCGAGTGGAACAGCGCGGGGGTCCTCGATTGGTATGTCCTTGACTTCCCGTTGCATGCCGGTATGCAGACCCTGGTGAAGGATCTCAATCACCTGTATCGCCGCTCGTCGGCCCTGCATGGCAACGAGTTCGAGTGGCAGGGATTCGAGTGGATCGATTGCCACGATTCCCAACAGTCGATCCTGAGCTTTGTCCGCAAGACCGACGATGAATTCGTTGTGGTGATCGTCAACTTCACCCCGGTCCCGCGTATGGATTACCGCATTGGCGTGCCGCAACCGGGCAGCTATCGAGAGGTCCTCAACTCGGATTCGCATTTCTACGGTGGTAGCGATTTGGGCAATGGCGATGGGCCGCTTGTCGCCGAGGAAGTGCCATGGATGAACCGCCCGTATTCATTGTCCGTCACGGTGCCGCCGCTTGCCGGCATTGTCCTGGCACTGAGGGGCTGACAGCGCGGAGGGGCTGTCGCAAACGCGCTCGCGGACTGGCAGCCTGTCGGACCTGGCGTCGGGAAAGCCGCCAGATTTCACAATGCGGAGTGAGCGGGCCGGATTTCGTCGACTTCCCGACCTTTTCGACGGCTTTCCGGTCGTTTTTCCCTACGCGGGCGCAATTTGGCCATCCGCTCCAAGGACGCTGGAGAAGCATGGACATGTGCCCACGATCGAAGACATCCTGGCGCAACAGCGTCAGCATGGGAGTTCCGAATAACACTCCGACAGGAGTCGTAATGCGATATAAATGCTCTGTTTGGAAGTGTTATTTGCAACCTCCCCTTGGTTGTATAGAATCGATCCCATAGAGACTTTTACGCATCATGATCGCTCTCATGGGAATACTTGACATGGACTCCCCCATCCCGCTGCCAGTCCAACGGGCCATCCAGAAATTTGGCGCCGATATCTCCCTGGCACGCCGACGGCGACATATCTCCCAGGCCTCGCTGGCCGAGCGCATGGGCGCGTCCCTCTCGACGGTGAGGCGCATGGAGAAAGGCGACCTGCGGGTGCCCATCCACTTCTTTGCACGCGCGCTGCACGTCTTCGGCGAAATCCAGGCGCTGCAAAACCTCCTGGATACTGCCAAGGACGACATCGGCCTGACCCTGATGGACGAGCGCCTGCCCAAGCGTGTGCGCAGCAAGCCTGGTACCTCGGGAGCGCTGTGATGGCCATCGTCTCGATCCGTCGGCAGGTTCAGCTTTGCATCGGCAAGGCAGGCTTGCCGGTGGGTTCGCTCGTGTATGTCCGCCAGGGGCGGCGCGAGAACAGCGCCTTCGCCTATGACGAGAAGTGGTTGGCCAGTCCGGCGCGTTTCAACGTGTCGGCCGACCTGCAACTGATGGCGGGACACCAGTCGCACAAGGCAGCTTCGCCGCACGACTCGGTATTCCCCGGCGCCATCGCCGACACTGCGCCCGACGCCTGGGGCCGGCGCGTCATCGCCCGCGACCACGCCAAGCGCCGCAAGGATGATCCGAGGCTGCCGGCCCTCACGGAACTGGACTATCTGCTCGCGGTGGATGATTTCAGCCGCGTCGGCGCGTTGCGCCTGCGCGACCCGGATGGCACCTGGCACCGGCCGACGGTGGCCGGGCGGCGCAGCACCCCGCCCCTGGTCGAGTTGGAGCGTGTCTTTCAGGCCAGCCGGGCGGTCGAGCGCGGCGATGAGACAGCCGAGGATTTGCGCTACCTGCAGGGCAAGGGCACGTCGCTGGGTGGCATGCAGCCCAAGTGCACGCTGCTGGATGAGGACGGCCGACTCGCCATCGGCAAGTTTCCAAGCCTGAGCGACGAGCGCAGCGTCACTCGTGGCGAGGTACTGGCCTTGAAGCTGGCAGCGCAGGCGGGCATCGATGCAGCGCCGGCCCGGGTCGTTTTGCTGGGCGATAGCCCGGTAGCCGTCATCCGCCGCTTCGATCGCAACGAAGCAGACGGCCGCATCCCGTACCAGTCCGCTGCGTCGTTGCTGCAGGCCTCGCGCGAGGAAGACCGCAGCTACACCGAGATCGTCGACGCCATCCGGACCCACGGCCACGCCCCAGCGCAGGACGTGCAGCAGCTCTGGCGCCGGCTGGTGTTCAACCTGCTGATCACCAACGTGGACGATCACCTGCAGAACCACGGCTTCCTGCACGTGGCACACGGCCAGTGGCGCCTGGCGCCGGCCTTCGACATCAATCCGTTCCCGGACAAGGACCGTGAGTCCAGGACCTGGCTGTCCGAGCAAGATGGGCCGATCACCGATGTGCAGATGCTGCTGGCTCGTGCCTCGTACTTCGGGCTGGACGAAGCACAGGCCTTGGCTGTGCTGGCCGAAGTGCATGTTGCGGTGGCGAACTGGCGGCAGGTCGCACGCAGCCCGGAAGTGGGGTTGCGGCAGGCAGATCTGGATGACTTCGCGCCGGCCTTCGAGCATGAGCAGATGGGTGCCGCCGCAGGGCGGCTCGGGCCGTAACGCAAACGAGGAACACCCATGGAGTGCTTCCACATCGACGAAAGCGACTGTACGGGGTTTGATCTACTCAACCCGAAACAGCGTTTCCAAGGCGCTACCGCAGTGGCTATCAAGGATAGAAAATCCAAGCGCACCATGGTGATTATATGGGTGCCCAACAAGCAGCGTCGAGCGCAATACCGCAGCAGCCGTGCAAGGCCCGGGCAACTTCAAACACCCCTTTCGTGACGAGAGCGCCATGGCCGAAGCCAGACACTGCCGGTACCGGATGATCGTCGCTGTGACCCTGATACAGTAAGCGGAGACACGCATGGCCGATCCCCTTGGCGTCAAAGCTGTCGCCAAACTCCCCGTCCTCGACTACGATGAGGTCCGGAATGAACTCCGCACCGGCGACATCGTCTTCTGCTCGGGCACGTACTTTTTCTCGAAGACCATTCAGTGGTTTACGAAGTCCGTCTGGAGCCATGTTGGCATCATCTATCGTGACGACCATCTGCAGCGAATCTTCGTTCTTGAGAGCGAAACCGCAATCGGGGTTCGCCTCGTTCCCTTGTCCAAATACCTGCGTGACTACCACGGCAGGAACAAGCCCTACAAGGGACGCATCCTGATCGGCCGGATCACCCCGGAGCCGGACAACGAGAAGGTCAAGAAGGCCATCAGCTTCGGCATGGATGAACTCACCAGACCCTACGACAACTGGGAGATCTGTCGCATCGCCATGCGCATCCTGTTCAGGCGCGGCCGCAAGATCCGGGACCGCAAGTACATCTGCTCGGAACTTGTCTATGAGGCATTTCGCAAGGCGGAGATCGCCTTCAAGTTCAACCGCAGTTCGATCAGCCCGGACGACATCTGGAACGATGGCCGCGTCGTGATGAAGTTCCGCATCATGTGACGGCGATGGCGTTCGCTGTGGACGGGCCACCACAGCGATGCTGCCCCCCTGCTGCAAGTCAGGTGGTCCGGTTTGGCAGGAGTCACTTTTCAAGCTGGCACACATCGCCGCTGGACTCGCTATCATCCTGCTGGCAGTTCTGCCGATCGTGGGCTGGCCAGGAACCCATGAGCGCACAACCCTGAAGAAAGGAACCCCATGACCACCATTGGCCTGGCCGGGGCGGGAACCATCGGTTCCGGCCTGATCGGCCTACTGAACACCTCTCCGGCCGCCCGGAACCTGCGGCTCAAGGCCGTGCTGGTCCGCGACCTTGCCAGGCCCAGACCCGGAATCCCCGCCGGAACCCCGCTGACCACATGCTGCGGCGAGCTGACCGACGATCCCGAGATCGATATCGTGGTTGAACTGCTGGGCGGCGTCGACGAGGTCTTTGGGGTCGTCAGCCGGGCGCTTTCTCGGGGCAAGGCAGTGGTTACGGCCAACAAGAATCTGCTGGCCGAAAGGGGCCCAGAGCTCTTTGCCCTGGCGGCGAAGTACAAGGCGCCAGTGGGGTTCGAAGCCAGCGTCTGCGCCGGCATCCCCATCATCCGGACCCTTCAGGAAGCCCTCCGCGCCGACCGGATCACCTCCCTGGAAGGAATCGTCAACGGGACGACCAACTACCTGCTCACCCGCATGAGCGAGGAGCGTGCTTCCTACCAGGACTGTTTGGCCGACGCCCAGCGGCTGGGACTTGCCGAACCCGACCCCGACTACGATGTTTCGGGGAAGGATGCGGTCTGCAAGGCCGGCATTCTGGCCACCCTTGCCTTCGGGGCCTACGTCGACTTCCGGCGGATCCCCGCTTCGGGCATCGACACCCTGGAGCTGGAGGACGTCCGCCAGGCCGAGGCCATGGGTTACCGGATCAAGCTGGTCGCCGCGGCGCGGCGGTCTGCCGATGACCGACTCGACGCCGAGGTGGCCGCGGTTCTCCTGCCACTGGGCCACCCCCTGGCCTCGATCCGTATGGAGTACAACGCCGTACTCATCGAGGGCGAAGGCCTGGGAAAGGTCCTTCTTTCAGGGAAGGGAGCCGGACCTGCGCCGACGGCAATGAGCCTGCTGGCCGATCTGCTCGACATCGCCGAGGGCCGGGGCCGGATTCCCGGGGTTGACCACCCGTTCATCGCCGGCGTGTCTGCCCTCGGCAACCGTCAAGCGGCACTGGCCCGTTACTATCTGCGGCTGTCGGTTCCCGACCGGCCAGGCACCCTCGCCCACGTCGCCGGGCTTTTCGCTCAGCACGACATCAGTATCGCCTCGGTCGTCCAGCCCGAGGTACCCGACACCGCCGGCAGCGCTCTTGTGCCCCTCATCCTGACCACGCACAGCACGACCCGCGGGCGCCTCGACCTGGTCCTGGCCGCTCTGGCCACCGCAGGCTGGAGGCGGAGTGTCGTGCTGCGTATCCAGGAAGACTGACATGGCAAAAATGATCACCACCTCTGGCAGCATCGAAGCGCCCGCGCGGACCCGCGCAAGATCGCTGACGGCATCGGCGTGCAAGTTCGCCAGGCGGCGATACTGCGTGTAAGCGACGTTCCCACCCGCATGCGCCCGACTTTCTCCCTTCAGCTGGTCAACCCGCCGTTTGGCGACCCCGGGCTCCTGGTCGATTTCCTCTTCGAAAAGCGCGCGCTGCTCTTCGATCTCGGCGACATCCGTGCGCTGCCGCCACGCAAGCTGCTGCGCCTCAGCCATGTGTTCGTCTCGCACACCCACATGGACCACTTCATGGGTTTCGACTGGCTGCTGCGCGTCTCGCTCGGCCGGCCGAACGCGATCCAGCTCTTCGGGCCGCCGGGCATCCTTGCCCAGGTGGAGGCCAAGCTCGCCGCCTATACCTGGAACCTGGTGCACAACTACGAAGGTAACTTCACCCTGCTGGTCGGCGAACTGCATCCCGACGGCCATCTCGAACGGGCTCGCTTCGCCTGCCGCGAGCGTTTCCAGCGCCAGCCGCTGCCACCGGTCCAGTGCGACGACGGCCTGCTGGTCAGCGAGCCAGGCTTCCGGGTCCGCGCCACCTTCCTTGATCACGAGGTGCCGGTACTTGGCTTTGCTCTGGAGGAACCCCGGCACGTCAATCTCTGGAAAAATCGGCTCGGCGAAATGGGGTTGCCGGTAGGTCCATGGCTGCAGGGGCTCAAGCAGGCCGTGCTGGCCGGCGCCAGTGACGAGACACTGATCTGTGCCCGCTGGCAGAGCGAGGGCCGCAGCGTCGAGCGGACGCTGACCCTCGCCGAACTCAGACCGGCGATCAGGATCGTTCCGGGCAGCCGCATCGCGTACGTGACCGACGTCGTCCATCACGCGGAGAACCTCCGGCGCATCGTGGAACTCGCCCGCGGGGCCGATGTGCTGTTGATCGAATCGGTCTTCCTCGACGAGGACGCCGCGCATGCGGCACGGAAGTTCCATCTGACCGCCAGGCAGGCGGGAGACATCGCCCGCGCGGCGGCGGCGGGCCAGGTGATTCCGTTTCATTTCTCGCCGCGCTACGCCGGGCGGGAAGCCGAGTTACGGTGGGAACTGGACCAGGCCTTTCGCGGCGGTCAGTCGGGCTGACACCGGTTCCAACAAAAATCAATCCCTTGATCGAGATCGCGCGCCAGGGTTCACGACTGCACGCCACGGCGAGTTCCAGGCTGCGGCGCCGGACAGGCGATGGCTGGACAGAAGACGCCTATACTATCCGCGCAGCGAGCACGACAGCGTGGCGACGATCACGCCATTCCCGGCCTCGCTGCTCGGTCGATCAGGAGGCGTAGTCATGAGGATCTGCAAGTGGCTTGGCGCGGGCGTCACTGCATTCGCCGCACTGGCCCTGTTCGCAGCCCAGCTCGGCCTCTTCCAGGGGGCGCCGCCGAGCGACCTGGGGGTGCGTGACGGCAGGCTCAAGCCACCATCGACAACAGCCAACAGCGTCAGCAGCCAGGCGCTGCTTTGGCCCGACCACCCACAGCGCGAAAACGCCTGGATTGCGCCGCTGGCGCTGCGCGGCGACGGGCCCGCGACCATGACCAGGCTGAAGGCGCTGCTGCAAGCCCAGCCAGGTGTCAGCATCGTCGAGAGTCGGGCTGACTACCTTTACGTCCAATACACGACACGACTCATGAAGTTCGTCGATGACGCGGAGTTCTGGTTCGACCCCGCGCGCGGCGTGATCGAGGTGCGCTCATCGTCGCGCGTCGGGCGGGACGATTTCGGGGTCAATCGCCAGCGTATCGAAGCCTTGCGAGCACGCCTCGCCGCCTCCTGATCCCGACGTCGAAGGGAGGCGAAGCCTGTGCGCTGTCTACGAAAAGGAGGCAACTTCGGCTCAGGACCGGCCGAACCCGTATAATTGCGCTTCCACTCTCGCAGGCTCAATCGTGTCTGACCGTCTCGCTGTACTGTTCCAGTACCTGCTGCCCAAACAAGCACTTACGGCAATCGCCGGCAGACTCGCCGAAAGCGAGGTCGGCAGCCTCACCACCCGCGTCATCCGCTGGTTCGTCAAGCGCTACGGCGTTGACCTGAGCGAAGCGGTCGATACCGATCCGGTCAGCTACCGCAGCTTCAATGAATTCTTCACCCGCCCGCTGCGCCCTGGCGCGCGACCGCTGGCCGACGCCGACTTCGTCTGTCCGGTGGACGGCGCCATCAGCCAGTTCGGCGCCATCGAGCACGACCAAGTCTTCCAGGCCAAGGGCCATCACTACTCGACCGCGGCGCTGGTCGGTGGCGACAGCCAGCTCGCCAGCCACTTCGACAACGGCGCCTTTGCCACGCTCTATCTCAGCCCGCGCGACTACCACCGCATCCACATGCCGGTCGACGGCCGCCTGACGCGCATGATCCACGTTCCGGGCGCGCTGTTCTCGGTCAATCCGGCGACCGCCCGCGGCGTACCCGGCCTCTTCGCGCGCAACGAGCGCGTCGTCTGCGTCTTCGAGACCGACTTCGGCCCCTTCGTCCTGGTGCTGGTCGGCGCCACCATAGTCGGCAGCATGGCCACCGTCTGGCACGGCACGGTCAACCCGCCGCGCAGCGCTGCCCTGCGCGAGTGGTCCTACAACGATCAGCAGATCGTCCTGAAAAAGGGCGAGGAAATGGGCCGCTTCCAGCTCGGATCAACGGTGGTCATGCTCTTCCCGCAGGACACCCTGCGCTTCAACCCCGCCTGGGCACCCGCGCGGCCGATCCGCATGGGCGAAATGATGGGCAGCAAGGGCGACGGTGGCTAACCCTGGCCCTCGGCAGCACGCAAGGTGTCATCCCTCGCCCGGATCCGCTCGGCTGTCGATCCGCGCCGACCGTGAAAGCTACTGAACAGCCGGCTTCCACCCGCTCTTCCTTGTTGCTGTTCCCCCCAATCAGCATCCCGCTCCTGATCGTCAGCCATGGCCCTAATTCGCTGCAACAAATGCGCGCATCTGCAAGAACAACCCGATGAGCAGATTGGCGCGACCGTCGCCTGTCCCAGATGCGTCAACCCGACGCAGGTTTACCCGACCCTTTTTTTCGTTGGCCGGCTACTCGAGAAATACTTCGACGCCCAGCGCGAGATCATTCGCCTCAAGACAACGCCGGCTGAAAACCCGACTCAGACGTCAGGCGGGGCGCTTTCCCCCGCATCACCCCCAGCCGTCGATCTGTCGAATACCACCCACCTGGTCAGCGCACAACAGCACGAACCCATTGCTGAGTGGTTCAGGCGCAAGCAGATCACGATCCAGATCGAGAACCAGGCGGTCGACACAACGGGCTTTTTCGACGAGGTGGCAATGAGCATCGGCGGCAACCTGCCGGTGTTGAAGGATGTGTTGAATCGTATCCGCGGCGCCCAGCAGAGGGGATATTCGAGCACGGTCATCGGATTCGACGGAAAGTCCCCCGAGGACGTACGAGCCATCACTTCGTTCTGCCAGCAACTCTACGATTTTTCCTTTGTCGCCAAGTCGATCCCCAATCGACAGAAAAACAATCTCCTGTTGGCGCTGCAGCCGGCGGCGGCGATCCGGCATTTTTTCAACGGTGAGTGGCTGGAATGGTTCGCGCTGATGACCTGTCTGGAATACAGCCAGGAGCGCAAGAAGCGTTGCTCCTGCGCCCGCAAGCTCGGCCTGACGCTTAGCAACGAGGATCGGCACGAGCTCGACGTATTCATGCTGATCGACGGTCAGTTACCGATCGTCATTGAATGCAAGAGTGGCGAGTTCCGCCAGGACATCGACAAGTACCTCACCGTGCGCAAGCGTCTTGGTCTCAACGGCAAGAACATCGTGCTGTGCATCGCCGGCCTCGCCGACGAACACGCCAAGGGACTGACCGCCATGTACGATCTTACCTTCGTCAGTGAGCGCGGCCTCTTGCCTCATTTGAGCAGTCTGTTCTGACCAGGTCAACCCGCTCGACAAAAGGCCCAATCACCGTCGACCATTGCAGTGGCAAATACCGCATCCGGAATCCTCTAGATAAGGCATCGGCGGCGCCGTGCAGCCCTGCTCAAAATCATCCACCCGGGCCGTTCCTGTCCCTGGTGCCAACTCCGGTGTCAACCAAGCCACTCAGACGCTGGTGTCGGCGCAGACCATCAGAAACGATCGGCGTGCCGCATCGCCTCGACAACGGGTCGACCCATGTTGAACCTCCTGCAAACAGGATAAATATTCCGCTGCACTGCTGTCGCAAAGCGGTAGGCCGAGCCTACTGCTTCGCTTCGGACTGCGTGGCCTCGCCGGTCCGGCGCAGCACCCAGTTCATCGGTGTATCGTCGATCTGAGTGCTTTTGAGTAGCCCCGACAGCATGTTGCCGTCGACCGATATTTCCAGATTTGCCACCGCTTGTTGAGTTCCTGACGGCAAGACGCCGATAGCGATTTCGACGCTACGGTTATTGATCTGGACGACTCGATACACCGGGTTGGTCTCTGGTGGCTCGATGCGGCCCATGTCGAAACCGCCGCCTTCCCGTGTGACGATCTTGTAGAGCTTGCCATCGTCGTCGCGCCAGTAGCCGCGCAAGTCCTGGGCGTCGACTTTTGTCGGCGACGCCTTGACAACCAGCGGCACGGGACTCTGCGCCGGCGGCTCGACCTGGGCCGCGGGCGCGCTCACCGGCGGTGGCGCCACGTCTGCGGGTACCTTCATCCGGGTGAACAGCGCATAGCCGATTGCCAGAACGGCAAGCACCGTCAGCACATAGGCGATGCCCTGCGGAAAGCGCCGCGGGGCGCCGGTGACTGGCTCCGGCACGTGCCGCCGGGCATCGACTTGCGGCTTCGATGGTCCGCCTGCCGCTGCCTGCGCCGCCTCTTCCGCGCTCGCCGGCGGCCGCGGCGCCGACAGCGCGTCCAGCGCCACGGCCAGTTGCCGGTAGGCGTCGTCGTAGTCGCCGGTAAAGTCGATGTACTGCAGGCGCTTCAGGCGAAACGGGATGCTGCCCGATTGCAGAAGTATCGGCAGCACCACTTTCTTTTCGTCGAGCGCAAAAGACACCTCGTCGAGCACGTTTTGTGATTGCGTGGACGCCGGAGAAAGTACGACCAGCAGGCAACTGCTGGCTTTCAGTGCCTTTTCCACCTCGTCGTCCCAGCGCCCGCCTTTCGGAATGTCGAGCTGGTCGACCCAGATCCGCCGTCCCTCGTTGCGCAGCGCCTTCGCCACTTTGAGTACCAACTCCGAATCGCTGCGCGCGTAACTGACAAAGATTCCATGCGTTGCGTCTGCCATTTCACCCCTCCCGTTTCCATCCGTGCGCGCCGGCTTTCTGCCGCACCGTGCGGCAATAGGTCAGTTGCGCAACAGAATACGCGGAAACGCCTTGATCCGCGCCGGCAAATGGGCGCCACCACGCCTGCCTGATCTCCGCCGGGGACGCGCCAGCGGCCTCGCCTGGCGATTGAGCCTCTTGCAAAACTCGTCCTGCAGGGCCGATTTTTCGCGGCTGGAGGCAAAGCCAGCAATCACGCATTGCCCGTTGCCCTTTGCCAGTCACCGCCGAGCTTCAGGCAAGCTGCCTGAAGCGATGGATCAACGGCGTCTGCGCTAGCAAACCACTCGCCCGCGCGATCACCAACGCCACATGCGCGCTGTTCAGGTGGGCGTCAGCCGCCGCCTGGTCGCGCCACTGCTCGACGGTGACAAACTCGCGCGGATCGTCTTCGTTGAGGAACAGTTCGTAGCCCAGGCAGCCCTCTTCCCGGCGACTCGGGCCCGGCAGTTCCTGCAGCACCTGCCGCAGCTCCCCCTCACTACCTGCCCGGGCAGTAATCCGGGCCATGATCCTGATCATCGCTTCCTCCTCTCCAGTTGATAAACAACGCCGCTGATCGGGCGCTTACTCCGCGCTCCGTCGGCGATTCCGGATGCGGCGGCCAACCGGTTGCCACCGTCGAATGCCCGCCGGGACGCCAAGCAGCTGCCGCCTGCAGGCGGCCCGGAATGGCGTGTACCCGCCGCCAGGCGCTGGCCTCGTTGACCCTGAAATACCGTGTCGGCGGGCTTGCCTGCGCGACGCAGCTTCTCCACAGCCAACGCGCGGCTGGTACCATTTCGAGCTATTCCTCCGAGGACCCATCGTCATCGCTCAGGGTTTCGTCGCCATCCTGTTCATCCTCGCCCTGCACTTCCTCATCCTCGCCGTGGCGCGGCGGCTCGCCGGGCAAGGGCAGCTCCCGCGGGACCGGTTCGAGGACCACCGGTCGCACCACGGTCCGGATGAGACTTCCCTCGACCTGTGCCGCGATGTGATCGACCGCCGCCATCACCCCGGTCGCGGGGTCCTCCATCAGGCTGTGCCACATGTCGTCCAGCGCCGCGTTCAGGCTTTCCCGCAGTTGCGCTTCCATCTCCGGCCGTTCCTTCTCGTGCGTCATGGCGCCGATGCCGGCCGCGCCGAGGGAAATCACCGCGCCGGCGACGCCGCCGACCGCCGCCGCGGCAGCACTTGCCCCACCGCTGGCAGCAAGCCGGGCCACCAGCTTTTCGCTGGCCCGCTTCGCGACCGGCGATATCCTGGCGTTCGATGGCCCGGCTCCGGCGCCGCCAGCGTCCTTGCGGATACCAGCGAGCAAGGCCGCGTAGGCCGGCAACTCACTGATCGGCAGCGCATGAACGGTCTGGTAGAGCGATGCGCGCTGGGCTGCTGGCGGCGGCAGGACAATTGCCGGGATGTCCTTCAGCCGCCGGTCGAACTGATCGAGCGGGACGTCGTAGCGCCGCTGGATTCCCTGGATTTGCTCGCCGAGGAGCTGGACGTAGAGCTTCGTCGCCTGCCCCCGCACCGCATCCGGATCGATCTCGCGGGCGACGGGGCCCAGCACCTGCTCCTGGTATTGCTCCTGCAGATAGGCGGCCAGTCGTTCCACGGCCGGATCCTCCTCCTGGCCAGCGCTCATCTTGTACCAGGCCACCTTGATGGCCAGCCACTGCTGCGTCCAGTAACCCGTGTACCACGGAATGAAGTCTGCCTCTGTGCGTTGGCGAACGCTTGCCAGCCATGCCTTCATCGCGCCGCGGGCGTAGTTCCCGGCGGGTCGCCGCGCGGCGGTCGAGGCAGCGACGATGTCGCGATCGACCTGCTGCCAGGTGCTCTCCGGGATGTAGACCGGCGGCCTCGGATCCGGAGCCCGTTGCGGCGCGGCGCATCCCGCCAGGATGACCAGCAGGGTGACAATGACGAAGCGCGCCTGCAAGACGGCCGTTCGACCACCGCGGTCTGCTGGCTGTCTCTCAGCCGGCCTTGCCGGCGTCGAAAGCGGGTAGCGACAACTGTTCATTGCTGATTCGTTGATCGTGACCATGTTGAACGGTTGATCGCGTCGTCCCGGGAAACGGCGGTCCGGGCCGGCGCCCATGCTGCGAAAGGCTCACTGCTCTTCCAGCTCGGCAATCAGCCGGCCAAGATCGGCATTGCCGGGCATGATCTCGTCGAGCTGTTTGGCGTAGCGCAGCGCGGCGCGCTGGTCTCCCACCTCGCGACTGATCGAGAGCAGCGCGGCGAGGATGTCGAGGTTGTTCGGATGGCGTTTGCCGGCCTCCTGCAGCACCGCCAGCGCCCGCTCGCGCTGGCCGGCGGAGTGGACAGCGATCGCTTGCACGTAGGCGTAGCGGGCATTTTCAGGCGCGAGCCGGGCGGCCTCGGCGAATTCCCTGAGTGCTGCCGGCCTGTCGCCCTGGCGAGTCAGCGACAGACCAAGCGCATGGTGCAGGTCGGCGTCGCGCGGTAGTTCGGCGAGGCCCCGGCGCAGGACTTTCTCCGCGTCCGCCTCGCGGCCCTGCCGATGCCAGGCATCAGCAAGATTGACGTAGGCAGCGGCAAACTTCGCATCACGGACGATCGCGCGCTCGAAGGCGGCAACCGCCTCGTCGCTGCGTCCCTGCCGCAGGCGCAGATTGCCGAGGTTGACCTGACCCGATGGCCAGTCGGCTTCGAGTGCCAGCGCGTGCTCGTATTCCTGCATCGCGGCCTGCCGGGCAGCCCGGCGGCCTTCGGGAAGCTGGCTGTCGGGGACGTCGGCCAGCACGTTGGCGGCCTCGATGCGCACACCGCGCACGCCGTCCGAGAGCAGCGGCGCGGCGGCCAGCACCCGGTTGACCGGGTCGGCCGGTGCGATCATGCCGAGCGCGGCGATGCGCACGGACGGGTCGTCATCCTGCAGCAGCGCGCGGGCGGCCGGCAGGTTCGCCTGGCTGACGTAGGGCTGGGCCAGGGTCACGGCGGTGGCGCGGACGATGGCCGGGGCGCTCGGGCTGGCCGCGAGCTCGAGCAGGCCGGGCAGAGCGCGCAGGCCCTGGGTTTCGGCCGCATGCAGGGTATTGCCGTAATGCGGCCGCTCCCGCCAGCGCCTGCCATACCATTTGTCCATGGCGCTGGCCGCCCACTGCGGCTGCCTGTCGATGTGACACTGATTACAGGCATTCGGGCTGCCCAGCGAAAGCGAGAGATCGGGACGCGGGATGCGCAGGCTGTGATCCTGGCGGGCATGGATCACCATGTAGTTCTGCGTCGGCATGTGGCAGGTGACGCACTGGGCGCCCTTGCCGCCGGCGAGATGATGGTGATGAGCCGGGCTGTCGAACTCGCCAGCGGCGTGACAGCGCGTGCACAGCGCGTTGCCCTCGGCGCGCAGCTTGTGCGAATGCGGCTCGTGGCAATCCATGCAGGTGACGCCGCTCTGATGCATCCGGCTTTGCAGGAACGAGCCCCAGACATAGACCTCCTCGCGCTGCTGACCGTCGGCATGGTAGTTCGGTGCGGTGAGCAGCGCCAGGCGATGGCTGTCCTCGAGCGGCGCGCCGGCCTTGCGCTCTTCGCTCAGCGTGGAGCGACGGGCGTGACAGGCGGCACAGCTGTTGATGCCGGCAGGGTCGGCCGGCCGATCGCGGACGACCGACCGCGCGCCTTCGCTGGGGAATCTCCACGCCTCGCTCCAGCGTGTCTTCAGCGACGGCAGCCCCTTGTCGTCCTGCGCGTTATAGGGCGGCCGCGCCTGCCTGGCCCACTCGACATGGGCGGATGCCGGGCCGTGGCAGGCTTCGCAGGCAACGTTGATCTCGCTCCAGGTGGTGTGATAGGTCTGGCTGGCCGGATCGTAACCCTTGCGCAGATTGGTCGAATGGCACTCGGCACACTGCAGTGCCCAGTTGTGGTAGACGCCGGTCCAGTGCAGGGGGTCGCGATGGTCGACCTTTTGCTTTGGATAGAGGTGGAACCAGCGCTGCCCGCCGTCGCCCTTCGGCCGCGCATCCCAGGCGATCGGCAGCATCTGGTAGCGCCCCCCGGGGAACGGAATCAGGTACTGCTGCAGCGGATAGACGCCGAAGGTATGGCTGATGTCGTAGTCGGTCAGCTTGCCGTCCGGCCCGTCGGTGCGAACCATGAACTTGTCGCCACGCCGGAAGAAGGTCGATTCGACGCCGTCCTTGCTGAACCGGCCGTTGTCAAAGTTGCCGAGAACGCTGGCGGGCGTCGCCTCCTGCATCGCCAACTGGTGATGTGAGCCCGTCCAGGCCTTGAACTCGCTCTCGTGGCAGGTCTTGCAGGTTTCGGCACCGACGTAGCTGGCCGCGATGGTTCCGGGCCCACCGGCCGGCGACGCCGGCGACGCCGGCGACGCCGACAGCGGCGGCACCGGAATCGCAGTCGGCCAGGCCACGAAGGCGACCACCGTGACGATCAACACCGCCAACGCCACGCCGGCAGCGAGCAGGCGATGCGGCCGCTTTTGTTCGGCGGCTGCCGTTGGCGAAACAATGGCGGTAGCGGTCGGGGGGCTGGCAGCGGGAGCGCGCTCACCACGCCGACTGGCTCGTCTGCTCACGTCATCGTCCCGCCTCGGCGCGAATGGCGGCGGCGATATCGCGGCTCATCCCGGCGATCGCCCGGCTGTGCGCCGCGGCGAGTGCATCGTAGCCCTGACCCTGCACCGGCTCGCGCAGCGTCGTCCGCCCGCTGGTCGTCGCCGCGCCCGCGCCCGGCCGGCGTACCAGCCAGAGCGCATCGAGCGTCGCTGCCTCGCCCGGCACCGACTCGAAGCGCAGGATGTCGACCGTGACCCGGTACGCCGGATCGAAGCTCGGCGCCAACGGTCCGCTGACTACCCGCGACGTGCCGAGCAGAACGACGAGATTCTCGGCAAGAGTCCCCGCGACGCTGCTCGCCAGCGGCGCCGCCCAGCGATTGAATTCGTCGACGGCGACCCGATTCGGGCCCTTCTGAACGACGAACTGCGGTCGGTCCACCGTGGCTGGCAGAGCGACGCCATCGACAGCGACGACGTAAGCCGCCGGCGAGGCGCCTGCCTCTGGCCGCGCGGTCGCCGCCAGGGTGTAGAACTGCGCCGGCGCCGACGCGCAGCCCGACAGTGCTGCCGCCAGCGCCAACGCCGGCCCATGGACGCTCCATCCAGCACGCTTCATCACTGCAACTCCTCGCTCTTGCCACGAATCAGCGCCTCTGGATGGCGCTCGAGATAATCGGTCAGCACGCGCATCGACTGTGCCGCGCGCTTGATCTCGCTCAGCATGCCGCGCATTTCCGCCATCAACACCGAGTCGGGTGCGACCACCTTGCCCGCGGAATCGAAGCTGCGCTCCGCCGCTGCCAGCGTGCGACGCGCCTCGACCAGCGTGCTGCTCAGTTCCGGCGTCAGTTCGCCACCCCAGCGTTTGACCAGCGTATCGACATCCTTCAGCGTCTCGGCAAGCGTCGCCAGCGACTGCTTCAGGTCGTTGCCGATGGCGTCGATCGGCAGGCGGTCCAGCTTGGTCAGGATGTTCGTCAACTTGGCCTCGATGTCGGTGAGACCGCTCTTGGCCACCGGAAAGACCGGCGGATCGGCTTGCCAGTTGATGTTCGCGCGCGCCTCGTTCGGAACGTAGGCCAGGGCGACATAGAGTTGACCAGTGAGCAGGTTGCCCGTCTGCAACTGCGCGCGCAGGCCGCGCGCCACCAGGCGGTCGAGGAGATCCCGCCGCATTGCCGGGGTGATCTCTTTGCCTCCGGTAAGGTCCTGCGGGTCCACCAGCACATCGAGAAAACGCTGCGGAAAAGTCGCCACCCGCACGCGCGCCCGCACTTTCAGGTCCTTCCGGCTGCCCGCCTCGAGACGCACCGAGACGACCTCGCCAATCGGCAGGCCGAGCAGTGTCACCGGCGCACCAGCCGACAGACCGCGCACCGACTCGTCAAAGTAGAGTACGTAGTGTACGGACCGCCTCTCCGGAGCCTTCATCGCCGATGCCTGGTCGCCAAAAAGCTCAAAACGCGCGTCTGCGGGGGCCGGATCGGCCTCGGCGCTCTCTGTCGGCGTGTCGAAAGCGACTCCCCCGATCAGCAGTGAGGCCAGCGACTCGGTCTGCACATTGAGGCCGTCGGCGTTGAGCGAAAAATCGAGTCCGCTGGCCTGCCAGAAGCGCGTCTCGGGCTTGATGAATCGGTCGTACGGCGCCTTGACGAAGATTCTTACCACCAGCCCGCGTCCGTTTTCCTCAAGGCGGTAGGAAGCGACCTGCCCAACCTGGATTCGCCGAAATAAAATCGGCGTGCCGTAGTCAAGCGATCCGAGGTTCGCCGCCTCGAGCTGAAAGAAGCGTCCTGGCGTATTGGCAGCGACCACCGGCGGCACCTCCAGCGCGGTGAACGAACGAACGCGCTCGCTGCCATTGCCGATCGCCATGCCGATGTAGGAGCCCGAGAGCAGCGTCCCGAGGCCGGTGATGCTGCCGCCGGCGATGCGCGGGCGAACGACCCAGAAGGAGGTGTCGTCGACCAGCCACTCCCCCGCCTCCGGGGCCATCTGCACGCTGGCCAGAATCCGCTGGCGATCCGCTGAGACCTTCAGCGATTCGATCCGGCCAACGTCGACGCCGTTGTACTTGACCGTCGTTTTGCCGGCCTCGAGCCCGTCCGCCGAAGCGAAGCTGATCTCGATCGTCGGCCCCTCGGACAGAAGTTTCTGGACCGCGATCCAGCCACCCAGGAGCGCCGCGATGATCGGAATGATCCACACCACCGAAAGCCGTGTCCGCTTTTTCGGCACCGCAGTCGCCTCGGGAAGGTCGGAAAGTTCTTGATTCTCAGGCATTGCCCTGCTTCTCCTGTTGCGGAAGGTCCCAGATCAGCCGCGGATCGAAGCAATTCACCGCGACCATCGTCAGCACCACGACACCGGCAAAGAAGATCACTCCGGCGCCCGGCTCGACCCACATCAGCGGCCGCAACTGGATAAGCGCGACGACAAAGGTATCGACAAAAACGTCGAGCATCGACCAGCGGCCGATGAACTTTACCATGCGATAGAGCCGTACCCGTTGCCCCGTCGATTCGACCGAACCGCGCTGTACGCTGATCAACAGATAAGCCAGCGCAATCAGCTTGCCAAGTGGAATGGTGATGCTGGCGACGAAAACGATGATCGCCAGCGGCCACGACGACGGCGACCAGAGCTCGACGACCCCCTCCATGATGGTGGCGGTTGCAGCCCCCAGGGGCGTGTAGGTCGACAGCACCGGCAGCAGGTTGGCGGGAACGTAGAGGATCAGCGCAGCCAGCACCAGGGCCCAGGTACGCTCGATACTCGCCGGCCGGCGGAAATGGAGCCGCTCGCCACAGCGGGGACAGTGCGCCGCGACGCCCCCCAGCGGCGGTCTCGAGACCAAGCCGCAGGCCTCGCATCCGGCAAGGCCGAGCGACATCGCACTGACCTGCGCCGCGCTCACTGCCGCGCCTCTGGCAGGCAGGCCGTGTTACGTTCGCCCCGCGGCGACTGGTCCTCGGCCCACTCGATCCGGGCCCAGGCATCGTGCGGATCGAAGGCAGCGGCCATGGCTGCAAGCAGGAAGACCAGCGCGCCGAGCACGAACAGCGCGAGGCCGGGAATCACCGTCGCCAGTTCGGCAATCTTGATCAGCGCGACCAGCACACCGAGGAGCATGATCTCGATCATGCTCCACTCGCGGACAAGCTCGTAGCCGCGCAGCAGCAGGCCTGCCCAGTACGGCGCCGGCGGCCGGCGCACTGCCAGCACGACGGCGAGCAGGCAGACGATCTCCAGCGCCGGTGCGATCACGGCGGTGAACAGTACCAGCATCGCCACCTCCTGCCGGCCATCGCGCCACATCGCCAGGACGCCGCCAAACACCGTCGTGAAGGCCTCGCGACCGGCCACCGACAGGCCGAGCATTGGTACCGTATTGGCGATCAGCCAGAGGATGGCGCCGGCGAGCGCGAGCGCCAGCGTTCGATTGAGCGAGTCCGGCTTGTGTCGCCAGAGCGGCGCCTGACAGCGCGTGCACAGCGCCACCGCGCCCGCCGGAACCGGCGGCAGGCGCTGCAGGAGGTCGCAGTCAGGACAGGCGCGCAGGCCGGTATCGAAGGCGGAAGCACTGCGTATCACGAGATCCCCGCTTTGTTGCTGGTGACGAAAGAAACTTGCTCCGGGCAGCCAATGTCTGGCCCCCGGCTGACGTGCAATATTCTACTCGCTCACGGAGCGGGCTCAGAGCCTGTGCATGTCTGGCTGGCGCGCGGGATACTGGCCTATCGGTGTAGGGATGAGCGCGCCCACCCCCTCCGAAGCGTGCGTGCGTTCACTTCTCGCACCACATTGCGTGGTCGACCACATGATATGCGCTATGCGAAGGCGGTTTCCAAGAAAAGTCGTACTGTGCAAGCGGATCAAATCGCTGCGCGTCACAACCGGCAGAGATCAGGGTCCTGGTACGCGCCAGGCGATGCAGGACCCCAATGGCGTTCCTTCAAATCCGCGAGCTCATGATCGTGGAACGTTCGAGGCCCTTGCGTGCGCCAGCGCTTCGCCAATCTGGCAACTCTCAGCGCCACGCCTTGAGCTTAGCTGAAGATATCCAATCCCATGCGCTGACATGCACCGGGCCGGAAGGACCGGTTCCTCACCCGGTGCGCCTTGTACCGGATCGTACTCCGGTCGATTTCCGGGGAAAGCAGCTTGAGGGTCGCGTCCGGCTGATCCGGATCATCGACCAGACGCCTTAATTCCATTTGTTGACGCGATGAGCCCAGCCAGTTCGGCGCGCATGGCGATCAGGGCCGTAACCACATGTCCCTCTGCCATTGAAAATACTCCTGATCGTTGAAAACAATACCATTCTCGTCGAGCCAGGGGTCAGCCGCCGGGGATGGTTGCTCCCTAATCACGGGAAATCGACTAAGCGAAAATAGCTCTTCCTCGAGTCGCAGTTCCTTTTTGAGCTGACGAGGACTATAGTCGTTACTGTCAGGGTGATCTCACCCTCTGAATTTCTCGCTTACCTGTTCGCCGGTCTCGATGACGCATTTCTTTGCCGATGATGGAGAGAAGATCCACGTGCATGTGTCGGGAGACGGCTCACCGATCATCATGCTGCATGGCTGGACTGCCAGTCACCGGGAGTGGTCTCCATTTCTTGACCAACTGACACCGCAGCATCGTGTCTACCGATGGGATGCGCGTGGCCACGGTGGCCATCGCCTGACGCGAGACACCGTTCCGACGGTTCAGCGGATGGCGCAAGACCTTCGCAATCTGATCGATCACTACAACCTCCATGCACTAGTGGCTGTTGGCCACTCGATGGGAGCTCTGACCCTTTGGCAGTACATCCAGGAGCATGGCTGCAACCGGCTTGGCAAGGTTTGCTTCCTCGATCAGTCGCCAAAGCTGCTGACCGATGCCGACTGGTTGAATGGCATCTACGGCGACTTTGACCGAGAACGTTCCGCAGCCTTCCTGAGCCATCTGGAAAACGACTTCGCCGAGTCCGTTCTCCTCCTTGGTGCAATGGGGCTCAACGATCGCGCCAGAGAAAAGTATCAGGAGGGCTCGAGGGGCCTGGAGAAGGCGCGCCAATGGCTAAAGGAACAGGACCCGGCGCCGCTGATCGCTTGCTGGGAAAGCCTTACCGAGGCCGACTATCGGGCCACGCTGGACAGGATCGATATCCCAGCACTCCTCGTATATGGCGGTGCGAGCAATTACTACCGCAGCGAAACCGCCCATTACGTCCAGAAGCGAATCGCTAACGCTGTACTGCACATTTACGAAGGGTCCGATCACTCGCCACATCAGTGGGAACGAGATCGCTTCATCCGCGACTTGCGAGAGTTCATCGATGCCCCTTGAGGCGCGTGGCAAGACGCTGGCGCAACTTCGCCAGTTTGGGGCTGATAACGACCGGACAGTAGCTTTCAGCGTAGGGTTCCGGGGGAAATACCTGGCTGCTGACCGCCGTGTGGAAGGAACTGGGCTTCGCCGACGCCTTTCGCCGGTTGCTGCGCAACCCGCACCAGTTCGATGCCGAACGCCTGTTGCGGGTGATGGTGTTCAACCGGCTGTGTCGCTCAGTGGTAGTAATCGGGCCACGCAGATTGGCGTGTTCGAAGGGCAAACAGGTCTGGGCCGGGGTGCTGACGACGCGTTTCTGGTCCAGGCCGGACGCTGACGGGCGTTGGTGCGTAACCGGCAACTCCGCGGTGTTCTTCCCGCGCCCTGCTGTGCCGTCGACAATGCCGTGATCGGGCGGATCTTCCTCTAGCTAGTAGACGCAACTGCGCTTTAAGTAGTTGTTTTTGTTGCAGAAAAAGCCGGTTCCGCAAGAGCGGCGTCTGCCTACACGGCGCGCTTGTCGGCTTTGGCCTTGAGCGGGAAGGACAGGCCGATGGCGTCGAGGATTTTGGCCTGTTGATCGTCGGGGCGTGGCAGATGCGTGTGACGCTGACCGTTGCGGTCGGTGCTGTAGAGATAGGTCAATCGTCCGAGGGCCACCAGGGCGTCGTCCGGAGTGATGGCGGCGGGGTCGTCTTCGGTGCTGCCGAAGGTGCGGTGCAGATCCGCTTCAAACCGCCGCGTGATCTTCAAGGCGAGCATCGCCACGAAGACATGCGCCTTGGTGCGCTCGGCCTTGCGCAGGAAGATCGGACGAATTTCCAGAAAGGTGGTTTTGACCGTCGGAAATTGCGCTCGACTTTCTGCAGGTCGCGATAACGCGCATCGACCGTCTTCGCATCCATCAAACCTTGCGGCACATCGGTTTCCAGGAGATAGCAGCCGTCGAGCAGGGCGTCCTGCGCTTTAGCCTCCGTGTCGATGGTGCAGACAATGACGCGTTCGTTCAGCGCGAGGGTGACAAACGCGCTGAGCTTGTGGCTCTTGGCCCAGCGCTGCAAGGCGGCCAGGCCGATTGCCGCGTTGGCGCGCCTGGAGTTCTTGACGAAGGCGTTACGTTCGGCGACCTTCGCTTGCAACTGGGCCAACTTGTCCTCTCGTCGCCGCCCCTCGCGCACCCGCACGGTTTCGTTCCGGCGCACGATCAGGCGCTTATCGTCGTGCTCCACCTCGCACAGATGCGCATCGAACAGATCCGTCTGCAGCACGCCCTCCTTGAGGAAGGTGCGTATCTGGGCGTCAGTCAAGGCCGTGATATAACGGAAGCCCTGTGCCGACAGCGCGGCCTTCCCCTTGGCCTTAATCATTCCCCGATCGCCCACCATCACCACTTCGGCAATCCCGAATTGCTCCTTCAGAATCGTGATCTGGCTGGCCACCGTCGTCGGGTCCGCGGTGTTGCCCTCGAAGACGCGCACGGCGAGGGGCTCGCCGTCCTCGGCGGTCAATAAACCGATGACGATTTGCTGCTTGCCTCGCTTGCCGTCGCGGTTGTAGCCGTATTGCCCCAGCTCGTTGCATTCTCCTTCGAAATAGCTGGAGGTGACGTCGTAGAGCACCAGGACCGGCGGTTGGCCCTGCGCCTTGACGTAGGCCTGGTACAGTTCCCGCTCGATGCGCTCCTGCTGGCTCGCCAGCCAGTCCAGCGCGGCATAGAGGTCGTCCTCATCGAACTCCTCCAACGCCAACACATCGGCCACCGTGTGCTGTTTCGCCCAGCGCACCGCCGACAACCGCGACCCACCATGCGCGATGCGTGCGAGAATCAGAAACAGGTTGAGCCTGCTTTCCGCCGCACTGCCCAATACCCGCGTGATGCCCACCTGATCAGCCAACTGCTTGAGCGCAAACAGCACTCCAAAAATCTCGCCGCTGGTCATCTCTCCCGACCAGTCGTCGAATTCGCCCTTCACCAGACGTTCCATGGCGACGATCCGCTCCGGTGGCCAGTTCGTCAGGTTGGCAATCGTCCGCGTGCAGACTTTGCCGCCCTCACGATAGGACTCGCGGAGCAGGATGGCGGGCCTGGATTTTCGGTTGGGGACGCGGGCGATGTACATGCCGACAATAAAAGCACATATCGCATTGTTTGTGAAGACACTATTATCCATGTACATGCCTACATATTTGCCGACTTTCTGATTTCTTACAAGTAACCATCCCCCGGCAAAGCCGGGGGCTTTCATTATGTGAGCCGCTCAAAGCGGCTAAAAGAAGGGAAACATGTCCGCGGGCGTGGCGCGGCAGTGGAACGGTCGCTTGGGGAAGGTCGATAACTGTCAGGTGGGCGTCTTCGCGGCGGTGACGCGCGATGGCGTAGCAAGCGTGGTGGATGCCGACTTGTATCTGCCGGAGAAGTGGGCCAAAGATACGACACGTTGCGAGGCGGTGGGGGTGCCTGAGGAGGCGCAGACGTTCCGCACCAAGGGCGAGATCGCTCTGGACATGGTAATTCGCCTGAGGCGGGAAGGCTTGCACTTCTCTTTCGTCGCCTTTGATGGCGGCTACGGGCACTTGCCCTGGCTGCTCGGGGAACTGGATGTCGAGGGAGAGATCTTCTTCGCTGAGGTGCATTCGGATCAGGCGATCTATCTCCAGGATCCCGCACCCGCGGTGGCGGCTCGTCGTTCGTCGAAGGGTCGAGCGCCCCGTCGGCTGCGGACCACGGCGGTGCCCATGACGGTGGCCGCGTGGGCAGCCACGCAGTCGGCATCCGCCTGGGGGCGTCTGTCGATCCGTGACGGCGAGAAGGGCGAGGTGATGGCCGACTATCTCACCCAGCGGGTGTGGGTCTGGGACGGCGAGGCGCCGTTGGCGAGCCGTTGGCATCTCCTGGTACGACGGGAACTCGATGGGACGAAACTCAAATTCGGCCTGTCCAATGCCAAGCCCAGGGCGTCTTTGCGCCGCTTGGCGGAAATGCAGGGAGCGCGCCATTTCGTCGAGCAGTCCTTCCGAGAGGCCAAGAGCGCCTGCGGCATGGCCGAGTATCAGGTCCGCCGCTGGCAGGCGTGGCACCATCACATGGCCCTGGTCATGATCGCCACCATGTTCCTGGCCAAGGAGCGCCTGGCCCATCGCGAGACGGCTGAACTGCTCTCCTGCCGTGACTTGATAGAGATCATGCGCCATCGGCTGCCTACCAAGATCGTCACCGACGAAGACCTCGCGGCATCCATCATCGATAGGCATCGACGGCGGCACAAAGCCATGGAATCCGCCTACAGAAAGCAAGCCGCCATGCTCTCAGCATTAGATTGAAAGACAATCTGACAAAGTAGAATTATGTGAGCCGCTCAAAGCGGCTAAACAGAGTCGCTAACGCGACCCTGACCATTTTGCGCCACCTAAAGGTGGCAAATCAGCGCCACAGGCTCAGTTGATCCAGTCGCTTGTCCTCCTGCTCCTGGTCTCGGATGTACTCCCGGATCAACGCCTCGTCTCCATCAACGGTCGAGACGAAGTGCCGCCTTGCCCAGAAGCTCGGGCCGACGAAGTTCCTCTTGTGCTCACCGTACACTCGGGCCAAGTGAATCGCGCTCTTGCCCTTGATGCACCACACCACATGCAACACCGCATACTTCGAATGGCGTAGGCTTTCCGACTTGTCCATCGGGATTCGCCATAGTCGTGTGCTTGGCGGCTCACGGCTTGAAGCTTCCTGATGGACTCCCTGAAATGTCAAACTTTTCCAGTCCCCCGGCAGAGCCGGGGGATTTCCCATTCTTGGTTAATCAACGACTTGCCTTAAGGGCTCCGGGAAGGTCCGTCGGGACACGAGATGAGAGGGCCGGGATGGCGACGAATAGCGAAAGGCGGAGGGCACGGCGTAGCGCCGACGAGTGGCGGCGGGTACTGTCCGGATTTGCGGGCAGCGGTTTAGCGGTGGAGGCTTTCTGTGCGCGGGCAGGGATCAGCGATAGCAGCTTCTACCGGTGGCGCAGCCGACTGGCTACGTCGGTGGAGAGGCCGGACGCGATGGATCATCCACCGTCGGGGAAGCTTCATCGATGCGGGTCCCCTGCGAAGCGACGACGCGCAGCCAGCACGCCGCGAACTGACGTTCGACCTCGGTGGCGGTCTGCAGGTGCACCTGGTGCACGGCTGATGTTCTTCCCCGAAGGACAGATTCGGGTGCAGGTCTATGGTCGGCCGGTCGACCTGCGCAATTCCTTCGATGGCCTGTATGCGCTGACGCGCCAGGCGTTGGCTCAGGACCCCTTGAGCGGGCAACTGTTCGTCTTCTTCAACCGGCGAGCCAACCAGGTGAAGGTCCTCTACTGGGATCGCACGGGTTTCTGCCTGTGGGCCAAGCGTCTCGAAGCCGGCCTTTTCGTCTCCGACTGGTCGAAAGCGAGCACGCGGGAAACCGACTGGACCGGCCTGAAGCTGCTGCTCGAGGGCATTGAACCGGGACTCGTCAGGAAGCGCTACCGGCTCCCGGAGATTCCTGAACTTACACACAAACCGGCCTGTAAACAATGGCTTGAGACCTCTTCGCGGGGTATAATCGTGACATGAATGCAGCGCCGATCCTGACCGTTTCCAGTCTCAAAGTGGCGGCGACCTTGAGCCTGCAACAGATCGCCGAACTGATCGGATCACTGCGCAACAGGGAGAAAACCGAGGCGCTCCTGCGTCAGGAAATCACTGCCCTCAAACAGCAACTCGACTGGTTCAAGCGCCAGCTCTTCGGTCAGAAGAGCGAACGACGCATCGAGGTCGGCGCCAACGGCCAGATGAGTCTCGGCGAGTTGCTCACCCAGCCAACGCTGCCGGAGCCCAACGGCCGCGTCATTGCCGCCCATATCCGCAAGCCGGCGACCCGGCGCAACGACGATGAAGCCGTGCCCTTCTTCGACGAGACGCGCGTCCCGGTCGAAGTCATCGAACTTCCCGCACCGGCAACCGACGGCCTCTCTCGCGAAGACTAAGAGGGCATCAGCCACAAGGAAAGCTATCGCCTAGCCCAACGGCCGGGGAGTTACGTGGTGATCAAGTATCGCCGGCCGGTGGTCAAGCTGAAGAAGACTGCAGAACTCGTCTGTGCCAGTGCACCCGCCGGCATCATCGACGGCAGCCGGGCCGACGTGAGCTTCATCGCCGGGCTGTTGATCGACAAGTTCGCCTACCACCTGCCGCTCTA
Source organism: Candidatus Accumulibacter necessarius (assembly GCF_036625085.1). Taxonomy (NCBI): domain Bacteria; kingdom Pseudomonadati; phylum Pseudomonadota; class Betaproteobacteria; genus Candidatus Accumulibacter; species Candidatus Accumulibacter necessarius. Next base: position 168,477 of record NZ_JAZKUM010000003.1, on the reverse strand, counting down.
TCGCCAGCACCAGCGCCTGACCGATGCAGGGATCACCGTCAGTCGTCCGTGGCTCACGCAGATCGCCCAGCAGGGGATCGGACTCCTCGAACCGATCTACGACGCCCAGTTCGCCTCAATTCGCGCCTCGCGCGTCAAGGCCATGGACGAGACGCCGATCAAGGCAGGTCAAGGGGTTCCGGGCAAGCTCAAGGCCGCCTACTTCTGGCCGGTGTATGGCGAACTCGACGAGATCTGCTTCCCGTTCTTCGAAAGTCGCGAGGCCAAACACGTTGAAACGGCTCTTGGCCTGTCGGCGATCGGGCAGTGTCCTGCTCTCGGACGGCTACCGAGCCTATGCCTGTTACGTCGCCAGGACCGGGATCATGCACGCCCAGTGCTGGGCGCATACCCGCCGCAGCTTCTTCGAAGCGCAGACCGTCGAACCCGAAGCCGCCGCGCAGGCACTGAATTTCATCGGTCAGCTGTACGAGATCGAAGAACAAATCCGTCAGAAGAAGCTCGCCGGCGTCCAAAAGCGTGATGAGCGTCAGACGCAGGCCAAACCGATCGCCGAGCGCTTCTTCGCCTGGATCGATGAGCGCTTCGAAGCCCAGGGCTTGCTACCGAGCAACCCGCTGACCAAAGCACTCGCGTATGCCCGCGAGCGACGAGGCGGGCTGGAAGTCTATCTCTCCGATCCGGAGGTGCCGATCGACACCAACCACCTTGAACGCGCTCTGCGGGCGATTCCGATGGGGCGTCGCAATTGGCTGTTCTGCTGGACCGAAGTCGGCGCCAGGCACGTCGGCATCCTACAGAGTCTGATCGTGACCTGTCGGTTGCACCAGATCGACCCCTACGACTACCTGGTCGGCCCTGCAAATTGCCTGGAACCTGCATAGACACTAGGCTTTGACTCGAAATTGGCCGCTGAGATCCCCGGCAATTTAGAATACAGGGCGGTGAAACCTGAGAGAAATCGAGCAAATCGCAGATGGCTAGCGATGACTTTTTGCGCTCCCGGCTGGATCAGATGATCGACCTTCGGCACCCTTGGCGGCACTGACGGAGCGAATCCCGTGGTCACAACTTGAAGCGAGCCTGGCCCCCAGCTTCGCCTGCCGGAGCCGCGAAGGAAAGGTGATCGAAGGCGACGACCTGTTTGGGTCGGCACGGCAAGCGGCCGGCGGTGGTACCAGTTCAGCCGGGCGTCCCCGCCTGCCGATTCGGCTCATGGCCGCACTGCTCTACCTCAAGCACGCCTTCAACCGCAGCGACGAAGAACTGGTTGCACGCTGGTCCGAAAATGTCGTCTGGCAATATTTCAGTGGTCTGGAGTACTACACCCCGAAGCTCCCGTGCGACGCCACCTAGCTCGGCCGCTTTCGCACTGCCATCGGCGAAGCCGGCGTCGAAGAACTGCTCAAGGCGACCATCGACACCGCCGTCCAGACCAAGGCCGTGCGCCCAGCCGAGTTCGAGCGGGTGATCGTTGATACGACCGTGCAAGAAAAGGCCATCGCCCATCCGGTCGACAGCCGCTTGCTGGAGATCGCCCGGGCCAAGGTCGTGCAAGCCGCCAAGCAGGTGGGCCTCACCGTGAAACAGACCTTCGTCAAGGAAGGCCAGGCACTGCGCCGCAAGGCCAGCGGCTATGCGCACGCCAAGCAGGTCCTTCGCCTGCGGCGTACCGTCAAACGGCAGCGCACCATCCTCGGCATCGTCCTGCGCGAAGTCCGGCGCAAGCTGACGACCATCAGCAGCGACTGCGCTACGGCCATCGCCCGTCTGAACACACTGCTCGAACGCGCCGAACGCATCCGCACGCAACAAACCCACGACAAGAACAAGCTCTACGCCCTGCATGCCCCCGAAGTCGAGTGCATCAGCAAAGGCAAAGCCCGCAAGCGCTACGAGTTTGGCGTCAAGGCCAGCATCGTCGTCACCCACCAGAGTGGGCTGGTGGTCGGCGCCTGCAGCTTCCCCGGCAATCCTTACGACGGACACATTCTCTCGGCCCAACTGGAGCAGACCCACATCCTGCTCGAAGACACCGGCAAATCACCCAGGCAGGTCTTCGTCGATCTGGGATACCGCGGGGGGGATCGCGACAATCCGAGCGTTGAAATCATTCACCGCGGCAAGTACAAGTCCCTGACCAGGCAGCAGCGCCGCTACCTCAGGCGCCGACCAGCCGTGAAGCCGACCATTGGCCATCTGAAGTCGGACCACCGAATGGATCGCTGTTGGTTGCCAGGCCAACTCGGCGATGCCCTGCATACGGTGCTGTGTGCCACCGGCTACAACCTGCGCTGGCTGCTGCGAGCGATGGTTCGCCTGGGACTGAAGGCGGCTTTTTTGCGCTCGCTGTGGCTGGTGCTGTGGGCGGCGATTTCAGCGAGAGAATCTCGTCCGGCTGTTCGTAACGCGCCGGACCTCGCGTTCTAGGGCTGCTAGTGTAGTGTTGCATTCTGTTTAGCGCTTAAGCGGCTGTTGGCGCGAATGACCTTCTGGAGGATGTCGCGAGCGCTCTTGGTCCAGATAAAGGGCTTGGGCTGGGTGTTGTGATGGGCGATGTAGTCGTCGATGGCAGAGACCAACGCGGGGACGCTGGTGAACACGCCACGGCGCAGTCGTTCGGTCGTGATATCGCGGAAGAAGCGCTCAACCATGTTCAGCCAGGAGGCCGAGGTGGGGGTGAAATGCATCTGAATCCGCGGATGCTTGGCCAACCATTCCTGTACAACGGGATGCTTGTGTGTGGCGTAGTTGTCGGCGATCAGGTGCAGCGCCTTGTCCTTCGGCGTTTCCCGGTCGATCTTGCGCAGAAACTTGAGCCACTCTGTGTGACGGTGCTGCTGTTCGCACTGTGCGATCACGCTGCCGTCCAGCACGTTGAGCGCGGCGAACAGCGTGGTCGTGCCGTTGCGCTTGTAATCGTGGGTCATGGTGGCTGCACGCCCTTTTTTCAGCGGCAGCCCGGGCTGCGTACGGTCGAGTGCCTGCACCTGGCTTTTCTCATCGCAGCACAACACCAGCGCATGCTCGGGTGGCGACATGTACAGACCGACGATGTCTTCGAGTTTCTCGACGAACCTGGGGTCACGAGAGACCTTGAAGCCACGTACCAGGTGAGGCTTCAAGCCGTTGGCGCGCCAGTGGCGCGAGATGCTGGCCGCACTGACGCCCAGTTCGGCGGCCATCTTGCGGGTACTCCAGTGCGTCGCTGCTTCGGGTGTGCTTTGCGTGGTCAGTTCCACCAGTCGCGCCACATCCACCTTCACCGGAGGGGCGCCGCGCGGCAAGTCGCGCTCGATTCCCGCCAGCCGCGACTTCGCATAACGCCCTCGCCAACGCGACACCTGTACGCGGCCAATCCCCAACTGATCCGCGATCTCATCGTTTCGCATCCCATCAGCGGCCAGCAACACAATCCGCGCACGCTGTGCCAGCCGCACGCTGGCGCGCCTGGAACGAGAAAGCTTGGTCAACTCGCCACGCTCCTCTTCGGACAAGACAATCTTCGGGGCAACTCGCATCTGCATCTCCACTCCGCACACAACGTGCATTGGAGACGTGGTATCCAGACAAGTTCCCTCAAGAATGCAACACTACACTAGACTAATTTTGCAGGGCCAACTCCCTGGTCGATGGCCTGCAGCGCGTTGGCCAGCATCCAGCCAATCGTCTCCACGAGCTCACGCCCCGGATGTGGAAGAAGAACTTCGCTGCCAACCCGCTACGCTCTCCGATCCACCGTCTCGGCAACTAGCGGCTCACGCCGCGTGGTTACCGGTTACGTTGGTGCAGCGTGACCTGGTGGTACTGGATCTCCGGTGGGCGATCTCCAGGGCGCGCTCCGGGGAGAGGGGACTGGCCTTCGCCTTCAGGCGCAGGCGCAGCGCCCGATAGAGAAGCAGTGGCAGGAAGCAGATCAAGGCGTGGGCCCGGATGGGATCCGACAGGCGGTGAAAGACCGGCGCGATCTCGATCTCGGACTTCAGGACACGGAATCCCCGTTCGATGTCGGCCAGCGCCTTGTAGCGCGGCGCGATCTCGGTTTGAAAGGCACAAAGCCCTCGGCGCTGTTGAGCGGGGAGGGCTTTGTATTTTGGGGAGCCTGGCGGTGACCTACTTTCACACATGAAGTATGCACTATCATCGGCGTACCTTCGTTTCACGGTCCTGTTCGGGATGGGAAGGGGTGGGTCCAAAGGGCTATGGCCGCCAAGCATAACGGTTTCGCACGACGCGGGTAGCGTGGTGCGCAAAATGGGAAGAAGGGGTTGTGATGTTGTTTTGAGTTGCTGCTTAAGGTTATAGGATCAAGCCTCACGGGCAATTAGTACTGGTTAGCTTAACGCATTGCTGCGCTTCCACACCCAGCCTATCAACGTGGTGGTCTACCACGACCCTTCAGGGGGATCAAGTCCCCAGGGAAATCTCATCTTAAGGCGAGTTTCACGCTTAGATGCTTTCAGCGTTTATCTCTTCCGAACTTAGCTACCCGGCAATACGACTGGCGTCATAACCGGTACACCAGAGGTTCGTCCACTCCGGTCCTCTCGTACTAGGAGCAGCCCCCTTCAAATTTCCAGCGCCCACGGCAGATAGGGACCAAACTGTCTCACGACGTTTTAAACCCAGCTCACGTACCACTTTAAATGGCGAACAGCCATACCCTTGGGACCGACTACAGCCCCAGGATGTGATGAGCCGACATCGAGGTGCCAAACACCGCCGTCGATATGAACTCTTGGGCGGTATTAGCCTGTTATCCCCAGAGTACCTTTTATCCGTTGAGCGATGGCCCTTCCATACAGAACCACCGGATCACTATGACCTACTTTCGTACCTGCTCGACGTGTGGGTCTCGCAGTCAAGCACGCTTTTGCCATTGCACTATTAGCACGATGTCCGACCGTACCTAGCGTACCTTCGTACTCCTCCGTTACACTTTAGGAGGAGACCGCCCCAGTCAAACTGCCTACCATGCACGGTCCCAGACCCGGATTCACGGGCCGTGGTTAGAACCTCAAACAAACCAGGGTGGTATTTCAAGGTTGGCTCCACCAGAACTAGCGTCCCGGCTTCACAGCCTCCCACCTATCCTACACAAGTCGGTTCAAAGTCCAATGCAAAGCTACAGTAAAGGTTCATGGGGTCTTTCCGTCTAACCGCGGGGAGATTGCATCTTCACAACCACTTCAACTTCGCTGAGTCTCAGGAGGAGACAGTGTGGCCATCGTTACGCCATTCGTGCAGGTCGGAACTTACCCGACAAGGAATTTCGCTACCTTAGGACCGTTATAGTTACGGCCGCCGTTTACCGGGGCTTCGATCAAGAGCTTGCACCCCATCACTTAACCTTCCGGCACCGGGCAGGCGTCACACCCTATACGTCCACTTTCGTGTTTGCAGAGTGCTGTGTTTTTATTAAACAGTCGCAGCCACCATTTCACTGCAACCCTTTCAGCCTTCACCCGCGAGGGGCTACAACCTATCAGGGCGCACCTTTTCCCGAAGTTACGGTGCAAATTTGCCGAGTTCCTTCTCCTGAGTTCTCTCAAGCGCCTTAGAATTTTCATCCTGCCCACCTGTGTCGGTTTGCGGTACGGTCTCCTTGTAACTGAAGCTTAGAGGCTTTTCTTGGAAGCATGGTATCAATCACTTCGCGGTACAAGACCACTCGTTATCACGCCTCAGCATTGACCCCCCGGATTTGCCTAAGAGGTCTGCCTACACGCTTGAACCGGGACGTCCAACACCCGGCTGACCTAACCTTCTCCGTCCCCCCATCGCATTACAAAGAGGTACAGGAATATTGACCTGTTTCCCATCGACTACGCTTTTCAGCCTCGCCTTAGGGGCCGACTCACCCTGCGCCGATGAACGTTGCGCAGGAAACCTTGGGCTTTCGGCGAGGGAGCTTTTCACTCCCTTTATCGCTACTCATGTCAGCATTCGCACTTCTGATACCTCCAGCATCCTTCTCAAGACACCTTCATCGGCTTACAGAACGCTCTCCTACCATATCCTTACGGATATCCGCGATTTCGGTGCATAGTTTGAGCCCCGTTACATCTTCCGCGCAGGACGACTCGACCAGTGAGCTATTACGCTTTCTTTAAAGGATGGCTGCTTCTAAGCCAACCTCCTGGCTGTCTAAGCCTTCCCACCTCGTTTCCCACTTAACTATGGCTTGGGGACCTTAATCGGCGGTCTGGGTTGTTTCCCTTTCGACACCGGACGTTAGCACCCGATGTCTGTCTCCCAAGCTCGCACTCAACGGTATTCTGAGTTTGCAATGGTTTGGTAAGTCGCGATGACCCCCTAGCCATAACAGTGCTTTACCCCCGTTGGTGATACTTGAGGCACTACCTAAATAGTTTTCGGAGAGAACCAGCTATTTCCAAGTTTGTTTAGCCTTTCACCCCTATCCACAGCTCATCCCCTAATTTTTCAACATTAGTGGGTTCGGACCTCCAGTGCGTGTTACCGCACCTTCATCCTGGCCATGGATAGATCACTTGGTTTCGGGTCTACGTCCAGCAACTAGGCGCCCTTATCAGACTCGGTTTCCCTACGCCTCCCCTATTCGGTTAAGCTCGCTACTGAACGTAAGTCGCTGACCCATTATACAAAAGGTACGCAGTCACCCCACGAAGGGGCTCCCACTGTTTGTATGCATGCGGTTTCAGGATCTATTTCACTCCCCTCCCGGGGTTCTTTTCGCCTTTCCCTCACGGTACTGGTTCACTATCGGTCGATTACGAGTATTTAGCCTTGGAGGATGGGCCCCCCATGTTCAGACAGGATTTCTCGTGCCCCGCCCTACTTGTCGCAAGCTTGGTACCACGATCGGGTTTTCGCGTACGGGGCTGTCACCCACTACGGCACCACTTTCCAGAGGCTTCCGCTAACGCAATCGCTATCACTTGCAGGCTGATCCCATTTCGCTCGCCACTACTTTGGGAATCTCGGTTGATTTCTTTTCCTCCGGCTACTTAGATGTTTCAGTTCGCCGGGTTCGCTTCCTCACGCCTATGTATTCAGCGTGGGATACTCCTTGCGGAGTGGGTTTCCCCATTCGGACATCTCTGGATCAAAGCTTCATTGCCAGCTCCCCAGAGCTTTTCGCAGGCTTGTACGTCCTTCTTCGCCTGTAATCGCCAAGGCATCCACCACATGCACTTATTCGCTTGATCCTATAACCTTAAGCTCTCTTGCGAGACCGGCTACAGGCAACTCATTTCGTGCCCCCCTGCATAAGGGGGTTCGATGCAATCACAACCGTATCGCCAATACCCAATTCTCCGGGATATCGGCAATACAACCTTCTTCCATTTTGTTAAAGAGCACAGACCCGGTAAGGAGTCAGGCCTGCAGGGTCATCGACCCAGCAGGCCTGACAGCTCACGATTGACGGTTGGTGGAGGATGACGGGATCGAACCGACGACCCCCTGCTTGCAAAGCAGGTGCTCTCCCAGCTGAGCTAATCCCCCGCTGTTCGGCGACGACCCTCCCGACTCTTTGCCGAAAAGATCCAATCGTTGCCTCCGCGCACAGTGGCCCGCCGTCGATACACTGGTGGGTCTGGTTGGAATCGAACCAACGACCCTCGCCTTATCAAGACGATGCTCTAACCGACTGAGCTACAGACCCTCCGCATGTGCAGCCTGTGACAACCGATAGGTTGTGAGTTCTCAATCCAGATTTTCTCTAGAAAGGAGGTGATCCAGCCGCAGGTTCCCCTACGGCTACCTTGTTACGACTTCACCCCAGTCACGAACCCTGCCGTGGTAATCGCCCTCCTTGCGGTTAGGCTAACTACTTCTGGCAGAACCCGCTCCCATGGTGTGACGGGCGGTGTGTACAAGACCCGGGAACGTATTCACCGCGACATGCTGATCCGCGATTACTAGCGATTCCGACTTCACGCAGTCGAGTTGCAGACTGCGATCCGGACTACGATCGGCTTTCTGAGATTGGCTCCCCCTCGCGGGTTGGCAACCCTCTGAACCGACCATTGTATGACGTGTGAAGCCCTACCCATAAGGGCCATGAGGACTTGACGTCATCCCCACCTTCCTCCGGTTTGTCACCGGCAGTCTCATTAAAGTGCCCAACTGAATGATGGCAATTAATGACAAGGGTTGCGCTCGTTGCGGGACTTAACCCAACATCTCACGACACGAGCTGACGACAGCCATGCAGCACCTGTGTTCAGGCTCTCTTTCGAGCACTCCCAAATCTCTCCGGGATTCCTGACATGTCAAGGGTAGGTAAGGTTTTTCGCGTTGCATCGAATTAATCCACATCATCCACCGCTTGTGCGGGTCCCCGTCAATTCCTTTGAGTTTTAGCCTTGCGGCCGTACTCCCCAGGCGGTCAACTTCACGCGTTAGCTACGGCACTAAAAGGTTTAACCCTCCCAACACCTAGTTGACATCGTTTAGGGCGTGGACTACCAGGGTATCTAATCCTGTTTGCTCCCCACGCTTTCGTGCATGAGCGTCAGTATTGGCCCAGGGGGCTGCCTTCGCCATCGGTGTTCCTCCACATCTCTACGCATTTCACTGCTACACGTGGAATTCCACCCCCCTCTGCCAAACTCCAGCTTGGCAGTCTCAAATGCAGTTCCCAGGTTGAGCCCGGGGATTTCACATCTGACTTACCAAACCGCCTGCGCACGCTTTACGCCCAGTAATTCCGATTAACGCTCGCACCCTACGTATTACCGCGGCTGCTGGCACGTAGTTAGCCGGTGCTTCTTCTCCAGGTACCGTCATCTACACAGGGTATTAGCCCATGCAATTTCTTCCCCACCGAAAGAGCTTTACAACCCGAAGGCCTTCTTCACTCACGCGGCATGGCTGGATCAGGCTTTCGCCCATTGTCCAAAATTCCCCACTGCTGCCTCCCGTAGGAGTCTGGGCCGTGTCTCAGTCCCAGTGTGGCGGATCATCCTCTCAGACCCGCTACGGATCGTCGCCTTGGTAGGCCTTTACCCCACCAACTAGCTAATCCGACATCGGCCGCTCCCAGAGCGCAAGGTCTTGCGATCCCCTGCTTTCCTGCTCACAGAATATGCGGTATTAGCGTAACTTTCGCTACGTTATCCCCCACTCCAGGGCACGTTCCGATGCTTTACTCACCCGTTCGCCACTCGCCACCAGGGTTGCCCCCGTGCTGCCGTTCGACTTGCATGTGTAAGGCATGCCGCCAGCGTTTAATCTGAGCCAGGATCAAACTCTTCAGTTCAATTCCTAAAACTCTCGCTCGACGTACTATCAACCCGGATTCCTCCAGATCAACAGCTTGTTTCATCAGTGCGAGTCCTACCTCTATCCGTCAACAATCCGCTCGCGCAGATCGCCCCAGATCAAGAACCCACACCTATCGGTTGTCTAGTTTTTAAAGAGCTGGTTGCGGGAACAGGATTTGAACCTGTGACCTTCGGGTTATGAGCCCGACGAGCTGCCAGACTGCTCCACCCCGCGACTGTAAAGACAAATTGCCAAAAGAGCAAAACACGCTTCTTTTATCTTGCGCACATCGTTTTCCACAAGTAGATTAATTCCTGCTCTCTATCAAGTGCAAACTGGCGGTGCTGCGAAGAGGAAGCATTCTAGCAGCCCTCGAATTGTCCGTCAACACTCAAGCACGAAATTTGGAGATCGAAAAGCCGGCGCCCCTCTTCTTCTACACAGTTCGTCAGTCCATTACGAACTTCCTTTCTGTTTGCCTGCGGCACACTTCCCATGGTCCAGTGGCCGCGGTTGATTTCGATAGGACGTCTTGGTGAGTACGGTCAACAATCGCGATGGTATTTGCCGCGTATTTGATCACGCCGCATGATGGAAGAGGGGTGATCCCCACCGGGGAACTTGAACAAACGGACCTTTGGAACCGCTGATTTAACCTCCACATATCCACATGGTATAATCTGGGCATTCCAACGCCAATCCTCGCAAGTTAGCACCAAAGCATAACTATTGTGCGCGGTTGCGCCGATCGCACCTGTCTTGCATAATGGCGGTATAAAGCGTTGTTTATAAAGGAGAACCACATGACAGCCTGAATATTCGAATATGCTTATGAAGCTCTCTAACTATCTGTTGTCAAGAGAGTTCATGGAAGTAGCTCGGCTCGACCCCAAACACTTTACCCGCCAACGCACCCTGACGCTGCCGACCGTCCTGAGCTTTCTGCTCTCCGGAGTCCAGGCCGCGGTACAGTCCGAACTTGATCAGTTCTTCGCCAATCTGCGCAATCGCGCCGACTCGGTGCGCGAAGTAACGGCACAAGCTTTTTCGCAGGCGCGCTACAAGATCAATGCGCTGGTGTTTGGCGAAGTCAATCAGGAGCTGATCCGCTTGGCGGAGGAGCACCTGCCCTTCCCGAGATGGAAAGGGCTCCGCGTGGTCGCCGCGGATGGGAGCGACGTTCGCCTGACCATGATGAAGGACGGGGTCCGGTCGATCGTTAAAGGCATGGCGTTTGGCCTGTACTTGCCAGGGATCGAACTGTTTCTGGACTTCCGGCTGCATGAGCCTTTGTCCAATGAGCGCCAGATGTTCTTCGAGGCGATCGACTGTCTGCGCCCCGACGATCTGCTGCTGATGGATCGAGGCTTTCCGTGTCGTTGGCTGGTGTCGGTACTGACCGCGCGCCAGCTCCATTTTTGTATTCGTTGCGATTTGTCGCGAGGATTCAAGGTGGTACGTGAGTTCCTGCGGTCCGGCCAAAGCGAGCAGGTGGTCGTCTTGCGCGCCCCGAATGCCCGCGATGCCAAAGACTATGAATGTCCGGCGACGCCGACCACTGTTCGCCTGGTGCGGGTAGTGACACCGAATGGACGGATCCATGTGGTGATGACCTCGCTCCTCGATCCGGTGGCGTTTCCCGCCGCCGAGTTCGCCGATCTGTACCACGGTCGGTGGCGGATCGAGGAGGCATACAAGCGGGTCAAGCATCGCCTCCAACTGGAGCATACCTCCGGCCTGTCTTGGCACGCGGCGCGCCAGGACTTTGGTGCCAAGGCGGTCTTCGACAACCTCAACGCCCTGGCGGCCTATGTCGCCACGGCGGCTCATCTGGACCCGGAATCCTTGTACAAAATCAACCGCACCCTCGCGATCGACAAGATCAAGCGGCAACTCGGTCGCTGGCTTTTGGCCGCTCAGGCTACCACTCGCCGCCTCAAACCGCTCCTCGCAGAAATCGCTCTGAACCTCCAGAAGTTTGTTCCCGACCGTTCGCAACCTCGCAAACCTCAGCCGAAACCCCACCTGTCTCACGCCTATAAGTGATTATGCTTATATGCTAACTTGGGAGGATTGATTCCAACGCACGCCGACTAGCGAGATGAAGCAGATCAGGTTTTCCCAAGTGGAGTTTGAGGGCAAGAAGCGGACGACGCGACGGGAGTTGTTCCTTGCTGAGATGGAGCAGGTGATGCCGTGGGCCGAGTTGCTGGGGGTAATCGAACCGTACTACCCGAAAGGCAAGCGGGGTCGTCCGCCGGTGGGTCTGAAGCGGATGTTGAGGGTGTATCTGGTGCAGCAGTGGTACAGCCTGTCGGATGAGGGTGTGGAAGATGCGATTACCGACAGCCAGGCGTTGCGGAGGTTTGTCGGGATTGACCTGTCGCGGGAATCGGCACCGGATGCGACGACGCTGTTGCAGTTCCGGCACCTTCTGGAGAAGCATGATCTGACGAAGCAGCTGTTCGAGGCGATCAACGGCCGCTTGTCTGCCGCGGGCCTGATGATGCGTGAAGGGACGATCGCGGACGCGACGATCATCGCTGCGCCGCCGTCGGTCAAGAATGAGGCCAAGGCTCGCGACCCGGAGATGCACCAGACGAAGAAGGGGAACCAGTGGTACTTCGGCATGAAGGCGCACATTGGCGTCGATGCCGAGAGCGGACTGGTGCACACCGTGGTGGGGACGGCGGCGAACGTTGCGGACGTGACCGGGACCGCGCAGGTATTGCACGGCGACGAGAAGATCGTGTTTCTCGACGCGGGCTATACCGGTGTCGAGAAGCGGGAAGAACTGAAGGAGCGGGAGGTTGACTGGCAGGTCGCGATGAAGCGCGGCAAGCTCAAGGCTGTGCCGCAAGACCGCGTGCTGGGTCAGCTCCTGCGCAAGCTGGAATCCGTAAAGGCCAGCATTCGGTCCAAGGTGGAACATCCCTTCCACATCGTCAAGAACCTGTTCCACTTCAGGAAGGTGCTTTACAAGGGCTTGGCCAAGAACACGGCGCAGCTTCATACCCTCTTGGACAACCTGGTCATTGCCAAGCGGCGACTGTTGGCGCTCAACAGCCAAGTTGCGTCTTGAGAAACGAAGAAGGCCTTGAAACAGGCCGGCAAAGGTGAAAACTCACGTCAATTCGATGAGATTGCATTCATAGGTCATACGCAGAGACCTCTGGCACTGCTGCGCACTGCTTCCGGTCATCCGCTCGGTGCCAAACCTGCGTCAACCAAGAATGGGAAATCCCCCGGCTCTGCCGGGGGACTGGAAAAGTTTGACATTTCAGGGAGTCCATCAGGAAGCTTCAAGCCGTGAGCCGCCAAGCACACGACTATGGCGAATCCCGATGGACAAGTCGGAAAGCCTACGCCATTCGAAGTATGCGGTGTTGCATGTGGTGTGGTGCATCAAGGGCAAGAGCGCGATTCACTTGGCCCGAGTGTACGGTGAGCACAAGAGGAACTTCGTCGGCCCGAGCTTCTGGCCAAGGCGGCACTTCGTCTCGACCGTTGATGGAGACGAGGCGTTGATCCGGGAGTACATCCGAGACCAGGAGCAGGAGGACAAGCGACTGGATCAACTGAGCCTGTGGCGCTGATTTGCCACCTTTAGGTGGCGCAAAATGGTCAGGGTCGCGTTAGCGACTCTGTTTAGCCGCTTTGAGCGGCTCACATAATGAAAGCCCCCGGCTTTGCCGGGGGATGGTTACTCAGCGGTTGCCTAGTTCCGCTTCCATCCGCCCTTTATACAGATACCTTTACCCGATGTCCGTAGCCGGCACCTAACCCACGGATTCTTTAGCCATTGACCAGAAGGACAAATCCACCCTGCCCCATCGGCATCCAGGTCTTGAAATTTCCCCTCCTCAGCCCTATTATTAGCAGTCGTTAGCAATGAGTGCTAGCCCCCTTCCTCCTGGATCGAGTGTCCATGATCGGGGAACCTAGTAGTTGGTGTCCGTTTTTTGTGCTTAAACCAAGGAGAAACTGCATGAAGATTCGTCCGTTGCATGATCGCGTGATCGTCAAACGTCTTGAAGAGGAGCGCAGGACCGCCTCCGGTATCGTCATCCCGGACACAGCCGCCGAAAAGCCTGACCAGGGCGAAATTCGCGCCGTTGGCAATGGCAAAGTGCTTGAGGATGGAAGTGTCCGTGCTCTGGCAGTGAAGGTGGGTGACCGCGTCCTGTTTGGCAAGTACGCTGGTCAGACCGTCAAGGTTGAGGGAGATGAGCTGCTCGTTATGCGTGAAGAAGACATTATGGGCGTCATCGAGTCATAGGCTCGCTGCCCCCCGGGGTTCAGCCTACCGAGCCATACCACTCAGTTTTTCGTTTTCGATTCAAATTACTAAAGAATTCTAGGAGTTATCTCTATGGCAGCTAAAGACGTCAAGTTTGGCGATAGCGCGCGCGCTCGCATGGTTGAAGGCGTAAATATCCTTGCTGATGCGGTCAAGATCACCCTCGGTCCGAAGGGGCGTAATGTTGTTCTCGAGCGCTCTTATGGTGCGCCGACAGTGACCAAGGATGGTGTTTCAGTCGCCAAGGAAATCGAACTGAAGGACAAGTTCGCCAACATGGGCGCTCAGATGCTCAAGGAAGTTGCTTCCAAGACCTCCGACATTGCCGGTGATGGTACGACTACCGCTACCGTTCTGGCTCAGTCGATTGTTCGTGAAGGCATGAAATACGTTGCTGCCGGCATGAACCCGATGGATCTCAAGCGAGGTATCGACAAGGCTGTGGTCGCCACCGTCGCAGAACTGAAAAAGCTTTCGAAGCCGTGCTCCACCAACAAGGAGATTGCCCAGGTGGGCTCGATCTCTGCCAACGCCGATGCTGATATCGGCGACATAATTGCCAAGGCGATGGACAAGGTCGGCAAGGAAGGTGTGATCACGGTCGAGGACGGAAAGTCGCTCAACAACGAACTTGATGTCGTCGAGGGCATGCAGTTTGACCGCGGCTACCTCAGCCCCTATTTCATCAACAACAACGAGAAGCAGAACGCGATCCTCGAGAACCCGTATGTATTGATCTTCGACAAGAAGATCTCCAACATCCGCGATCTGCTACCCGTTCTCGAGCAGGTAGCCAAGTCGGGCCGGCCCTTGCTGATCGTCGCCGAAGATGTCGATGGTGAGGCGCTTGCCACCCTGGTGGTCAACAACATCCGCGGCATCCTCAAGACCTGTGCCGTCAAGGCTCCTGGCTTTGGCGACCGCCGCAAAGCGATGCTTGAAGACATTGCCATCCTGACCGGCGGACAGGTAATCGCCGAAGAAGTCGGCCTGACGCTGGAAAAGGCAACACTGACCGAACTCGGCCAAGCCAAGCGCATCGAAATCGGCAAGGAAAATACGACGATCATCGACGGCGCAGGCGTCAGCAGCAACATTGAGGCCCGCGTCAAGCAGATCCGCGCGCAGATTGAGACCGCCACCAGCGACTACGATAAGGAGAAGCTGCAGGAACGGGTTGCAAAACTTGCTGGAGGAGTTGCCCTGATCAAGGTTGGCGCCGCCACTGAAGTCGAGATGAAAGAGAAGAAGGCACGCGTTGAGGACGCACTTCATGCGACCCGCGCTGCCGTTGAGGAAGGCATAGTGCCCGGCGGTGGAGTCGCCTTGCTGCGTGCCCGACTGACCCTCTCCTCGCTGAAGGGGGATAACCCAGACCAGGAAGCAGGCATCAAGATCGTGCTGCGGGCGATGGAGCAACCGCTACGCGAAATCGTCGCGAACGCCGGCGAAGAACCTTCGGTAGTCGTCAACGCCGTTCTGCAGGGCTCCGGTAATTTTGGCTACAACGCCGCCACTGGCGAATATGGTGATCTGGTGGACATGGGGGTCCTTGACCCGACCAAGGTCACACGCACCGCACTGCAAAATGCGGCGTCGATAGCCGGCTTGATGCTGACCACCGACTGCATGGTCGCTGAACTGGCCGAAGAAAAGCCCCCCATGGGCGGCGGCATGGGTGGTGGCATGGGCGGCATGGGTGGCATGGGTGGCATGGACATGTAAGTTTCCACCGAAAGCTCTTGTCCAAGAAAAACCCCGCTACGGCGGGGTTTTCTTTAGCCGGAAAACGACTACCCGACTTACCGCTCGCCGCCTTCCAACGCCGACTTGTTGATGTCGATGTTGTATTGCTGGCGAAGCCCTGTCACGTAGGCGGCAAAATCCTCCTGACCAACGATGGTGCCATACTCTCGCTGCAGTGCCTGGCGCCGGTTGTCATCGATCTTTTCCGGATGGCTGATGGCGATGATCTTGTAGAGCATGTAGTTGCCGCCGCCCACCTCTGCGCCAACGTAAACCGGCAGCTTCTTCACGTCGGCTTGGAAGATCGCTTTCATCGCCACGGCCGGTAGCTGCCGAACTGCCTGCCGCGAAACCTTCCCGACCGGAGACCAGGCTATCTTGTCCTCGGCACCCTGCTGCAACGCACTGACTCTGTCCTCCCCTGCAGCACGCGCCAACGCGGACGCCTCCTTTGCCTTCAGCGCGACCTCGATCTCTGCCTTGACCGTCTCGAATGGCTTGGTGACGGCTGGACGGTGCTCATTGACCCGTGCCGCCAGCAGTGTGTTCGGCGCAACCTCTACCACTTCGGTATTGCGCCTGTTTTTCAACGAGTCATCCGAAAATATCGCCGCCAGAACCTTCTGGTTGCCAAGCTGGCCCAATGCCGCGAGCAATTCCGGGGCAGGACTGCGCGGCAACCAGTCCGATTGCCGGACCTTCAGCCCGAACTTCTCGGCGGCCGGCAGCAAGCTGTCGGACTGCTCGTAGACCATGTTGGTGAAGGCCTCCGCGGCTTCTGCAAACCGCCGCGAAGCGGCCTGGCGTCTCAGTTCATCTTCGATTTCCGAACGGACCTCAGCAAGCGAACGCTGCTTTCCTGGCTTTACGCCCGTCAGCCTGATAATGTGATAACCGAACTCCGACTGGACCAACGTGGACAGTTCGTTCTCGCGCAGCTTGAAGACCGCATCCTCAAACGGCTTGACCATCATTCCCCGACCAAAAAACCCCAGATCCCCCCCCTTCTCGGCCGAACCTGGGTCCTCGGAGTACTGCCTGGCCAGTTCGGCAAACCGGGTCACCGACTTCTGAACTTCCTGCAGCACACCTTCGGCCTTTGCTCTTGCCTTTTCCTTGTCCGTATCGCCACTCGCCAGGATCAGAATGTGGCTCGCGCGCCTCTCCTCCGCCTGCTGATAGCGCTCCCTGTGGCTCTCATACCAGGCGGTCACTTCGGCAGCGCTGGGCGTAAGCTGCGCGGAGAGACTGTCAAGAGACAGCACAAGGTAGTCGACCCTCACCTGTTCCGCCACTTCAAAGCGATTCGCGTTCTCTTCGTAATACTTCTGGAGCGCCGGCACCTCAACCTTGACCTGACTGGCAAACTGTTCCGGACCGATCCGCCACTCGGCAACTTGCCGCTCCTCAGCTTGTATGCGCAGCATCGTATCGGTCACCGTGCTGCCTGCGATGCCCGTATCAGCAATCGCACCGACTACCTGCTGAAGCGTCAGATCCTGCCGTAACTGAGCCTCGAACTGAGCTTGCGACATGCCTTGCGACGCCAGGGCAGCCTGATAACGGGCCATTGAGAACTGTCCGTTTTCCTGCAATGCGGGAATCTTGCTGATGACACCTCGCAGCAGATCATCGCTGGCGCCAAGCCGCTGCTTGTTCGCCTCGAGAAGTAGCAGGCGCTGATCTATCAGGGAATTGAGAACTGCAAGCTTGGCGGCCGGAGTGTTCATCGACTCGGGTGAAAAACTCGCTCCCAGTACTTGCCGCAAGCGATCCTGCTGGGCACGCCATGCCTGATCGAACTGCTGCTTGGTGATCTTCGAGTCTCCAACACTTGCCAGATCAGCGCCTGCCCCGGCATTGCGCACATACGAGTCAACACCCCAAAAGGCGAAGGGCAAGGTAATCAAGGCAAGAAATACCTGGACAACCCTCTTGTTATTGCGAACGGCGTCAAAGAACATGGTAATAGCCCACTAACGGTGCGTTGAAGCGAAAACAAAAAAAGGCGAACTTGCGTTCGCCTTTCGGCACTGGCGGAGTGGACGGGACTCGAACCCGCGACCCCCGGCGTGACAGGCCGGTATTCTAACCAACTGAACTACCACTCCCGAATGTACTGCAGAACTCCTCTTGCTCTTCTTGGTGGGTGCTGACGGGCTCGAACCGCCGACATCCAGCTTGTAAGGCTAGCGCTCTACCAACTGAGCTAAGCACCCCTAGTGTCACCAAAGCATAGGGCGCAGAGTCTACCTTATCCGGTGCGTCTTGGCCAGACCGACTCTCCGTTCGTGGACCTTCAGCCATCACGGCCAGGAGCAGATCCGGCGACACCGCCGCCTGACATGTGTCACCGTCTTCAATGAGTAAGGACGACGGGCATGATCTCCGCCGCGCTTGCCGGTACGGGGGGCGTTGCAGTCTCCGCAACGGAAGTCGCTTCGGGCTTGCGCTCCAGCGCATGCTCAAGCACCTGGTCAATCCACCTGACCGGAATGATTTCGAGCTTGTTCTTGATATTGTCCGGTATTTCCGCCAGGTCCCTGACGTTCTCTTCCGGAATCAACACCCTGGCCAGACCACCACGGACAGCCGCCAAGAGTTTCTCCTTCAGTCCCCCGATTGGCAAGACCTCGCCACGCAGGGTGATCTCTCCGGTCATTGCCACATCACAGCATACGGGGATACCGGTAAGCACAGAAACCAGTGCCGTGCAAATCCCCACACCCGCTGACGGTCCATCCTTGGGAATCGCCCCCTCCGGAAGGTGGATGTGGATATCACTCTTCTGATAGAAGTCGTGGTCAATCCCGAGCGACTGGGCACGCTTCCGCACCACCGAAAGCGCTGCCTGAACGGACTCCTGCATCACCTCTCCAAGCTTGCCAGTCGTCGTTGTCTTGCCCTTGCCCGGCAATACCACCGACTCAATGGTCAGCAATTCACCGCCGACTTCCGTCCATGCCAGACCGGTCACTTGACCAACCTGATTCTCGCGCTCGGCAACGCCAAAGTTGAAACGACGAACACCAAGGAACTTGTCGAGATTGCGCGCACTGACTGCAACCTTCACCTGACTTTTTCTTAGCAGCAGCGTCTTCACCACCTTGCGGCAAATCTTCGAAATGTCCCGCTCAAGCGATCTCACGCCCGCCTCACGGGTGTAGTAGCGTACGATGTCGCGTAACGCGCTTTCGGCCACCGTCAATTCGGTAATCTTCAGACCATTGCTTTTCATCTGTTTTGGCAGCAGATAGCGCTGAGCGATGTTGACCTTTTCGTCCTCCGTATAGCCCGAGAGTCGAATCACCTCCATACGATCGAGCAAAGGCGCCGGGATATTCAACGTGTTGGCCGTAGCCACGAACATGACTTCGGACAGATCGTATTCGACTTCAACGTAGTGATCAACGAAGGTCGAATTCTGCTCCGGGTCGAGCACTTCAAGCAGCGCCGAACTGGGATCGCCACGGAAGTCCTGGCCCATCTTGTCGACTTCGTCAAGCAGAAACAGGGGGTTCCTGACTCCGATCTTGCTCATGTTTTGGAGAATCTTGCCCGGCATCGAGCCGATATAGGTGCGACGATGACCGCGTATCTCAGCCTCATCACGGACGCCGCCCAAACTCATGCGGACGAACTTCCGACCAGTGGCGCGCGCTATCGACTGTCCCAGCGATGTCTTTCCGACACCGGGAGGGCCAACCAGACACAGAATCGGCGCCTTCAGCCGGTCCACGCGCTGCTGCACGGCAAGATACTCGATGATACGTTCCTTGACCTTTTCCAGACCCCAGTGATCGGTGTCGAGGATCTTTCCAGCCGCCGCAAGATCCTTGCTGATTCGCGTCCGTTTGCGCCACGGAAGACCAATAAGCGTCTCAATGAAATTGCGCACCACTGTCGCTTCGGCCGACATCGGGGACATCAACCGCAGCTTTCTGAATTCCGCCTGCGCCTTGGCAAGCCCTTCTTTGCTCATCCCTGCCGTTTTGACCTTTTTGTCGAGCTCCTCAAGGTCGGCCCCTTCTTCACCTTCGCCGAGTTCCTTTTGGATAGCCTTGACCTGCTCGTTAAGGTAATATTCCCGCTGACTCTTCTCCATCTGGCGCTTGACGCGGCCACGAATACGCTTCTCGACCTGCAGGATGTCGATTTCGGCTTCGAGTTGAGCGAGCAGGCGCTCGATGCGCGCTCGGACGTCAAACATCTCGAGGATTTCCTGCTTCTGCTCGATCTTAAGCGGCAGATGCGCGGCAATCGTGTCGGCCAATCGCCCGGCCTCTTCAATTCCGGCAATCGAGGTCAGAATCTCCGGCGGGATCTTCTTGTTGAGCTTCACGTACTGATCAAATTGCGCGATCACTGCACGGCGAAGGGCCTCGATCTCATGATTAATCCCGTCGTCAACCATCACCGAACGCGAAGCAGCGAAAAACATCTCCTGGCGAGCATCAATTGCCTCCAGACGAGCGCGCTGCGCGCCTTCGACCAGCACCTTGACAGTCCCGTCTGGAAGTTTGAGCATTTGCAGGATATTGGCGACACAGCCGACGCCATACAAATCCTCTGCCTCCGGCTCGTCCTTGACAGCAGACTTCTGGGCCACCAGCAAAATACTCTTGCCCGCCTCCATGGCCACTTCCAGCGCCCTGATCGATTTTGGGCGACCAACAAATAGTGGAATTACCATGTGCGGAAAAACCACTACATCGCGAAGAGGCAGGAGTGGCAGTTCGACTGGCTCGGCAGACAGCTTGGAGGTTGCAGACATCGATTGTGCCCTTTAGGTAGAAGTTCAGGCCATCAAATGGTGGCAAGAACCCGTATTTCAAGCCGCGCTGGTGGCGGCCAGCACATCAGTTGCCGCCAGAAACCTTTGGTTGATCCGCGTATATCAGGAGCGGCTGCGCATCGCCAGTGATCACGCCCTCATCAATGACGACCTCTGAGACATTCTCCATCCCGGGAAGTTCGTACATGGTGTCGAGCAGCACCGCCTCGAGAATCGAACGTAGGCCGCGCGCACCGGTTTTCCGGTCAAGCGCCTTTCTGGCAATGGCCATCATCGCTGCGGGGCGAATCTCCAAAGCCACACCTTCCATCGCGAACAGCTTTTGGTACTGCTTGACAAGCGCGTTCTTGGGTTCGACGAGGATTTCAACCAGCGCCGTAGCCGAGAGTTCCTCCAGCGTCGCAATCACCGGCAAGCGTCCGATCAACTCGGGAATCAGACCGAACTTGATCAGATCCTCAGGTTCGACACTGCGCAACACCTCGCCGATCGCCCTCTTGTTATCCTTGCTTTTCACCTCGGCACCAAAACCTATGCCGCCACGCTCCGAGCGGTTGCGAATGACTTTGTCCAGACCATCGAAAGCACCGCCGCAAACGAACAGAATGTTGGTGGTATCAACCTGCACGAAGTCCTGATTCGGGTGCTTTCGGCCGCCCTGCGGCGGCACCGAAGCAACCGTGCCTTCAATCAGCTTGAGCAGCGCCTGTTGCACACCCTCGCCCGAGACGTCTCGGGTAATCGATGGATTGTCTGACTTGCGTGAAATCTTGTCGATTTCGTCAATGTAAACAATACCTCGCTGTGCCTTGTCGGTATCGTAATCTGCTTTCTGCAACAACTTCTGGATGATGTTCTCGACGTCTTCACCGACATAGCCGGCTTCGGTCAGCGTCGTCGCATCGGCCATCACGAAAGGAACGTCGAGCATGCGGGCCAGGGTCTGCGCCAGCAGGGTCTTGCCCGAACCGGTAGGACCGATGAGCAGGATGTTACTCTTGGCAAGCTCTATCTCACCGCTGGTCTTCCCGAAATGGCGCAACCGCTTGTAGTGATTGTAAACCGCAACCGACAGGATTCGCTTGGCTTGGTCCTGGCCGATTACATACTGATCCAGCAGGCCAGCGATTTCCTTGGGTGTTGGTAACTCGCCCTTGACCCCCTTGCCTCCCTGATCGCTGGAAATTTCGTCGCGAACGATATCGTTGCAGAGCTCGATGCATTCATCGCAGATGAATACGGACGGCCCGGCGATGAGTTTTTTCACTTCATGCTGGCTCTTGCCGCAGAAGGAGCAGTAGAGGAGTTTTTCCGTACCACTTTTCTTTTCCGACATCTCTTCCTACCTCACTCTCTAGTCCGATGGAGACAGCCTGAAAGCGCAATCAAACCGCTTCCCGCTTCGCCAGCACCTTGTCTATCAGACCATATTCTGCAGCTTCCTGCGCCGAAAGGAAATTGTCGCGATCGGTGTCGCGTTCAATTCGCTCGATCGCCTGGCCTGTGTGGTGAGCCATCAACTCGTTCAGTTTGGCACGCAAAGAAAGAATTTCCTTGGCGTGTATCGCGATGTCCGACGCCTGCCCCTGGAAGCCACCCATCGGCTGGTGGATCATCACGCGTGAATTGGGAAGCGCAAACCGCTTGCCAGGGGCACCCGCAGCCAACAGGAAAGCCCCCATCGAGCAGGCCTGGCCCATACACAAGGTAGACACGTCGGGTTTGATGAACTGCATGGTATCGTAAACCGAAAGGCCCGCCGATACCGCGCCACCCGGCGAATTGATGTAGAAATGGACGTCCTTGTCAGGATTCTCTGCTTCGAGAAAGAGCAACTGCGCCACCACCAGATTCGCGGTCACGTCGTTTACCGGACCTACCAGGAAAATGACGCGTTCCTTCAGCAATCGCGAGTAGATATCGTAGGCTCGCTCGCCACGACCGCTCTGCTCGATCACCATCGGGACCAGGCCCAGGGCCTGGGGAACCCAGATGCTTTCGTGGTCAATGCCCATTTAGCTTCCTTTGCTGCGAGAGTCTTGCATGTTCAGGACTGCTGCCCCATCAATTCAGCAAAGGCAACCGGCTTGTCCAGCACCTTCACCCTGGCCAGTACCCAGTCAACTACGTTCGCCTCAATCGCGGTACCCTCGAAATCGCTCAGGCGCTCCGGCTGCGCATAGTACCAGCGCACGACCTCTTCCGGATGGTCATAACTTTGCGACGCTTCCTCGACCAGCGCTTTCACCTGCGCCGGCTTCGCCTGCAGTTCGTTGAGCTTGACAATTTCCGAAAGAATCAGGCCCAGGCTGACCCGTCGTCTGGCCTGATCGGCAAACCATTCGGGCTGCATCGGCAAGTCCTTCACCTTCATCCCGCGCTGCTCCATATCCTGGCGAGCTACCTGCATCAGCCGCTCAATTTCCTTGTGGATCAGTGCGCCAGGCACCTCGATCGGGTTGGCCGCGAGGAGCGCATCCATCACGTTACCCGTAACTCGCACCTGCAAGCGCTTCTTCACCTCGCGCTTGAGGTTCTCCTCAATCTCAGCCCGCATCTTGACAAGGTCGCCATCCTCAATACCGAGCGCCTTTGCGAAATCTGCGTCAAGGGCGGGCAGCACTGGTTCGCCCACTTCCTTGACCGTGATGTCGAAAGTCACAGACTGACCCGCCAAGTCCTTGGAAAAATACTCAGCCGGAAAGGTCATCTCGAACGACTTGTCCTCTCCCGGACGGGTACCGATCACCGCGTTCTCGAAATCAGAAAGCATCTTGCCTTCACCAAGAACGAAACGGTAATCCTTGCCCTGGCCACCAGGAAATGGCTCGCCATCCTTCTTGCCGACGAAATCGATACTCACCCGGTCAGCCGAGGCAGCCGGACGATCGACGAGTTCGTAGCGGACGCGCTGCTTACGCAGAATTTCCAGCGTACCGTCAATTTCGGTCGCACCAACTTCAAGTACCGGCCTTTCGACTTCCACGCCGACCAGATCGCTGAGCGTAATCTCAGGGTAGACCTCGAATACTGCCGAGAACTCGATATGCGTCGTACTGTCGCTGCTCTTCGGCTCGATTCTCGGACTACCGGCGACGCGCAACTGCTGAGACGCCACCTCCGCGCTCAACATGTTCCCTAGCGCTTCGCTGAGTGCGTCATTGCGGGCCTGCTCGCCGTATTGCTGCCGGACGATCTGGGCCGGCACCTTGCCCGGGCGAAAGCCTGGCATCTTCATGTTCTTCCCGAGACGCTTCAGACGCTGATCAATGTCCTTGTCGAGCTCGGCAATGGTTAGCGACAGGTCCACGCGGCGCTCAAGGGCGCTTGGAGCCGGTGCCTCAGTGTTAGCAGCGTTCATTTCCATTAAGAATCCTTGTGATACGGGCTGATAGGTTGCTGGAAGCGGGCTCGGTCGAGAAGCCCTCCTGGCGGCCGGACGATGCTTCGCCGGCAGCCGGACAGACGATGCGGAGACCATCGCGTACTGCCCAAGCAATCGGCCGAGACCGGGACAACTGACAATGCAACTGGTCCTCAAGAGCACTCGTGAAACGCCCGCAGGCCGGGCAGAAAGGCATCGAACATTTCCACTGACTTCCACAGCGCGGCTGCGTCCGCCGTGTAATGCCGCCGCGTCACGCACGGAAAGCGCACGATTCTACAGCAATATTTGACGAGTCGAAACCCGTCGTCCCGCCGGCACCGCAGCCGCCAGGTGTTCGCTGCAACAGGGCATCATCCGCATCGAGAACACGGCGTGTTGCTCGACTGCCGATCAAAGCACTCCCGGGGGGTCCTCAAATCCGGGACCGTCGCTTGACATACCAGCAGGCGAAGCGGGAAGCATTTGGGCCCCGACGCCTTCCGACAGATCTTGCGAACTCCTCCAAAGGACCGAAATGTCGTATCGCGGGCACCGCGCTGGGGCACCAACGTCCCTCTGCACCCGGATGTGGGACAATCGCATGTAAGGAAGCACACTTCCTTTTCGACCAAGGCAGAAGAACCAACCAGAGGAAGAATGAAAAATGCATGCCACCCTGCCCCTTCTCGCCTGCACGACGTTCCCGGCTTTGACCCGCCGTTCGGTCGAGACCGTCCAGGTGAATCTCGGCTATCGCTGCAACCAGAGCTGCCTGCATTGCCACGTCAATGCAGGTCCGCAGCGCAAGGAAGAAATGACCAGCGAAACAGTTGATGCGTTGCTCGCCTTCATTGCCGCCAGTCCAGAAGTCAAGGTTCTCGACCTGACCGGCGGTGCGCCGGAGCTGAACCCCCACTTCCGGCGACTGGTTGTCGCCGGCCGAGAACGCGGACTGCGGGTGATCGACCGGTGCAACCTGACTATCCTCGAAGAAGGCGGCCAAGAGGACTTGGCTGAATTCCTCGCCGCACATCGCGTTGAGGTAGTCGCATCGCTGCCCTGTTACCTCGAAGAAAACGTCGACCGACAGCGCGGCAAGGGCAGCTTCGATGGCAGCATCAGAGGTCTGCAAAGATTGAATGCGCTAGGTTACGGAAAACCCGACACGGGCCTGGTGCTGAACCTGGTCTTCAACCCCCAGGGTCCGGTTCTGCCGCCGCCCCAGGAACCGCTGGCAGCAGCCTATCGGGAGCACCTCGGGCGAGCCTTCGGAGTGGTCTTCAACCAGTTGTTTACGCTAACCAATATGCCTATCCAACGGTTCGGGTCGATGCTCGTCTCAAAGGGTCAGTTCAACAGCTATATGCAGCTGCTGCGCGACGCGCACCGCGCCGGGAACGTCGAGCAGGTGATGTGCCGTAACCTGCTTTCGCTTGATTGGCAGGGTTACCTCTACGACTGTGACTTCAATCAGCAACTCGGCTTGCCGCTCGGACAGGGCCGGCGCTCCCGCCTGCACATCACCGAAGTCAATGCTTCGACACTCGAGGGATACCCGATTCGGGTGGCTGAACACTGCTACGGCTGTACGGCCGGTCAGGGGTCGAGCTGTGGCGGCGCACTCGGTGAAGCGATTGCTCCCGCACCGAGCTGTAGTGCCCTGATGCCGCAATAGCGAATCAAACTCCAACCACCCGGCCAGGCGCCTGTCTGGCCGGCACCAGCAAGGCGAAAGGGTCGGCGGCGCATGGAGATCAAGCACCTGGAAGGCATCAGGGCGTGCGTTTTCGACGCCTACGGCACACTTTTCGACTTCAATGGCGCGGCCCTGGCGGCCAGCGACCAACTTGGTGAGAACGCGCCGCGCCTCTCCGAGATCTGGCGCCAGAAGCAACTGCAGTACACCTGGCTACGCGGACTCGCAGGACGGCATACGGATTTCTGGCAGGTAACCGGCGACGCTCTCGATTACGCACTCGCCGCCCTTGGAATCGATCGGCCCGGCCTGCGCACACAGCTACTGGACCTCTATTTGCATCTTGATTGCTATCCCGAGGTGCCGGAGACTTTGTCCCGGCTTCGGGCAGCCGGACTGAAACTGGCGATTCTCTCCAACGGCACACCGGCGATGCTCGCTGCGGTCGTTCGCCACAACGGCCTGGAGAGCTTCTTCGACGCCGTCCTTTCGGTCGAGGAAGTCGGCGTCTTCAAACCGCACCCAGCCGTCTATGGCCTGGCGTCCGATCGTCTGCAAATCGCCCCAACGGCTATTTGCTTCCTCTCGTCGAACGCCTGGGATGCCTACTCGGCCAAGGCATCGGGCTTGCGCGTCCTGTGGTGCAACCGCTTTTCTCAGGCGCCAGAGCGGATTCCCGCAACACCGGATGGAGAAATCCAGGATCTGTCGGCAGTGCCGTCGATGCTCCTGCCTGCCAGCGCCCGCTAGCGCCGCCAGCGACAGCCTGTCAGACCGCGAAGCTGTTGCACCAGATCACGCTGTCGAAATGTCCAGCCGGTAAACCGACGATCAATGCTAGACGATCGCCGCAACACTCAGAACCTAAGGCACGCTGATCGAAGAGCACAAGCTGGTCGGGCGGTATGAGTCTCGGTTGCGCTTGGTACCATCACCCAATTCACTTTGGAGGCAGGAGCAAGGTCGCAATCTCGGCCACATCCTTTTCCGACAGCACTCCGGCGGCCGCCTTGAGCTGTAGTACGTTGGCCAGATACTCGTAACGCGCCTGCGCCAGGTCACGCCTGGCAACGAACATCACCCGTTCGGCGTCGAGCACGTCGGTGTTGGTCCGGATCCCCGCCTTCATGCCACGCATCGTGCCTTCAACCGCCACTGCGCTGGCATCGACCGCCTTCTCGTAGGCGGCAATCTTGCTACCACCTGTTTCGACCGCCATGAACTGCCGCCTGACCTCAATCAGCACCTCATTCACCGCAGCATCCAGTTCAGCCTGAGCGCGCTCGCGGTTAGCCACCGCCTGGCCGGTCAGCGCGTTGACCCGGCCGCCGGCAAACAGCGGAATGTTGAGCTGCACACCGACGGCATTGATCGAGTCTTTCTGGTTGAGCTGCGAAATCGTTTCGTTCTCTGCCCTCGAAGACCGGGCGACCAGGTCGAGCTGCGGATAATGGCCGGCGCGGTTGCGGTCGACCTCCAGGCTGGCAAACTCGTACGCCTTGCGCCGGGAACGAATCTCTGCACTGTTGCCCTGCGCCAGCGTCGACCATTCGTCCAGGTTCCCGGGCTGCACGCCGTTGGGCGAGAACTCCGGGCGGAGGAGCCAGAGTGGAGCCATCGGCTGGCCGGTCATGCTTTCCAGCCGCAGCATTGCGACCGACAAGCGGTCGAGCGCATCGGCGCGTCCGGCACGGGCGAGCTGCAGCCTGGACTCTGCTTCGGCAACCTCGGTCACCGTACCCTCACCACCTTTGCGACGCCGCTCGGCCAGTTCGCGCTGCGCCTGATAGGCCGAGATTTCAGCATCGGTCAGGGCCAGTCTCTCCATCGAGAACAGCGCGTCAAAGTAAGCACCCGAGAGCTTGACTGCCAGTTCCGCCTCCTTGCGGTCGAAGACGGCATCGCTGAAAGCGGCCTGGATGCCTCCTTGCTGGTAACGCACAAAACTGTCGTAGTTGAACAGTGGTTGCCGCAGGACGATCGCGGCCGCCTGTTCCCGATAGTCGAGATCCTGACTAAGGTCAGCCCGCGTCGATTCGCGCTCGCCCTTGTTCTTCGAAAAGGAGCCGGTAATCGCTACGTTAGGCAACAATCCCGCGCGACCGATAGCGATTGCGTACTGACCGGCGTCCCGCTCGTAGCGCGCCGCGCGGAAGGCTGGATCGTTCTGGCGAGCCGCCTGGTACGCGTCCATCAGACCCGCAGCCAGCCCCTGCGAAGACAACAGCACCAGCGTGCAGCCGGCCAGCCTGGCAGCCCAGCTACTCATGCTCACTCCTCAGTCAGGGCCGACTTCATCCGATCGAGCATCGGCTTGAACAGGTAGTTCAGCATCGTCCGCTCGCCGGTCTTGATGAACACCTCGGCGGGCATTCCGGCCTTGATCTCATGCAACTTCAGCTTTTTCATGCCGGCCTCGGTCACCACCACCTGACCACGGTAGAACGGCGGGACCTTCCCCTGTGGATCCGTCGTCGCGTCGGCAGCCACCTGAACAAACTCGCCAGGAATCTGTGGCGTGGTTTTCTGGTTGAAAGCCGGAAAAGTGATGTCGACCGGCAGGCCCAGACGCACCTTGTCGATCAGCGTCGTCGGAATCTGCACATCGATGCGCAATGGCTCGTTCTTCGGCACCACGTCCATCAGCGGTGTACCCTGCGCCAACACGCCGCCGACGGTATGAATGCTCAAGCCGACGATGATTCCTTCTGACGGGGCGCGCACCTCGGTGTTTGCTAGCTCGAAAGCCAGTCCCGTGAGACGACTATCGAGCGAACTGGCTTCCTTCTGCACCTCGGCCAACCCGTTTTCCACCTCTTTCTCATACTCCTGCTGGCGCGCCACCATTCGCATCCTGACCTCGCCGATGCTTTGCTGGGTGCGACCCAGATTCCCCAGATCCTCGGAAATGGCGCCGCTGAGTTGCGCCAGCAGGCGCTCCTGCTCCGATAGACGGTTGCGTGGCAGATAGCCATCGGCCGCCAGCTCCCGCAGGCCCTTCAATTCCTCGAGCAGGAGCTTTGTCTGCTCTTCCTTGGCCCGCCGGGTGGCCTCGAGCCCCTTGGCAGACGACTGGAGGCCGGCCAGCATGTTCTTCATCGCCCCCAGTTCGGCCGCCAAGGCCGCCTGCCGGGAACGCAGCAACTGTGTCTGGACGGCCATCGCGCTGGCTGCCCGCGGATCGTCCTTCTCCTTCAGCAGCTCTTCGGGAAAGACGATTTCCGGACTCCCCTGGGCGTCGGCCAACAGCCGCGCCTCGGCTGCCTTGACCACGAACCACTGACTGCGGGCCACTTCGAACTGCGAACGGGCCTGGGTTGGGTCCAGTCGCACGAGCACATCGCCGCCCTTGACCTCATCGCCGTCCTTGACCAGGATGGCCTGGACCATTCCGGGCCCGAGATTCTGCACCGTCTTGCGGTTACCCGTCACCACCACCTGACCACCGGCCGGTACGCCTTGATCGAGCGGCGCCAGCGCAGCCCACAACAGAAAGCCGCCGAAGCCAATGGCCAGCACAAGCCAACCAAGTCGGGAAGCACGTCCATGATTGATATCGACGCCCGCTATCTCCGCTGTCTTCTTGTCGCTGACATCACTGACCTCGCTGATGTCGCTGTCGGTTGCTTGCTTCCGCTCAAAAATGTTGATCGCCATGCTCCTAGCTCGCAAATCAGGCGCCGACAATCGGCGCCACTGGAAGGCTGATGGCAGCCGCCACCGGCGGCGGCGGACGAGCCGCTTTCTCTTTACCGCCACCCGCAGTCGGCCCATTCCCCGATCGGATGGCCGCCAACACCTGGTCGCGCGGACCATGCGCCTTCACCGTTCCTTCGTGCATGACCAGAATGCTGTCGGCCACCGCCAGCGTGGTCAAACGATGGGTAATGATGACCACCGTACGCTTCTTCGCCTTGAGGCGCCGGATCGTCTCGGCCAGAGCTGCCTCGCCCTGATCGTCCAGGTTGGAATTCGGCTCATCGAGGACGATCAATGCGGGGTCGCCGTACATGGCCCGTGCTAGGCCAATCCGTTGCTTCTGGCCCCCCGAGAGAGCGCTACCCGCGTCGCCAAGCGGTGTGTCATAGCCCTTGGGAAGCAGCAGGATCAGTTCGTGGACACCCGCGGCCTGCGCTGCCGCGAGAACGTGGTCCGAATCGACCTCGCCGAAACGAGCGATGTTCTCGGCCACCGTCCCGTCAAATAACTCGATGTCCTGCGGCAAATAACCCAGGTAGGGGCCGAGTTCGTCCTTGCTCCACGTGAATATGTCCGCGCCATCAAGGCGGACGGCCCCGGCAAGCGCGGGCCAGATGCCAACCAGCATGCGCGCCAGGGTGGACTTGCCGGACGCACTTGGACCGATAACTGCCACCACCTCTCCTGCCTTGAGGCTGAAATTCACGTTCCTGAGAATCAGCACCTTGCTTCCGGGCGCGGCGGTCGCAGCGCCGTCTACCAGCACATCACCCAAAGGCCTCGGCAAGGGCATCCCGGCGATACGAGCAGGGTAGATGCGCAGCAGTTCGGTCAAGCGCTGGTAGGCAGCGCGTGCTGAAACCAGTTGCTTCCAGTTGGCAATCAACACTTCGACCGGCGCCAGCGCACGCCCAACCAGGATCGAGCCGGCAATCATCATGCCCGGAGTGATCTCGCCATTGATCGCCAGCAGCGCGCCATAACCCAGCGCCAGCGACTGCATCGAGATGCGCGCAAACCGGGTCAAGGCGTTCAGTACGCCAGCGCGATCACTCGCCACGGCTTGTTGTATCAGGAACTTCTGGTGCAACTGAAACCAGCGCCGACGGATCGCCGGTAGCATGCCCATGGCCTCAATCACTTCGGCATTGCGCAGATGATTGTTGGCCTGCGCGTTGGCCGCCATCGCAAGCTTCTGCGCTTCCGCCAAGGGTGTTGCCGAAACGCGCTCGTTGACCACCGCCAGAGCCACCAGCAACAACACTCCGATCAGCGCGAAGACTCCCAGTTGCACATGCAGCAGGAAGATCACGATCAGGTAGATCGGCATCCAAGGCGCATCCGTCAGAGCGATCAGGCCGGCACCGGTCAGCGTCTGCCGCATCGACGAAAGATCGTTCAGCGCTTGCGCCGGATTCTGGCCAGCTTGCCGGAGGTTGCGCTCGAAGGTGGCATTGAAGACCCGGGTATTGACGTCTAGATCGAGGCGTGCCCCGACGCGCACGAGAACCATCGACCTGATCCACTCGAGCAAGGACATCAACGCAAACAAGCCGAGTGTAATCAGGGTGAGCATCAGCAGCGTCGTCGAGTTGCGACTATTCAACGCGCGATCGTAGACCTGGAGCATGTATATTGACGGTGTCAGCATCAACAGATTGATGAAAAAGCTGAAGGCGCCGACGGTCAGGAAAGCCCGGCGAAAGGACAGCAGAGCCTCTTCGAGTTCGGGGCGCTGTTGGGAGTTCTTAGTCATCGACACGCTTCCTTGGAAACCACATTACTCCCGCCGCATGGCACGCCGTGGCTTGCCCCCAGCCGTCATGCCAACCGGCGCCGGCCGGCAACCGCCCGACGCAACCGCCAGGTCAGTCGAAGAGGGTTGAGCTGTCAGGAGCCACCCAGCACTGGCCCGGTCGCAGAAACCTGCATGGCAAGCAGCCGATACCTGCCTCGTTGCTCGCAGCACGAATGATGCCTGACGACTATCAGCGAGAATGTGCACTTGTTCATGCTTCCTGCAACTCCTTCAAGTGCGCAGACGATCAGGCATCGCACCAGCACATGTGGAGACCGCAAGCGCCAGCGGCTTCAGCCCCTCCCGAAAGAGCCGCATGGCCCGCAAAGCACGAGGCGAGCAGGTGCGGGGTCTCTCGGCGACGAGAGGGCACACCAGCCTTGTCTGCGCAGGCGATCGCGGGATTTGGCGACGCCGGGAAGCAGGCGGCCCTGGCCGCTCGCTGGCCGGCCTGGCCTCCTTGCCTGTCGCGACTGGATCAGTCCTGCGATCGAACCGCGCTGCCCGTCTTGCCTGACGCAGTCAGCGCCCACAACAGGAAAAAACAGCCAACGACGGTTGCCGCAATACCTGCCTGAAGGAGAGTCGTCAACTGAAAGCCGCCCATATAGTATTTCCCCTGCAGGCGTACCACGGCAGCAGCAACGCACAGAAGCAGGCCGCCGATGCCGGCGATGCGTCCCAAGAGCAGCAAAAGACCATTCATTTCCAAACCCCCTTTCAGCGAGGAAAACTGCCGCTTCCTGCCGCCAGCAGAACCGCTACAGCCTGTCCGCGGCATCGAATGGTACACTGCGGAAAGCGTCAACGCGGAGACTTTCGCCTGGATTGTAAGCGAGCGCGCTTCCGAGTCAAGCACTGCTTGCGGCTGTCAGCGGTGGCAGCGAGTCTGGACCTCACTAGCTGCGCGGGTCGTCGCAAGCCATTAGGCTCGTCCTGTCGCCGCACGAAGCCACACTGGCAGGAGTGCCTGAGGCGCCAAGCTCGCAAACAGACTATTGCTGCCAATGCTCCACCTGTTACGATGCTCCCCTCAACTGCCACACCATGACGACAGCCACCGAGAGCAGCCGATGAACCAGGACAATTTGCCAGACACCCGGCGCCCCGCGAGTCGCTTCCCGATCATTCGCCAAGTTCAGGCCAGAGCCATCCTCGGCTGGCTGCGGGCCGGATGGCGTGACTGCCGCGAAGGAGGCGTGGCCAGCCTCTTCTATGGCGCCTGCTTTGCCGCCGCTGGCTGGCTGATGCAGGCGGTTTTTGCCCAAGCCTATGCGCTCTTCGCGGGACTCACGACAGGCTTTCTGCTCTTGGGCCCTTTCCTCGCACTGGGGCTCTACGACCTTAGTCGACGAACGGAACTCGGAGAACCGCCACAACTCCTCCCTACCCTTGCTGCCTGGCGCCCCAACCTGGCCAATGTCGGCCTCTTTGCCGCCCTGCTGGCGGTTGTCCTGCTCGTCTGGGCGCGCGCATCAATCGTTGTTTTTGCACTCTTTTTTGCTGGCGGACTGCCCAGCTTTGCCGACGTGGTGCGCACGGTCCTGACCTTCGAGCAAGCCGATTTCGCGCTCGTCTATTTCGCTGTCGGTGGCTTTTTTGCGACCTTCGTCTTTGCCATCAGTGTCATCGCCCTGCCGCTGATGCTCGACCGCAAGACCGATGCGATCACCGCAGCGATCGCCAGCCTCGTCGCCTGTGGTCGCAACCCCGGCCCGATGCTGCTCTGGGCCGCCTGCATCGTGCTCCTCGTCGCTATCGGATTTGCGACCTTCTTCTTCGGTCTGATTCTGACTATGCCTCTGGTCGGGCACGCAACCTGGCACGCCTACCGGGACCTCGTTCAGGTGGACGACCACCGGCACGACCTAGCCACCCGCTGAGCGCCAGCCAGATCCTACTCTGGCAGGCCATTCAGAAAATACAGACTCTCCAGCCGTGCTCCTGGCTTAGCAAGAAAGCCAAACCAGCGGTCATGGATGCCGTAGATCTCGCGGCTCCGGCAGAGGCGGGCCAACTCACGATTCACCGCCAGGCGAAAGTCCGCGTCGTTGCGGCGCATCATCAAGGCGTAGGGCTCATAGGAAAAAGTCTCGTGCCCGATCGCCCAGTCTGTCTGAGTGCCGGAGTCCAGGGCAAGGCCAATCAGTAGCGCACGATCCGAGGCGTAGGCATCGACCTTCCCTTTCACCATCTCCGCAATCCCCTGCTGGTGGTCGCTGACCCTGACCAGCTCGGCGGCCACCTTATGCTGCGTCAGGGCATCGGCGATCGTCCGTTCGGTTGTTGTCCCGGCGGCAACGGCAATCCGCTTGCCGGCCAGATCCTCGAAACGCTTGATGCCCGCAGCCCGGCGTGAGAGGTAGGCAGCCCCATCGATGAAGGTCGGCAGACTGAAATCGACTTCCTGCATGCGCGAAAGCGAACTGGTGGTAGAACCACATTCGAGGTCGATCTCACCCGACTTCAGCTTGGCAATGCGGGTTTCAGGAGTCACTGGCACCCAAAGCAACTGCAATTCGTCAATACCGAGCTGTCGGACGATCGCAGCCACCACCCTGGTGCACAGATCGACCGAATAGCCCCAGGGCTGGTTATCATTGCCGGTATACGAGAATGGAATCGACGCCTCCCGGTAACCCAGCGAAATCGTCTTGGATGCCTTGATCTTGTCAAGCGTCCCGGCCGCCTGTGCTGGCATGACAAGAGATAGGCCCAGAGTCGTCAGGATAAACGGAACCCAGCGATGGAGCCGCATGTACTTTCTCCCTAACCGTGTTTTCTGCAGAGGGGCCGATTCTGACATGTCTTCGGCATTCTGCAAATCGCTTTGTTGGTCCGCTTCCGCCGCGATCCAGGCAATCGTGATCGCCACGATGGTCGCATCATCGTTGCAGACTGGGGCATGAATACCGCCGAAAACCCGCAAACGGCTTGCCCGGGCAACACCCGACGCTATACCTCACCCTCCGCAACGCCACGAGATCGCCATTCATGAGCCGCCTGATTCCTTTCACCGCCATACTGCTGGCATCTGTCCTGACCGCTGCGCCCGCCGAGGCAGAAACAACGTGGTACCGTGGCCTCTGTGATGCCTCCGCTGGCGTCGCGCTCAGCCCGTCACACTTCGTCGTCGCTGATGACGATCACGACATCCTGACCATCTATCGCTTTGGCGAGCCTGACCCCGCCGCCAGCGTCGACCTCACCGACTACCTTGGCAATCGCCAGCCAGACGGCAAAAGCAGGAAAGGAGACATCGAGGGTGCCGCCCGGATCAAAGACCGGATCTACTGGATATCCTCGCACGGACGCAACGGCGAGGGGAAGATCCAGGAAGCGAGGCAGCAGCTTTTTGCCACCGAGGTGATCGAGACTGCTTTCGGACCCAGGGTAAAGGCGCTGACCGCACCGCCCTACAAGCGGCTCATCCCCGATCTGATTGGCGATCCACGCTTCGCGCCACTGGCTACGGCGAGCGCTCTGCAGAAGCCGCCCGAAGACCCGGGCGGCTTCAATATCGAAGGCCTTGCCGCGACCCTCGACGGGCATCTGCTGATTGGCTTCCGCAATCCGCTGCCCGAGGGCAAGGCCTGGCTGGTACCCTTGAAGAATCCAGCTGAGGTGATCGGCAAGGCGGCCGCACCCGTTTTCGGGGATCCTGTTGCGCTTGATCTCGGCGGAAGGGGAATTCGCAGCATCGAGTTCGTAGAATCGCGCTACGTGATCGTCGCCGGACCATTTGACAACGGCAAGCGCAGCGGCAAAGGCTTTGCCCTCTACACCTGGTCCGGTAAGGGCACTGACTCGGTCAAACGAGTCAAGAAAGTGGACTTTGGCACAATGCACCCGGAGGCGATCTTCGCGGCAGACGGCAAGAACGCGATCTATCTGCTCAGCGATGACGGTAATGACCTCTGCAAGAACGCAAACGTGCCGCTACGCAAGAAGTCATTTCGTGGCGTCGCCATGGCCCTCACCGGCCCCGACAAAAAACACTGATCACGGAGACTTCCGCCAGCGCGGGGCAACACAAGACGAAGAACTACCGCCCCTGTTGCCAGGCAACCAGGAACTCCTGCCAGTGCGGCTTGCTGAGCCTCTCCAGTTCACTGCGCAGGAAGGACATCTCCCGGTCGTATTCGGCCCGTGAAAGCTCGCCGCGCATCAGGCGAAAGCGGACCGAGACGAGATAGGTATTGAGGGCATCGGTTTCGCAGTAGTCGCGGACTTCGGAGATCCGGCCCGCCTGCCAGGCCTGCCACACCTTGCTGCCGTCCATGCCTAGTTTTCCGGGGAAACCTATCAGCTTGGCAAGCTCGTCAAGCGGCGCGCTGGCACGCGGCTGATACATCGCCAGCAGGTCCATCAGATCAAGGTGCCGCGTGTGATAGCGGCTGATGTAGTTGTTCCACTTGAAGTCGCGGCTGTCAGCGTAGTCACCGTCACCGAGGTCCCAGTAGCGCGGCGCGGCAACCCCGTGAATCAGCCCGCGATAGTGCAATACCGGCAGATCAAATCCGCCACCGTTCCAGGACACCATCTGCGGCGTAAACTTGTCGACGCCATCGAAGAAGCGTTGAATGATCTCGCCTTCGCCCTGCTCTGGCTCGGCCAGCGACCAGACCCGAAAATCCTTGCCTACCCTGAGTACGCAGGAAATCACCGCCACCCGTTGCAGGTGCAGCGGCAGGAAATCGTGCCCGCTCGCTGCCCGCCGATGCTGAAAGGCGAGTTCGGCGACCTCGTCGTCAGAAAGCGCCGGGTCGAGAGCATGCAACCGGCGCAAACCCTCTACATCAGGAATGGTCTCGATGTCAAAGACGAGAACCGGCTTCATCCAACACTCTCAAGCCGGAAACACCCCGGTCGACAAGTAGCGGTCACCGCGATCACAAACGATGCTGACGATGGTCGCGTTCTCGAGTTCATTGGCGAGCCGCAGGGCAACGACCAGCGAGCCACCGGACGAGATGCCGGCAAAGATACCCTCTTCACGCGCCAGGCGGCGGGTCATCTCCTCCGCCTCCCCCTGGGCAACCGGCTCAACGCGATCAACCCGCGTACGATCAAATATCTTTGGCAGGTAGGCTTCCGGCCATTTGCGGATGCCCGGAATCTGTGAACCCTCTTCCGGCTGACAACCGATGATGCAGATGGCAGGATTCTGCTCCTTCAGGTAGCGTGAGACCCCCATGATCGTCCCGGTGGTTCCCATACTGCTGACGAAATGCGTGATCGCCCCGCCGGTCTGCCGCCACAGCTCGGGACCAGTACCTTCATAGTGCGCCAGCGGATTGTCCGGATTCGCGAACTGATCGAGGATGATACCCCGACCTTCATTGCGCATGCTCTCGGCCACGTCGCGCGCCAGCTCCATGCCGCCATCCCGGGACACCAGCACCAGTTCTGCGCCAAAAGCCTGCATCGTCTGCCGACGTTCTAGGCTCTGGTTCTCCGGCATGACCAGAATCATCCGGTAACCGCGTGCAGCAGCGACCATCGCCAGCGCAATGCCGGTATTCCCGGACGTGGCCTCGATCAGGGTATCACCCGGCTTGATATCGCCCCGCTTTTCGGCGCGCGAAATCATCGACAGCGCGGGGCGATCCTTGACCGACCCGGCCGGGTTGTTTCCCTCCAGTTTGGCCAGAATGCGGTTCCCGCGAGCCTCGCCAGCGGTCCCCGGCAAACGCTGCAGACGAACCAGCGGCGTATCCCCGACGTAATCCTCGAGCATTTTATCCATGACTGGACAGCCATCGCACGTACTGCGAAACGCCTTCCTCGACGCTCGCGAACGGCAGCTCGTAGCCCGCCTTGCGCAGCTTCGACAGGTCAGCCTCGGTGAAACTCTGATATTTGCCAACGAGGTCCGGCGGAAACGGTACGTACTCGATCAACCCCCGCTCAATCAGTTGTGCCAAGGGCAGCGGCTGGTCACCGGACAGCGCCCGGCACGCATTGACGCTGGCTGCCGCCAACTCATTGAAGGTCTGGGCCCGACCGCTACCGACGTTGTAGATACCGGATTTTTCGAGATGCGGATGATCAAAAAAATGCAGATTGACGCGCGTGACATCACCCACATGAACAAAATCACGCCGCTGCTCGCCATCGGCATAGCCGGCGCAGCCTTCGAACAATCTGACCTTGCCCTCGTTGCGAAACTGCTGGTAATGATGAAAGGCGACCGAAGCCATTCGCGCCTTGTGCGATTCCCGCGGACCATAGACATTGAAATAGCGGAAACCAACGACCTGCGAGTTGAACGAACCGGCGACCGCCAGGCGCTGACGAACAATCTGGTCGAAAAGGAACTTCGAATAGCCGTACACGTTGAGCGGCGCTTCATGAGCGCGCTCCTCCCGAAAAACGCTGCCACCGCCATAGGTCGCCGCGCTTGATGCATAGAGCAACTGCACCTCCTGGTCGAGGCACCAGTCGAGGATCGCCAGCGAGTAACGGTAGTTGTTCTCCATCATGTAGCGGCCGTCGCTCTCCATGGTATTGGAACACGCACCCTGGTGGAGAATCGCATCGACGTCACCGTCAAAGTCGCCGGCAAGCAGGCGGTCGAGGAATTCATGCTTGTCGATGTAATCAGCAAGGTCGCAATCGACGAGGTTGCGGAACTTGTCGGCCCGGCTCAGATTGTCAACAGCGATGATCTTTCGCACTCCCCGGTCATTGAGCGCCTTGACAAGATTGGAGCCAATGAAGCCGGCCGCACCGGTCACTATTGTGTACATGCACTTACCTCATTTCAGTGCGGCAGCCAGTTCGTCGCGACTGACGACCGCCGTACCGAGCTTGCCAACCACCACGCCGGCAGCGACGTTCGCCGCATG
Source organism: Candidatus Accumulibacter necessarius (assembly GCF_036625085.1). Lineage (NCBI taxonomy): Bacteria > Pseudomonadati > Pseudomonadota > Betaproteobacteria > Candidatus Accumulibacter > Candidatus Accumulibacter necessarius. The sequence continues at coordinate 130,973 of NZ_JAZKUM010000003.1, read as the reverse complement.
CACCGCCTCCGGCCAGCTGGCACCACCCGCGAGCATCACTGCCAGGGTGGCAATCACCGTGTCGCCAGCCCCCGAAACGTCAAACACCTCTCGGGCCACCGCCTTCTCGTGGAGCGCACCGCCGGCGTGGAAGAGCGACATCCCCTCCTCACTGCGGGTGACCAGCAAGGCCTCCAGTCGCAACCTGGAGCGCAGTGCTTCGGCTTTGCGCGCCAGTTCCTCATCATCGTGCCAGCGGCCCACCACTTCACGCAACTCGGCGCGGTTGGGTGTCACCACGGTCGCGCCCGCATACTTCGAAAAGTCGTCACCCTTGGGATCGACCAGGACCTGCTTGCCGGCAGCGCCTGCCAGACGGATCATCTCACCGATGTGCGCCAGGCCACCCTTGCCGTAATCAGAGAGGATCACCGCATCACATTCCCGCAAACGCGACTTGAACTCGACGAGTTTGGCGCGCAGCACCTCATGCGATGGAGTGGTTTCAAAATCAATCCGCAACAGCTGCTGCTGCCGGCCGATCACACGCAGCTTGACTGTCGTGCTGATCGCGGGATCGACATGCAGGCTGACATCGATCCCGCTGGCCACCAGCAGCCGCTGCAGGCTCTGGCCAGCCTCATCGTCGCCAACGACGGAGAGAAGGGCAACCCGCGCGCCCAGAGCAGCGACATTGCGTGCGACGTTGGCGGCGCCTCCAGGTCGCTCTTCACTGCGGCCCACCTTCACAACCGGCACCGGCGCTTCGGGTGAGATACGTGCAACGTCGCCAAACCAGTACCGATCAAGCATCACGTCGCCGACGATGAGCAGCCGTGCAGCCGACAAGTCACCAACGTGCACGGCAACCCATCTCGGCAGGAAAAATTTTGCTCACGAGGCTGACCCGCCTCATGCCAGGCACGGTGAATGGCAAGACGAAACTCCTAAGGTGTCAGATCGAACTCTTCGGTCCGCTTCGGCGAATAGGTTTCCCAGCCGCCACAGGCCGGACAGCGCCAATAGAACTGGCGCGCCTTGAAACCGCAATTATCGCACCGATAGCGAGCCAGGCGACGGGTGTAGGTCTGAACGATCCCCTTTGCCAACTCGAGGTCCGGACGACTGTCCGGCGAGGCAAACAGCAGTCTCGCCGCCAGCAACTTGTCGAATCCAAGCAGAGTCGGGTTACGCTTCAACTCGTCGCGAACCAACTTGTACGCAGCTTCCGCTCCATCGCCTTCGAGCACCAGTTGAAAAACCACGTCCAGCAGGTCAAGCGACGGATAGTGTTCAAGATAACCACGCAACAACTGCAGTCCCTCTTCGCGTCGATCCAGCTTGCGAAAAGCGTCAAGCAGACGCTGCGCGACCAATGCCAGGTAAGTTGGATCCTGCTGCTCGATCCGCTGCCATGATTCGATAGCGGCGAGCGGCTGATCCTGCTGCAACTGAATATCCCCCTGGAGAAGACTGGCTCGAACGCACTTCCGATTGCGCTCCAGCGCGGTATCCAGGTACGCCGCCGCCAGATCCCGCCGCGAGCGCATCATTTCGGCCGCGGCCAGCTCGCAGTAGTACTCGGCAACCTCCTTGTGGGAAGCGAAGTCCGGCAGTTCAGAGGCGATCGCTATCGCCTTCTCCCAGTCCTTTTCAAGTTGATAGATCTCGAGCAGGTTGCGCTTGGCGCTTTCGGCCAGTTCTGAGTCGCGCAACTTGTCAAAAACCTCTTCAGCGCGGTCGAGCAGGCCGGCCTTGAGATAGTCCTGTCCGAGTTCAGCCAGTGCCTGCAGCTTCAGGTCCTGCTTCAGATCCTCACGTTCGATGAGATTCTGGTGCATCCGGATGGCACGGTCGGTCTCCCCCCGACGACGAAACAGGCTACCGAGCGCAAAATGCAACTCGACCGTCTGCGGATCGACCTTGACGGCTTCCACAAAAGCCTCGATAGCGCGGTCTGGCTGCTCGTTTAGCAAGAAGTTGAGACCTTGAAAATACGAACGCGGCAGGGCGCGCGACTCCTTCACCAGATGCCGGATATCGATGCGCGCTGCGGCCCAGCCGAGACCAAAAAACAGCGGAAAAAGCAATAGCTGCCAATACTCGAACTCGATCATCAATGATGCCTGCGAGGATAATATGACCGGCCAACTGCAGTTGCCGGGATGGGGCAGGAGCGGAGACCATCAGACGAACGGTCAGCGCGGCCTCCCCGACAGATTCAGACCTGACGATCCTGATATGTGACCAGGCTGCCGGCCTTCTCCTTCAGTTCGCGCTTGAGCTTTGCGACCTCCCGACGCAGACCAAATACGCTACCAAGCAACGACAAGACCGCAAGCGCGGCACCCGCGACAAAAAAACCAGCAAGACGATCACCAGAGGTGCCTGCCAGACAGTGTCCAGCACGAAGCGGACGCCCACCGGCTCGGTATTCTTGATGGCGAACGCGAAAAGGAAAAGAAAAAGAACAATTCTCGACGCCCACAGCAACGCACGCATCAATCACCATCCCACAGAAAACGGGCGGCAACTGTCGTTACCGCCCGCAATACGCCACGCCCTGACCACTCAGATCGATTCCAGCGAGCCGTCGACGCGCTCCCGCAGTTCCTTGCCGGCCTTGAAATGCGGCACCCATTTTTCGGGAACCTCAACCTTGTCACCAGACTTTGGATTGCGACCGACACGCGGCGGGCGGTAGTTCAGCGCAAAACTGCCGAAACCACGAATCTCGATACGATCCCCCCTGGCCAGCGCTTCTGCCATCGCATCAAGAATCATTTTCACCGACATATCTGCATCCTTGGCGACCAGTTGCGGGAAGCGCCCAGCCAGTTCGGCGATAAGATCCGACTTGGTCATTCCGTAACCCTATTGGGGGTTATTCAGCTTGGCCTTGAGCAAGGCACCCAGATTGGTCGTACCGGAACTGGCGCTGCTGTCAGCAGAAAACTTCTGCATCGCCTCTTGCTGCTCGGCCTGCTCCCGGGCTTTGATCGACAGGCTGATCGAACGTGTCTTGCGATCCACGTTGATGATCATCGCTTCAACCTTGTCTCCTTCTTTGTACACCTTGGTCAGATCGTCGATCCGGTCGCGCGACACCTCCGAAGCGCGCAGGTAAGCCTCGATGTCACCTTCCAGCATCACCACCGCGCCACGCGCATCCACCGACTTGACCACCCCGCGCGCGATACTGTTCTTGTCGTGGGTCGCGATGTAGCTGGTGTAGGGATCCCCGTCAAGCTGCTTGATCCCCAGAGAGATCCGCTCCTTGTCAGTGTCGATCGCCAGTACCACCGCATCAACCTCGTCACCCTTCTTGAAATTGCGGATGGCTTCCTCGCCAGGCAGAGACCACGACAGGTCGGACAGATGGACGAGGCCGTCAATGCCGCCGGGCAGCCCGATGAACACGCCAAAATCGGTGATCGACTTGATGCCGCCGTGCACCCGATCGCCTTTCTTGTAGTTCATTGAAAACTCATCCCACGGGTTTGCCGCGCACTGCTTCATGCCCAGGGAAATACGGCGGCGATCTTCATCGATTTCGAGGATCATCACTTCGACTTCGTCACCCAGCTGCACGACCTTCGACGGGTGGACGTTCTTGTTGGTCCAGTCCATCTCGGAAACGTGCACCAGGCCTTCGATACCCTGCTCGATTTCGACAAAAGCGCCGTAGTCGGTCAGATTGGTCACCTTGCCGAAAAGGCGTGTGGTCGGCGGGTAACGGCGGGAGATGCCAACCCACGGGTCTTCACCCAGTTGCTTGAGACCCAGCGAAACGCGGTTCTTTTCCTGATCGAACTTCAGGATCTTGGCCTGGACTTCGTCGCCAACAGCAAGCACCTCGGAGGGGTGACGAACGCGACGCCATGCCAGATCCGTGATGTGCAGCAAACCGTCGATACCACCGAGATCAACGAAGGCACCGTAATCGGTGATGTTCTTGACCACGCCCTTGACAACGCTGCCCTCCTTGAGGGCTGCCAGCAGTGCATCGCGCTCTTCACCAACGCTGGCTTCGAGAACGGCGCGACGGGAAACAACCACGTTGTTACGCTTGCGGTCGAGCTTGATGACCTTGAATTCGTAGGTCTTGCCCTCATAGGGCGTGGTGTCCTTGACCGGACGCATGTCAACCAGGGAACCTGGCAGGAAGGCGCGGACGCTGTTGGTCATTACCGTCAGCCCCCCCTTGACCTTGCCGGTGATCGTGCCGGTGACCAGCGTACCATCGTTCAGCGCCTGCTCGAGCGCATTCCACGCGGCGACCCGTTTCGCCCGGTCACGCGACAGGCGGGTTTCACCAAAGCCGTTCTCGAGTTGCTCAATGGCGACCTGGACGAAATCACCGACGGTGACTTCGAGTTCGCCCTTGTCACTGAGGAATTCCGCGATTTCAATGTAGCTCTCCGACTTGAGACCGGCATTGACAACCACGAAGTTGTGGTCGATGCGCACAACCTCCGCGGTAATCACCTCTCCAGGACGCATTTCCTGACGTCCGAGGCTCTCTTCGAAAAGTTCGGCAAAGCTTTCTTGCATGGTGGGATTGGCTGACATATGAGTTGAATTACCTATCCGCAGAACTGCGGGGTGAGTTAAAAACGATCACCAGTTCCGGGAACTCCGGAAACCTCACCCTAGCGGGGAAGCAAGGACACTGCACCGACAGACCCCGGGCGGCAGAGCCGCGGGCCAACGGAACGACGCGTCGAGCTGGTGACACCTTGGGCAAACGGCAGCAGCCGCTTCACCCACTTTTCGGAACCTTGTTGACCCAGTCCAGCACCCGTGCCACCGCTGTTTCGATGGTCAGGTTCGTCGTGTCGAGCAATTCAGCATCCGTACTCTGCTGCATCGGAGCGACGCTACGCTGGCTATCCCGTTCGTCGCGCTCGCGCAGATCCAGCGAGAGGGCTGCAATACTAGCAGCCATTCCTTTTTCGATCAACTGCTTATGCCGCCTCCTGGCGCGCATCTCGACGCTCGCGGTGAGGAAGACCTTGGTCGCCGAATCAGGGAAGACCACCGAACCCATGTCGCGCCCGTCGGCCACCAGCCCGGGTGGGCGACGGAAAGCGCGCTGCCGGAACAACAGGGCAGCACGCACGGCGGGAAGCGCCGCCACCCGCGAAGCCGCCGCAGAGATTTCTTCGCTACGGATGACGTCCGCAACCTCATCGCCAGACAGCGTGATCCTGGTCCCGGCAAACTCGACATCCAGCCCGGCAGCAATGGCCGCCACGCCGGCTTCATCGTCCCAGGAAACTCCGCCCCGCCGGGCAGCCAATGCGGTCAGGCGATACAAGGCGCCAGAGTCGAGGTAGTGCCAACCAAGCGTCTGGGCAACGCGCGCGGCGACCGTCCCCTTGCCCGAGGCAGAGGTTCCGTCGATGGCGATCACCGGTACCGCCCGGGTAAGCTTCGCGAAGCACTTGAAATAGTCGGGGAAGGTCTTCGCCACCGTCCGCGGGTCGTTGATCCGCAGTGGTGTGCCGAGGGCCGCCAGCGAGAAACACATCGCGATCCGGTGGTCATCGTAGGTGTCGATCGCGGCCGGCTGCAGACCCTGAACCCCGACCGGCGGAAAGACGCGGATGAAATCCGAGCCTTGCTCGACCACCGCACCCAGCTTTCGCAACTCGGTCGCCATCGCGGCGATGCGGTCGGTTTCCTTGACCCGCCAACTGGCAATGTTTCTCAGAGTGGTTGGTCCTTCGGCAAACAGAGCGGTGGTGGCCAGCGTCATGGCCGCATCAGGGATGTGGTTGCAATCCAGTTCGATACCTTGCAGCCTCCCGCGAGCAACATCGGGCAGCGGCGAGGATGCCTCGATCCAGTTGGCTCCAGAAGTGATTCGAGCCCCCATGCTGGCCAGGGCATCGGCAAAACGTACATCGCCCTGGATCGAGTCAAGACCGACGCCCTCGACGCGCAGCGGCCCACCGCCAATCGCGCCGAGGGCCAGAAAGTACGAAGCTGACGAGGCGTCGCCTTCAACATGGACCACCCCTGGCGAGCGATATGAACTGCCCGCCGGCACTGTAAAGCATCGCCAGCCGTCGCGCAGCACGTGCACGCCGAAACTCGCCATACTGGCCAGCGTGATATCCACGTAGGGTTTGGAGATCAGCTCGCCGACCACTTCCACCTTGGTTTCGACGCCGCGCAAGGGCAGCGCCATCAGCAAACCGGTCAGGAACTGGCTGGACACATCGCCACGCACTCTGACCGTACTCAGCGCGCAGCTTGCGGGGGGACGAATGGCCAGCGGCGGAAAGCCCTCGACACCAAGGTAGCTGATGTCTGCGCCCAACTGTCGCAAACCATCGACCAGATCGGCGATCGGTCGTTCGTGCATGCGCGGCACGCCGGTCAGCCGGTAGTAACCACCAGAGAAAGCCAGCACCGCAGTCAGCGGCCGGAAGGCAGTCCCGGCGTTACCGAGAAAGAGATCGGCCTGACGAACGGGCAACATGCCACCGCAACCGGTAATGGCAACAGCGTTATCTGCCAGCAACTCGACAGCTACGCCGAGCGTCCGAAGTGCATCGAACATGCGCGCCGTGTCGTCGGACACCAGCACCTCGCGCAGTTCCGTCCTCCCCACGGCCAGAGCGGCCAATAGCAGAACCCGATTGGAGATGCTTTTCGAGCCCGGCAGACGTACCCTGCCCTGCGCCGTCAGCACCTGCGGCAGATCGATGAAGTCCCCGCTCACTCCTGCCCCTTACGTTCGGCCCACTCGCGCCGAGCCGCCCTGGCAAGGTCGAAGGTCGTCTCCAGGGCGGCACCGTCACCCCGTTGCAGCGCATCACGCAGCTGGTCGAGTTGCGCGCGGTAGCGGTCAAGTTCCTCTAGCAAAGCCGCCCGATTGGCCAAGCAAATGTCGCGCCACATCTCCGGGTGACTGGCAGCGATGCGCGTGAAGTCCCGGAAACCGCTCGCCGCAAAGCCGAACAACAGATCGCGATTTTCGCGCCTCGCCAGTTCATGCACCAGGGCAAACGAAAGGAGGTGTGGCAAATGACTTACCGCGGCGAAAATCCGGTCATGCTCGGCTGCGGTCAACTCCCTGACCAGGCCACCACAACACTCCCAGGCCGAGCGGACGCGGGCCACGCGCTGCGGACCGTTTTCCGGCAATGGCGTCAGCACCACTTGCTTGTCGCGATAGAGATCCGCCCGCGCGGCCAACGCACCACTGTTTTCCGCGCCGGCGATCGGATGGGCGGGAACGAACTGCCCGATCCTGTCGCCAAAGTGCGCGCGAGCTGCCGCGACCACGTCCTCCTTTGTGCTGCCACCGTCGGTAACCACCGTCTGCGGTCCGAGGCAAGGGGCTATGCGGCCCATGATTTCCGCAGTCTTGCCAACTGGCGTGGCTATCAGCACGAGGTCAGCATTCGACACCTCCTGCCCGACGTTGAAGCCGACGCGATCCAGGATCCCCAGTTGCAGCGCCTGGTTCAGCGAACCGAGGGTGCGCCCGAAACCGACGATCTCTCCTGCCTGTCCGGCGGCCTTCAGCGCCAGCGCGAAGGATCCCCCGATCAGCCCGACGCCGAAGACGACAACCTTCCCGAACAACGGCGCGCCGCTCACGGCCGCCCCCAGGCGCGCTGGTGGTTCATAGCGATGCCTCGAGGGCGGCAAGAAAGCGCTGGTTTTCAGTTTCGGTGCCGATCGTGACGCGCAGCCAGTCCGGCATGCCGTAGGCAGCGATCGGTCGAACGATGACGCCTTGCTTGAGCAAGCTCTGGTTCACCAGGGAGGCATCGATCACCCGGAAGGTCACGAAATTGCCGTGCGAAGGAATGTGCGTGCACCCCAGACGCTTCAGTCCACCGACGATCTGCTCCATGCCCGCACGGTTCAGCGCGTAGCTGGCGGCGACGAACTGGTGGTCGTCGAGCGCCGCGGCGGCAGCAGCCAGGGCGAGATTGTTGCAGTTGAATGGCTGGCGGACGCGATTCATGAGGTCCGCGATGTCGGCCGACGCCAGCGCGTAACCGATGCGCAGGCCGGCCAGACCGTAGATCTTGGAAAACGTACGGGTGATCACCAGATTCGGCATTTCAGCCAGCCAGGCCGTCGTCTCGAATCGCTCGGCAGGCGGCAGGTACTCGTTATACGCTTCGTCGAGAACGACCACGACATCCGCCGGCACGGACTTGACGAACAGCTTGAGCTGCGGATAGGGCAGAAAGGTTCCGGTCGGATTATTGGGGTTGGCGATCCAGATCAACCGCGTATCGGCTCTGATCGCCGCTCTCATGGCCTGCAGATCATGACCGAAATCCCTGGCCGCAACCGCAATCCCCTCGGCCCCGGTGGTCAACGTCGCCAACGGGTAGACGGCAAAGGCATACTGGGCAAAAATCGCCGAACGACCCGGCGCAAGGAACACCCTTGCGATCAGATCAAGGACGTCATTGGATCCGTTGCCGAGAACGATACGTTCCATACCCAGACCGGTCCGCTCGGACAACGCCTGCTTGAGAGCGAAATCATCCGGGTAACGCGCCAGGCTGGCCATCGCCTCGACCACTGCCGCTCGTGCTTTCGGACTCATGCCCAGAGGATTCTCGTTCGAAGCCAGCTTGACGATCTGGTCGACGGCAAGACCCATCTCGCGCGCCAGCTGGGTGATCGGCTTGCCTGGCTGGTAAGGTGAAACGGCCCGAATGTATGGTAATGATTGCTCGTGGAGTGACATCTGCGGTCCTCGAAAAAAAGCAGTATCTTTTCGCCAAGTCCGACAGGCTGCTAGTAAGCCGCCACCGGGTAGGAACCAAGAAGCTTGAGATATGGGGCGCGACGGGCAAGCTCCGTGAGCGCTGTCCGCACGGGCACATCATTGCGGTGACCGTCAAGGTCGACGAAGAAGACATACTCCCACAGCGTATGACGCGCCGGGCGGGATTCCAGCCGTGTCATCGAAACGCCGGCATCGGAAAACGGCGCCAGCAGCTGGCTCAGCGCACCGGTCTGGTTGTGCGCCGACATGATCAGGGATGTCTTGTCACGTCCCGAAGGCCCGGCATCGTGACGACCGAGGACGACGAAGCGCGTCGTATTGTTGGGCTCATCCTCAATGTTGCTGGCCAACTCCGGCAGATGATAGCGCTCCGCCGCAGCCTGGCCGGCGATCGCCGCCGCGCCCGCTTCTGCTGCCGCCAGTTGCGCCGCCTGCGCGTTGCTCGCCACCGGTACGCGCTGCGCCAGCGGTAACGAGCGGTTCAACCACTCATGGCATTGCGCCAGTGACTGTGCGTGCGAGTAGACCTTGCTCACCCGGCCCAGCACCGTCTCGTTTGACAGCAGATGCTGATGGATGCGCAGCACCACCTCGCCGCAAATCTTGAGCGGCGTCGTCAGCAGCAGATCGAGCGTACGACCAATGGCCCCCTCGGTCGAGTTCTCGATCGGTACCACGGCGTAATCGGCATGACAGGCCTCGACTTCGCGGAAAACATCATCGATCGAAATCTGGGGCATCAAACGGGCGGCGTGGCCAAAGTGCTTGGTTACGGCGCTCTCCGAGAAGGTTCCCAGCGGTCCAAGGAAAGCGATACCGAGCGGCTGTTCAAGCGACAGACAGGCCGACATCACTTCGCGGAAGAACCAGGTCACACTCTCGCTCGACAGCGGCCCCGGGTTGCTCTCCTGGATGCGTTGCAGGACCTGCGCCTCACGCTCGGGACGGTAAATGAAGCCCGCCTCGCCATGACGCGCCTTGATCTCGCCCACCTGCTGAGCATACCGCGCACGCTGGTTCAGCAACTCAAGCAGTTGCCCGTCGAGTTGGTCGATCTGCTGGCGAACGACCGTCAGTTCGTCCTGAAGATTGTCACCCATCACTCGCTGCCAGCATGACGCTGAGTCGCATGCGCAAGCCGACCAACGGGCACGCAAACCCCGGCGCGCAACGGCGACCGTACCTTCAGCGAGCTGACACCGAGACCAAGGCAGTCAGACATGCGCCCTATTCCTGTTCGCGATCGGCGCCCGGATTCACCGCCGGTGCCTCTCCCGGCTGTGAATCCTCACTCTCGGCCGACCCCAGATCGCCGTCGTCTTCGCTCTCGACGACTTTTTCCAGACCGGCGAGCTTCTCACCGGCGTCAAGAGCGATCAGCGTCACACCCTGGGTCGCGCGACCCAGCTCGCGAATCTCCCGGACACGCGTGCGGATCAGCACCCCACCGGTGGTGATCAGCATGATTTCGTCTTCATCGCGCACCAGGCGGGCGGCGACGACCTTGCCGTTGCGCTCACTGGCGGCGATCGCAATAACGCCCTGCGTACCGCGACCCGAATGCCGGAAATCGGCCAGCGCGGTGCGCTTGCCAAAACCGTTCTCGGTCGCCACCAGGACAGTCTGCTGGTCGTTGTCGGCGACCAGAAGCGACAGCACGTGCTGCTGGTCGCCCAGCCGCATCCCCCGCACGCCGCGCGCCGTCCGTCCCATCGGCCGCACGTCTTCCTCATCGAACCATACCGCCTTGCCGGCATCGGAAACGAGGACCACGTCCTGTGTCCCGTTGGTGATCTCGACCCCGATCAGGACATCATCCTCATCGAGCGCGACGGCGATGATGCCGTTCTTGCGCGGATTGGAAAAATCCGACAGCGGTGTCTTTTTCACCGTCCCGCTTGCCGTGCACATGAAGATGTAGCGGTCGTCGGTAAACTCCTTGACGGCCAGGATCGCGCTGATCTTTTCGCCTTCCTCGAACGGGAAGAGGTTGACAATCGGTTTGCCGCGGCTGGTCCGCGTCCCCTGCGGCACTTCGTAGACCTTGAGCCAATAAACACGGCCGCGATTGGTGAAGCAGAGGATGAAATCGTGCGTATTGGCGACAAACAGGTGATCGACGAAATCATCCGCCTTCATGGCTGCCGCCTGCTTGCCACGCCCGCCGCGCTTCTGCGCCCGATAGTCGGCGAGCGGCTGCGACTTGATGTAGCCGGTGTGCGAGAGCGTCACCACCATGTCGACCGGGGTGATGAAATCCTCGATCCCGAGATCCTGGGTATGAATGACGATTTCGGAGCGGCGCTTGTCGCCAAACTGCGCCCGAATGCCGGTCAATTCCTCGACGATCATCTCGGTGATGCGCTCGGGCCGCGCCAGGATATCCATCAGGTCGGCGATCCGTTCGAGCAGTTCCGCGAAATCACCGATGATCTTGTCGCGTTCCAGTCCGGTCAACCTCTGCAGGCGCAACTCCAGGATCGCCTGCGCCTGCGCCTCCGAGAGCAGATAACCGTTCTTGGACAGCCCGTATTCCAGGCCAAGGCCTTCCGGACGGGTCGCGTCGAGCGCCGCGCGAGCCAGCATCTCGGCCACCGTCGGTGAAGTCCATAGTCTGGCCATCAAGCCCCGGCGGGCGTCGGCGGGCGTCGGCGAAGCCTTGATCAGCGCGATGATCTCGTCGACATTGTCCAGCGCCACCGCCAGGCCTTCCTGGATATGCGCGCGCTCGCGCGCCTTGCGCAACTCGAAAACGGTCCGCCGGGTAAGAACCTCTCGCCGATGCCAGAGAAAACACTCCAGCATCTGCTTGAGGTTGAGCAGCCGAGGCTGGCCGTCGACCAGTGCGACCATGTTCATGCCGAAGGTGTCCTGGAGCTGCGTCTGCTTGTACAGACAATTGAGCACCACTTCAGCCACTTCGCCACGCTTCAGCTCGATCACCACGCGCATGCCCGACTTGTCCGACTCGTCGCGCAGATCGGAGATACCCTCGATCCTCTTCTCGTTGACCAGTTCGCCAATCTTTTCGAGCAGCGTCCGCTTATTGACCTGGTACGGCAGCTCGTCAATGATGATCGCCTGGCGGTTGCCCTTGTCAATGTCCTCGAAGTGAATCTTGCCCCGCATGACCACACGGCCACGCCCGGTGCGATAACCCTCGCGCACACCCGAGACGCCGTAGATGATGCCGGCCGTCGGAAAATCGGGAGCCGGCAGCAGATCGATCAGTTCGTCGATCGTTACGTCGGAGTTGTTGAGCAGCGCAAGGCAGGCATCGACCACCTCGCTGAGGTTGTGCGGCGGGATGTTGGTCGCCATGCCGACCGCGATACCCGAAGAGCCGTTGATCAGCAAGTTTGGAATTCGTGCCGGCAAGACCAACGGCTCCTCCTCCGAACCGTCGTAATTGGGCCCGAAGTCAACCGTTTCCTTGTCGATATCGGCCAGCAACTCGTGGCCGATGCGCGCCATGCGTACTTCCGTGTAACGCATCGCTGCCGGGTTGTCGCCGTCCACCGAACCAAAGTTGCCCTGTCCATCGACCAGCATGTAGCGCAGGGAGAAATCCTGCGCCATGCGCACGATGGTGTCGTAAACCGGCGTGTCGCCATGCGGATGGTACTTACCGATGACATCACCGACGATACGTGCCGATTTCTTGTACGGCTTGTTCCAGTCGTTCGACAACTCGTGCATCGCGAACAGAACGCGTCGATGCACCGGCTTGAGACCATCGCGCGCGTCGGGCAAGGCACGCCCCACAATCACGCTCATCGCGTAATCGAGATACGATCGACGCATCTCGTCTTCGAGGCTAATCGGGAGTGTTTCTTTGGCGAAAGCTTCCATCTTCCATCCGCTGGCGACGTGACTTCGGCGGGAATGTCGTCGTCTTGATCAAGCCCGTCATTCTATCACGCTACGAGTAGCCTCGGGCCCCGGGAGATGTCCATTGGAGCGAAGTGATGGAAGCCCAATGCGTCAGCGCTGGACTCCCGGGCAAGGCGGTCGGGATCCGTGGAAAGCTATGGCTTTGCACCCAGCACCAGGTCAATGCGTCGCTGCAGGCGCGCCACCTCGTCAACCTCAGCAGCCGCTTGAGCGAGCTGCTGCTGCACCTTCAGCCAGGCCAGAAGCGGACGACGCCAGCCCTGCGCCGAGGCGGTGTCCACTGCCTGCGCGACGACGCCAGGCGTCGCTGCTCCGCAGCGCAACAGGACGCCGGCGGCGACCAGTCGCGAGAGCGGATCGCTGATCGCGGCGAGCGCGGCATCGGGCGCTGCCGGGTTGGCGGCAAGACCCTGCTGCGCCTTCGGCAGCAAAGCCACATCAGCGGGTTCTACCTGGCCAGAGAGGTAGCGCGCATAGGCCTGCTCGGGTGGTGCAGCATCCGCCGCCAACGCTTCGTAGGCGGAACAGGCGCCCATTTCAAGGCTGGCGACGCGCGTGGCGCAGCGCAACAGTTCGCTGCGAGCCAGCAGATCGGCGCGGCCGGTGCGCGCCAGTTCGGCGCGGGCACGGGCAAACTCCAGCGCCTCGCGCCGGCCGTTGCCACTGAGATAAGCCTCGGTTGCACGCTCCAGGCTACCCTTGGCGTTCATCTGCCAGTCGGGCGGCGGCGGGGCTCCTGCGCAGGCGGTGAGCACCAGCGTGGTGGCCAGCGCCGGCAAGAGCCGGCTTCCACCTCTTCTCATGGCAGCCTGATCTCCGTCTCGCGGGCAAAGGGCCATTTGCGGTTGACCTCGTTGACCAGATGCTCGACCTTGCGCAAAGTGGCTTCGACCTCGCTGCGCAGCGCGTCGAGATCGGTCGTTGCCACACGCGTGTTGCCAGCGATGGCCTGCGCATCGACCAGCACGGCATCCACTTTCTGCAGGCTGCCGCGTACTTCGGCCAGCAGCCCGTTGAGCTGCTTGACGGTGGTGCGTGTTTCGCTGACCAGGCCGCCCTGCTCCGCGACTCCGTGCGGTCTGGCGGCCTGGCCAAAGACCTGGCGGTCGGCGTTGGCCACCAGGCTGTCGAGGCGGCCGGTGAGCACATCGGCATGCGCCAGCAGCGCGCTTGTCCGCTCGACCAGCTTGCGCGCCTCGGCCTCGTTGCCCAGCAGCACGCCCAGCGCGCCCTGCGGCCCCTTGAGCTTTTCGGTGACGGTCTGCAAATTGGTCAGGCTTGCCAACAGCGCCGCATCCGCTGCCGTCAGCGCAGTGAGATTTTCCAGCAGCTCACTGACGGAAGCGGCCAGGCGGGGGAGCTCGGCCAGCGCATCGCCACGCAGGATCTGGCGGACGGCACCGTCCTCGAGCGGCGGGTCGTCGAGGACGCCACTAAAGGCGCGGATGCGCGTGCCGCCAACCAGGCCACGTTCCATGGTAAAGACGCTGGAACTGCGCAGCCAGCGGGCATCCCTGCTCTTCACGTCAATCAGGATGCGGGCATTGCCGTCATCAGCAAGCTCAATGCGCGCCACGCGACCGATCGGAAAGCCGGCGAAGGTCATGTCCATGCCTACCAGCACGCCTTCCGAGTCGTCGGCAAGCAGCACCAGTTGCTGGGTGCGCTCAAAGACACCACGCGCGTAGAGCACATAGGCTCCCGACGCAAGCACCAGCACCATCATGAGCAGCAGCAACAGCGCGGCCTTGAGCTCCAGGTTCTTCACTACCTGGGGCGACTGATCGGCGGGACGAACCGTCGTGAGAGGCGGGGACTCGTTCATGCGAAGTCAATCAATAATAGTTGCCGAGCAGGGACACGACTTCGACCAGCAGAACCACCGAAAACAGCCGGGCAAGTTCCGTGATGTCGCTGCCGCGGCTGTAGCGTCCATCGGCATCGCGCTGAGCGGTCGCGGCCATCGGAACGATGGCCACGGCGAGGCTGAAAAACAGGGTTTTGAGGGAGAAAATCAGCGTCACGGGCGCCGAGAACACCTTTCCCACGCTGTGCGTGTAGGCGGACAGGCCCCAAGGCGAAAAACCATAGACCGTCAGGTAACTCAGCCCCAGTGCCACGACACAGCTGAGCGCCGCCAGCAACAGCACTGAAAATGCCGCCGCCAGCGCGCACGGCAGCAATACGGCCTGGAGCAGTTCCTGCTCGGAGCGGCGAATACCGCCGTCCTCCAGCCCAGCGAGACGCTCGCGAATCCCGTGCGCATTGGGCATACTGTAGCGCACTGCGACGAACATCGCCGCGTAGAGCGGGATGAGTTCCAGCACCAGCGTGCGCACCACGACTTCCAGTGCGTACTGCGAGAGGCCGTAGCTCACCGCAGTGGCGACCACGATGCGTATCAGAACCAGACTGATAAGCGCCGAGAGAACCAGGAACCAGGTCAGCAACGGAGCTGTGGCCAGATAGATGTGGCGCAGGATGGTCTGACGCTGCCGGCCACTTCGGTAGCTCGAGGACGCCAGGGCGAGAACGATGATCTGCGCCGCAAGCAAAAGCACACGTAGCCAGGAAGCCCAGCGAGCACGCGCCCGCCGCCCCAGATGGAGCAGGCTTGCTTGCGCCAAGGAGAGGAAGTGCAAGGCCATCCGTGCGAGTATCGCTGGCCTTGAAAAGCCAAGTCAATACGCGATCACCTTCGCACCGATTTTCATTGCCTACTCGGCAGCGCTGATCAACCCCGAGCAATTCAGCGGCCTGATCGAAACCGATTCCCAACGGGTATTGCCGACGCGGCTCCTCGAACACACCCCCGACGTCGCGCAGGCGATCATGAGCTGCTCGTCGGCGACGCTGCGGGCGCCGTCGGTCGCCTTCTTGGAAAACACGGTGCGCAACTTTTCCCCGAGATTGGCGACCACGCCTTTCTGCGCCTGATGCACGCAGCCGACGCGGAGCCGCTCGACGATTCCCGTGATGCGCCAGGACTGCACCAACACTTTGTGGTAACGTCAGGTTGTCCTTCGGTGTTCAAGACGCAAGACGTTGGCACATCCGTTCAGCCTCGATTTCCGACTGCCCCGGGCTATTCCGGCCAAGTCAAGGCAATACAGCTGGCGCCGGGACTTACCGCAACCCGCCACGTCAGCCGTCGGTTGGCGGCGAAGCCTCGTTGCAATTGCGCTTTTCTTGTTGCCTGCCTTCGACCTTATGGAGCGAGCCCTGCAAAACACGCCACTGGCTGACGAAATCCGGAGACCAGCACCGCCGCCACGGCCGACACGGCTGCCGCTCTATCTGTCGCTGGCTTACCTGGTGCTGATCAGCTATGCCAGCCTCTATCCTTTTGCCAACTGGCGTGACCTCGGCGTCCCACCGCTGGCGTTTGTCGACGCCGCCTGGCCTCGCTACTGGACGGTTTTCGACCTCGCGGTAAACATCCTTGCCTATCTGCCGCTGGGCTTCCTCCTGGCGCTCGCGCTGCGCCGACTGCCGGGCGGCCGCTGGTCTGGCGCCATCATCGCCGTGTTGTTAGGCAGCCTGCTCAGCCTCGCCCTGGAATGCCTGCAGAACTGGTTGCCGGCGCGCGTGCCATCGAATCTTGACCTGGCGTGCAACGCCGCCGGAACAGCCATCGGGGCCGTGCTCGCGTTCTGCAACGGCAAGCGCATCTTCAGGCGCATCGGCCAGCTCCAGCAGGAACTACTGGCCCCGATCGCGCACGTCGAACTGGGCCTGGTTCTGCTGGGCATGTGGCTGCTGACCCAGTCATCACCGGAAACACTGCTCTTCGGCACAGGCGACCTGCGCAGCGTGATCGAGCTGACGCCGGCCGTGCCCTACGCGGCGCACTCCTTTTTCGTCATCGAGGCCGCGGTCATCGCCTGCAACACCGTGGTCATCGGTCTTTTCGCACGAACCCTGCTGGCCGACCGGGCGGCTCCGCATCTCGCCCTCGTGGCCTTCTTCGTCCTCGCCCTGGCGATCAGGACGTTCGCCGCGGCCATCCTCGTCGCCCCACAGGACGCCCTCGCCTGGCTGACGCCGGGCGCCCGGCTGGGCCTGCTGGTTGGTGGTGTGCTGCTATCGCTGATGTTGCTGCTGCCAGGGCCAATACGCGTCGCCCTGGCAGGCGTTGCCCTGATGGCCGGCACGACGCTGGTAAACCTGACGCCGGCAAACCCTTACTCGGAAGCGGCACTGGCCGCCTGGCGTCAGGGACACTTCCTCAACTTCAATGGTCTGACCCGCTGGGTGGCTGGTCTCTGGCCCTTCGTTGCCCTGCCCTATCTGACGGCCGTCGGACGACGCCTGTAAACTGCCCTCAGCCGCTCGCCCCCTGCCTGCGCGCACGCATCTGCAACTCCCAGGCCGCCAGTTCGGGCGCACGGCGATCGAGATCCGCGGCCAGCCGGTCTTCGAGACCTTCGAGAAGTTCGATATCCTCGGGACCGACGTGCGGGTCGATGCTCGCCAGATGCACCACCAGGTCGCCGGCAGCACGCGCGCGCTTGCCGGGGTAGCCGTAGCCCGGCAGCCGATGTTCGCCAGGCTGTTGCGCCCAGGGCGACAGTTCGAGG
Source organism: Candidatus Accumulibacter necessarius (assembly GCF_036625085.1). Taxonomy (NCBI): domain Bacteria; kingdom Pseudomonadati; phylum Pseudomonadota; class Betaproteobacteria; genus Candidatus Accumulibacter; species Candidatus Accumulibacter necessarius. Next base: position 113,747 of record NZ_JAZKUM010000003.1, on the reverse strand, counting down.
CTGGCACTGCCAGTCAGCGTCGGCACCTCGACGCGCCCGCCGGCAAGCCGCCGGAAGACGCTTACGGGCACCTGGCAATGGAGGTCACGACCCTGCAGGACGAACAGCGCATGCGCAGCGAAGCGGATCTCGAGATACAGGTCGCCGGCAACGGCCTTCTCGCCACCGACTGGCCGGGGTGCCTGCCGGGTCAGCCGCAGGCGCTCGCCGTCGAGCAGCCCGGGCGGCACGGTGACCGCCAGCGTGCGCAGCGCCTGCTGCCAGCCGCTGCCCGTGCAGTCCGAACAGGCGGTCTCGCGCAGGTATCCGCGCCCGGCACAGATATCGCAGCGATTGGTCCGGCCGCCCGGGCGCGACACCCGACCACAACCGCTACAGGTTGGGCAGGGCACCAGATGATCGTGCTGCACCCGTCCGCTGCCAGCGCAGTTGTCGCAGGGAACGCAGTCGATCAGTTCAACGTTCCTGCGACAACCCGATGCCGCCTCTTCGAGCGTCAGTATGAGGGCTTGTACCAGATCAGCGCCAACGTTCTCGGCCACAGGGTCGCCGGGGGTCGCCTCGGCCGCCGACGTTTGCCGCCACACGGCCAGGCGCTGTGGATCGCACAGCAGCTCATAGGCCGCGTGCACCCGCTTGAATTCGCTGCCGGCGATCGGCGAAGGGTTGCGATCCGGGTGCCAGAACATGGCCATCCGCCGGTAGGCGCGCTTGACTTCCTCGCGCGACGCCTCCTCCTTTACGCCAAGGATCGTGAAAGGATCGTCTCTGAGGGTCATTGGACAGTCACGGGTCGTCGCACGGCAGCTCTGCTCCGGATTTCAAGGATCCTGCCAATCCTGCAGTGCTATCCTTACACACAACTTGCGACCAAGAGTTCTCGCCAATCTTCCGATCCACACGCCAGCACTTGCAAGACCATGACCATCCTGACCTTCGTGATGCCAGTTGTTCAGCCAGCTGCCATCCTGCCCCTGCGCCAGCCTGTCGTGCTGAGCAACGTTTTCACGGCGTTCTCCGCTGTTGCTGGCAGCCCCCAGCTGCCGGCGCGCTAGCTCGAACCTTGGACCTCATCTCTCGCACCCTTGCCGCGCGCGCCTTGTCGCTGATCGGCCATCCCGCGTTGCTGGTGCCAGCCGCTGTCGTCCAAGGAGCGTCGATCAGGCAGGCTCCGGTGCAGGTCCTGCTTGTCGCGACCGCCGTTTCGCTTCTGGTCGCGTTGATTATCCTTGTCTACAGCCTGGCGCAAGTACGGACAGGCTGCTGGACGCACGTTGATGCATCGCTCCCGCGGGAACGGATGCAACTCAATCTGTTCGCGGCACCACTGCTTTTCGCAGCAGCCGCTGTGCTGTGGTGGCTCGGCCAACCGCCGGCAATAGCCCTCGGACTGGCGCTGGGCGGTGCGCTGGTGGTGTTCGCGCATCTGCTGCGTCGCTGGCTGAAACTGTCGCTGCATGCGGGGTTTGCCGCCTTTTCCGCGCTGCTGCTGTGGCCGAGCTACCTGGGCATGTTGTCGCTGCTCTTGCTGGCCGTCGGGGTAGCCTGGTCACGCTTGGTGTTGTCCCGCCACACGCCGCAGGACGTGGCGCTCGGGTTGCTCGCCGGCGCCACGGCGGGGCTGGCATTCAACTTTCTCGCTGGCTGAAATGGGCTTCTGCCTGGTCCATGCCAACAGCGGGCGAGGTGTCGAGGGCGTGCCAACGCAGTCGCCGCCTGATCGATGCCGGGGAACGGCCTGCTGCCACCATGGCGCCCGACCGCAGCGCGCGAAAGGCGGCATCGAGCGTATCACGAGCACGCCGCGGGAGGTGGCGTAATGGCGGCAGAACCCATCCCACGGTCGGCGCTGACACGCTACGCCTGGCTATCCATCGCGGCCGCTGCTGCCACCATCCTGCTCAAGGGCGTGGCGTGGTGGCTGACCGGCTCGGTCGGCCTATTGTCCGACGCCATCGAATCGTTCGTGAACCTGGCTGGCGCATTGATGGCGTTGTGGATGCTGACGCTGGCTGCTCTCCCAGCGGACGACGATCACGCTTACGGCTATAGCAAGGCCGAGTATTTCTCCAGTGCCTTCGAGGGCTTCCTGATCCTCCTCGCGGCGGTCAGCATTGGCTATGCGGCGATTGCCCGGCTGCTGCAGCCGCAGCCGCTGGAGGCGGTGGGCGTCGGGCTGATGGTTTCCGTGCTCGCATCAGTGGTCAACCTCGCCACCGCCCGCACCTTGATGAAAGTCGGCAAGGAGAACAATTCGATCACCCTGGAGGCCGACGCACAGCATCTGATGACCGATGTGTGGACTTCGGCAGGGGTCATTGTCGGCGTCGGCCTGGTCTGGCTGAGTGGCTGGCTGTGGCTTGATCCGGCGATCGCGCTGCTGGTTGCCGGAAACATCGTCTGGACCGCCTGGCATCTCATGCGGCGTTCCCTTGCCGGTCTGCTGGACGCCTCCCTGCCACCGGACAGGCTGGCGCAGATCGAATCCCTATTGGCAGTGTATCGTCAGCAGGGTCTTGATTTTCATGCCCTGCGCACGCGCCAGTCGGGCAGCCGCAGCTTCGTCAGCCTGCACGTTCTGGTACCAGGCAACTGGACCGTGCAGCAGGGTCACGACTGCGTCGAGCGGATCGAGGACGAGATTCGCCAGTGCCTGCTGCACGCGCACGTCACGACCCACCTGGAACCATTGGAAGATCCCGTATCAATGAGCGACCAGGGGCTTGAGCGAGCGAGCGGACCCGACAAAAATCCGCCCTGAATGAAAGCTTGTGCCGCCGCTCCGTGGTGCCCGCCAAGCGACTGCGGTTATTTCAGGGATTGTGCTGACGGAGTCGGTGCAGCAGCGGGGCATGAACCGGCCAGCCAACGCCGTTCTGTCCCTTTCACCGCCGGCAGATGTCGCGCTGCGGCGTGTTCAGAGCGGCAAGCAGATCGACTCGCGCACGACGCCTTCAGGTCGCGCGTTTGACCAGCGAGCCGACGGCAAGACCCAACACTGACGCAGCGTTGCCGCGATTGACGGCGATCTCGACCAGGCCAACGCTGTTCTCGTACCAGAACGCCTGCCCCGTTGGCACTTCGGCGAACACCCGCGCCGGCGGGATGCGTACGGCACCGACCGCCAGCGGCGTGTCCTGCGGCACATTGACCGCCCGCATCCCGGTCAGCGCGTTGCCGTAGTGGTCGATGTAGATCACTTCCGCCAGATCATCCGCCGACATCGCCTGATCGAGGCCAGCGCATTCGGCGAGTGCTGCCGCCGGCCAGTCACCGGCGGCAATGCGCGCGGCGATCGGAGCGAACAGGTCGCGGCCGTGAAACGACACCGACAGTCCCTCGGGCCGCCAGTTGATGCGCCAGCTCCACGACGTTTGCGCGCGCGCCGCAACCACCGCCAGAAGGCCGTTGTCCGGACCGACGTAGAACTTGCCGTCGGCCTCCAGCACCACGGCCTGACGATCACCGCCGACACCGGGATCGACCACGGCGAGAAACACGCTGCCGGGGCCGAACTGGGTCTGCAAGGCTGCCAGCAGATGCGCCCCGGCCCGCGGATCGAAATCGGGAACACGATGCAACAGGTCAACAATCGGCACGTCCTGCCGTCCGTGCTGCAGCAAGGCGGCCTTCATCTGGCCGACGTAGGGGTCGTCGATGCCGAAATCAGTGTAAAGGACGATCATGGCGGGCCAAGGGCAATGGTGTCGATCGTCAGCATAGCGCGTGGCGGGCGGCGAGGACATCCTCGATTCATGCAGAATGAGTTGCGCCGGACGATCTGGGTTAGAATCGAGCGCCGCAGCACGCAACCCAACCGGAGGAACCGCTTCCATGAGCTACTTCAAGCATCACGTGTTTTTCTGCTGCAACCAGCGGGGCGAGGGGGAAACCTGCTGCAACAACGCCGGCGCGATGGCCGCCCAGACCTATGCCAAGGACCGCATCGGCGAACTGCGTCTCAAGGGCGTTGGCAAGGTGCGCATCAACAAGGCCGGCTGCCTGGACCGTTGCGACAGCGGACCGGTGCTGGTGGTCTATCCGGAAGACGTCTGGTACAGCTATGTCGACAACGAAGACATCGAGGAAATCATCCAGGAGCACCTGGTCCACGGGCGCGTCGTCGACCGCCTGCGCATCTGACTTGCGATGAGCATCTGAAGCGATGAAACTGCACCCGGAACAACTGCTGCTCGACGGACCGGTCGGCAAGATCGACCTGATCGTCGAGAATCCCGGCGCGCCGCGCGGGATCGCGCTGATCGCGCACCCGCACCCGCTGTTTGGCGGCGGCAACACCAACAAGGTGGTGCAGACTCTGGCGCGTACTTTCAACCATCTGGATTATGTTGCGCTGCGCCCGAACTTTCGCGGCGTCGGTCAGAGCGAAGGAACGCACGACGATGGTCAGGGTGAGACCGACGACCTGCTGGCCGTGCTGGCGGAAGCGAAGTGCCGTTACGGCAACCTGCCGGTGGCGCTGGCCGGCTTCTCCTTCGGCGCCTACGTCCAGACGCGGGTGGCCGAAGCCCTGCTCGCGTCCGGCCATCCCGCCCAACGGTTGGTGCTCGTCGGTACTGCCTCGGGGTTCGTGGAGGGTGCGCGCCGTTACCATACCAAGGCCGTACCAGGTGACACGATCGTCATCCACGGCTCCGAGGACGCCACCGTGCCCCTGGCGAACGTGATCGAATGGGCCAAGCCACTGGAGTTGCCGGTGATCGTTGTCCCCGGTGCCGACCACTTCTTCCACCGTCGCCTGCACGTGATCCGCGAAATCGTCAGCCGCGCATGGCGTCACTGACGGGCCTGAACGCGGCCGCAGCCTCGGTCCGCGGCGCGGCGCTGCACGTCAATGGCTTGTGGAAGTCCTATGCCGGCGAAACAGTCGTCGCCGGCATCGACTTCGTGGTGCCCCCCGCCACCTGTTTCGGGCTGCTTGGCCCGAACGGCGCCGGCAAGACGACCACCTTGCGCTGCTGTCTCGGTCTGACGACGCCTGACAGGGGCCACATCCACCTCGCCGGGCGGCCGGTTCCGGCCGAAGCGGAAGCGGCGCGCACCCGGGTGGGCGTCGTCCCCCAGTTCGACAACCTTGACCCCGACTTCACCAGCAGCGAGAACCTGCTGGTCTACGGTCGCTACTTCGGCATCAAGGACGCCGTGATGCGCGCTCGTATCCCTGGTCTGCTCGATTTCGCCGGCCTCACCGGCAAGGCGAACGCGCGCATTCAGTCGCTGTCCGGCGGCATGAAGAGAAGACTCACGCTGGCCCGCGCGCTGGTCAACGACCCCGATATCATCTTTCTTGACGAACCGACGACTGGCCTCGACCCGCAGGCACGCCACCTGATCTGGGAACGTCTCAAGCGCCTGATGGTGGGAGGCAAGACGCTGATCCTGACGACACATTTCATGGACGAGGCTGAACGCCTCTGCGACCGCCTGGCAGTTCTCGACCACGGCGGGCTGATTGCCGAAGGCGCGCCACGGGAACTGATCACCAGCCACATCGAGCCGCAGGTGGTGGAGATTTTCGGTGAAGGCGCCGCGGCCTGGGCCTCCACCCGCCAGGGCCTTGGCGAGCGCCTGGAAATGGCCGGCGATACCGCCTTCTTCTACTGCCACGACGCCGCGCCGCTGCTTGCCGCGCTTACCGGCGAAACCGGTTCCGCTTCGGGCTTGCGTTACGTCCATCGCGCGGCCAGCCTCGAGGATGTCTTCCTCAAGCTGACCGGGCGCGATCTCCGGGACTAGGATCGTGCGCCACGAGTGGTTTGCCCTGCCCCGCCCCGGCCTGCGCTGGCTGCCGGTATGGCAGCGCAACTTCCTGGTCTGGCGCAAGCTGGCCATCCCCTCGATCATGGGCAATCTCGCCGACCCGCTGATCTACATGCTCGGCCTCGGGTACGGACTCGGCGGCCTGCTGCCGCAGGTGCAAGGGGTAGACTACGTGCGCTTTCTCGCTGCCGGCACGATCGTCGCCAGCACGATGAATGCGGCGACTTTCGAGGCGCTGTACTCGGCCTTCTCGCGCATGCATGTCCAGAAAACCTGGGACGCGATCCTCAACACGCCGCTCTCGCTCGACCACGTGCTGACCGGCGAACTGGTCTGGGCTGCGAGCAAGAGCCTGCTCGCCGGGCTGGCGATCCTGCTCGTCATCGGCGCACTCGGCCTGGTTTCCTGGCCGCTGGCGCTGTGGGTGCTGCCGGTCATCTTCCTCACGGGTCTCGCCTTTGCCGCCATGGGCCTGATCGTCTGCGCCCTGGCACCGTCGTATGACTTCTTCATGTACTACTTCACGCTGTTCATCACCCCGATGCTGCTGGTTTCCGGCGTGTTTTTCCCGACCGAGCAGTTGCCCGCAATGGTCCAGACGGTTGCCGCCTGGCTGCCCCTGGCGCACGCGGTACAGCTCGCGCGCCCGTTGCTGCTGGGCCGGATTCCCGACGATATCGGCCTTCATCTGACGGCGCTGGTAGTGGTCGCTGGCGTCAGCTTCTGCATCGCCACCGGGCTAACGCGGCGGCGCTTGCTCAAGTAGCGTTGTGCGAAGCGCGCAGCCAACGGCCCCGGGCCGGCCACTCTCGACCGCCGCAGGCGTTTGCCGGATGACCTCACTGCTGGCGGGCTGAATCCGTGGCTTGATCCGTCACCATGAGCTTCTCGAACACGGCGCGATAAGGCTCGGCAGAGACGCTGATGCCGCCCTGGAACGGGTGATCGCTCACCGCGATAAAGTACAGGACCAGCGAAATCGGCGCCGCAACGAGCATCGTGATCGTTGCATGCAGCGCGAAAGTGTCGACGCGCAGCAGAAAGCATGACGCGATGGCCAGCGCGCCGAGCAGGATCACGACGACCCACAGTTCAACCGGCAAGGCGGTGTCGGTAAACGCCTGCAAGCGCCGCCAGTGGGTTTCGAGCAGCCGGTTATAGGACCGCACGACCTGCGCATGCATGATCTTCTGACCTTCGGTCGTGGGCTCGAATGCCAGGACTGCCTGCCGCGCCTCTTCGATACCCTGGTACGTGCTCTTGGGCAGCTCACCCTTCTGGTGCAGCGGCCATTCCTGGTTGATGACGTACTCGGTGTAGGCCGTCAGCGCTTGCCTGGTCTTATTCTGCAGCGGCTGCGGGTAGCCGCCGAGATCACGGTACAGCACGGCAATGGCGGCAGCCTCCGCCCCCACGTCGGCGGCCGCCTCGCCCATGTTTTCCCACACCGCCACTGCCGTGAGGCCAGCCGCAACCGCATAGACCCCGATCAGCGCCGACAGCAGGCCGGTGATCGTAGCGTTGTCGAAGCGCGCGTGCAGACCCGACACCCGCACACGCGGTGCGACCAGTGCGAGGCCGGCGATCGCCACGGCAATCGTCACACCGACAACAAAGAAGGCAAGCTCGAGCGACGAAAGTTCGTGGAACCAGTTCATGCGACAACCTCCCGTTTGGAGAAAGCGGCCGGTCCTCCTGGCGCTGATCGGCAGGCCAGAGAACGGCTTGACGGCTGGCGTGATACCCGTCTGATCGTCAAATCAGGTTTGGCCGCCCCTGACCGACAGAACGGACGCCGGGGCGTGGATGCGGTTCTTGCTGAGCGCGTGGGCAGCGATCCGTCGCCACAGCGATTTCGCATAGGGTGTCAGGCGTGCTATGCCGAGGTAGGACTTGAGGAAACGCATGCGATCAGTACGGCTCCAGCAAAGCGAGTCCAGCGTCAGAGAATAGAGATCGCGCAGCGCACAGGCTGTTTTCGACGGATGCCAGCGCGACTTTTCAAGGTCAATGACGCGAGCCTCGACGCTACCGTCGCCGTTGATCCGGGTGAACACGTGCTTCGGGAAGAAGCAGTTGTGCTGCATCCGATGCTCATGCATCTGCCGCAGCAAGCCGGCGACGGCGTCGAGAACAGGCATCCGGACAACTCGCGGGGGTACCCCTCCCCTGAGCCAGCCCTGCACTTGCTCCTCCAGCGAGACGAAACCTGTCAGCGCCTCGGTAGCGAGAATTGCACGGTGTCCTTGGCCAAGCCGGCGTACGGCAAAATAGACCGGCTCCAAGGTAGGGATGCCACAGGCCCGATAGTGCATGATGCGCTGGAATTCGCGCTCGAAAGTTGGAATGCCATCGACCGGGTGAATCCAGGAGAAGGTCTTGTGATTCTCCTGACGCTTCAGAAAGATCATCCGCGCACCGCCATCCGGCAGCGTGAGTTCGCAGCACGACACGCCACTCCAACCTCCTCGCCGCCGGTTGGGCTCCTCAAACCAGCCGGCCTCAAGCTGCCACAGGGCATCGAAGTCCATCAGCTTGCCCGCGGCCAGTACCGTACGCCAGCGTTCGGCGACGTAATCCTTCATCACTCAGCGCTCAGGCTTGCCGCACCCGCAGCACGTAAGCCCGCCACTTGTCCCAGTACTTGATGAAGTCGACATGGCCCACGACATCGAGCCCTGCGGCGGCGAATTCGCTCTCGACCAGGCTCTGTGACAGGAGAATCCGGTCGCGCGGCGCCTCGCTGACGCCCTGGCGCGCACGCCTCTCGTGCTTCCGACGGAGCCGCCAGGCACGGTAGTTACCGTCGACCCACAGTGAGACAATGACGGTGTCTGAGCTGATGCGGGCAAACTCCTTCAGCATCAGCACGCGGTCCTCGCTCTTCTGGATGTGGTGAAGCAGACGGATGCTGAAGACACAGTCGACGAAATTGTCCGGCAAGCCGCTGGCAAAGGCCGAGCACTGAAAAGCCTTCTCGATGCGTGCAGTCACCGCTGGCGGACGCAGGTCCATGCCGACGTCAACCATGTCGCGGCTGTTGTCCGCAGCGTAGATCCTTCGCTCGGGCTCCTCGGCCAGCAACGACCAGAACCGCCCAGTGCCGCAGGGCAGGTCGAGCACGGAGCGGGGGCGGCCGGCGATCACCAGCGCCTTGCGCGCCATGTCGATCTCGCGCCAGTTCGAGAGCCGCCGCCAGAAACCTGAGTTGTGCTTCTCGAAGTACCTTCGAGCATGTTCGGAATCGTACTTTTCCGAGAATTCGTAGTGGGGCCGGCTATCTTCAGTCGTCATCGGGTAGATCTTGTGTGGTGGGTTTGGCGATCACATGACCGACAAGCCGCAGCGCCATGTCAGATGTGCCGGTTCTGCACGTGTCACACAGGCTGTGCTGCCGGATCCTACATCAGTCCGGACCCCGCACATTGGACCAGGTGCATTAAAGCTGCCTGAACCACACCGCAACCGTCGCGAACAAGCCCTGCGGTCGGCTCCTGTCAGCATGCTGACCCTGACCTCAATCCCTGACACTGATAGGCAGCGGCGCCATCTCCTTGTAGAGCAGCGGCAACGGTGGCTTGCGCGAGACGGTGATGATCCGGGTTCCCGGAGGATAAATCAGGTGGTAGGTCAGGAACATATGCGCTTCGTCTACGCCGAACAGCAGTTCGCGCAAGGCGGCATAGCCGGGATGGCCAAGAACGGTTACTTCCTTGTAGTCCCGCTGATTGAGCCGCAGCGAGCGTGCGCCGAACTCCAGTTCGGGCGTCTTCGACCCCAACAGTTCATGCGTCAACCGGTGGCGAATCTCGGGCAGGACGATCACACCAACGCAGTCAGCGCCCACCAGCCACTCCACCGCCCGCGCTTCGCCGCCGGGATCGGGAACGTGGTCACCGAAGGCCTGACACCAGCGCGGGAAGTGCGCTGCATAACGGTGAACGATCTTTTCCATGCGCGGCTAGCGTTCGTCGGCAGCCCGGTGGATGAGACTGCTCACCACATCGGTGTCCGAGACGAAGCCCTGCAACTCGTTATTGTCGATGACCAGAACACTCTTCACCGAATACTGGATCATCAGGCGTGCCAGGTAACGGATTTCGAGGTGCTGCGACACCTGCAGCGCCGGCTTCTGGGCGATGTCATAGACATTGAGCAGATCGATGTCGCCGTCCTCGGCGATCACCGCCCTGGCGACGTCACGATAGGCGATCAGGCCGTAAGCGTCGCCGGAGTGGCGCTTTTCCACTACCAGCGATTTGACGCCGCGATCCTTCATCATCATCAGCGCCTCGCGTACGGTGGCCAGCGGACTGATGGTGACGACCTTCTTCTTCATGATTCCGGCAACCAACATGGCAAGCACTCCTTCAGTCAATGATCGTGGTCAGAAATCGGCAAGCTGCCGGGTGAATCGCCGCGGGCCGCTCACAGATCCTCCTCGACTTCGCGCCGGAAGGCCTGCATCTGCGCCAGCCCGATGCCGACGACGCTGCCAAGCGGCAACGAAAACGCCAGACCACCGCCCGGCAGGTCCATTTTCATCTGCATCTTGACCGAGCGCAGGATGCGCATCGCCAGCTGCTTTTCCACGACGCACAGCAGCAACGACTCCTTGCGCTCCAGGCCCAGACCGAGAAAGGTCTTGCGCTCGTTGTGCCGCAAGCCCCTTGCCCTTGAGAATGGTTATCCCGGTCGCGCCGGCCTCCTTGAGAATCTCGACCGCCCGGTTCTCGTCTTCTTCCGGAACGATCAGCACCACAGCAGAGAACTTCATCGGCTTTTCTCCTTGACAGATTTCCGCGCGCGCTGCAACCAGCTGGCCAGCATGCCGTAGGACATGACGATGATCATCGGCACCAGCGAGGCGAAAGCAATCAGGCCAAAACCGTCGATCATCGGGTCACGACCCGGCGTCCGTTCGGCCAGACCGACGCCAAGCGCCGTCACCAGCGGGACGGTCACCGTCGAGGTCGTCACGCCACCACAGTCGTAGGCAATCGGCACGATGAAGTTCGGTGCGAACTTGGTCATGGCAAGCACCAGCAGGTAGCCCGGGATCAGCCAGTAGGCGATGTTGGTACCGTCGATGATGCGGGCGCAGCCGATGACGATACCGACGCCGACACCGACGGAGACCAGCGAACGCAGCCAGAAACCCTTGAGCTGCCCGAGACTGACCTCGTCGGCCTTGATCGATAAGGCGATCAGCGCGGGCTCCGCCATCGTGGTGGCAAAACCGATCAAAAAACCGTACAGATAGACCACCCACATGGCAACACCGTCACGCATCAGGCCGCTGGTCATCTCGTCGCCGAGCGGAAAGAGCCCCACCTGCAGCCCTTCGTCGAACATGAAGAGTCCCACCGCGACCAGCACCATGCCCACGGCCAGGCCCTTGGGGTCGGCGAGAGGCCGCCGCAGGATGACGAAACTGGAGAAGAGTACAACGGCAATGATTGGCAGCAGGTTCCTGACCATGATCAGGAAGTCGATCAGCATCTCGAGTGCCGCATACTTGTGCTGGTCGTCACTCGGCATCATCACCACTGACGTGCCGGCGGCCGCGGGAACAAAGAACAGGATGCCGTAGAGCTGGATGATGATCATTGGCGCCAGCGCACCAAAGGCAATCAGACCAAAGCCGTCAAGCATCGGGTTGCGGCCGCGGATACTGGTCGCCAGCCCGACCCCAAGGGCGGTCAGCAGCGGTGCGGTAACCGTCGACGCGACGACACCACCTGAGTCGAACGCCAGGCCAACCAGTTGCGGCGGCGAAAACGCCGTCAGAACGATGACCACCAGATAGCCCGGAATCAGATAGTTGCCGATCGAATGCCCGAGGACGATTCGCCAGACACCGACCACCACCGCCAGACCGACACCGAGCGCCGCCACCATGCGCAGAGTCAGTGCACCCATGCTGCCACCTGAAACCGCCTCGGCCTTGTAAGCCACCGCCATCAGCGCCGGTTCCGCGGCGACCGAGGCGAAGCTGATGCAGAAGGCGAACAGCATCAGCCAGACGAACGAGCCGCGGCGGGCAAAGTCGAACGCCATGGTTTCGCCGGCCGGAAAGATCGCGGCGTCGAGGCCCTTGACGAACAGCGCCAGACCGAGGAGAACGACGGCAAAGCCGCCGATCAGCGCCGCCGGACTTTCCGGCATGCGCTGGATGAAAAATACCTGGAAAATGACGACGACGATCAGCGTCGGCGCCAAGTCCCGTGCCGCCTCATGCAGGAGCTGGCGGACTATGCGTAGCAGCGATCCCATGCCCGCCCTAATTGCAGACGGCCGCGCCAAGGCGTCGAGCCGGCAATCGGGATGGGGTGTGGCGGTCGTGGTTCATCGGCTCGGCAGCAGGAAAGTGAGAAGTCTTGATCGCCATACGCCCAATCATGCCGGAGATTCGACCCTGGGGCAAGACTTGAACAATCAAACTTCATAGGCATACCCGGAGTCGATGCCCATGACGCCAACTGACGGGAGTCAGGATACCGGCGTCGGTCTGTCCGGTGTCTATCTCTCAGGTGTCTATCGGTGGCCTCACGATCGACAGCAAGATCCCCGCTCTACACGTCCGGCAGCCAAAGCTCGGGAATGCCCAGGCGCGTAGAGCGGGACTTTAACCTCATGGTCATACTCCAGCGTCGTCTCGGACACCTCACCCATCAACCGCACGTCGGCGGCAAGAGGCGGCACCGCTACCAGCGGATCTGCACTTCCTGGATCACCTGCGGTGTCGCGCGCTGAATCGTGAACTTGATGCCTTCGACCTCGATCATCGTCCCGGGCTTGGGAATCTCTCGCGCGTACTCGAGGAGAAAGCCGGAAAGGGTTTCGTGGCTGCCGTCGCCGGGCAGCTTCAACCCCAGCTTCTCGATCAGCATCGTCGGATCGGCACGGGCACTGACCAGGTAGTCGTGGTGGCCGAGCTTCTTCAGCCACTCGGCCGGCTTTTCCTGCCGGTCGTACTCGTCCTGCATGTCCTCGACCACCTCTTCGATGATGTCCTCGATGGTAATGATTCCCTCGGCACCGCCGAACTGATCCATCACCACGGCCATCGCGTCGCCATCCTTGCGCAGTTCGACGAGCATCGACTCGGCGCTCTTGCTGGCTGGCACGTAGCGCGTCGGGCTGACAAAGCCCTCGATCGACAGCGACTGGTCGACGCCGAGCAGGTCCATGGTGTTGAGCACGCCGATGACACGGTCGATCCGCCCGTCGTAAACCGGCAGGCGGACGTGCGAGCTTTCAACCGCCAACCGCACCGCCTCACCGACCGTGCAGCGCTTTTCCACCGCGTTTACGTCGATCAGCGGCACCATCACCTTGTAGACCGAGGTCTCGGAGAAGTTGAACATGCGCCGGATCATCGTCTTTTCGATCGCCTGGATGTCGCCGCCTTCCTGTGGCGGCATCTGCACCATGCTCTGGATCTGCTCGCGCAGGGTGAAGGGGTTGTGCTCGTCGCGGCTGCCGGCAAGCCGGGAGAGAAACTTCGACAGGGTCACGAAGATGATGAGGATCGGCGAAAAGAGAATCGAGAAAAAGCGCAGGATATAGATGACGTAGGGCGTGATCGTATCGGCGCGCTGCTGGAAGACGCTCTTCGGGACGATCTCGCCGAAGACCCAGATCAGCGGCGCGACCAGCACCACGGCCAGCCAGCTTCCCGCCTCACCGAACAGCGAGATCATCAACGAGGTGGCGATCGTCGAGTTGGCTACGACCGCGATATTGGTCCCGACCAGGGTCGTCGACAGCAACCATTCTGGCCGCTTCTCGAGCATCTCGAGCGCCAAGCGCGCGCCGCGTGAGCCCTTGGCTGCGTCGTGGCGCAGTTTCATGCGATCGGCACTGACGACGCCGAGCTCGGAACCCGAGAAAAAGCCTTCGGCGATCAGGCAAACGATCATCAGCAGCGCAGTGAGCCAGAGGTCATCCATTTACAACCCCTCCCGCTTTTTCTGCGCATCTGCCGCCGGTCGCTCCGGCTCGACAGCCACACTACCATCAACCGCCAGGGGCAAGGGCGCCGCGCCGGCGCCTTCACCGTTTGCCCGTGCCTCGCCGGGTTCGCTCTCGGACAGCGGCTGCTCGATCACCTCCGGCAGTCGTTCGACCAGCACGCGCGTAATGCGGTTGTGCTCGATACCCTCGACCGTGAACTTCAGCCGGCAGAAATCGATCGACGCCCCGCTGGTCGGCAGTTCGCCAAAGGCCTCGAGCAGTGCGCCAGCCAGTGTCTCGACCTCCTCACTCTCGATTTTCACCCCGAATTCTTGATTGAAGTCATCGAGAGACATGCTCGTATCGATCACACGCCGGCCATCGGAGAGCTCGCTCACCAGGTGCCGCGGCACCACCTCGCTATCAGATGGGCTGGTAATCTCACCGAAGACACACTCCAGCAGATCTTCCATCGTCACCAGGCCGGTGACGCCACCGTACTCGTCGACGATCAGCGCGAACGACAACTTGCGCTGACGGAAGGTGTGAAAGAGCTCGACCGCCGGCTTTGATTCGGGGAAGAAATGCGGCTGCCGCAGCAGCTTGCGAAAGCCCTGGGAATCACGTTCCAGCCGGGCAAGATCAACGCCGAGCAGGTCGCGCGTGTAGAGAATCCCGAGGATGGTATCGCGGCGGCCCTTATACACCGGATAACGCGACTGGCGGGTGGCCTTGATCTGTGCCAACAGTTCCGGCACCGGCAAGTCCGCCGACAGGAACTGGATGTCGGAGCGCGGCCGCATGATGTCGCTCAACGACTTGCTGCCGAACTCGAAGATCTTCTCGATGTACGCCGCCTCCTGGGTGTCGAGCGCACCCTCACCGACCGCATCATGCACCAGCGTGCGGATCATGTCCTCGGTGACCAGATTGCCCGCCGAGCGCTGTTTGCCGACGATCAGGGTGATGAAGAACTCGGCAACGTGGCGGATCACTTCGCGCAAGGGCGTGATCAGGCGCGCGAACAGCGCGATGGGCCGGCACTCGACGCTGGCAAAGGCGACGTTGTTGCGGATCGCCAGCACTTTCGGCGTGATCTCGCCAAACAGCAACAGGATCGGCACCATCACCAGCAGGTTGATCATCTCGTTCTCGCCACCGAAGAGGTGGATGATCATCGCCGCCGAAATCACCGAAGCGGAGACATTGACGAACTCGTTGCCGATCAGGATGGTGACGATCAGCCTCCGCGGCTCGCTGCGCAGCCGCTCGATCAACTCGATGCGCGGATGCTTGCTGGCGCGCATCTGGTCAAGCTGGTAAGAACTCAGCGAGAACAAAGACGTTTCGGTACTTGAGAAAAACCCGGAAAAGCCCAGCAGAACGACAAAAACAATCAGTTCGATCCAGAGTGCGGGATCCATACTTACCTCCCAAGTCAAAGTCGCCGCCACCGCGCGATCGAGATCACGCCGGATGCGTGATGAACCAAAGCAGCCTGAGGACACTTCTCGCCGCCCCGGAGGCAGGTTGACAACAACCCCTGCGCCACCGGCGGACCGACGCAACAAGGCGCTGTCCGCTCCTCCCGGCGCTCGGCCGCGATTATCAGCGAGCTTGATGCCAAGGTCAAATACCAGTCCACGGCGCTTCCCATCGATTCCGGGCGATGTGTCAGGCGGTAAGAGAGGCATTGCTGAACAATGCACCTCCATCCCGGCTGGGTAGCTTGACCAAGCCGGGCAACGGTGGAGGGATTCGACCCAATCGATGACAAAGAGCTTCTTGTCGACGGGACGACGGATACATGAAGTACGTATCAGGCGCCCGCGCGCCACCGACCTCCAACCCGATGCCGAGCCTGCCGCTGATGCGCAGGGCATTGCCGACGCCGCACAGAAGGCTTCCTCGCGCGAGTAGCGCCGCCTTCCGGCGCAGCCCCCAGCCATGGCACACGTCGATCGGTCCTGATACGGATCTTGTACGCTGCCCCAACGGTCGGCTTGCTGCTCCGGAAGGATTGGTTCAACCTTCGGCGCCTGGCGAGCTGACAGCGGCAAGGATGGCAGTCAGCAACTGCCAGGCATGCCCGACTGAAGCAATCTCGACCCGCTCACCGGGGGCGTGCGCGCCGCAGATCGTCGGCCCGAATGACACCATGTCCAGATCCGGATAGCTCGCGGCAATGAGGCCGCATTCGAGGCCGGCGTGGATGATCTGCACCCGCGATTCGTCGCCGAACTCCTGCCGGAAAACCGACCGACAGAGAACGAGCAACGGCGAAGCAGGATTCGGCGCCCAGCCGGGATAGTGGCCGGCCGTCTCGGCTGGCGTACCGGACAGGGCGAAGAGGCTGACAATCTCGTCGGCGAGCGCCCTGCTGCCACTATCGATCAGCGAGCGGACCATGAAGTTGCACGAGCCGTTGGCCGGGTCGACCGCGACCACGCCCAGATTGCTCGACGTCTCGACCACCCCGGCGACTCGCCGGCTCCAGCGCCGGACGCCATGCGGTGCCGCATGCAGGGACGCCAGCCAGAGCGCCTGATCCTGAGCGGACATGACGCGTCCGACGGAGGCCGGAGCGCAGGCAATGCGCAGCTCCTCATCGACGCCCAGCAGTTCCTGGCGCAATAGCGACTGCCACGAGGCCAGGCTCGCGGCCAGCGTCGCGACCTGCCGACCCGGCAAGGCCACCGTTGCCGACGCCTCCCTGGGCAGGGCATTGCGCGCCGAACCGCCATTCAGATCCACCAAACGCAGCGGCCAGCGGCGCTCCAGGTCACGCAGCACACGCACCAGGAGCTTGATCGCGTTGCCCCGTTCCTCGTGAATATCGACGCCGGAATGCCCCCCGCGCAGGCCGCCGAGGTCGATCCGCCAGGCCTCGAAGCCGGGCGGTAGCGGTTCTGCCGTCCCCTCCCTGCGCACGTTGACGTCCAGTCCCCCGGCGCAGCCCATAAAGAACTCGCCCCACTGCTCGGTGTCGAGGTTGAGCAGAAGGCGGCCCTTCAGCACGCCAGCCTCGAGGCCCCTGGCCCCACCCATCCCGGCCTCCTCGTCGACCGTCAGCAGGGCCTCGATCGGCCCGTGGACCAGTGACGCATCCTCAAGTACCGCGAGGATCAGTGCGACCCCGATGCCGTTGTCGGCGCCGAGCGTGGTGTCCTCGGCCACCAGCCAGCCATCCTGGTAAACGGGCCGGATCGGATCACGGGAAAAGTCGTGTGCCACCCCGGGGTTCTTCTGGCACACCATGTCCAGGTGAGCCTGCACGACGAGCACCGGCGCGTCTTCCCTGCCGACACTGGCCGGCTTGCGGATGAGGAGATTGCCGGCGCCATCCACCCTGACGACCAGCCCCTTGGCCAGCGCCCACTGCCGAATCTCATCGCGTAGCGGCCCCTCCGCCTTCGACTGGCGCGGAATGCGGCAGAGCCTGGCGAAGTGCGCCCAGACGGCAACCGGCTCAAGGCCGGAAAAGACCGATTCAGCAATCGCTTGTGGCATGTCGTTCATTTGACTTGACCAGTCTGTTTCATGGTCGATAAGCAATCCCGAGCAGATACGTCAGCCGGCTTCAGCGCGCCCTGTGGCGCGGGCGACAAACGACTGCATGCGCCGAGGCCATCGAACGGCCTGACATCTAACTACCTGGCGTTGCCAGGCGAAGGCAGGCTGCGGTAACCCACAGCCGTACCGCTGATCTCGCGCCACAGTTCGCTGATCGGCACGCGGTTGCTCGCCGTGAAGTCGACCCACTCGGTGGGCACTGCCGCGCCGGGGTGGAAGCGAACGCCCCAGATCGGCTCGAAGGCATCGGTGCGCAGCGAATAGCGGGCGTCACCGATGACCGTCGGGTCGCTGCCGGCAAGCGCTGTCCAGCCGGCAGAAAAATAGCTGAAGCGGGCAAAGTCGCGGCGGACGCGGTGATCGGCTCTGGCCTCCGGCGAGAGGTCCTTCTCGAGCAGCAGATCGACGTGGCTGCCCGCCTTCCAGAGGGTCGTTTCGGCGCCGAGCATACGCAGACGGTCCGTATACAGCGTCTCTCCCGACTGGTAAACCGATCGCCAGAGCACCGGATTACCGACTGTCGGAAACATCTCGGCGCGCGCTACCGGATGCCCGCGGGCGGCGGCGATCCGCGCCTGCACGTCGAGCGCGCGCTCACGCTGCCAGGCCGCCAGGCCGACGTAGCCAAGACCGAGCAGCAGGGCCAGCAGCGCCGGACCCCGGGAGCGCCGACGCACGGCAAACACCAGCCCGACGAGGAGGATCAGCGTCAGCCAGGGGCCAATGGTGGTGATCCAGTGCCAGGCCACGCGCACCGGCGAGAACGGCCACAGCAGATGCGTCCCGTAGTTGGTACAGGCGTCGAGCACCCCATGCGTTGCATAGCCGAGGGTGCCAGCCACGAGGAGCGGCCGCCAGTCGGGGCGATGGCGCTGCTGCAGCAGCCACGGCGAGGCAGCGAGGACGCCGCCAAGCGGAATGAAGGCCAGCGCGTGCGTGAAGTGGCGGTGGTACTCGATCGCCAGCAAGGGATCAGTCGAGCTCCTGATCAGGATGTCGATATCAGGCAACACACCGCCGAGGCCGCCGACCAACCACGCCTGGCGCCCCAGACGCGGGCCAAGGGCAGCCTGCGCAGCCGTTGCACCGAGCAGTGCATGAGTCAGTGGATCCATTCGAACTCCAGCCACCGGTTGGGTGCTCATCGCGGCTGGCGGGATCGCCCGGCAGCCGGAAACCTTCTCGCCTGCTACAGCTTGACCTGCGGCAGTCAGATCACGGCCGCCAGACAGCCACCGCCGCGCCGGCATTATCGCCTGAAGCTGCCCCGCCCGGCCGCTTGATCGAAGAAGTGGTTGCCGGCGTTGCCGCTCGCGGACCTTCGATGCGCTCGACTTGTCAACACGAGACCGGCCTGCCGGCGTGCGCAACCATGAAATGGACGCCCCCGGTAGAGATGATGCTACGATTCAGCGCTGCATAGACACCCGTTCCCAGGCGCGTCACCGATGCGTCGCTTTCAACCTCACTCAAACCCGGCGAGGACAGCCCATGACTCTGAGAATCGAAAACCACAAACTGGTCGGCGACCAGGTCAGCCATCGCGACACCCCCAACCGCGGCGGTGCCATGAACCCCAGCTATCTCGTGCTGCACTACACGGCCGGGCGCTCGCTCGAAAGTTCGGTCGAGTCGCTGTGCACCCGCAAGCCGCAAGGCAATGCGTCGGCGCACATCGTGCTCGGCCGCGACGGGCGAATCGTCCAGCTGGCGCCGTTCAACATCGTCACCTGGCACGCCGGCGTCAGCCAGTGGGCAGGGCTGGTCGGCCTCAACTCGCACTCGATCGGGATCGAGATGGACAACGCCGGGCTGCTGAAGCGGGTAGGCAGCCAGTACCAGGCATGGTTCGGCAAGGTCTATCCGGAAGACGAAGTGATGCTGGCCGCGCATCGCAATGGCGGGCCGGTGTCGCCATGGCATGCCTATACCGAGGTGCAGATCGAACGCGCAATCGAACTCGCCGATCTCCTCGTCGAGCACTACGGTTTGCAGGACGTGCTTGGCCACGAAGACATCGCGCCAGGCCGCAAGACCGACCCCGGCCCGGCTTTCCCGCTAGGGGCGCTGAAGAGCCGTGTCCTCGGGCGCGAGAACGATTCCCCGGCACGCTACCGGGTGACCGCCAACAGCCTGAACATCCGCAAGGGACCCGACGCCAGCTTCGAACCGGTCGCCCCCGCACTCAAGAAGGGCACCGAAGTGTTCCTCCTCGAGGCGCGTGACCGCTGGAGCCTGGTCGAGGTGGTCGCCAACGCCGAAGTCGAGGGCTGGGTCAGCAACGCGTTCATCGCGCCGGCCAGCGCCGGACGCAGCGCGGTGGCGCCAGCGGCCGGCAGTGTCGAGCCGGTGTCCGCAGAAGCGGTCCCTGCCGGCAAGGCCAGAAAAGCCGCCGTAAAGGGAGACGCCAAAAAGAAACTGCACGGCGCGAAGAAACACCACCCGGTCGCCGATGACTAGTAGTTCGTTCCGCCAAACCAATTACATGAAATCGCGCCTTCTCGCGCCATGCGGCGTTGCAAATCCTCGCCATAGCTACGGCTATGGCTATGGTTTGCGCCTTGCCTTGCACGAGAATGCATCAATTTCATTTGTAATCTTATTGACGGCACGAACTACCAGTCAGCCCAAACCCGGCACGGCCAGCGCAAGGTCCTGGTCGCTGACCAGCGGCGAGGCATAGCATCGCCGTGCCAAAGCTGTTCATCAGTTACCGGACTGCCGACGGCAAGGACAAGGCGACGGCTCTGGCGCGCGATCTCGGCGCCTTGTTCGGCGATGCGCAGGTGTTTCTCGACAAGGACGACCTGCGCGGCGGCGTCCACTGGAGCGATGAGATCGCCCGCACCATCGAGACCCGGCCCGTCCTCCTGCTGTTGCTGACACCGCAACTGCTGGCCGCGACCGACGATCGTGGACGCCTGCGCATCGCCAATCCCGATGACCCGGTCCGGCGGGAAGTCACCGCCGCCATGGCAGCCGGGGCGCATCTCGTGCCACTGCTGTGCGACGGGCTCGAGACACCACCGCCAGCCGCCGAATTGCCGGCACCGTTCGACCGCCTCGGCGACTTCAGCTGGCTGCCGCTGCGGGCCTACGACTGGGACAACGACGTCGAGCGTCTGGTGAGCGACCTGCGTGCGCTCGGCGTCGTCCCGGCAGCGCCGCCTGCCCCGCCGATCGCCGCACCGACGCCCGGCGGCGGTCGCGGCCGCCGGGCGTGGCTGGCACCGCTGCTGGCGGCGGCAGTGCTGCTCGCGCTGGCGGGCGGCTGGTACGCCTGGCGCCCGGCAAAGCCGCCGGCCACGGCCACCGCGTCTGCCACGGACGTTACAGCGGCCTGGCTGGCAGCGCTGGCGCCCGACGAGCAGGTCACCCTCTGGCTACGGCAAACAGGCAGCGAGTTGGCACTCAGCAGTCGGCCGGTAGACATCAGCGCCCGCGCCGACTGGGCCGACTATCGTCGGTCCTGGCGCGAAAGCTCGGCCAGCGAACTCAATGCCATTGCCTACCGTGGCCAGGGGACGACCCGCATCGTCCCGGACGGGAGCACGGTCATCGACATTGCCCTTGAAATCATCAGCAGCCCCGGCGGGGTAAGCATCGATAGCGGCAACCTGCAGGCGACAGTCAGTGTGGACGGCGCGACCATGGACGGGCGAATCTGGTCGAACAGCGCGCAGGCCGAACGGCCGGTGCGTCTGACGCGCGTGCTGCCGGCGAAGTGACTCGGCGCTCGCTCAGCCCTCGCGGCTGATCAGCACCACCGCCTCGGTCGCAATGCCCTCGCCACGGCCGACAAAACCCAGTCGTTCGGCCGTCTTGGCCTTGACGTTGACGCAGTTCACGGGCACCTGCAGGTCGGCGGCGATATTGGCCACCATCTGCGGCAGGTACGGCGCCATCTTCGGCGCCTGGGCGATGATCGTCGCGTCGACGTTGCCGACCTGCCAGCCGTCCTGCAGCAGCAGGGCGACGGTCGCGCGCAGCAGCTGCCGGCTGTCGGCACCGCGATACGCGCTCGTCGGTATCGGGAAAATGGCGACCGATGTCGCCCAGCGCTGCCGCGCCGAGCAGCGCGTCGGTGATCGCATGCAGCAGCGCATCCGCATCCGAGTGACCGAGCAGGCCGGCAGGATGCGGGATGTCGACGCCGCCAAGCACCAGCTTGCGGCCGGGAACCAGCGCGTGAATGTCGCAACCCTGGCCAACGCGGATCATTCGCCGCCCCTTGCCGTCGCCTGCAGGATCATCTCGGCCAGACGCAGGTCGGCCGGAAAGGTCACCTTGAGGTTGCTGGCATCGGCGCGCACCAGTCGGGGCTTCAGGCCGGCGGCCTCGATCGCCGACGCTTCGTCGGTGCCGCCGGCGTGCTCGGCCAGGAGCCGCGTCAGCAGGCCGTAGCGAAACATCTGCGGCGTCTGCGCCTGCCACAGGCCATCGCGCGACTCGGTGCGCGCCACCCGCTGTTCATCGTCGACACGCTTCAGCGTATCGGCCACCGGCGTCGCCAGCAGGCCGCCGACCGGATCGTCGGCCAGTTCGTCACACAGCGCAGCGAGCATGGCCTGCGACAGGCAGGGGCGAGCGGCGTCATGTACCAGCACCCAGTCGTCGTCGTGCGCGCCGTCGCCGCCGCACGCAGGCCATTGGCGACGCTTTCGGATCGCGTCGCACCGCCACAGAAAACCGTCTCCAGCTTGTGGCCAAGGCTTGTCCAGTCGTACTGTCGCCACCATCTATCGTCGGGAGAGAGCACGACCCAGACGCGGTCGATGCGCGGGCAGCGGCACAAGGCCGCCAGGCTGTAGTGGATCAGCGGTCGCCCGGCGAGCGACTGGTACTGTTTGGGGGTGTCGCCGCCGAAGCGTGAGCCGGTACCGGCAGCGGGAACGATTGCGTAGTAGCGTGGCATGGTCTAATTTTAAGCTATTCGTTAAGGAGCACGAACATGAGCTACTCGACACCCCACATCCGTCCAGCCGCGGTCGCCGGCATGTTCTACCCGGCGTCGCCAGGCGGCCTGATCCGTGACCTCCAGCAAATGCTCGACCGGGCGCCGTCGCTGCAGCGCGGGGCGACCGAAGGCGATCATTGCCCCCCATGCCGGCTACGTCTATTCGGGACCGATCGCCGCCAGCGTCTATGCACCGCTCGCTTCCCTGCGCGCCAGAGCATCCGGCGCGTCGTCCTGCTCGGCCCGACGCACCGCGTCGCGGTCGATGGCCTGGCGGTGCCCTCCGCCGCCGCCTTCGCCACGCCGCTCGGCGACATCCCGATCGACCAGGAGGCGATCGCCGCCATCGACCATCTGCCGCAGGTGGTCGTCAGCGACGCCGCGCATGCCCTTGAGCACTCGCTCGAAGTGCAGTTGCCGTTCCTGCAGACGGTGCTCGCCGAGTTCACGCTGGTGCCGCTCGCCGTCGGCCGCGCCTCGGCGGCACAGGTGGCCGAGGTGCTCGAATGCCTGTGGGGTGGCGACGAGACGCTGATCGTGATCAGCTCCGATCTCTCCCACTACCTGCCCTACGCGCTCGCGCGCGAGACCGACAGCAACACCGCGCGGCATATCGTCGCCCTCGAACCGCACATCGATCATCAACAGGCCTGCGGCGCGACACCGGTCAATGGCCTGCTGCTCGCCGCACGTCGGCATGGCCTGAAGGCCGAGCTGGTCGACCTGCGCAATTCGGGCGACACCGCCGGCGATCGCTCGCGGGTCGTCGGCTACGGCGCCTTCACCTTCAGCGCGGAGCCCGAACATGTCCACTGAGGGCCTCGGCAGCGCCCTGCTGGTGACGGCGCGCAACGCCATCGCCAAACGCTTCGGCCTCACCGGGTTCCCCGTCGAGCCTGTGGCGGAACTCGCCGAGCCCGGCGCGACCTTCGTCACGCTGACGCAGAACGGCCAGTTGCGGGGCTGCATCGGCAGCCTTGAAGCGCACCGGCCGCTGGCCATCGACGTCGCCGAGAACGCGCTCGCCGCGGCCTTTCCGTGACCACCGCTTTGCGCCCCTGAGCGAGGAGGAGTTTCCTCGTACCCGCGTCGAGGTTTCGCTGCTGACGCCGGCCGAACCCTTCCCGGTGACCGACGAGGCCGACGCCCTGGCGCGCCTGCGGCCCGGCATCGATGGCCTGGTGCTGTCCTACGGCAGACGGCGCGCGACCTTCCTGCCGCAGGTCTGGGAATCGCTCCCGGATGCGCGCCAGTTCATGGCGCAACTGAAACTCAAGGCCGGCCTGCCGGCCGATTTCTGGCACGCGGACCGACCCTCGCGCGCTATGGAGTACGCAAATGGAAAGAGAAGTGAACCACCAGCCGAAAGTACCGGAGTCCGCCCACCCCGGCCGCTGGTGGCATGCGATCGAGGACGAACGCATCCAGTGCGACCTCTGCCCGCGTGACTGCAAGCTGCATGAGGGCCAGCGCGGCGCCTGTTTCGTTCGCCAGAACCTCGGCGGCCAGATGGTGCTGACGACCTACGGCCGTTCGTCCGGCTTCTGCATCGACCCGATCGAAAAGAAGCCGCTCAACCATTTCTTTCCCGGCTCGGCCATCCTGTCCTTCGGCACCGCCGGCTGCAATCTGGCCTGCAAATTCTGCCAGAACTGGGACATCTCGAAGTCGAAGGACATGGACCGCCTGCTCGACGCGCGAGCCCGGACGGCATCGCCGCGGCGGCGGTCGCCTACGGCGCCCAGTCGGTGGCCTTCACCTACAACGATCCGGTGATCTTCGCCGAGTACGCGATCGACACCGCCCTCGCCTGCCACGAGCGCGGCATCCGACGGTTGCGGTCACTGCCGGCTACATCCATGCCGACCGGCACGCGAGTTTTTCGCCGTCATGGACGGTGCCAACGTCGACCTCAAGGCGTTCACCGACGATTTCTACTTCAAGCTGTGCGGCGGCCACCTGCAACCGGTGCTCGACATCCTCGCCTACATCCATCACGAAACGAAGTGCTGGCTCGAGATCACCACCCTGCTGATTCCGGGCAAGAATGATTCGGCGAGCGAGATCAAGGCGCTCGCCGACTGGGTGGCGCGCGAACTCGGGCCGGATGTGCCGGTGCACTTCACCGCCTTCCACCCCGACTGGAAGATGGACGATCTGCCGGCGACCCCGCCGTCGACGCTGACCCAGGCACGGCGCATCGCGCTCGACGCCGGCCTGCACTATGTCTACACGGGCAACGTTCATGACACCGAGGGCGGCACCACCTTCTGCCCCGGCTGCCAGGCGGCGCTGATCGAGCGTGACTGGTACAACATCCGCCATTACGACCTGCCCAGCGACGGCCGCTGTCCGCACTGCGGGACGATGATTGCCGGCCACTTTGCCCGCTTCGGCAAGCCTTTCGGGCCGCGCCGCGTCCCGGTCAGGCTGCTGCGTCGTTGACCGAAGCGATCTCCTTTCCCGGCGACACGGCGATCTCGATCAACGCCGGGCACGGCTCGCTGCACGGCCGGCTGAGCCTGCCGGCGAAGATCTCGGCGGTGGTCGTCCTGACCCACGCCGGCCCGGCCCCCGAGGCGCGCGATGACGCGCTGGCCGTGATCCTCCAGCACGCCGGCATCGGCACGCTGACGCTCGACCTGCTGACCGACGCCGAGGAGCGCTTCGCCGATCGCCACGCAATGTCTCGCTGCTCGCCAGGCGCCTGCTCGATGCCCTGGCGCTGCTCAAGCAACGCATGCTGCTCGGCGAACTGCCGACGCTGCCGATCGGCCTCTGCGCCGCCGGCGACTGCTCGCCGGTCGTGCTGCGGGTTGCCGCGCTGCGCGACCACGACGTCTACGCCGTCGTGTGCCGAGGTGGCCTGATCGATCTCGCCGGGATGCTTTACCTGCGGTCGCTCACCGCGCCGTTGCTGCTTCTCGTCGCCGAGGACGACGAGCGCGTCGCCGCCAGCAACCGGCGAGCCCTGAGCGAAATCAGCTGCCGCAAGGAATTGAGGCTGCTGCCGGCGAATACGCACTCGCCGGATTCCGCGGCGGCGTTCGAGCTGGTCGCCCGCGAGACGGCGCGCTGGTTTGTCCAGCGCCTGCCAGGGGACTAATCCGGCGGCAGCGCCGGATCGGGGCGGACAGCGCCGGGCGAGAGGACCGGCGGCGGGTTGGTCTCCTCCGGCGACAGCGCCCGGTCACGCGGTACGGCATTCGGCGACAGCACCGGCCCGGGATCGGTCTCTTCCGGCGACAGCGCACGGTCGGGACGCACCGCACCGGGCGACAGCACCGGTCCCGGGTTGGTCTCCTCCGGCGACAGCGCGCGGTCTGGACGCACCGCGCCATCACTGGTGTATTGCTGCGCCCGCGCCGGCAGGCCGGCAAACGTGATCGCACTGCAAAGCAGCGCGACCGACAGGCATCGACGGTTCGACTTCATGCGGCATCCTCCCTGTACGCAAACCCGGAATCCCTGGCAAGAAAGCGCCCTTGCCCAAGCCACTGTAACGGGTCGGCAATGCCCGGTCAATCGCACATCCGGCAATCCAGCGAGAGCGAGGCGCGCTACCCGAAATCGGCAAAATGGTTTATATTGCGCTGCAGCAGACGCCCCTGAGGTACCCGCCAGAGACTCATCAGCGCCCTGGCGACGATCACCGACCGGCGTTGCGTCTGACCCCGGCGATCGCTACCATGCGCCAGCCCGAGCAACCCCGGATCGCGGAAGAACCGGCGTTCGACTCGCCTGGCCGCACGGCGCAGCCGCTGCCGAGCCTGACAACACCCGACATGGCCGCCTGTGCGGCAAACACCAGGAACATTCCATGAAACAAGCCAACCCATCCCTGTTGAGCAGAATCTCCCTTGCCTTTGGCAGCTTTTTCTCGATCATTGCCGATGGCCAGTTCGCCGCCCGCGTCCAGGCCTTGCGTGCCGGCGAGCAGCGCGCCGAGCCCTCGGCCCCCGCTCCGGCCGCTGCAAAGCCGAGCGCACCGCCGCTGGTCGAAGCCGCGCCGGACGGCGCGCTGCAACTCCTCGGTCTGCTGCAGCGCGAAGCACGCCTGATCGATTTCATCCAGGAAGACATTGCCGCCTACGCCGACGCCGACGTTGGCGCCGCTGCCCGCGTCGTGCATGAAGGCTGCCGCAAGGTGCTGCAAGACAACTTCACCATCGGCCCGGTGCGCAGCGAAGCCGAGGGCAGCCGCGTCACGCTGCCGGCAGGCTTTGATGCGGCGGCGATCCGCGTCACCGGCAACGTCGTCGGCCAGCCGCCGTTCAACGGCAGCATCACCCACCGTGGCTGGCGCGTGAGCGAAACCCGCCTGCCCAGGCTCGCCGGCAGCCACGACCTGCGCATCGTCGCCCCGCGGAGGTGGAACTATGAGCGAGCCCAGGTTCTCCATCGGCATCGACCTCGGCACCACCCATTGCGCCCTCTCCTACGTCGATATCGGCGCCTGTGATGGCGAACAGGTCACGCAGCATGTCTTGCCGATCCCGCAATTGACTGCCCCCGGTTCGGTCGAGTCGATCGGCCTGCTGCCGTCGTTCATCTACCTGCCGCACGCCAGCGAACTCGCCGCCGGCGACCTCAGCCTGCCGTGGACCGCCGAGCAGGACTACGCGGTCGGCGAAATGGCCCGCAGCCGCGGTGCGGCGACGCCGATCCGCCTGGTTTCGAGCGCCAAGAGCTGGCTCTGCCACGCCGGCGTCGACCGGCGTGCGGCGATCCTGCCCAACGACGCGCCGCCGGAAGTGGCCCGCCTGTCGCCGCTCGAGGCTTCGCTGCGCTATCTCGCCCATCTGCGCGCCGCCTGGGACCAGGCGCAACCGACCGCGCCCTTCGCCGAGCAGGAGATCGTCGTCACCATCCCCGCCTCCTTCGACCCGGCCGCGCGCGAACTGACCGCCGAAGCAGCCCGCGCCGCCGGCTGCGAGCGCATGATCCTGCTCGAGGAGCCGCAGGCGGCGCTCTACAGCTGGATTCAGAAGAGCGCCGGCGGCTGGCGCAAGCAGGTACGGCCGGGCGACATCATCCTGGTCGTCGATGTCGGCGGCGGCACCAGCGACTTCTCGCTGATCGCCGTGCTCGAACGCGAAGGCACGCTCGAACTGCACCGCGTCGCCGTCGGCGAGCACATCCTGCTCGGCGGTGACAACATGGACCTGGCGCTGGCCTATGCCGTCGCCGGCAAGCTGTCGGCGCAAGGCAGCAAGCTCGACGCCTGGCAACTGCGGGCGCTGACCCACGCCTGCCGATCGGCCAAGGAGACGCTGCTCAGCGATCCCGAAGTCAAGCAGGTGCCGCTGGTCATCGCCAGCCGCGGCGCCAAGCTGATCGGCGGCTCGATCCGCAGCGAGCTGACGCGCGACGAACTGGCCACCACCCTGCTCGAAGGCTTCTTCCCGCCGGCCGCCATCGCCGATCGCCCGCAGGGTCGCGGCCGCGCCGGCCTGACCCAGCTCGGCCTGCCCTACGCGCAGGATGCCGCCGTCACCCGCCACCTCGCCGCCTTCCTCGCCCGCCAGGTGGCAGCGACGGCCGATCTCGAAGGCTTCAGCGGCGAGTTGCCGGCCGACGCCAGCTTCCTGCATCCGACCGCCGTGCTGTTCAACGGCGGCGTCTTCAAGTCCGATCTGCTCGCCGAGCGCACGCTGTCGACAGTCAATTCCTGGCTCGCCGCCGAGAGGCGCCGGCTGCCCGCCTGCTCGAAGGCGCCGACCTCGACCTCGCCGTCGCCCGCGGCGCCGCCTACTACGGCTACGTCCGCCGCGGCCAGGGCGTGCGCATCCGCGGCGGCACGGCGCGCGCCTACTACGTCGCCGTCGAATCGGTGATGCCCGCCGTACCCGGCATGCAGCCGCCGGTGCAGGCGCTGTGCCTGGCGCCTTTCGGCATGGAGGAAGGCACCGAAGCCGCCCTGTCGGCGCTCGAATTCGGCCTGGTCGTCGGGGAGCAGGTCCGCTTCCGCTTCTTCGGCTCGTCGGTTCGCCGCCAGGACCAGGTCGGCACCCTGCTCGAAGACTGGGAACCCGACGAACTGCAGGAACTCGACGAGATCCAGACGACGCTGCCAAGCGACGGCCGCGCCGCCGGCGAAGTGGTGCGCGTGCGGCTGCATGCCCGCGTCACCGAGGCCGGAACACTCGAACTCGAGGCGCTACCGCACGATGGACCGCAGCGCTGGAAAGTGGAATTCGACGTGCGCGCCGGCGCGAGCGACTGATTGCTGGCTCGTGGTGCCGCGGCCCCGGTGGGCCGTGGCACCACGAGCATCTAGCGGGTGTACGACGTCCGGAGTGCTCGCCCGCCCGGCTTGCGGGTTGGAGAAGCCAGAAGCCGGTCGTCCGGGCAGCGCCGACGATCCCGGACGCCACCGTTCCGGCGCGCGAAACCGGGCTCATGAAGCTTGTCGTCAGGCGCCTTGGCAGCAGCAGGCGCTGGCGTCTTTCTCCCGGCGCAGGCGGTCTTCAGCTCGCCTCACAGGCGCAACGGCAGAAGACGAACCGGGTGATCGCTGACCGCGAACAGGCCTGTCCCCTCTTCCTCGGCTCGTTGAAACCCATGCGCGGCGAGCCCAGCGAACTGACCCCGGCGGGTTCCCCGGGGCATGGTATAGTTCCCATAGACCTCTGCCATATTGGGTATCCGCAACGGGCACCCAGCCCATGAATGCGCCTTTGAAAAAGACGCAATTGCCGAATCTTTTAGTTGACGCCGGGAATTTTTATCATATTGTTCCAAATGGATTTTTATCTGAATTGGATCAATGCCAAACGACTAGCGACGCAAAGCAAACCGTCAATTGGGACGGCTACATCACGTTGAACTAAAGCGCTCTGCGCTGGCGTAGGCACCCCAGCGCCCTTGCGCTCTCCTTCCGCTGCTGCCTGCGTTCGTCCTCGCCCTTACCCTGACCGCTTGAGGTCTCGACGCCTCGCTTCCCGACTCGCTGGCAAATCCTCGATCCTCCTGGCTGCGGGGGACGTCCCCGCAGCAACCGAGGAGAGAGTCATGAGTGAGCTGCGTGAAAGAATGAGCAACGCCATGTGCCTGCGGGGAATGGCGGCACGGACCCAGGAAGCCTACATCGGTGCGCTGGTCGAACTGGCGAAGTACTACCAGCGATCGCCGGCGGACTTGCGTGTCGAGGAAGTCCAGGCCTACCTGCTGCACCTGATTCGCGACAAGAAGCTCGCTTACGCGAGCGTCAATCAAGCCTCGTGTGCCTTCCGCTTCCTCTATCGGCGGGTGCTCGGGCGCCCGGAAGCCGGCTTCGACATCCCGATGGCCAAAGTGCCCCAGCGCCTGCCGCAGATCCTCTCGCGCGAGGAAGTCGCGCGCCTGATCGACTCGGCGAGAACCCTGCGCGGGCGAACGCTATTGATGACCACCTACGCCGCCGGCTTGCGGGTCTCGGAAGTCTGCGCCCTGCAGGTGGGGGACATCGAGAGCGCCGCCGATCGCATGTGCCTCAAGGTGCGCCAGGGCAAAGGCGGCAAGGATCGTTACACGCTGCTGTCGCCGCACCTGCTCGCCGCCTTGCGCACCTACTGGCGCGACACCCGGCCGCGGCTCTGGTTGTTCGCCAACCGGGCCGGCACCGGCCCGATGGAAATCCAGACCGCCCAGCGGATTTACTATGCGGCACGCAACGCCGCGTGCATCGCCCCCGAAGGCGGCATCCACGGTCTTCGCCATGCCTTCGCCACGCACCTGCTCGAAGCCGGCGTCGATCTCTACAGCATCGGCCGGCTCCTCGGCCATGGTCATCTGTCGACCACCTCGCGCTATCTGCATCTGGCACGCTCAAAGCTGACCGGCAACCCCTCGCCCCTGGACCTGCTCGACCCGCCCAGTTGAGCCACCGCCAGTGACCCTGGCCGAGGTCTTCCGCTGGCACGGGCCGGCGTACCTCGCCAAGCACGCTTTGTCGTCGGCTAAGGCCAAGGTCTGGCGGGCGATCGTCGCCTGTCGCACGGCCATCCTCGGCGGCCACGTCGAGACCTGTGACGGCTGCGGGGTGACGCGACACGTCTATCACTCGTGCCGCAACCGCCACTGCCCGAAAAGCTAAAAGGGGCCAGGGTCGATTAAAGGCCAAACTTTTCATCCGACTTGGGAAGACAATAGGGGACAGACCACGGTTTCTGAACCAAGACTGAGATTATGAGAAGACGCAAAATCTACGTTGAAACCTCCGTGATCAGCTACCTTACCGCTCGTCCCAGCAAGAACGTGATCGAAGCTGGTCATCAGCAGAGCACTTTTCTCTTCTGGGATCGACGTGGCGAATTCGACTTGGTGGCATCGGAACTTGTCGTCACTGAATGCAGCCTGGAACATGCTGTTGAAGCAAGCAGACGGCTCGACGCGCTATTGGCAAGACCGCTGCTCGACATCAACGCGCACAGCGTTGAAATCGCGAAAGGGCTGGTTCTTCAGGTATCGTGGCGATCAAGGCGAGCGAGGACGCCATGCATATTTCGATCGCCACAGTTCATTTCGTGGACTATCTGCTGACGTGGAACTGCCGGCATATTGCCAACCCGGCAATTCAAGCGCGAATCGCCGAGCATTTCCGACCGCTGGGTTTGTTCTTGCCTTTCATTTGTACACCTGACGAACTCTTGGGAGATGAATATGACTGATAGCATCATCCACGAAGTACGAGCGATTCGCGAACAACACGCCGCTGGTTTTGGCTTCGATCTCGATCGCATTTTTGCCGATCTACAGGCGCGCCAGAACAAACACGCAGCCGAAGGGTGGACGGTCATTCCTGCCCCCGCCAGCCCACCACCGGAGGCTAACTTGGCATTGCAGCGGACTCGCTTCGCTCACCGCTAAATTTCAACGTTCGGCCCCATAGGAAGGGTTCCAGTTCGTTGCTGCTCTTTGCACCGTTTCTTGCAGTTGCACTGCTTGCGCAGTGATGTTGCCCGCAGTATCATCATGCACCATGAATACTGCCGCAAAACTGCTTCAAGCCATGCGTAGCAATCCACTCGACTAGAAGCTTGCGCAGCTTCAAACAGTAGCGCGCCAGAACGGAATCGACTGGCGGCACGTTGGAACCAGCCACTGCGTCTTTGTGCGCGCTGATGGCAAGACGCTCCCCGTTCCGGCCCGGCGTCCTATCAAGCCGATCTATGTCAAGAAGTTCCTGGAACTCGTTGAAGGAGCATGAACCATGGGAAAGAGAATTGACTACCCGTTTGAGATCCGCCCGCTGTCGGCTGAGGAAGGCGGTGGCTTTCTCATCTCGTACCCTGATTTCTCGGAGTGCCTCTCCGATGGCGAGACAGTCGAGGAAGCACTCGCGAACGGGAAGGATGCCTTGAAGTCAACGATTGCCGCACTCAAGGCCAGGGATCTACCAATTCCAGCCCCGAACAGCGGGGGTGTCGCATCCGGAAAGTTTGTCGCCCGCGTTCCAAAGACGATCCACGCGCGGTTGGCTACACGCGCAAAGGCAGAGGGCGTGTCACTAAATACCCTTGTTGTCACGTTCATCGCGGAAGGTCTTGGGCGCAAGGAGCGGCACGCGTAGTAGCGAATGTGGCCGAATCGGGTAGCCAGAGGTTTCTCTCCCCCGGCCCCCACACCACCCACCGTGGGTGTCCGCAGTGGGCGGTTCAACGAGTTGGCGCGCTCGACGAAGTAACTTGAGCCGAGTAACCCTGGGCCTTGCACCACAGGGCCTTGACGCTGAGGAGGCCTTGCGCCTCCAGCCAGGCAATGGAAAGGGCCTTTTGTACCGCCGGGGTTCGCGCCATATGCCCGTAGCGCTGGCTGCTGACGCCATGCTGGATCGCCGTTTTCAGGCGAACGCCCAAAGCCAGCAGGTGGCTGGTCTTCGTCCGCGGCCAGCGCCACTGTTTCCAGTAACACATGCGCACGCGGCGGCGCAGCCACTCATCCAGCGCCGGGATCGGCCGGTAATACTGGCTGATGCCAAAGTACCCGAACCAACCCCGCAGGAAGTTCCCCAGTTTGTTCAGCCGAACGGTCATGGAAATCCCCCAACTGCGCCCCGTCAGTTCCCGACCCGGTGGAAGAATAGGGGACCACAGTTTCCCGCTTGCTTGCTCGTTATCGCGCAAACCGTGGTCTGTACATGGGCCACTCCAGCCAGCAATGGTCGTTCTGGCCGCTGCGGGCGCCTCACCTCGAACGTTCGACCCCTTCGGCCCACCTTTAATTGCACCTACAGTTTGCCTTGACTCTCGGACAGAATGTATCTACAATTTGATGATGGCTAGCTACGACGAAACCAAGCGCCAAGCGAACATTGCCAAACACGGCATTGATCTGGCGGCGCTGTCGAGTTTCTTCGATGGTGACTTGCTGACCCGCGAAGATGCGCGCCAAGCTTATGGCGAGTTGCGCTTTCAGAGTGTTGGCTGGCACGGGGAAGAAATGCTGTTCGTCGTCTGGACGCCGGGCGACGACGAATGGCCCCATATTATTTCAGCGCGAAAGGCGGAAAAACATGAACGTGAAGCGTGGGCCAGTTTCTGTAAGTGATTCTCCGGCTACTCAGCCGGACGATTGGAATAATGCTTTTGTCACCCATTCAGCGGATGAACTGCGCGAGGCAGTTGCCGCACGTCGCGCTCGTGGGCCAAACAAAAACCCAACCAAGGAGCAAGTCGCAGTGCGATACAGCCCCGAGGTTCTTGCTTATTTCCGTGCTACTGGCGCCGGTTGGCAAACTCGCATGGACGAAGCCTTACGCGAGTATGTGTCTCAACACAAGGCGGCTTAGTCGGTGGTCCGGGGCGAATCGGATAGCCGGAGGTTTCTCGCCCCCGGCCCCCACACCACCCACCGTGCGGGTCCGCAGTGGGCGGTTCAACGAGTTGGCGCGCTCGACGAAGTGACTTGAGCCGAGTAGCCCTGGGCCTTGCACCACAGGGCCTTGACGCTGAGGAGGCCTTGCGCCTCCAGCCAGGCAGTGGAAAGGGCCTGTTGTACCGCCGGGGTTCGCGCCATATGCCAGTAGCGCTGGCTGCTGACGACGCCATGCTGGATCGCCGTCTTCAGGCGGACGCCCAAAGCCACCAGGTGGCTGATCTTCGTCCACGGCCAGCGCCACTGTTTCCAGTAACACATGCGCACGCGGCGGCGCAGCCACTCATCCAGCTCCGGGATCGGCCGGTAATACGGCTGATGCCAAAGCAGAATTGACCTTGAGTTTGAGGCGGGTCTCCAGGTAACGCGTGAGCCCCACCCAAATAGCACCCCGAGGACTGCCTGCTGCCTGGAGAGTGGCAGTGAATTGAAGGCGGCAGTTGAGGCGGACTGGCGACGATGCAATGGGTGGCGGGTGATCAACTACACCCGAGTCTGGCATGACGCAGCGGCTTACGAAAGAGCCGATCACGGTCTCCCAATTATGGAATCCAATCACCGCCGGGAACCCTGGAACAAAGGCAAATCGGTTGGTCAGAAGCCGCCGCTGAAGCCGAAGGACATCTGGGCCATCCGAATCAACCTTCAGAACGCGCATCAGGTTCGACAAAGCGATTCAGAAACCGCCGCTCGCCTCCGTCGGTGTTGCTCCAATCATCTAGCGGAGTGCCGCGCAGACGTTCCTGACATGACCACGTAACCAGCGATGTGCTGGGTCGGCATCCAGCCTTGGGTGCC
Organism: Candidatus Accumulibacter necessarius; assembly: GCF_036625085.1. Taxonomy (NCBI): domain Bacteria; kingdom Pseudomonadati; phylum Pseudomonadota; class Betaproteobacteria; genus Candidatus Accumulibacter; species Candidatus Accumulibacter necessarius. The sequence continues at coordinate 79,822 of NZ_JAZKUM010000003.1, read as the reverse complement.
AAAGCAGTGAAATCGTGATCTCCGGCGTGCTGACCGGAAGGGGGAAACTGTACATGCCTTCGCGCAGATTCCCGGTGTGTCGTTCGGGAACGCTGGCGATCAGGTCTGATGCCCGGGCCAGGGCCAACGAGGTCGAAAAGCCACCGACGATGGTGACGATCTTGCGTTCCAGCCCGACTGCTCTCAGCGCCTCATCAATCGGCCCCTTGTCCACACCCTGACGCGAGACGTAGACATGCCGTCCGGCCGCATAACGGGAAGGTGTGACTTCACCCTGGCTCAGCGGGTGCCCCATGCGCACGACGCCGATGAAACGATCCCGGAGCAATGCCTGCGCCCGCAGTTCCGGCGCCGTCGACTGCCCCACAACACCGGTTTCCAGATCGACAAGCCCATCGCGTAGCGGCTTGCTGTCTTTGTCGGATTTTTGCACAAAGCATAGCCGTACGCCGGGTGCTTCGTCGCCAATGCGGGCAATCAAATCGGGTCCGAAATTTTCGACGAAACCTTCGCTGGTCCGTAGCGTGAAGGTCCGGACCAGTTGTTTGAGGTCAAGCCTTTCGGCCGGGCGTAAAACAGCCTCCCCGTCCCGCACCAGCTGGCCCACTTGCGCGCGCAGTTCGATCGCGCGCGGCGTCGGAACGAGACCGCGCCCGGCCCTGACCAACAAAGGATCGCCCGTCGTCTCGCGCAGCCGCGCCAGCGCCCGGCTCATGGCCGATGGACTGAGCCGCAAACGTCGGGCAGCGCCGGCAACGCTGCCTTCGGCGAGCAACACATCCAGGGTGAAAAGCAGGTTCAGATCGGGTCTCGACATGGGGTAACGATAGCAGTGTTTGTTCGATATAGGGCGCCAGACGCATTAATAACATGCAAATGCTGCGCCTTCCGCCATGTCGTGCGAAGACCTACGATTCAGATAGCCCCGTCCCGGGCTGTACATCAAAGGAGTTCATGGTGAAAACAATCATTGCAGGACAAGTTGAGGAGGTCTCACGAAAAGCGGAAGCGAGGCCTTCGGTGGGTTGGGCGCTGGCCAGCCTGGCGCTATCGGTATTGCTATCGTCCCTCGGCACGAGCATTGCCAATGTGGCCTTGCCGAACCTGGCGGAGGCGTTCACCGCTTCCTTCCAGGCGGTCCAGTGGATCGTCATCGCCTATCTGCTTGCGATCACAACCCTGATCGTCAGCGCCGGACGGCTCGGCGACCTCATTGGCCGCAAAAAGCTGCTGTTGTTCGGCATTTTCCTGTTCACGTTCGCCTCGCTCCTGTGCAGCATGGCACCCACGCTTTGGCTGCTGATTGCTGCCCGTGCGCTGCAAGGCCTTGGCGCAGCCATCATGATGGCCCTTGCCATGGCGTTCGTCAGCGAGACGGTAGCGAAAGGAAAAACGGGCAGTGCCATTGGCCTGCTGGGGACAATGTCGGCAATCGGCACTGCGCTGGGCCCATCGCTCGGTGGCGTCCTGATCGCAGAACTCGGTTGGCGGGCAATATTTCTCACCAACCTGCCGCTGGGTGCCCTGACACTTTTTCTCGCCCATCGCTACCTGCACGTTGATCAAAGCAGGCCGAAGAACGGGCGCGTCAGTTTCGACACGAGAGGCACGTTCCTCCTTGCTTTGACCCTCGCCGCCTATGCGCTGGCGATGACGACCGGGCGCGGCGGTTTCGGTCGGATCAACATGGCGCTGCTTTTGGCTGCCTTGATCGGCGCCGGTCTTTTCCTGTTGGCCGAAGCGAGAACGACATCACCCTTGATCCAGATGGCGATGTTTCGCAAGCTTGAGCTAAGTGCGAGCCTGGCCACTAGTGCCCTCGTCTCAACCGTGATGATGACGACCCTGGTTGTCGGTCCATTCTATCTCTCTCGTTCTCTCGGGCTGGACACGGCAATGGTTGGTCTCGTTCTGTCCGTCGGCCCGGCGGTGGCTGCGCTGACCGCGGTGCCGGCCGGCCGCCTGGCCGGCCGGCTTGGCACCCAATGTGTCACCACCCTTGGACTTCTCGGAATGGCAGCCGGTGCTATCGCGTTATCCCTTTTGCCGACGATACTCGCCATTCCGGGTTACATCGCACCCGTCGTCGTCATCACTGCCAGCTATGCGCTGTTCCAGACGGCCAACAATACTGCAGTCATGACCGATGTCAGCCCGAACCAACGAGGCGCTATCTCCGGCATGCTCAATCTGTCGCGCAATCTGGGCCTGATCACCGGCGCATCCGTCATGGGGGCCGTCTTCGCTTTCGGATCGGCGACGATCGACATTACCACAGCCTCTCCCGACGCCGTTGCCATCGGCATGCGGATCACCTTCCTGGTTGCCGCGGCTCTGATCGTCGTCGCACTCGCCATTAGTGCCGCTGCTTACCGTCGCACTTTCCGTAATCTGGAACCTGCATCGATCAACGACTACCGCGACGTTGCGAAAGAATCCTCGAGGAGTCCGGGGCGAACGGTTCGTGCATTTGACTGAGCGCAAGCCGTCGCCAGGCCGATGGCTTTTTCCAGAGCCTCCAGCGGTAAGTTGTCCCAGTCCGGGTTGCTGCAGGACGTCAACAGTTGCGCAAGCATCCCGGCAAGGAATGCGTCCCCGGAACCAATCGGGTTGATGACTTGCTCCGCAGGAAGCGCAGGTACCGGTCTTGATCGTACCTCTCCGTCACGGGCCAGTAGAATGCTTTGGGCGCCACGCGTAAGAACGAAGCTTGTGGCATGGTCCCGCGATACCTCGGAAACGGCATTCATGATGTCAGCAGAAACCAGCGCTTCAGCCAGGACGCCGCCATGCTCGCCGCCGCTGAAGCGTCCAGGGAGAAATGTTGCGGCGAACTCGGCGAGATTGATCTTGACCACGGCCGGTCGGGCAGCAAGGGTATCCAGGAGAACAGGGCCCTGCACATCAAGCAGTACAGGCACCCCTGACTTCCGGGCCATGCTGGCCAGATGGGCCGGATATCCAGCCGGATAGCCAGGCGCCATCGAGCCGGCAAACACCAGAGCTGTAGCAGACGGCAACAGCGCCTGCACCGTTTGGGTCATGGTGTTGACGCAGGATTCATCGACCGGGGACGAGGGTTCAACGAGCTCGGTTACCCGACTCCCCGTGACCATGGAGGTTTCCACAATCGAGGTGCAGGTACGCAATCGGCCGGATGAGGGGATGAGTCGAAGATCCAGCCCTTCCCGTCTGGCCAGCGCCATCAGCTCATCCGCGTTGCTACCGCCTTGAGCCAGGCAGAATGCCTCGATGCCCAGTCGCTGCAGCACCCGGCAGACATTCACCCCTTTGCCTGCGGCATCGACCATGACACTCTTGAGCCGGTTGACTTCGCCCGGAATCAGGGAATCGATGATTACCGAGCGCTGGAATCCCGGGCTCAGGCAAACGCAGATAACGGACATGACCGGGTCACCTCTAGCGAAAAATAGAGATCATGATAGACAATCCGGCGGTGCCCCACTGGATTTACGCCGCGAGCCCGGTAATGACGCCGAATCGTAGCGCCTTGAATAACTGACCAACGAAGGTGAACCCTGATGTCGAAACGTCTGCCGCAACGCATCGCCTGCCTGACCACCGAAACCATCGAGGTGCTCTACGCAATCGGCGAGCAGGAGCGCATCGTCGGCATCAGCGGCTACACCGTTCACCCGCCGCGTGCGCGCAAGGAGAAGCCCAAAGTCTTCGCCTTCACCAGTGGCGACATCGACAAAATCCTCGCTGTTCAGCCCGATCTGGTACTCGCCTTCTCGAATCTGCAGGCCGACATCGCCCGCGATCTGATCCAGGCCGGCGTGGCGGTGCACGCCTTCAACCAGCGCAGCGTCGAAGACATTCTGGCGATGATCGCGACCGTCGGCCGGCTGGTCGGCGCCGAGGGAAAAGCCATGGCGCTGGTTGCCGATCTGGAGAAGATCATCGAACACTCACGCGCCGCAGCCGCCAGGCTGCCGCGCCGGCCGAAAGTCTATTTCGAGGAATGGAACGACCCACCGATATCCGGCATCGGCTGGGTATCGGATCTGATCACCATCGGCGGCGGCAAAGACATCTTCCGCGAAAACGCTGCCAAACAATCAGCCAAGGACCGCATCATCGCCGACCCGCTGGAAATTGTTCGGCGCGCTCCGGAGATTATCATCGGCTCCTGGTGCGGCAGGAAATTCCGCCCCGAGAACGTTGCCGCCCGGCCCGGCTGGGCGGGAGTGCCGGCGGTTGTCTGCGGGCAAGTGCATGAAATCAAATCAGCGGTCATCCTCAATCCGGGGCCCGCGGCGATCCGTGAGGGATTACCGGCGCTGACACAACTTTTCGAGCAGTGGGCCGGTCGGGATGCGGATGACTTTTCAGGGGCTGCCGGCCTCAAATGCGCGATTGACGCTGCTTGATGAAGGCTCGTACACTCTCGTTGGTGCCGTTGGCTTTCCGATCCTTGTACGAGTTGTCGCATTCTCGTGTCTCGGGCTCGTGATGGGTGGACGTCGAAGCGCCTGCGGGCACGAACCGCGCGGGCGTAAGTGAAGCAGGTGCCCGTGAATTTCAGCTTCCGGGGCTGCATCGTTATCATCGTCGCTGTAAGGGGGCAAATGCAGAAAACTCGAAAGAAGTCGGCCTGTTGAAGATGCTGACGGATATCGTGCGTGAAGCCACGGCATGCCTTGTGAAGCATCCGCAGTGAAGTGCACCTGCCTCGACGTTTTGCCCGGCAGCGCCAGGGCATGAAGCCCGTCGAGCTTCGCGCCGCAGGCTCGTCCGCAGACCGTGCTACTCGCGGCACCACCGACCGAGGGCTAGCGCTCCTGGCGGCAGTGGTTATCACGACGCTGCTCGCGGCCTGCCAGTCGCCGGTGCGGCTGATGCCCACGCCGGTGAGCTTTCGCACCGGCGAGATCGATCCGTTCAAGACGGCCGGGCCGAAGTCGCACAGCACCGACGTCCCGGTGGTGTATGTCACCAACCGCGGCGCGATCGTCGAGACCCCCGAACCGATCCACACCATCCTGCCAAGCGAGCGGCTGCGCATGGGGGTGGCCCATGTGCGCATCGGCGACGACACGCTCGACTGGGAGACCCTGCACCGGCTCTCAACCAGCGATGACCGTGATGAACGCCCGATCGTCAAGCTCGACTGGCTGGAACCGCTCGTATCCCTGGGGCCGACCGACACCGTGGTGAACTCGCCCGGAGCGCAAGCTTTCTTTGCCCTGGTCAACAAGGCGCTGGCGGCCACCGACAACAACGAACTGGTCATCTATGTCCACGGTTCCAACAACACGATGCCGCGCGCGGCCGCCCAGGCGGCGCAGCTGCGCCACTTCACGGGCCGGCGCATCGTGGTCCTCGCATTCGTGTGGCCCTCTGCGGGGTCGTTGCTGAGGTATTTCACCGACGTCGGCAATGCCAAGGCCTCGGTGAAACCGTTCGCACGGTTGGTCGAACTGCTGGCCGAGCACACCGATGCTTCGGCTATCGATGTGCTCGCCTACAGCGCCGGCGCGCAAGTGGTGAGCCCGGCGCTGGCGCTGCTGGGCACTTCGCCGCGTCCGGGCGAAACGCGGCAGCAATTGCGTGAGCGTCTGCGGCTCAAGCACATCTACTTTGCCGCTGCCGATATCGACACCCGGCAGTTCATCAATGAATTGAGCAAGTACGTGGACATCGTCACCGGCGTGAGCAACGCGGCGAACCTGAACGATTCGGCGCTGCGAGTGGCGGCCATCGTGCACCGCGCCTCGCGCATCGGTCGACCCGACCCGACCGAGCTCGATCCCGAGCAGTCGGGCTTCCTGCTCGAGGCCTCGCGCAGCCTCGGCTTCGACCTGATCAAGGTGGACCCCAACGCCATTCCCAAGCTTCCCCCGAACTCCCATGCCTTCTGGTACGAGGACCCATGGGTCAGCAGCGACCTGCTCGGGCTGTTGCTGCTGAACGCCGAACCGCAGCGGCGCGGATTGACCGCCCAGGACGCGCCCCAGGGGACCCGCTACTGGGCGTTTCCACCGGACTTCGACGACCGGGTGATGAAGCTGTTTTCGCCGGCTCTCGTGCCGGCGCCCGCTCAAGCTCCGTCGGAGTCAGGCGCGCCTGCGGCCACCAGTGACCAGGGTAGGCGAGCGGTACCTGACTCCAGGATGTAACCTGCAAGGGCACGACAATTCCGTGCCCCCGGTCGCATGGGCGGCTGACGCGGGCGGTGCCAGGCTGTGGCTGCTCTGGCCGGCGGCCTCGCTGGCGCTGGTTGCCGTCCTTTGTCGGTATCCTGACGCCGAATCCTTCGCCGAACGTGCCGACGGTTCGATGCCATTCGCCGCGCGCTGCCTGTTGCGCACGGGCCTGTCCGGATGACCGCCTATCCGCTCCCGGCGCTGCAGGATGAGGCGTGGCGGCTGATTGCCGGCATTGCCACGCTTCTCGTGCTGGCCTCACTGGTTGGGCAGGTGCTGAGGATCGCCGTCGCCAGCCGTCAGCCGCACGCGGTCATCGACAACCTGAACCGCCGCATCGGGGCCTGGTGGGTGATCGCCATGCTGGTCGGCCTGGCGCTCCTCGCCGGACGCATCGGGGTAACGTTACTGTTTGCACTCGCCTCGCTGGCGGCGCTGCGGGAATTCGTGGCCGCGGAACCAGCCGGCAGGATCCCGCAGGGCTTCCTGCTCGGCAGCTATCTGCTCGTCCTGCCGCTGCAGTACCTGCTGGTCTGGAAGGGCAGCTATCTCCTCTACGGCCTGTTCATCCCGATCTGTGTCATGCTGGTGCTGCCGATGCTCGGCCTGCTGTCGGGCCAGTTGCGCGACTTCCTCGATCGAACCCGTTCGCTGCGGCTTGGCCTGCTCAGCTGCGCGTACGGCATCTCGTATGTCCCGGCGCTGCTGACGCTGCAGATCACCGGGCAGCCAGGCTACAACCCGGCCTACCTGCTGGTCTACCTGCTGCTCGTCGTACAGTTGAGCGACGTGCTGCAGTATCTGTGGGGCAGGCTTGCCGGTCGCCACGCCATCGCCCCGCAACTGTCACCTGCGAAAACCATCGAGGGGACCCTGGGCGGCATCCTGAGCGCCAGCGCGCTGGGTGCCGGGCTGGCGTCGATCACGCCGTTCACCATTCCTGAAGCGGCAATGATCTCCTTGCTGATCACGCTGCTTGGCTTCCTCGGGGGCCTCGCGATGTCTGCCGCCAAGCGCAGTCGGGGAATCAAGGACTGGAGCAACCTGATTCCCGGCCATGGCGGCATGCTTGACCGGCTCGACTCGATCTTTCTCTCGGCGCCGGTCTTCTTCCACCTGCTACTTTACGGCTGGTCCGCCTGAGCAGACGCCGCTAACGCCGCCGCCTGCCCAGCAGCCACCCCAGCAGCAGACCGCCGATCGCTGCGCCACCAGCGGCATACCAGATGGCCCGTGTCGCTTCGGCAAGCAACGAGTTGGTAAACACGTTCGACGACAGATGCATTGAGACCACCTGCCACTGGCCGTTGATCTTCGCCGAAGTCGACGTCCAGTTGGAGTTCAGGCTGAAAGGCCCGCGGGCAACCGGAAAGAACTCGTCCACCATGGTGCCGTCGGCGACGGCAATCTCGCCATTGCCAAAAAAGCGCGCCGGGGCCCCAAGCTTGGCGGTGGTGAGATAGCGATCGAGGTAGCGTTTCTCACCCTTGACCATCCGGTGATAGTAGGCCCGGATCTCGTCATGCCCGCGCGAGACTTCACCGTTGAGCCAGGTGACGGTTGCCTGCGGATGCATCTGCGCCACCATTCGCTCGACGTCCTGAGCGTTGATGCTGGCTTCCATTTCGCGGAAAAGCTTGATCAGCGCCTGCCGATCCAGCGCGTGTGGGTCGCTCTCGGCGGCAAGGATCCGGCCCGGCGTCAGCAGCACGAGGACCAGCACAAGGAGCCAGTTGAGTATCGGTCGCATATGAAATCCAGTCGGAAGGTGCTTGTGGAAGACGCGATGATAGCCTGCCGAGGTTTTGCTGAACACCTGTCCGCACCAGCCGCGGGGAAAGCGTTGGGGAAATGTCATCGGATACATTGTCTTGAGACATTGACGTACCTACAGACAATCAGGCACGCCATGACCGAAAATCTGTTCGAGCCACGGGGCGCTAGCGCCGATCCTCTACCAACGACCCGGCGACCTCCTGGCGACGCCTGACCGTCTCGAACAGGCAGATCGCAGCCGCTGCAGCGACATTCAGCGACTCGGTTGCGCCGGGCATTGGAATGCGCAGCTGTAGCCGGGTGACGGCCAGCGCTGGTGAGCGCACGCCCTGCCCTTCACTGCCGAAGACCCAGGCCAGAGATCCTTCCAGACTGGCCGCATAGAGAGTGGTGGATGCGGCCAGGGCGGTGGCCACAGCGCAGCCTCGATAGGCGCAGAGAAAACCGGCCAGGTCGCAGCCCTCGTGGATGTCGAGCTGAAAATGCGCACCCATCGCCGCCCGCAGCGTCTTCGGCGACCAGACCTGAGCACAATCAACAGACAGGAGGATCTGGCGAAAACCGGCGGCGGCCGCGCTGCGCAGGATCGAGCCGACGTTGCCAGGGTCCTGAATGCCATCGAGGACGACGCTGTCCGCCGCGTGATCGATGGGTCGTGCCGGCGTTGGCCAGGGAGCGACGGCCATGATTCCGCTTGGGGTATCGACCAGGGCCAGGTCCGCGAACAGCGCATCGGGAAGCAAGGTCACGCTGCTGCCAGCTGGCAGGCCTGCCAGGTAGTCAGCAATTTCCGGCCGGCCAGCGCCACTATCGCTGAGCAGTATTTCTTCGGGCGCCCCGCAGTGCCGGCCGTAGGCCTCGATCAGGTGCATGCCGTCGAGCAGCACGCGACCGCTCTTGCGTCGCTCGCGACCACTCTCGGAGAGTCTCTTCAATGCCTTGTAATGCGGATTCTCGCGCGAGTTGATCCGTCTCATGGCTTGCTGAGCCGAGCGACCGGGCCGAAGCTCCGACGATGGTGCGGACTGGCGCCGTGTTCAGCCAGCGCTCGCAGGTGTAGCGCGGTTGGATAGCCCATGTGGCGGTCAAAACCGTACTGCGGATAGGCGGCGTGCAGTTCGAGCATGCCGTCGTCGCGGACGGTCTTGGCGAGAATCGACGCCGCCGCGATAGCCGCGATCTTGCCATCGCCGCCGATGATGGCCGCCACCGGGTACGCCAGTTCCGGGCAGCGATTGCCATCGACCAGCACCTGGACGGGGAGCAGTCGATGTCTGTCAACGAGCGCGGTCACCGCCCGCTGCATCGCCAGCAGGCTGGCCTGCAGGATGTTGATCCGGTCGATTTCCTCGACGCTCGCTGCCGCCACCGCCCAGGCCAGCGCGCTCCGCCGGATCTGCTCGGCAAGGAAAACACGGCGCCTGGCCGACAGCTGCTTGGAATCGTTGAGGCCAGCGATCGGCCGGGCCGGATCGAGGATCACCGCCGCGGCGACAACCGGGCCGGCGAGCGGACCGCGCCCGGCCTCGTCAACACCGCAGACCACTCCTTCAGCCTGCAGCAGGGTCAGCATGGTCGCGCAGCGCCGCCGGCAGGCAGGTGAGAACGGCTGCCGCTGCCTTCTCGGCGGCATTCTGCCGCAGTTGCAGATGCATCAGCCGGAAACCCTCCTTGAGCCGGGCACACACTGTTTTGTCCGCGTAGAGATTGAGCATCGCCTGCGCGAGGTTCTCGGGCGTCGCATCGTCCTGCAGGAACTCCGGCACCACGAACCGGCCGGACAGCACATTCGGCAGACCCACGTACGGCAGATAGCCACCGATGCGCCGCCACAGACGGTAGGACAGGGGTGCCACCTTGTAGGCGATGACCATCGGTCGTTTCAGGAGAGCCGCCTCGAGTGTCGCCGTCCCGCTTGCCAGCAGAACGAGGTCGGCGGCCATCATCGCCTGATGCGCATGACCAAACAGCAGACGGATCGGCAATTGCTGCGCCGAGCACCGATGCAGCGCCCCTTCGAACAGCGCGCGCGTCTCACGAGTCGCCAGCGGAACGAGAAAAACCGCCGCCGGGATCTCGTCGTGTATCCTGCGAGCGACCTCAATGAAGGGCTCCGACATGTACTGCAGCTCGGATTGCCGACTACCCGGCAGGAGAGCGAATACCGGTTCCTGCGCTGAGAGGCCGAGCAGCGTCCGCGCCCCCTCGCGGCCATCCTCGAGTGGCAGCATGTCGGCCAGCGGATGGCCCACGTAGCTCACCGGGATTCCCTGCTTTTCGTAAAGCACTGGCTCGAAGGGAAAAAGCGCCAGGACGCGTGATACGGCGGCACCAATCTTGTGGATGCGCTCGCCGCGCCAGGCCCAGATCGATGGACTGACGTAGTGGACGGTCGGAATACCGTGCCGCTTGAGGACCTTTTCCAGCCCCAGGTTGAAGTCCGGCGCGTCAACGCCGATGAACACATCCGGTGGATCCGCCAGCAGGCGACGCTTGAGGTCTCTACGGATGCCAAGGATTTCGCGATAGTGCCTGAGCACTTCGACGTAACCGCGGACGGCCAGCTTCTCGAGCGGATGCCAGGCGTCGAAGCCCAGTCCGACCATCCTCGGTCCGCCCACACCGAAGAACACTGCGTTCGGCAGTCTGGCCCGAAGTGCCTGCATCAGCTGGCTGGCGAGCAGTTCACCCGATGCCTCGCCAGCCACCATGGCAATGCGGACCACCGCCGGGGTCATCGAATGATGCCGCGCTTCGACACCGTAATGAAGTCGATCAGCGGCTGGATCTCCGGATGTCCGACGACATCTTCCTTGAGTTTGCTTCGCGCCTCCTCGAGCATCAGCCCCGACTTGTAGATCGTGCGGTAGGCTCGCTTAAGAGCCAGCAAGGCCTCCGGAGAAAAGCCCCGCCGCTTCAGCCCCTCCGCGTTGATTCCGTAGGGGCCCGCAGTGTTTCCGGCGGCCATCACGTAGGGGGGCACGTCCTGCACGACCACTGATCCGGCGGCAATCATGGTGTGTGCCCCGACGCGGCAGAACTGGTGAACCCCGGTGAAGCCACCGAGGATCGCCCAGTCATCGACATGGACATGGCCAGCCAACTGGGCATTGTTGGCAAAGATGGTTCGGTTGCCGACCTGGCAATCATGCGCTATGTGGACATAGGCCATGATCCAGTTGTCGTCTCCGACGCGGGTAATCCCGACATCCTGGGCAGTGCCGACGTTGAAGGTGCAGAACTCGCGAATCGTGTTGCGGTCGCCGATCTCGAGTCTTGTCGGTTCGCCAGCGTACTTCTTGTCCTGCGGCACATCGCCCAGCGAAGAGAACTGATAAATGCGATTGTCGCGACCGATTCGCGTCCGGCCGGCAATCACGACATGCGGACCGATCACCGTGTTGTCGCCGATCTCGACATGCTCGCCGATGATCGAATAAGCACCGACTTCAACGTTCGCGCCGAGTCGCGCGCCCGCATGGATGATTGCACCTGGATGGATCATGGCCGCAGTAACCCGGCGCTCAGGCGAGGTTGCTCTTGGCGCACATCAGCTCGGCCTCGGCTACGGTCTCCCCATCAACAGAAGCCACCGCTTCGAACTTCCAGATATTGCGGAACTGGCGCTGGATCCGGACATGCAGGTGCAACTGGTCGCCCGCGGTCACCGTCTTCTTGAAGCGCGCCTTGTCGATTCCGACGAAGTAGAAAAGCGAAGTCAGGTCGGGCTTTTCCCCGAGGCTCCTGAACGAGAGGATACCGCAAGCCTGCGCCAGCGCCTCCATGATCAGGACTCCCGGCATCACCGGGTGATGCGGAAAGTGTCCAACAAAAAAGGGTTCGTTAATCGTCACGTTCTTGTAGGCATGGATGGACTTGCCTGGCTCGCAATCGACCACCCGATCCACCAGCAGGAAGGGATAGCGATGGGGGAGATGCTCGATGATCTCGTGTATATCCATAGCATTCAAGAGGTTTTCTCCATTAGTTCGAGTCTCTTCTCAAGATCGGCAAGACGCTTGATCTGCGGTGCATTTTGCAGCCACTCACTGTGCGCCTCAAGCAGGAGGATGCTGGCTTACTGGCCGATTCTGGGCAGGCTCCGGGTGACCACGGTGCCGGCGGAGATATGCACATCGTCGCCGAGTTCCAGGTCGCCGATGATGATGCCCGTAGCGCCGGCGACGCAGCGGCGGTCCATCCGGGTACTGCCGGCAACGCCAACACACCCAGCCACTGCAGCTTGCTCGCCAATGCTCACGTTGTGGCCGATCTGAACCCGATCGTCGCGCTCGGCGCCGTCACCCTGAAGTACTCCCCCGAGACGGGCGACGACCTCGTGTAGCCGCAGACCTCCTGACACATCAGCTGCGTCAACCGGCGTCGGTTACTTCGCGTCCTTGGAATCCGATAGTGCCTTGATGACCTTGTCGGTCATGTCAAGCCGCGGGCTGACCCAGACGACATCCTGAACGATCAGATCGTACTTCTCGCTGTCAGCGAGCTGCTTGATCGCCTTGTTCGCCTTCTCGATGATCGCTGCATTCTCTTCATTCTGGCGGAGGTTCAAGTCCTCGCGGAATTCGCGTTGCTTACGCTGGAATTCTCTCGACAATTCGGCGAGATCCTTCTCCTTGGCGCGGCGCTCCGGTTCAGCCATGGTCAGACCGCCCTTCTCGAGCGACTCCTGCAAGCCCTGAACCTGCTTGGCCAAACGTTGCAGGTCCTGATCACGCTTGGCGAATTCCTGCTCGATCTTCTTCGCAGCCCTCACCGCTGCGGGGGCATCCCGGAAAAGCCGCTGGGTATTGACGTAACCGATCTTCAGCTGTTCTACCGCCAAAGCACAAGACAGCGGCAACGAGGCCATCAGCGCCACAAGCAGCGTGGCAATCGTTCTCTTCAAGCTAATTCTCCTGGATTAAAAGGTCGTCCCCATCTGGAACTGAAACTTTTGCAGTTTATCATTACTTTGCTCATTGAGCGGCTGACCATAACTGAATTTCAATGGCCCCAGCGGCGAGATCCAGGCGGCCGTCAAGCCGACCGAATAGCGCAATCCTTCCTTCGAGAAGGTGTAAACATTCTCGTCAAACACGTTGCCAGCATCGAAAAAGGGGCCAAGACGTAGCGCCTTGTCGAAACCCGGGAACGGCATGAGCAGTTCGGCGTTGAACACGGCCTTCCGTGTCCCGCCGAGTCGCGTATCTGGATAAAACGGATCCACCGGACCCAGGCTGGCAGTGTCATAGCCGCGAACCGAGCCGACCCCGCCGGCGTAGAAGTTTTTGTAGAACGGGAGGGTCTGCCCCTGCAAACCGTCTGCGTAGCCCAGTTCGGCATTGACCATCAGGACCAGGTCCTTGGTCAGCGCGAAATAGTGTTGGTTCTGGTAGGTCAGCCGATAAAAGGTCAGGTCGGCACCGGGAACGGCCACCTCCACAGCCGCCTTCTGGACGCCGCCGCTGGTCGTGTAAATCGCACTGTTTCTGGTGTCCCGCGTCCACGACACGGTCGCCGGCAGCGTGATGTTCGAGTCGCCGTGCTCCGCCTGAAACCGGATGTACTGGGGCGGTGTCGCCAGGGTGATCGGCGTGATGTCGATCGTCGTCTGATCGATCGCCAGACCGAAATTGAGCGACTCCTTCTCGTCAATTGGAAAACCGAAACGGATGCCGCCACCGGTTGACGTTGACTCGAAGGCATAGCCGAGCGAGGTCGGGTTGAGCTTGCGGTGGTAAAGGTCGAAACCCTGGCTGATACCATCCACCGTGAAATACGGATTGGTGTAGTTGATGCCGAGCGTACGGTTCAACTTGCCGGTGTTGACCTGCAGGGAGAGGAACTTGCCGCTGCCGAAGATGTTGGATTGCGAAATCGAGCCGGAGAGGATCACTTTCTCGGCACTCGAGTAGCCCGCACCGATCGAGATGTTGCCGGTCGACTTCTCGGCCACATTGACGTTGACATCGACCTGATCGATGGTCCCCGGCACCGGCGGCGTCTCCACATTGACTTCGGCAAAATAGTTGGTTCGGTCGATCCGCTCACGTGACGCAGCGACCCGGTCGGCGTCGTACCAGGCGCCTTCCATCTGACGCATTTCCTGACGAATCACCTCGTCGCGCGTCTTCGAGTTGCCGGTGATGTTGACCCGGCGGACATAGGTCCGCTTGCCCGGATCGACGAAGATGGTGAACGCGACCTGACGCTTCTCCTTGTCGAGTTCCGGCGCCGCATTCACGTTGGCGAACGCATAGCCCTGAGCACCCAGCTTGTCGGCGATGGCCTTGGTACTTTCGTTGAGTTTCTCGCGCGAGAAAACTTCCCCCGGTTTGATCTTGACCGCCTTCCTGAACTCCTCCTCTGGCAGCGTGAGATCGCCAGCCAGCTTCACCGACGATACGAGATAACGCTCGCCTTCGTTGATGCTGATCGTGATGTAGATTTCCTTCTTGTCGGGCGTAATCGATACCTGCGTCGACTCGATGCTGAACTCCAGGTAGCCACGATCAAGGTAATAGGATCGCAGCGTCTCGAGGTCCGCCGAGAGTTTCTGCTTCGAATACTGGTCGCTCTTGGTATACCAGCTGATCCAGGTGGGCGTCTTCTGCTGCAACACGGCCAGCAGATCTTTCTCCCTGAAGGCCTGAACACCAACGATGTTGATCTGCTTGATCTTTGCCGTCTCACCTTCGTCGACACTGAAGTTGATCGCGACGCGGTTACGATCCAGCGGCGTGATCGTCGTCGTGATGGTCGCTGCGTACCTGCCACGCGACAGATACTGACGCTTCAACTCCTGTTCGGCCTTTTCGAGCGTAGCGCGGTCAAAGGTGCGCGAGACCGCGACGCCCACTTCCTTCAGACCCTTGATCAGCTGATCCTGGTCAAATTCCTTCAGGCCGACGAAATCGATCTGCGCAATGGCGGGGCGTTCAGCCAGGACGACGATAACCACCCCACGATCGATCTCGATCCTTACGTCCTTGAAGAAACCGGTCGCAAACAGGGCCTTGATCGCTTGCGCCGCCTTGTCGTCGGTCATCGTGTCACCTACCTTGACCGGCAGATAGCTGAACACCGTCCCGGCCTCAACACGTTGAATCCCCTCAAGGCGAATGTCCTTGACCGTGAACGGTTCCATGGCCGCCACGCCGGAAGCAAAAAAGGTCGCCATCAGACCTGCAAGCAGGTTTTTCTTCATAAGCTCAGCCGGAGAACAATCGATTGATGTCGTTGTAGAAGGCAAACGCCATAAGCATGAGCAGGAGAGTCAGGCCGATTTGCTGACCAATTTCCATGGCTCGCTCGGAGACTGGCCCACGCTTGATGATTTCGACGAGATAATACAACAAATGGCCGCCATCCAGAATCGGGATCGGCAACAGGTTCAGAACGCCCAGGCTGATGCTCACCAGCGCCAGGAACTTGAGGTAGTAGTCGGCTCCCAGTCTCGCCGACTGGCCAGCGTAATCAGCAATGGTTACTGGTCCGCTGATGTTTCTCCACGAAACCTCGCCGGTAATCATCTTGCCGATCATCAGCAGGGTAAACGCCGACTTGTCCCAGGTCTCGGCAACCGCCTTGCTCAGCGCCGACAGTGGGCCGTAGCTGACGGTGGTCATCAGCTGCGCCCGCACCTCACCGGTATTGCTGACCCCGGCACCAATGCGGCCGATTTCCCGCCCGTCCTCGTCGACGACAGCCGGCGTGACCGGGATACGAGTTCGCTCACCTTGCCGCAAGACCTCCAGAAGCAGCGGCTTACCTGGCGACCCGCGAACAGCGCTCACCACGTCAGCCCAACTGCTGATCTCCTGGTCATCAATGGTCACGATTTGGTCCCCCGGACGGAGCCCCGCCGCGTCGGCGGCACTGTTCGGGTTGACCTTGCCGATGACTGCCGGCAGACGGGGGCGGAACATGCTGAGGCCGAGGCGTTCAAGCGCGTCACCCTCCCAGCCCGACCGTCGGACGACCGAGACATCGACACGGCGGATGGAAATCTCGTTGCGCGGGTTGATCACCTCGAGGTCAATCTGATCGTGGTCAACGGCCTGCTGCAACAAGACCCAGCGCATTTCCTGCCAGGTCTGGACTTTTTCGCCACCGACCTGGCGGACCAGATCACCGTCTTCCAGCCCCGCCACGGCGGCAGGACTGGCGATGGCCGGCACACCGAGAACTGGCTTGAACTCTTCGGTGCCATACCAGAAGAGGCCCCAGTAGAGTACGATGGCCAGCAGAAAGTTGGCTGCCGGCCCCGCCGCAACGATCAGCATCCGCCATTGCACCGGCTGCCGGTTGAAGCTACGGTGCAATTCCTCGGCCGGTACGTCGCCCTCACGCTCGTCGAGCATTTTCACGTAGCCACCCAGAGGAAAGGCAGCAATCGCCCATTCGGTACCATCCTGGCCCAGGCGCCGCACCCAGAGAGACCGGCCAAAGCCGACCGAGAAGCGCAAGACCTTGACCCCGACCCAACGCGCCGCGAGATAGTGTCCAAACTCATGGACCACGACGAGGATCCCCAGGGCCACGGCGAAAGCCGCCAGGTAGTAGAGAAAGCCGCTCATCCGGGAAGCCTCGCCGCTATACAACGTTGGGCTGTTTCCCTCGCCCTTCGGTCCGCAGCCAGAACATCTGCAAGTGAATCGAGCGGACTGGCTAGCGGCAACTGATCCATGACTTCGGCGATGACTTCTGGAATGGCAGTGAAACCAATGCGCCCCTCAAGAAAGGCCTCCACCGCGACCTCGTTGGCGGCATTCAGCGTCGTCGGCGCACTGCCCCCTTCGCCGAGGGCGCGATAAGCCAGGGCCAGACACGGAAAACGCTCAAGGTCGGGCCGCGCGAAGTGCAGCGAGGCCACCTGGTACAAATCAAGTGGCTCGACGCCGGCCGCAATGCGCTGCGGATACGCGAGAGCATGGGCGATCGGCGTCCGCATGTCCGGATTGCCAAGTTCGGCGATCACCGAGCCATCGGTATACTGAACGAGCGAATGAATGACGCTTTGCGGATGAATGACCACCTGAATCCTGTCAGCAGGAACATTGAACAGCCAGTGTGCCTCGATCACCTCCAGGCCCTTGTTCATCATGGTCGCGCAATCAACCGATATTTTTCGGCCCATGACCCAGTTCGGATGGGCGCAGGCCTGCTCAGGGCTGACGGACTCCAGTTCTGTCACAGCCATTCCAAGGAAGGGTCCGCCTGACGCTGTCAGATACAGGCCAAGCACGCCGCTTTCAGCCAGATTACCCGAGTAATTGCTTGGCAGTGACTGGAAAATGGCATTATGTTCGCTATCAATCGGCAACAGGGTGGCGCCGCTCTCGCGCACCGCGCGCATGAAAACAGGGCCAGCCATGACCAGCGCTTCCTTGTTGGCAAGCAGGATTTTCTTGCCGGCTCTGGCCGCCGCGAGAGTGGGCGCCAAACCGGCTGCGCCCACGATAGCGGCCATCACCGCATCCACTTCCGGCAGCTCGGCCATGCGCAACAGCGCTTCGGGCCCGTGCGAGACTTCAGTCGGACAACCAGCGACGGCCAGACGCGCAGCCAACTCGGCCGCCAGCAAAGGATCGCCGACGACGGCATGACGCGGCTGAAACTCGAGGCATTGTTCGAACAGGCGATCCACCTGGCGGTGCGCGCAAAGCGCCACCACCCGATAACGTCGCGGGTGACGGCGCACGACATCGAGCGTGTTGACCCCGATGGAACCGGTCGACCCGAGGATCGTGAGTTGCTGCGTACAGACGCTGGAAAGCATCAAGGCCGCGTCACCAGCCAGACGAGGGCGACCAGCGGTAGCGTCGACGTGAGACTATCGATCCGGTCAAGCACGCCCCCGTGACCCGGCAGCACGTTGCTGCTGTCTTTCAGGCCCGCCTGGCGCTTCAACAGCGACTCAAACAGGTCGCCAAGGATGCTGATCGCTGTCAGCAGCACCAAACCCATCAGCAACAGAGGGAGATTTCCCGCCAGCGTGGACGGCAGCTTCGATGACAGCAGCAGGCCATACGCCAGAACCGCTACAGCACCACCAATCGCACCTTCCCAGGTCTTGCCCGGGCTGATGGCAGGCGCCAGCTTGTGTTTGCCAAAGCTTCGCCCGGCAAAATACGCTCCGATGTCCGCCAGCCAGACGACGCTCATGATCGCCAGCAAAGTCAGCGGACCCGCTTGCCGCAGTTGGACAAGTGCCAGCCACACCGGCAGCAGCAGCAGAGCGCCGGTTGCCAGAGCGAGCAATGGGTTGGAAAGAGGCCAGCGCCGTCGCAGCCATATCGGTACCAGCAGCAGCCAGAAGGCAGCGGCGGGCAGATAAAAATACGCACCCAGGCGCCAGGCCACCTCTGAAAATTCAGTTCCAAGGCCGACCGCCGCCGGTTCGACCACAGCCACCACAGCGCAGGCAATGCCCAGCAAGAGGCCCAGAGCAATCCGTGCTCCCCCACTCAGGCGCATCAGCCCTCCCCATTCCCAGGCAGCGACCGCAGCGACCGCGGTGACGAACAACAGCCAACCGAGCGGCGGAAAGTAGAAGAGAGCGACGAAGAAAGCGGCAAACAGGAAGACCGCGGTGATCACCCGCGTCCTAAGCATCTATTCGGGTATCCGTCAGTGACACGGCCGGGAGCGAACCGGCTGACAGCTGTTCGCTGGTTCGTCCGAAGCGACGTTCGCGCTGCCGGTACGAGGCGAGCGCGGCCTCAAAGGCAAGTGCATCAAATTCGGGCCACAGTACCTCGGTAAAATACAACTCGGAATACGCGAGCTGCCAGAGCAGAAAGTTGCTGATCCGCTGCTCACCACCGGTACGAATGAAAAGATCGGGCTCCGGTGCATAGCTCATGGCCAGATGAGGCGCAAGGTCGCTTTCATCCCATCCATCAGATTTTTCCGGGTTGCTGTTCAGCATACGCCTGACCGCCTGCAGGATATCCCAGCGTCCACCGTAATTTGCGGCAATCGTCAGCACCAGTCTGCTGTTGTGTACCGTTCGCTGCTCGGAAGCACGGATCAGTGCCTGCAGTTCCGGTTCAAAGCGTGACAGGTCTCCGACCACACGCAGGCATACACCGTTCCGATCAAGCTTTTTCACTTCGTGCTTCAGAGCACGCAAGAAGAGTTGCATCAGCAGCTTGACTTCCTCCTGTGGCCGACGCCAGTTCTCGGAACTGAAAGCGAACAGAGTCAGATATTCGATGCCGCACTCAAGGCACATCTTGACCGTCGCACGCACGGTTTCGACACCCCGGTGATGCCCCGCAAAACGAGGCAAGGAGCGGTTATTGGCCCAGCGTCCATTGCCGTCCATGATGATCGCGACATGTCGCGGGACCGCTGACGTCGTCGGCACACTCCGAGTCGAACTGGTGAAGGACATCATCCGGGTAATCTCCTCCAGTGGTCTCTAGATGGCCATCAACTCGGTTTCCTTATGGCTGAGTTGCTTGTCAATCTCCGCAACGTACCGGTCCGTCAACTTCTGGACTTCGTCCTGAGCACGGCGCTCCTCGTCCTCCGAACACTCCTTCTCCTTGAGCATCTCTTTCAGCGTTGCAATCGCGTCCCGTCGCAGGTTTCTCACCGCCACCTTGGCCCCTTCGCCCTCGCCCTTCACCACCTTGATCAGGTCACGGCGCCGCTCTTCGGTCAACGCTGGCATCGGCACCCGAATCAGGTCCCCCTGTGCAGCCGGATTAAGGCCCAGGTCAGAGTCACGGATAGCCTTCTCGACCTTTGCCGACATGCCTTTTTCCCAGGTCTGGACGCCGAGCGTACGGGCATCAATCAGGGTCACGTTGGCAACGGTATTGATCGGCACCGGCGAGCCGTAATACTCGACCTGCACGTGGTCAAGCAAGCCGGTATGCGCACGCCCGGTCCGCACCTTGGCAAGGTCAGCCTTGAGCGCCTCCAGGGACCTCTGCATCTTGTGTTCAGCGGTCTTCTTCACATCTGCTATGGACATCTCCATCTCCCGTCAGCAATAGACCAGTGTGCCTTCACTCTCACCCATCGCCACCCGCTGCAGCGCACCCGGCCTGAAAATCGAGAAGACGTTGATTGGCAGCTTCTGGTCACGACACAGCGCGAAAGCAGTGGCATCCATCACCGCCAGGTTCTGCGCGATCGCGTCGTCAAAACTGATGCGATCGTAGCGGCTAGCATGCGGATCCTTCTTCGGGTCAGCGGAGTAGATTCCATCGACCTTCGTTGCCTTGAGCACGATTTCAGCACCGATCTCGGCGCCGCGCAAGGCTGCCGCGGTGTCGGTGGTAAAGAACGGGTTACCCGTACCACCCGAAAAGATCACGGTCCGCCCCTGCTCCAGGTAACGGATCGCCTTGGCGCGAATGTAAGGTTCGACCACCTGTTCGATGTTCAGCGCCGACTGAACCCGCGAAACCATCCCGGCGGATCGCATGGCATCGTGCAGCGCCAGGCCATTCATCACGGTTGCGAGCATGCCCATGTAGTCCGCCTGGGCGCGATCCATGCCCCTGGCAGCGGGAGCAACCCCACGAAAGATGTTACCCCCGCCAATGACTACCCCGACCTGCACACCCATATCGACGACCGCCTTGATCTCCGAAACGATGCCGGTGATTGTCTGCCGGTTAATCCCGTACGCATCGGCGCCCATGAGTGCCTCGCCAGAGAGTTTGAGCAGGATACGTTTATACCTTGGTGAACTGTCGGACATCGGCGTCTGACTCCTTTGATCAGGTCTTGTCGATCAGGCTCTTTCCCTTACTTCTGGGCAGCCGCGGCCTGGGCAGCAACTTCGGCAGCGAAGTCATTCGATCGCTTGGCGAGGCCTTCGCCAACCACAAACAGCGTGAAACCGGCTACCGAAGCACCCTTCGCCTTGAGCAACTGAGCAATCGTTTGTTTGCCATCGTCAGCCTTGACAAACACCTGCCCGAGCAGCGTCACTTCGTTGAGGAACTTCTGCACCGAGCCTTCGGCAATCTTTTCGATCATCGCGTCGGGCTTGCCCGCTTCCCTGGCCTTCTCGATCGCGATCCGCCGTTCGCTGTCGATCAAATCCGCGGCAATGCCGGACGAATCGAGCGCTCTCGGCTTGGCGGCCGCGATATGCATTGCCAGGTCCTTGCCCAGTTGATCATCACCGCCAATGTAATCCACCACAACGCCGATCTTGGCCCCCCCGTGCACATAGGAGGCCAGCTTTCCCCGGGCTTCAACGCGCACAAAACGACGGATCGACATGTTCTCGCCAATCTTGCCGACCAGAGCGGTGCGAGTCGACTCCACACTGCCGTCGCCCATCGGCAGTGCCGACAAGGCCGCGACGTCGGCTGGGTCATGCGTTGCAACCAGCGCCGCACAATCACTGGCAAGCTTCAGAAACTCCGCATTTTTGCCGACGAAGTCCGTTTCGCAGTTGATTTCGACGATCGCACCGCGCTTGTCGTCGCTCTCCCTGTGAATCGCCACGACACCCTCGGCGGTAATGCGACTGGCCGCCTTGCTGGCCTTGGAACCCAGCTTGACGCGCAGGATCTCTTCCGCCTTGCCCAGATCTCCAGCGGACTCGGTCAGCGCTCGCTTGCACTCCATCATCGGCGCGTCGGTTCGTTCGCGCAGCTCTTTAACCATACTTGCGGTAATTTCCGCCATTTCATTCTCCACTTGCAGACCCGGGGGCTAGTCGCCGCCGCGCCTGGTTAAGCACGCTCAAGACAAAGTCAACATTCAGGCAACGAACTGGCCGCAGGCAAGTCCCGGCGCGCGACCAGCCGCCAAACAGTCGGCGATCAGTCGTCGCCCGCTTCCTCGATGAACTCGTCGCCAGAAACAGCCTCCAGAATCTCTTCGACAAACTGGCTGCGTCCCTCAAGTACCGCGTCGGCGACGCCGCGAGCATAGAGACGGATGGCACGCGAAGAGTCGTCGTTGCCCGGAATCACATAGTCGACACCGTCCGGCGAATGGTTGGTATCGACCACGGCGACCACCGGAATGCCCAGCTTGCTCGCCTCGGTGATGGCAATCTTGTGGTAACCAACGTCAATCACGAACAGCGCATCGGGCAGGGAGGCCATCTCCTTGATGCCACCGATCGACTTGTGCATCTTGTCGAGTTCTCGCGTGAGCATCAGTGCCTCTTTCTTGCCGAGGCGCTCGAGGGAGCCATCGTCACACATTGCCTCCATTTCCTTGAGACGCTTGAGCGACTGCTTGATCGTCTTGAAGTTCGTCAACATGCCGCCCAACCAACGCTGATCGACATACGGAGAAGCGCAGCGTGTCGCTTCTTCGGCCATGATCTCGCGCGCTTGCCGCTTGGTTCCAACAAACAGGATGGTGCCCTTGTTGGCAGACAGTCTGCGAACAAAGGTCATCGCTTCGTTATACTTGGCGAGTGTCTGTTCAAGGTTGACAATGTGAATCTTGTTGCGGGCGCCAAAGATGTACGGTGCCATCTTGGGGTTCCAGAATCGCGTCTGGTGGCCGAAATGAACACCGGCCTCAAGCATCTGTCGCATTGTTGTGGACATTTTTACTCTCAATATCAGGGTTGGACCACCATCCGCCCACCTACAGCCCGCCTTGCTTATCCCGGCAGGCACCCTTGAACAGGCGAATGTGCGTAATAGGACGTACCTCTCCGGCACACCCAGCGCATCAAAACTGACGCGCTTTGAAGTTTCGCTGACGCAGGCCAGCAAAACCCGGCGATAGTACCATCAAGAGCAACAGAATTTCAATTCGGGTACTATGGTGCCAGTCTGATTCACGCCTGTCAGGGCGCGAGTCAACCGGCGACCGAGCCAATTGCCCAAGATAGTGGCTTCCTTTATCCTTCGCTCCCCATCCCCTTGCCGCCGACATCAACGCATGAGCATTACTATCAAGACCCCTCAGGAAATCGAAAAAATGCGCGTCGCCGGTCGGCTGACAGCCGAGGTGCTCGATTACATCACGCCTTATGTGAAATCGGGAGTCACCACCGGCCATCTTGACCAACTTTGTCATGACTACATCGTCAACGTTCAAGGGTGCATCCCGGCACCGCTGAACTATGCCCCACCAGGCTACCGACCCTATCCAAAGTCCATTTGTGCCTCGATAAACCACCAGGTGTGTCATGGTGTTCCCGGTGACCGGCAACTGCGGAACGGCGACATTGTCAATCTGGACGTCACGGTGATCAGCGACGGCTACCATGGCGACAGCAGCCGCATGTTCCAGGTCGGCGACACCTCTGTGCAGGCGCGGCGACTCTGCGAAGTCACGTTCGAGTGCCTCTGGCTTGGTATTGTCCAGGTCAGGGCCGGCGCACAACTTGGTGACATCGGCAATGCGATACAGAAACATGCAGAAAAATCCGGCTATTCGGTGGTCCGGGAGTTCTGCGGTCACGGTATCGGTGCCCGTTTCCACGAAGAACCACAGGTCCTTCACTATGGCCGGCCCCACACCGGTGTCCGGCTGGAACCGGGGATGATCTTTACCATCGAGCCAATGATCAATGCCGGCAGGATGGCCATCCGGACCATGGCTGATGGCTGGACGATCGTCACCAAGGACCACAGCCTGTCCGCGCAATGGGAGCATACGATTCTGGTGACTGAAACCGGCTACGAAGTCCTCACCGTATCGCAAGCTACCCCGCCGCAACCAGACTGGATCAGATGATCGGCATGGACACCGCCATCCTGGATCACCAGACGCTCGTCGTGCGCTGCAGGTCACGCTTGCAGTCAGGTCAGGCGACCATCCGCGATCGCTTTCTCGACGAAGGTGACGCGCCGCGGCTTCTGCGTGAGCGTTGTCACCTGGTCGACGAAGTCCTATGCGATTTGTGGCACGGACTGGAGCTACCGCGGTCGCTGTCACTGGTCGCCGTCGGAGGTTACGGGCGCGGCGAACTCTATCCGGCTTCCGACGTCGATATCCTGCTCCTCCTGCCAGAGCCGCCCGACGACGTCCTGACCGCCCAGCTCGAGCGGGCAATCGCCCTCGTCTACGATATCGGGCTCGAGGTTGCGCCCAGTGTGCGTACGGTCGCAGAGTGTTCACACGCCGCTGCCGATGATCTCACGATTCAGACCGCCCTGCTCGAGGCACGCCTGCTTGCCGGAAGCCGCGCAACCTTCCAGGAGGTCTGCGCGGAACTCAAGGAAAACCTGAATCCGCAGGTCTTTTTCGAAGCCAAGCAGATAGAGCAGGAGGAGCGCCACCGTCGCTTCCAGGATTCACCCTTCAGCCTCGAACCCAACTGCAAGGAAGCGCCGGGGGGATTGCGCGATCTGCAGACGATCCTCTGGATTGCCCGTGCGGCGGGCTACGGAGACTCCTGGGAAGATCTGGCGCAACACGGCTTCATCACCGGGGAAGAGGAAGCGCAACTGAAGCGCAACCTGGGCTTCCTCCAACGCCTGCGGACCCGCCTGCACCTGCACGTCGGCCGACGGGAAGATCGCCTTCTCTTCGACTACCAGACCGCGCTCGCGCAACAACTGGGGTTTGAACCAACGGCGACCCGCCGAGCCAGCGAACGACTGATGCAGGCTTACTACCGGACAGCGAAGGAAGTCACACAGATCAATACGATACTGCTACTGAACATCGGCGCTGCCATATCGCCGCCGCCGGATCTGCTGCCCGAGGCGATCAGTGAACGCTTCCAGAACACGCACGACCTGCTCGACGTGGTTGACGAAGAGATCTTCAGGAAGCACCCAGGTGCCCTTCTCGAGGCCTTCCTCTTGATGCAGCAACATCCCGAGTTGCAGGGAATGACGGCACGGACGCTGCGCGCGGTGTGGCGCGCACGCACACTGATTGACGATGTCTTCCGCCGCGACCCGGACAATCGCCGCCGCTTTCTCGAAATCCTCAAGCAACCGCGCGGCGTGCTGCACGAAATTCGACGCATGAACCAGTTCGGACTGCTGGGTCGCTACCTGCCCAACTTCGGCAGGATTGTCGGCCAGATGCAGCACGACCTGTTTCATGTCTATACCGTAGACCAGCATACCCTGCAGGTCCTGCGGAACCTGCGCCGCTTCCTTGCTGAAGAATTCGCACACGAGTATCCCCTGTGCAGCGAACTGATCAGTGATTTTCCCCGCTGCTGGGTGCTCTACGTCGCTGCGCTGTTCCACGACATCGGCAAGGGGCGAGGTGGTGACCACTCGGAGAAGGGGGCCGTCGATGCGGCACAGTTCTGTGCCGAGCATGGCGTCGATGCAGAAGACAGCGAACTGATCGTCTGGCTGGTCCGGCGCCATCTGCTGATGTCGACCGTAGCCCAGAAGCAGGATATTTCCGACCCGGACGTCGTCTGCGCGTTTGCCGGGATGGTGCACGACGAACGTCACCTGTCGGCGCTCTATCTGTTCACCGTCGCCGACATTCGCGGCACCAGTCCAAAGGTCTGGAACACCTGGAAAGGACAGCTCCTCGAGCAGCTTTTCCGGAGCACCTGCCGAACCCTGCTCGCTGGCGGTCAGGCACCGGTCAGGCAGGGTTTGATCGAGGAACGGCAACAGCAGGCACTGCGCCTGCTGCGCTACTTCGCGCTTCCCGACTCGGTACACCAACGCCTGTGGAAACAGCTGGATACCGTGTATTTCCTGCGTCATTCCGCGGAGGAGATCGCCTGGCACACGCGTGCCCTGCACTATCGGACCGGCGTCGACAAGCCGGTCGTCAAGGCACGCGTCAACCCGCAGGGTGAAGGTCTGGAAGTCATGATCTACACCCGCGACCAGCGCGATCTGTTCGCGCGGCTGGTCGGCTTCTTTGCCCGTGCCGGATACACCATCGTCGACGCCAAGATCCACACCACGCGTCATGGCTACGCGCTCGACAGCTTCATGCTGCTAGACCTCAGCGATCGCGGCAGTGACCGGACGATGATCAGCTACGTAGAACACGAACTGACCGCACGCCTCAGTCGACAGAGTCCGCCGGAGGCCCCGGGCAGCGGACGCATCTCGCGGCAGGTCAGGCATTTCCCGATTCAACCGCTGATCACCATCGAGCCCGACGAAAAAGGCTCGCACTACGTCCTCTCAGTCAGCGCCGCCGACCGCCCCGGTCTGCTGTACACGATCGCCATGACATTGGCCGCGCATGGTGCCAACCTCCACACGGCGAAGATATCGACGCTTGGCGAGCGGGTCGAGGACACCTTCCTGATCAGCGGCGGTGACCTCGGCGAGGCGGCGAGCCGCATCAAGCTCGAAACCGAGTTGCTGGAGCGCCTGAAAGTCTGACCACAGTGACCTTCTCCGGAGCAGTAGCGAAATGGTCGCCACCCGGACTCAGCGCCTTGGACCAGAAGAGGCAACGGAAGGTGTCGAGTTTTTTTACACTTGTCGGCTGATGGCCGCGACCAGAATTTCGCCGACAGCGATAGGCTAATGATTTACCGGGTTTTTATCTCCTGATACTTGGCGTGGCATAAACTTTGCTATTCTCTTTTGAAGGAGACAGATCCAGCGACCCCGAGGCCAATACTGGAGGGTAGCTGCGGTTCCACTTCTCCGGCGCCAGCAGCGTGACGTAGTGCTCAAAGGTATTGGCGCTACAAGGGCTATAATGATTCGTGTTAGGTGAATTTCGATACCAGGGAAAGATCATGTCAGAGACCTCATCCGAACGAAACGAGCAGCGACGGAAGCTGCTCAAAAAGGCAGCCGTTGCGCCGGCGATTTTTGTTCTTCCTGTCGGTACCGCCTTGGCTAACAGCAGCTTGAACGCATGTATCTACAGGGGCGTGGACGGCGTAAACATTGGCGAGATTATTAACCCACAAGTCGCCCCTGACGCAAATAGCCCAATACCGCTTGACAAGTGGGTACGCCGATACAGCCCTGGTGACGGTTCCTCTCCTATACCGGGAAATTACTTGGTGTATGATCCGGACACGCAGTTGCCAGTGGCCTATGCGTCTTGCTGGAACTCGTGCAATCCCAACGGGGAACGTGCAGAACAGGGTACCAATCTTCTGTCTCGTCACCTTATTCCCTGAGCGCAGACGGTGGCCGTCACATTACCCGTGCAGATCGTTTGACCAAACTCCAGTACCGCAAACTTGGCAACGGCGGGGCGGTCTTTGACCCCGCGAACTGGCGAACTCACGTCCTTACCCCCGCAGCAGCGATTATCTTTGAGGCGCTGACTGAAGTGGGCGCCGAGGAGGGGACGCTGTTGAGAAGCCGCGCGCTCGATTTTCTGCGTGACGAGCTTGAGCTAGACACCGAGACCCCCGAGATGCAACAAGTATTGCGTTCTTTGCAGGAGATGGGCATGC
Source organism: Candidatus Accumulibacter necessarius (assembly GCF_036625085.1). Taxonomy (NCBI): domain Bacteria; kingdom Pseudomonadati; phylum Pseudomonadota; class Betaproteobacteria; genus Candidatus Accumulibacter; species Candidatus Accumulibacter necessarius. Next base: position 52,561 of record NZ_JAZKUM010000003.1, on the reverse strand, counting down.
TTGGCGGATGATCGCCAAGCTCACCAGAATCCGCGACCTTTCTCTATCCCTGCTGGCAGAACGCTTTTCCACGGCCTCGGTGGAACTTGATTACGGTGCTGCGACTGTCCGTGTCCGCTCCGACCTCAGGGCGTTTGTCTGCGACTTCCAGCGCGTCTATGGGGCGTTCGTCCTGCCCGAACCCGTCCCCTTCGCGGATTTTCACACCCAGATGTGCTCCGGCAAGGGACTGCGCGCTTTCCTGCGGCCGCAATCCCGTTTCCTGATCGACGGCATGCAGCCTTTCGATCCATTCCCCAGGGAACAAGCGCTTCCCCATTTTGAGTGGGGTGTCAACTGGTCTTTTGCACAGCGTTTCAACCAGCACGTGTTGCTGCACGCCGGCGCGCTGGCACTTGGCGGCCAGGCCGTCATCATGGCTGCACCACCGGGTTCAGGCAAGAGCACGCTGACCGCGGCGATGATGCTGCGAGGCTTTCGCTTGTTGTCCGACGAGTTTGGCGTCTTGTGCCCGCGGACAGGCCGGCTGTGGCCGATGCTGAAACCGCTGGCGCTCAAGAACCGCTCGATTGACGTGATTCGCGACTATGCTGAAGAAGCGATTCTCGGGCCGGTTTACAAAGGTACGCGCAAGGGCGATGTGGCCCATCTGGCGCCCACCGACGATAGTATTGACGCACGACGTCTCCCTGCCCATCCGCGGCTGGTAGTTTTCCCTAGCTTTCGAGAGGGGGCACCGCTGACCACCCGCCGCCTGCCTGCCGAAGACGCTTTCGCCCGCCTGGCCTTCAACAGTTTCAACTACGGTATCCTCGGTGAGACCTCGTTCAATGCCGTGGCTGATGTCATCGACTCCTGTCCTGCCTTCGCCCTCGAGTACAGCAGGTTTGACGAGGCGGTCGAGTCGTTGCGGGCAATGCTTGCCGAATTGACCGCCGCGAGGGAAGCCGCTTGATTGGCCTGGGATCCGCTGATCCCTGCCTGCAGTGCCTGCTTGGGCTGCTCAGGAATCCGCTGTCGGTGCGCGGCGTAAGCCTTGCCGACTGGGACAAGACGATCCGTCTCGCCCGACAGGCCAGACTGCTGGGGGTGCTTGCTCACCGCATTCAGTCACAGGCGGGATGTCTCGAGGATGTGCCGGATTGTGTGCTCGGCCATCTGCGATCGGCGACAGCTTATTCCGAACATCGCGTGCAGATGCTGCGCATTGAACTGGCAGCACTCGCCTACGCGCTGCCGGTCGAACTCCCCGTGGCGGTGCTCAAGGGCGCGGCCTATATCGTTCAGGATCTTGAACTCGCACGCGGACGTCTGCCGAGCGACGTCGACCTGCTGGTCAGCCGCGGGCAACTCGATCAGGCCGAGTCTGCGCTGCACAAAGCGGGCTGGGTTGCCGAAGCCGGAGATGCCTATATCGAGCGCTACTACCGCGAGTGGAGCCATGAACTGCCGCCAATGCGTTTTCCAGGACATCCGGTCGAGGTCGATCTGCATCACACGATCACGCCTGTGACGAGCCGACTCAAGCCAGACACGGCAAGCCTGTTTGCCGATCTGCAAGCGATCAGCGGGCAGCGATTCCTGGTCCTGCAGCCGCTGGATCAGATCCTCCACGCAGCAGTTCATCTCTTCCAGGATTCCGAGCTGTTTGCCAACCTGCGCGACCTGGTCGATATCGACGGTCTGATCCGTGCGCACCTGCACTCGGCAAGCGACTGGCAGGCTCTTGCTGCGCGTGCCCGACAACATGACTTTGAACGCCCCCTGTGGTACGCCCTGCGCTACTGCCGAGCCTGGCTTGGCACGGTAATACCCGCTGACCTGCCGTTGACTGCACCGCCAGCCGTTGCAATCCAGCTGATGGACTGGGTTCTTCCTCGCTGCACACTGCCCAGAATCCCCGATCGGCCAGCCGAAATATCGCGCCGGATTGCCGGGCTTTTTGGCGTACTCCGCTACCAGTGGCTGCGTATGCCACCCGGCCTGCTCCTGCGCCACCTCACCCACAAGGGCTTGCAGTCTCTGCGCCCAAGTACCGCCGCGCAGCGCAACATCAGGTAAGCGGCAAGGCTGGGGAAACGCCAGAGGGCAGAACCAACCGCCACTCAGGAATATCAAAGTGGGGGAGAAATGCGCAGCAAACCAGACGCAATCTGGCGACCTCCCGGAATTCGTGCAAACGCGGGGCCTGCGGGAACAAGAGACTGAAAATGCCGTTTATACTGCAAATAAAAACAGTATAACGCCATGGCCGACGCCCTCCCCCTCTACGCTGAACTGCACTGCTGCTCCAACTTCTCTTTCCTCCGCGGTGCCTCGCATCCGGAGGAATTGGTCGGGCGCGCCCAGGCTCTGGGCTACAGCGCACTGGCGATCACCGACGAGGCCTCGCTGGCGGGGGCCGTGCGGGCGCACAAGGCAGCCAGCGCATGCGGCCTGAAGCTGATCATCGGCGCCGAGTTTCACCTCGTCAATCAGCAGGGGTCAGGCTACCGGCTGGTCCTGCTGGCGCAGAACCGCGCCGGTTACGGCAACCTCTCGGCACTGATCACGCTGGCACGCAGACGCTCACGCAAGGGTGAATACCGTCTGCTCCGCGGTGACCTGGAGGTACCCGGCCAGATCGCCGGCGGCAGCGGCGCCGTCCCGGACTGCCTGGCACTGTGGATACCAGACCCCGGCGCCAGCGCGGACGAGGGCCGCTGGCTGGCAACGCACTTTCCGGCCCGTTCCTGGCTGGCGATCGAACTGCACGCGGGCGCCAATGACGCGGCGCGACTCGCCATGCTGCTTGCACTGGCCGCCGCGAGCGGCCTGCCGGCGGTCGCCACCGGCGACGTCCACATGCATTTTCGCGCGCGCCGCCCCTTGCAGGATACGCTGACCGCGATCCGCCTGAACAGCACGCTGTTTGCCGCCGGCCACGCACTCTTTGCCAACGGCGAGCGCCATCTGCGCAGCCGCCTGCGGCTGGCCAGGATCTACCCACCCGACCTGCTGGCCGAAACGCTGCGCATCGCCGCACGCTGCAATTTCTCGCTCGATGAACTGCACTACGAATACCCGGAGGAAGGGGTCCCCGACGGTCAGACGCCGTCTGCCTTCCTGCGCGCCGAGGTGGAAAAGGGCCTGCGCCAGCGTTACGCCGGCAGCGTACCCGGGAGTGTGCGGGAACGAGTCGAACACGAACTTGCCCTGATCGCCGAACTCTCCTACGAATCCTATTTCCTGACAGTCTACGACATCGTCAATTTTGCCCGCAGCCGAAGTATCCTTTGCCAGGGACGTGGCTCGGCGGCCAACTCGGCAGTCTGCTACAGCCTCGGCATCACCGAAGTCGATCCGGCACGCTCGAACCTCCTTTTCGAGCGCTTCATCTCCCGCGAGCGCGGCGAGCCACCCGATATCGACGTCGATTTCGAACATGTGCGACGCGAGGAAGTCATCCAGTATCTCTATGCCCGGTACGGCCGCGAGCGCGCCGCGCTGGCCGCGGCGGTGGTGACCTACCGTACCCGCGGCGCCCTGCGCGACGTTGGCCGCGTCCTCGGCTTTGGCAGCAGCCAGATCGACGCCCTCACCGCTTCGCTGGCCTGGTGGGACAAACGCGAGCAACTGCCCGATCGCCTGCGCGCCGTCGGTCTCGATCCGGCGGCACCGCGCGTCGCCAAATGGCTCCAGCTGGCCGAGGCCCTGCGTTGTTTTCCCCGCCATCTGTCGCAACATGTCGGCGGCTTCGTCATCTCGCGCGGCCCACTGGCCCGCCTGGTGCCGGTTGAAAATGCCGCGATGGCAGAGCGTACAGTGATCCAGTGGGACAAGGACGATCTCGACGCGCTCGGACTGCTGAAGGTCGACGTCCTGGCCCTCGGCATGCTCTCGGCGATCCATCGCGCGCTCGACCTGATCGGCTACCGCATGCAGGATATCCCACCGGAAGACCCGCTGGTCTACGAGATGCTCTGCGCCGCCGACACGGTCGGTGTCTTCCAGATCGAATCTCGCGCGCAGATGGCCATGCTGCCACGCCTCAGGCCCCGCCACTTCTACGATCTGGTGATCGAGGTAGCGCTCGTCAGACCGGGTCCGATCCAGGGCGACATGGTCCATCCCTACCTGCGTCGCCGGCACGGCAAGGAAGCGATCGAAGCGATGCGACCGGAGATCGCCGCCGTACTCGGCCGCACCTGCGGAGTGCCGATTTTCCAGGAACAGGTGATGCAACTGGCCGTCGTCGCGGCCGGCTTCACCCCCGGCGAGGCCGATCAATTGCGCCGGGCGATGGCAGCCTGGCGGCGCAAGGGCGGACTCGAACCCTTCGAACAGAAACTGATCGCCGGCATGCGCCAGCGCGGCCACGACGAATCGTTTGCCCAGCGCATCTGCGCGCAGATCCGAGGTTTCGGCGAGTATGGCTTCCCGGAATCACACGCCGCCTCGTTTGCCCTGCTGGTCTACGTTTCAGCCTGGATCAAGCGCCACCATCCGGCCGCCTTTCTCTGCGCGCTGCTCAACAGCCAGCCGATGGGCTTCTACTCGCCGTCGCAACTCGTACAGGACGCACGCCGGCACGGCGTCGAGGTAAGGCCGGCAATGGCCACGCACAGCGGCTGGGAAGCGCAGCTCGAAAACCCTGCGCCAGGCACGTCAACTGACCGCCCGGCCGTTCGCCTGGGTCTCTCCAGCATCAGCGGCCTCTCACAGGCCGCTGTGTTCCGCCTGCTCGAAGCCCGCCGGCAGCGCCCTTTTGCCAGCGTTGCCGATCTCGCGACGCGAGCGCGGCTGGCGCACAGGGATCTCGATTTGCTCGCCGCGGCCGGCACCCTGGCCAACCTGGCCGGCCATCGCCGGCAAGCCGCCTGGGCGGTCGCCGGGATTGCCGTACAACTCGATCTGCTGAGCAGCGTCGAGCCACCGGAGACCGCTGCTGAAGCGACCCAACTCGCCGAACCATCCGAGGCCGAAAACCTGATTGCCGACTACGCCAGCACCGGCCTCACCCTCGGTCGCCATCCGCTGAGCCTGCTGCGCGCCCGCCTGACTGCGCAGCGCTTCGTTTCCGCCAGCCAGCTACTGAACGCAGCCGACCGCCAGCTCATGCGCGCTGCCGGAATCGTCACCTGCCGCCAGCGGCCGGGTACCGCCAGCGGCATTGTTTTCGTCACCCTCGAAGATGAAACCGGGCTGGCCAATATCGTCGTGCACGCCCGGCTGGTCGAGCAGCAACGCCGCGAATTGCTCGGCGCCCGCCTGCTCGGCGTCCTCGGGCAGGTCCAGCGCGAAGGCACGGTCGTCCATCTGGTGGCCAAGCGCCTGGTCGATCTTTCTGCCCTGCTCGGCAGCCTGCCGACCGCCAGTCGGAATTTTCATTGAGCCAGAGAGGCCGCTCAGGCAGCGCGACCAGCGACCTCGGCGTAGAGATCGTGTTCGTCGGCATCGACCACCCGGACGCGCAGAAAATCACCCGGTTCGGCGTCGAAATGGCCATTGACGAAGACCAGCCCGTCGATCTCCGGTGCGTCGGCTGACGAACGGGCGATCGTTCCCTCCTCGTCGACCTCATCGACCAGCACCTCGATCTCGCGGCCGATCTTCGCCGCCAGCAACTCCGCCGAGATATCTTCCTGCAACGCCATCAGCCGCTGCCGGCGTTCCTCGCGAACCTCCTCCGGCACCGGGTCCGGCAAGGCATTGGCCGCGGCGCCGTCAACCGCCGAGTAAGCAAAGCAACCGACACGATCGAGACGAGCCTCGGCGATGAACGTCAGCAACTCCTCGAACTCGGCTTCGGTCTCGCCTGGGAATCCGGTAATGAAGGTGCTGCGCACCGTGATCTCGGGGCAGACAGCCCGCCACGCCCGCAGACGTTCAAGATTGTCCTCGGCACTCGCCGGACGCTTCATGGCTTTCAGGATGCGCGGACTGGCGTGCTGGAAAGGGACATCGAGATAGGGCAGAATCCGGCCCTCGGCCATCAGCGGCACCAGCGCGTCCACGCTGGGATAGGGATAAACGTAATGCAGGCGCACCCAGATTCCCAGTTCGCCAAGCGCCTCGCAGAGTTCGCGCAGCCGGGTGCGCAGCGGACGCCCACCGACAAAGCCGGTCCGGTACTTCAGGTCCACACCGTAGGCACTGGTATCCTGGGAAATCACCAGCAGTTCGCGCACGCCCGACTCAGCCAGTGTTCTGGCTTCCTGCAGTACATCGCCGATCGGTCGGCTGACCAGCGGGCCGCGCATCGAAGGGATGATGCAGAAGGTGCAACTGTGATTGCAACCCTCGGAAATCTTGAGGTAAGCAAAATGCTGCGGCGTCAGTTTGATCCCCTGTGGTGGAACCAGACTGGTGAACGGGTCATGCGGCTGCGGCAAATGCGCATGCACATGCTGCAGCACCTCGTCGGCGGCATGCGGACCGGTCACCGCCAGCACCTGCGGATGCGCCTTGCGGATCACCGCTTCTCGAGCCCCCAGGCAGCCGGTGACGATCACCTTGCCATTCTCCTGCAAAGCCTCGCCGATGGCCTCAAGTGACTCCTCGACGGCAGCATCGATGAAACCGCAGGTATTGACCACCACCAGATCGGCGCCCTCGTACGAAGGCGAGATCAGATAGCCCTCGGCACGCAGCTTGGTGAGAATCTGTTCGGAGTCGACCAGCGCCTTCGGGCAGCCGAGGGATACTACACCTATACTTTTTGGTTTGGACATGAAATACTACTCGAATGACAATAGGTAAAGTATACAGCTACCTTCACTTCCCCGACCTCGCCCGGTGATAGCCCAACAAAAAGCCCGACCTTGTGAGCCGGGCTAAGTGTCTGCTTTACTGGTGCCGCTGGGCGGAATCGAACTGCCGACCTTCGCATTACGAATGCGCTGCTCTACCGACTGAGCTACAGCGGCACGGTGATTCTTGAAGCACGTGCAGGGTCGGCATTCTAGCAGCGCCAGCGGATATTTGGAACCTCTATTTGCGGCCCAAAAAGCTGTCGCTTGCTCGTCGGCGTACTCGCCGCGAGCGCAAGCGAGAAAGCTAATCGAGCCTGGCCAGGGTCGACTTGGCCAGCGGCGGATTCAGGGCCAGGTACTTTTTTATCCCCGCAAAGATGGCCGAGGCCAGTTTGTCCTGATAGGCGTCGTCGTTCAGGCGCTTCTCCTCCTCAGGATTGGAGATGAAGGCGGTTTCGATCAGGATCGACGGAATGTCGGGCGCCTTGAGAACGGCAAAACCGGCCTGTTCGACATGCGCCTTGTGCAGCCGGTTGATACCGCCAATCTCGCCGAGGACCGCTTTGCCGAGCTTCAGGCTATCGCTGATCGTTGCCGTCTGCGAGAGATCGAGCAGCGTACGAGCCAGGACCGGGTCGTTGACGGCGATATTGACGCCACCAATCAGGTCGGAGGCGTTCTCTTTCTGGGCCAGATAACGCGCTGCCGAACTCGTGGCCCCGCTCTCGGAAAGAACGAACACTGACGACCCATTGGCGTCCGGCCTGACAAAGGCGTCGGCATGGATCGAAACGAAGAGGTCGGACTGGATTCGACGCGCTTTATCTACGCGTGCGCGCAGGGGCACGAAGAAGTCCGAGTCGCGAGTCAGGACTACACGCATGTTCGGGTCGGCCGCAATTTTCGCACGCAAACGCTTTGCCACCGCCAGCGTGACGTGCTTTTCGTAGCTGCCACCGCTCCCGATCGCACCAGGATCCTCGCCTCCGTGCCCCGGATCGAGGGTGATCGTCACCAGGCGATCGATGACCGACCGGCCCCGCTGTTTGCTCACTGGCCGGTGCTCGGCGAGTTGCTCGGGCTTGGCGTCGATCCTGGCATCGGCGCCTGGTTCGGGCCGGCTTTCGGCGATGATCTCAGGCCGGCTCTCACCGGGTGCGACTTTCCAGTCCTTGCTGTCGAGCAGCGAGAGCAGTGGATCCGGCTGCGTCGACGGATAAACGTCGAGAACCAGACGATGCCCGTAACTACCCACCGGTGCCAGTTCAAAAACCTGCGGTGCGACCTCGGTCTTGAGCTCCATCACCAGACGAACGACGCCCGGCTTGTAGCGCCCGGCGCGCAGCAGCTTGATATTCGGATCGTCGGGAAGCACCTTGCTGGAAAGGCTGTCGAGCACGCTGGTCAGCTCGATGCCTTCCAGGTCGACGACCAGGCGGTCAGGATCTTTGACCGTGAATTGGGTGTATTTCAAAGGTGCGCTGAGTTCGATCGTCACGCGCGTGTACTCTGCTGCCGGCCAGACGCGAACGGCAAGAACAGCTGGACTTCTCCTGGCAGACGCTTGCGATACCTGACTGACTGTTAGAAACAGCGAAGCACCGGCAAACTTGATCAGTCTCCGGCGTCCTGCCAACCTCTCTTCAGCGCGTTCAAACATTTTTGTCCCTCCTCGGTACTCGCAACGACGTCCAGCATCCGACCGTTCCCGCAGATATGGAACATAAGGACGATGTCAGCCGCAGGTACCTGCCCGGCAGCCTTTTCGGGCCACTCAACCAAGCAAACGGCATCGTCTCGGAAATATTCGCCAAGCCCTGCATCAACGAACTCTTCTGGAAAGTTGAACCGATAGAAATCAAAGTGATACCAGTATATCCTCGAAATCACATAAATTTCAACCAATGTGTAGGTGGGGCTTTTTACCGGACCGACATGGCCGAGCGCGCGCAACATGGCGCGCACCAGTGAAGTCTTCCCGGCGCCAAGGTCGCCGTCGAGCCAGACCACCATCCCCGGAGCGAGCAGGGGCGCCAGTTGGTGGCCAAGCGCGGCGGTCGCGGCCTCGTCTGAGAGATGCAGACGGACTGCCGACTGGTTATCATCGCTGCTATGCAAGAAGTGAACTCCCAAACAGGCGCCGCCAGCGGCCTGGTCGATGGCCAAGGCGCTTACGCCGCAGTAGCGAAAAAAATCAAGAACTGGGGACAGGAACTGGGCTTTGCCGCGATCGGCATCGCCAGGGCCGATGTATCAGCCGCAGCGCCGTGGCTGATGCGCTGGCTTGCGCTGGGCCGGCACGGCGAAATGGATTATATGGCCAAACATGCGGCGCTGCGCGCGGCGCCACCGTTGCTCCTGCCGGGCGCCCTGTCGGTCATTTCGGTACGGCTGGCTTACTGGCCCGCGGCGGTCGATGCACAGCAGGTGCTCGACGATGCCGAACTGGCCTACATCTCGCGCTACGCACTCGGCCGCGACTATCACAAGACCGTCCGCCAGCGGCTGCAGAAACTCGCCGATCGTCTCCGCCAGGAGGTGGCGACACTGGACTTGGCAGAGCCCTTTGCCTGCCGCGTTTTTTCCGATTCGGCGCCGGTCATGGAAACCGACTTCGCCCGACAGGCAGGCATCGCCTGGCGCGGCAAACACACGCTGTCGCTGACCCGCGAGGGTTCCTGGCATTTCCTCGGCGAGATCTACAGCAACCCTGCCGCTGCCTCGCCGACGTACGCCGATCGCCGACCATTGCGGCGACTGCCGTCGCTGCCTCGACGCCTGCCCGACCGCAGCCATCGTCGCCCCCTACGAAGTGGACGCCCGGCTATGCATTTCGTATCTGACGATCGAGCTGCACGGGTGCCATCCCGGTCGGCCCTGCGACCACTGATCGGCACGCGCATCTACGGCTGCGATGACTGCCAGTTGTGCTGTCCGTGGAACCGCTTTGCCCACATCGGCGACCCCGACTTCGCCGTTCGCAACGGCCTCGACGCCCCGCCCCTGACGGCGCTCTTCGCCTGGAACGAGGAAGAATTCAACGCCCGCCTGGCGGGCAGCGCGATTCGCCGGATCGGGCATCTCCGCTGGCTGCGGAATATCGCCGTCGCCCTCGGCAACGCGCCACCGTCGCGAGCAGTTCTCGCTGCACTGGCGGGGCGCCAGGATGACCCGTCGGCGCTGCTGCGCGAGCATGTCGGCTGGGCGCTGGCGCAACATGCGGAAAGCACCAGGCGGCGAGATCGTGCCGATAACTGATCGGGTGTGGTCCGCTCTACCGCCGGGCTGCGCGGCAGGCACTACCAGGCGGGTGACGTCGCTCACATATTGGGATAGTTGGGTCCGCCGCCACCCTCGGGTGCGACCCAGCGGATGTTCTGCGTCGGATCCTTGATGTCGCAGGTCTTGCAATGCAGGCAGTTCGAGGCGTTGATCTGCAGGCGCGGGCCTGCGGACTCCTCGACGATTTCGTACACGCCGGCCGGGCAGTAGCGCTGCTCGGGAGAGGCATATTCCCGGAAGTTGATCGCGATCGCCTTTGTGCTGTCGAGCAACTGCAGATGGACTGGCTGTTCTTCCTCGTGCGCTGTATTCGATACGAAGACGGATGACAGACGATCGAAGGTCAACTGGCCGTCGGGCCTGGCGTAGGCAATCTGCTGACAGCTGGCCGCGGGCGCGAGTTGCTGATGGTCGCTGGTCTTGTCCTTGAGCGTGAAGAACATGCGCCCGCCGAACAGGTTCTGCTGCAGCCAGTTGAATGCGCCACCGAGGAAAGTGCCGAACTTGTGCAGCGCCGGCCCGAAATTGCGTGCCCGATAGAGTTCGGCATAGAGCCAGGAGCCCTTGAAGGCCTCCGCATAAGCCACCAGATCGCCTCGTCCGGCGTCCCCTGCCTGCAGCGCAGCGGCGACCGTCTCTGCCGCCAGGGTGCCCGACTTCATCGCGGTGTGGGCGCCCTTGATCTTGGCGAAGTTGAGCGTCCCGGCGTCGCAGCCGAGCAGCAGCCCGCCAGGGAAAGTCTGCTTCGGCAGACTGTTGAGCCCGCCCTTGGTGATCGCCCGCGCACCATAGCTCAGGCGCTTGCCGCCTTCGAGATACTGCCTGATCCCGGTCTGCAACTTGAAGCGCTGAAACTCTTCGAAGGGCGAAAGGTAGGGATTGGCATAATTGAGATCAGCGATCAGACCAACCGCCACCTGGCAGTCCTCGAGATGATAGAGAAAAGAACCCCCGGTTGCGCCATGCTCGCTGAGTGGCCAACCCGCCCCGTGGACCACCAGGCCCGGCCGGTGCTTCGCCGGATCGATCTGCCAGAGTTCCTTGATCCCGAGACCATAGTGCTGGGCAGTCGCGCCCGCGGCCAGATCGTAGCGCGCGATCAGTTCTTTGCCGAGCTGGCCACGCGCGCCTTCGGCAAACAGCGTGTACTTGGCGTGCAACTCCAGACCCGGCTGGAAACTGTCTTTCGGCTCGCCGTGCTTGTCACGGCCCATGTCGCCGGTAGCGACGCCCTTGACCGAACCGTCGTCGTGGTAGAGGATTTCGGCCGCGGCAAAGCCCGGGAAGATTTCGACACCGACCGCTTCGGCCTGCTCGGCGAGCCAGCGGCAAAGGCTGCCCAGGCTGATGATGTAATTGCCCGCATTGTGCATCGGCGCGGGAACGGCGAAATTGGGCAACTTGATCGCCGAGGTCTCGCTGCGATAGAGATAAACCTGGTCCTCGCTGACCGGGGTCTTCAGTGGCGCTCCCCGCGCCTGCCAGTCGGGCAGCAGCTCGTCCAGCGCGCGCGTCTCGAACAGCGCACCAGAGAGGATGTGAGCGCCGACTTCCGAGCCCTTCTCCAGTACCATGACCGCCAGGTCGGGATTCAACTGTTTCAGGCGAATGGCCGCGCTCAAACCCGCCGGACCCCCACCGACAATCACTACGTCATACTCCATCGCTTCCCGTTCCATCACCGCTCCTCAAGGTTTCTGAATTGATCGGGAGCCGGCCTGGGGCCCACCGACACTGGGCAGGACTTGATTGGTCGACTGCCGTCAAGCTGCACACACCCCGCCGTATACCGCAGTACAGAACCTCGGTCAACGCCCACACAGCGAGCGGCACCTATGGGCCCCGTGCTGGCACGGTGAAAAGCGCCAGCGACGCCACCCGCGGCGTCTCCGGAAGCCTTCAGATCGCCAGCTTCAAGCGCCAGCCCGGAAACTCGGCGCGGAAGGTGCTGCCCTCACCTGGCTGCGAATCGATGACCAGAGTCGCCTGGTGACGCAGCAGGATATGCTTGACGATCGCCAGGCCAAGACCCGTGCCGCCGGTCTCGCGTGAGCGGCCGCGATCGACCCGGTAGAAGCGCTCGGTCAGCCTTGGCAGATGTTCCGCGGCTATGCCGACGCCTGAATCACGTACCGAGAAGACGCCGGCACCATCGCGCAGCTTCCACCGGATACGGATCTCGCCGCCGGCCGGCGTGTAGCGAATGGCGTTCGACACCAGATTGCTGAACGCGCTGTGCAGCTCCTTGCGATTGCCGCGCAAGGCTGGACCCTTGCAGCCGACGGCGAGGCGATGGCGGCCGGCACTGAGGCTCTGTCCTTCGGACAACAGCTGCGCCAGCAGTTCTTCCATGTCGACCTCTTCTTCGCTCGCCGGCGCGTCCGCAGCTTCAAGTCGCGACAGGGTCAACAGGTCGTCAACCAGGCTCAGCATCCGTTTCGTCTGGTCGCTCATCAGGCGAGCGAAATGCTGCCGTTGCTCGCCACTCATCTCTTCGTCATCGGTGAAGTGTTCGAGGAAGCCGCTGACCACGGTCAAAGGCGTGCGCAGCTCGTGCGAAACGTTGGCGACGAAGGTGCTACGCATCGCCTCGACCCGCCGCGCATCGGTCACGTCGAGGCTGACCAGCAGCGTGCTGCGCTCCCCCAGCGGGACGGCCCGGATGGCATAGACCCGGGTGCGCGCAGCCGGTGACTGGAGGATGAACGGCGCGCTCCCATCCGGGCTGCGCAGGTAATCGGCAAAGCCCGGCGTGCGCACCAGCTGCTCGATGATCGCCCCGTCATCGCGCGGCAGGCGAACCCCCAGGTGCTCACCCGCGGCGCGATTGCTCCACTGGATCTGATGGCTGGCGTCAAAGATCACCAGGCCATCGGGAACGGCGTCCATGGCATCGGCAAATGACTTCAGTCGGGCCTCGACCTCGTCGATCGTCCGGGCGTCAAGGCGCAGCTTGCGCGACAGCCTGAGGAACACCTCACCCCAGACACCCCCGGACTCGGGAAATTCGGAGTGGTCCGGATAGTCGATCCATGCCGCCAACACCGCGAGGCGTCGGCTCTGTGCGATGATCAGGAGCATGAAGCCCAGTGCCACTGCTGCCCAGCCCCAGGCCGGGCCATGCATGGTCCAGGCGAACAGGCCAAGGCAGACAATCGGCAGGACGCCGGTCAGCACGATGCGCGCAAACCACCGCCGCACCGAGGTCATGGCCCGATCTGGTTCAGCTCGGGCGGAGAACTCAGCTTGTAACCGGCACCACGAACCGTCTCGACCAGATATTCGGCAGCGGGTCCGAGGGCAACGCGCAGGCGCCGGATATGGATATCGACCGTGCGGTCCTCGATATAGACATGGTCACCCCAGACGTTGTCAAGCAGTTGCTGACGCGAATAGACGCGTCCCGGGTTGGCCATCAGAAAGCGCAGGAGACGAAACTCGGTCGGCGTCAGGGTGATTCGCCGACCACCGACACGCGCCTCGTAACTGACCGTGTCAAGCTCGACCGGGCCGACGCTGAGCGTACCCTTGACGAACTCGGGAGTACAGCGGCGCAGCACCGCCTGCAACCGCGCAATCAGCTCCTTGGGGCTGAAGGGCTTGACGATATAGTCGTCGGCGCCGCCTTCGAGCCCGGCGACGCGGTCGGCCTCCTCACCCCGCGCAGTCAGGATGATGATCGGCAGGTGGCGTGTTCGCCGCTCACTCCGCAGCTTGCGCGTCAGCACCAGGCCGGACTTGCCGGGCAGCATCCAGTCGATCAACGCGATGTCCGGCAAGGTTTCGCGCAGCTGGCGCTCGGCGTCTTCCGCAGTGTCCGCACAGAGCGCCTGGTAACCACCGCAGACCAGCGTGAAGCGCAGCAGCTCCTGAATGCCCTTGTCGTCCTCGACGACGAGGACCACCGGCAGGCTGGATGCCGTTCGGATCATGCGTCGTCCGCTTTCTGGGCAGCCACCGCGGTATGCCGGATGTCGATGCCGCTGACGATGTAGATCACATTCTCGGCGATGTTCGTTGCATGATCGCCAACCCGTTCGATGGCCTTGGCAATCCAGATGATGTCGAGCGCCTCGCTGATCGTACGCGGGTCTTCCATCATGTAAGTGATCAGCTGCCGCAGAATCGCATTGAAAGCGGCATCGATCGTCTTGTCGGCGCCAATCACCTTGCGGGCACCGTCGATATCCATCCGCGCCAGCGAGTCGAGCGCCCCCTGCAGCATGTCGGTGGCAAGACGGCCACAATGGCAGACATCGGACAGGCGAGGGATACGCTGTGCACCGGACTGATGCAGCTTCAGCGACATCCTGGCGATCTTGGCAGCCTTGTCGCCGATGCGCTCAAGATCGGTGACGATGCGCGAGATGGCCATCACCAGGCGCAGGTCGCGCGCTGTGGGTTGTCGGCGCGCGATCAGCAGGGTGCAGTCCTCGTCGATACCGACCTCGTAGGCATCCACTTCGCGGTCGGTGTCGATCACCCCCTGCATTTCCTCGAGATTCCCCGTACTGAACGCATCGACTGCCGCCAATAGTTGTCTTTCTACCAGACCACCCATCTGCAGGATGCGGGTGCGAACATTTTCAAGTTCGAGATCGAACTGTTTGCTGAGATGATCACTCATGGTGCTGGGCTCGTTTCGGAAAACAGGATGGACGCGACAAGCTTGAACCCGCAATGTTACGGGATAATGACGAAGTTGCCGTTTGTGTGGACACGCGACCGACTGACCGGTTGCTGCTGACCAGGACGGCTATAATCTCCTGCTCGACGACCCGGACTGATTCTTCCTCAATGGGGCCTTCCCTCAACCCGAGCCTGCTGCTGGCAGCGATCCCCGCCACCGCCTTCGGCGCCTGCCTGCTGCCCCTGCTGCTGCAGCGTTTCGGGCGCACGGCGGCAGCCGTCGGCGCTGCGACCGTGATGGCCGCCTGCCTGGCACTGCTGCTGCCACTCGCACCGGCGGCCTTGACCGGTCACACCGAGCTCGCACGCCTCTCCTGGCTACCGGCTTACGGTCTTGACCTCAGCCTGCGCCTCGACGGCCTCGGGCTGCTTTTCTGCCTGCTGATCTGCGGCATCGGCCTGCTGGTGGTGCTCTATGCCGCCTGGTACTTGCCGGACAGCGATCGTCTCGGGCGTTTCTATTCGATTCTGCTGCTGTTCATGGCGGCAATGCTGGGCATCGTGCTGTCCGAAAACCTGCTCCTGCTGCTGATCTTCTGGGAAATCACCAGCCTCTCGTCGTTCCTCCTCGTCGCTTACCGCAGCGACAAGTACGAATCGCGCATCGGCGCCCGCATGGCCCTGGCGGTCACCGGCGGCGGCGGCCTGGCACTGCTCGCGGGTATCCTGCTGCTCGGCCATATCGCCGGCAGTTACGAGTTGTCGGTGATCCTGGCTGCCGGCGAGCGTATCCACGCGCACGCGCTCTACGCGCCGGCGCTGATCCTGATCCTGCTCGGCGCCTTCACCAAGTCGGCGCAGTTTCCTTTTCACTTCTGGCTGCCAAGCGCGATGGCGGCACCGACGCCAGTGTCTGCCTACCTCCATTCAGCGACGATGGTCAAGGCCGGCGTCTTCCTGCTCGCCCGTCTGTATCCGGCACTCGGTGGCAGCGATCTGTGGTTCTGGCTGGTCAGTGGCACCGGCGCGGCAACCCTCGTCTACGCCGCCGCGATCGCGCTGTTCCGCAACGACATCAAGGGCCTGCTGGCCTACTCGACAATCAGCCACCTGGGCCTGATCACGCTGCTGTTTGGTCTCGACACACCGCTGTCGGTGGTCGCCGGTATCTTTCACATCATCAACCACGCCATCTTCAAGGCCTCGCTGTTCATGGCCGCTGGCGTCATCGACCACGAATGCGGCACGCGTGACATGCGGCGGGTCAATGGCATGTTCCGGCGAATGCCGATCACCGCCACGCTGGCGATCATCGCGGCCGGGTCGATGGCTGGCGTACCACTGCTCAACGGCTTCCTGAGCAAGGAGATGTTCTTTGCCGAGACGGTCAGTTACCCGCAGTTCGAAACGCTCACCTGGGTGCTGCCGTTGTTTGCCACGATCGCCGGCATGCTCGCCGTCGCCTACTCGTCGCGCTTTGTGCACGACGTCTTCTTCAATGGTGAACCGGTCGACCTGCCACGCCAGCCGCACGAGCCGCCACGCTGGATGCGCGCACCGATCGAGCTGCTGGTACTGCTTTGCCTGCTGGTTGGCCTGTTTCCCGGCTGGACAGTCGGGCAGCTGCTCGCTGCCGCAGCTGGCGCCGCCCTGCAGGCGCCGCTGCCGGAATTTACGCTTGCTCTGTGGCATGGCTTCAACCAGCCACTGCTGATGAGCGTGCTGGCCCTGGCCGGCGGCGTCATCCTCTACGCATTGCGCGCTCCCCTCTTCGCTTGGCAGGCGGAGTTGCCGCCGATGCACCCGCGCACCGCCTTCGAGCGCTTCTACCGTCGGCTCAACACTGGCGCGCGCTGGACGCTGGCGGCGATCGACAACGGCTCACTGCAGCGCTACAACGCGCTGCTCTTCAGCTTCATCGTCCTGCTCGGCGGCTGGGCATTCTTCTCGGGGCCCGCCGCCACCATCCGAGTAGCCGGCCAGCCGATTGACGAAGCCTCGGTCGGCGCCCTGCTCACCCTGCTGCTCGGGACGGTGGGCGCCACGCTGCTCTACCGGCAGCGGCTGCTCGCGGTCATCCTGGTCAGCGTCGTCGGGCTGGTCGTCGCGCTGACCTTCATCCGCCTGTCGGCACCCGATCTGGCGCTGACCCAGTTCGCCGTGGAAACCGGGACAATCATCCTGATGCTGCTGGTGCTCTACTATCTGCCGGCCGGCAGCGCTCCCAGGAGCAGCGCCCCGCGGCTGATCCGCGACCTGCTGCTGGCGTTGCTTGCCGGTGGCGGCCTCGGGCTGATCACCCTGAAAATGCTTGCCGCGCCGTTCGAGACCATCTCGGGATTCTATCTGCAAGAGGCGATTCCCGGCGGCGGCGGCGCCAACGTCGTCAATGTCATCCTGGTCGATTTTCGCGGTTTCGATACGCTCGGAGAAATCACCGTGCTGGCGATGGTTGCCCTGGCCGCGCATGCCCTGCTCGACCGTCTGATCCTGCACGCCCCGCCGGCGGATACCGATGGCCGCCGCTGGGCAACAGATGCCCACCCGCTCTTTCTCTCGATGCTAATGCGCCCGCTGCTGCCCTTTTCGCTGACCGTCTCGGTGTACATCCTGCTGCGCGGCCACAACCTGCCAGGCGGTGGTTTTGTCGCCGGCCTGATCACCAGCGTCGCACTGGTGATGCAATACCTGGCGAACGGCATCGCCTCCGTGCAGCCACGCATGCCGGGTCGGCCGACCCGGTTCCTGGCGCTGGGCTTGCTGCTGGTGGCCGGAGTCGGCGTCGCAAGCTGGCCCTTTGGGCGCCCTTTCCTGACCAGTGCACACGGGCACATCCGGCTGCCACTGCTCGGCGAGATCGAACTGGCTTCGGCAATGATCTTCGATCTCGGCGTATACATCGTCGTGGTGACCGTCGTTCTGACCGTGCTCTCGGGCCTGGGCCGACTCTCGCTGCGCCTGCACCGACAACCGGAGACGAGCTGATGGAAGCACTGCTGGCGATCGCCGTCGGAGTCTTGACCGCCTGTGGCGTTTTCCTCATCCTGCGCGCGCGCACTTTCCCGGTCCTGCTTGGCCTGACGCTGCTCTCCTATGCCGTCAATCTCTTTCTGTTCGCCAGCGGCCGCCTGCGGCTCGACGCCCCACCGCTGATTCGCGCCGGCGCCACCTACACCGACCCCTTGCCGCAGGCGCTGGTGCTGACGGCCATAGTCATCGGCTTCGGCATGACCGCCTACCTGGCGATGCTGGCCCTGCGCGGCCTGGCGGAATCGGGAGCGGATCACGTCGACGCCCGGGAAGAGCCGTGAACGCGCACGCGCCGATCCTGCCGCTGCTGATCCCGTTTGCCGCCGCCCTGCTGCAGATGGCTTGCAGCCGCCTGGCCTGCCAGCGCCTGATTGGCCTGTCGGCCGCGACGCTGCTGGTCCTGATCACGGCTTGGCTGACCGTGCTCGCCGACGACGGCCAGTTGCGCGTCTACGCCCTCGGCAACTGGCCAGCACCTTTCGGCATCGTCCTGGTGGTCGATCGGCTGGCAGCCGCCATGACCCTGCTGACAGCAATCCTCGGCTTCACCTCGCTGCTCTACGCGAGTACCGGCTTCGACGAACGCGGACTGCACTTCCATCCACTGTTCCAGTTGCAGCTGTTTGGCCTAACCGGCGCATTCCTGACCGGCGACCTGTTTAACCTCTTCGTCTTCTTTGAAGTCATGCTGCTCGCCTCGTACACGCTGCTCGCCCACGGCGGCGGCCTGGCCCGAACGCGCGCCGGGATCAGCTATGTCGTGCTCAACCTCGTCGGATCGGCGCTCTTCCTGATCGCGCTGGGGCTGCTCTACGGCACGCTGGGCACACTCAACCTCGCCGACCTGGCACATCGACTGACGCTGCCAGGGCACGACCAGGCACTGGCCAGACTGGCCTGTGCCCTGCTGATTGCCGTCTTCGCCCTCAAGGCCGGATTGCTGCCCCTGTCGTTCTGGTTGCCGCACACCTACACTGCGGCCGGAGCGCCGGTGGCGGCGCTGTTTGCGATCATGACCAAGGTCGGCATTGTCTCGATCCTGCGCCTGCAGACCATCGCCCTGGCACCAGCGATGCCCGATCTGCTCGGCCACTGGCTGACAACACTGGCACTGGCCACCGTCGTTTTCGCTGCCCTCGGGGTAGTCGCCGCGGTGCGACTGCGAGCACTCGCTGCCTGGCTGACCCTGCTATCGGCCGGCACCTTGCTGGTCACCCCGGCGCAGGCAAATGCACAGGTCGATGCAGCCGCGATCTACTACCTGGTGCAATCGACGCTCGCCGGCGCTGCCTTTTTTCTGCTCGCCGGGGTCATCGCCGGGCAGCGCGGCCCGGCCGCCGATCAGCTGATGGCCGGGCCACCGCCGCAAGCGACGTGGCTGAAAGTTGCCTTCCTCGTCCTCGCCACCACCCTGGCGGGACTGCCGCCTTTTTCCGGTTTCGTCGGCAAGCTGGTGCTGCTGACGACGCTGCGCGAAGTCAGCGCCGGCCCGGCGATCTGGGCGGTGCTGCTGGCCGCCGGTTTCGTGGTCATGATCGCGCTCGCACGTGACGGCTGCTACCTGGTCTGGAAGCACCGCGCAACAACCAGGGAGGAGCCAGCCGAGGAGATTGCCTGGCAAATTGCCACCGCCACCTTGCTGCTGGTCGCCGCCGGCCCCTTACTGGCAGTCGTCGCGCGCCCGCTGTCCGACTACGCTGAACGCGCCGCCCACCAGCTGCATGCGCCGGGAACCTACGTCAACGCTGTGCTCGGGCCCGGACGGACAAACGATAGGCGCGAGGCGACACCCTGATGCGCTGGCTCCTGCCCCGCCCGCTGTTGTCGGCCACCGTTTTTCTGCTCTGGGCGGTGATCACCAATGCCGCATCACTTGCCCTGCTGCTGCTCGGTGGCCTGCTGGCCATCGCCGTGCCGCGGCTGACGCTGCCCTTCTGGCCGGACCCGCCGCGTCTCGTCCGGCCATGGCGGGCAGTCCGTCTGTTCGCCGTTTTTGCAGCCGACATCGTCACCGCCAACTGGCGCGTCGCCCGGCAGGTCGTCGGTCCGCTATACCGACTGTCACCAACCCTGGTCGAGGTACCGCTCGACCTACGGGATCCCTTTCTCGCCACATTGCTCGGCAGCATCGTCTCGCTGACACCGGGCACGGTAGCCATCGATGTCGACCGGCAGCGCTGGGTTCTGCTCGTGCATGCCCTCGACGCGCCCGACCCGCAGGCGCTGGTGCGCGAGATCAAGGATCGTTATGAGTTGCCCCTCAAGGAGATGTTCGCATGCTGAATGCCGCCATCGAAATCGCTTTCATGTTGATCGGCACGGCGTTGGCACTCAACCTGTATCGACTGCTGCGTGGGCCGGACACCACCGATCGCATTCTGGCGCTCGACACCCTGGGAATCAACGCCATCGCCCTGATCGTTCTGTTCGGCATGCGCACCGCCAGCAGCGCCTACTTCGAGGTCGCGCTGCTGCTCGCACTCATGGGCTTCATCGGCACCGTCGCGCTGTGCAAGTTCCTCCTGCGTGGAGACATCATCGAGTGAGCACGGCGACCGAATCAGCCATCGCAGTCCTGATCCTGCTCGGCGCACTGTTCATCCTGCTTGGATCGATCGGACTCGCCCGCCTGCCCGACTTCCTGACCCGCCTGCACGGTCCGACCAAGGCCACCACCCTCGGGGTCGGTGCAATGCTGCTTGCTTCCGCGATCTTCTTCTCGAGCGGGACAAACGAAGGAATCAGCCTGCACGAACTGGCGATCCTCTTTTTCCTCTTCATTACCGCACCGGTGACGGCGCATCTGCTCGCCAAGGCGGCGCTGCACCGGCAGACAGGCACCCAGCAGTCCGACAGTGGCACACCCGTCAGAGGCAGAGACGGGGAAAAGCTCCCACATCCGGACAAGACATCGTAGGCAGCAGATCACAACAACCATCGAACCACAAGGAGTAGCCAATCATGGCTGAAGAAGGCCTGTTCTTTCGCCCGGTGAAGGATTTCTGCCAACGTACGGTGGTCACCTGCGGCGCTGACGACGCTCTGGTCGACGTGGTCAGGATCATGCGCGAGAAGAACATTTCGAGCGTCGTGGTCTGCGAAAACAAGCTGCCGCACGGCATCATGACCGACCGCGACCTACGCAACAAGGTCGTCGCTGCCGGCACCGATCCGTCGACCCTCGTCGTCCGGGCAATCATGAACAGCCCGCTGTCGGTGATCGGCGAGAACGATCTGCTTTACGAAGCCCTTTACCGCATGTCGCGCGAGAGGATTCATCGCCTGGCGGTGATCGATGGCAAGGGAAAGCTTTCCGGAATCATCACCGACAGCGACATCATTCGCCTGCAGTCGCACACGCCGCATCAGCTGGTGCTCGACATCGAGAAGGCGGTGGACTTCGATGAACTGAGGGAGGTGTACTCGCGCATCCAGAGCCTGGTTCTGCATCTCAGCGACGGAGGCGCCGGCACGCGCAGCATTCGCGACATGGTGCGCATGATTGCCCATCTCAATGACCAGATCCTCCTCCGTCTGATCGCGCTGCTGCGCCAGGAGCGCTTTGCCGACCTGCCGCCGCGCTTTGCCCTGGTCGTCCTGGGCAGCGAGGGGCGTGGTGAACAGACGCTGCTCACCGACCAGGACAATGCCATTGTCTATGGCGACGAACTCGGGCCCGACGAACTCCGCAAGATCGAAGAGTTTTCGCAGGCGCTGGTCGATTCGCTGATCGCCATCGGCATACCGCCCTGCCCGGGCGGAATCATGGCCAACAACAAGGAGTGGCGGCGCAGCCTGAGCAAATGGCAGGATCAGCTGGACCGCTGGCTAAAGGTGCCGACGCCGAAGCATGTCCTCAGCTGTGGCACCTTCGTCGACATTCGCACCATCTACGGCGACCCCTCGTTCGAGCAGGAACTCAAGACGCAACTTTACACCCACGTACAGCGAGACGAACTGTTCCTGATGCGCATGGTCGAGAACACGCTACGTTTCGCGCCCCCAATCGGCTGGTTCGGCCGCATCAAGGGCGAGAGTGCTGGTGAGCATTCCGGCATGCTGGAGATCAAGAAGGCGGGGATTTTTGCCATCTCCGAGGGCGTCAAGGCACTGGCCATTCAGGCCGGCAAGCTCGAAGGCAGCACCCACCAGCGACTCGAAGCACTGGTCAGGGACAAGGTGGTGAACAGGAAGATGGCCGCCAACATTGCTGAAAGCTTCGACTGGCTGGTTCTGATGCGCCTGCGTGGCCAGGTGGAAGCGGTCCGTGAAGGACGCAAGCCCGACAACTACATCGTGCTGGAGCGACTGAACATGATGGAACTTGGCCGGCTACAGATCGCCCTCAAGGGTGTCGAAAAGTTCCAGGAGTTCATCAAGAGCCATTTCAACCTGCATTTGCTCCGATAAGCGCAGTCCGACCGGCATCAATTCCGTCGCGGCAGCTCAGCGGGCAGCGCGGGCGACCAACTCGGCACTGCCGCCTGCCCTTTAGAACAACCCGGCTTCCGTATCCTCGTCCTTCTTCACGCCCGGCTTCCGCCCACGGGCCGGTGTCGGTGGATCACACGACAGGCGACAACTGATACCCTCGATCTTCCGGCCATCAATGAAGCGCGTGACCCGGCAACAGATCACGTCTCCCGATGCAGCCAGCCGAGCGACCTCCTGGCGCAACTCGGCAAGCGGAATGTTGAGCGCCTCGGCCATGTCGACATCGAGCTGCTCAGCATTGGCTCTCAGGAAAGCAACAATCGTTTCGGTCATCTGACTACCCTCAAAAATGCCTTTGCTAACGGGAAAGGTACTGCAGTGTGCGCCGCCGATGCAGTTCTGGCAATCACCCTATGCTCTGCTGCCGTCTGCCGACCACTGGTCATCTGCCCCATGGCTGTCAAGCCGAGCCGGTCACATGGGTATCCAGAACCTTGACCAAGGCAAGCGATGACTCGCTGCAGATCTCCCACGCACGCCGCGAGTAGGCAAGCGACTGATCCACCGCAGCCAGGACCATCGGCGTCTGTACTGCTGCAAGGCCGTGCAGGTCCCTGACCTCCGACAATGCGGCGAGGTTCCTGGCGCCGCGCCCGGCGAAGGCACGAGCCGTCTGAACGCTCAGGCCTGCCAGGCGACTCACACCGTCCAGCGACGTGCTGAGGATCGTCCTGACGGCTTCCAGACCCAGCGTACTGGCAAGGGTCAACTTTTCCGGAAAATTGAACATGGACTCCTCCATGAGATCGTGAAATCGACAGCCCGCCCAAGCCTGCACGCCATCCGAGGTCAATTGCTGCAGCGCAGCGAAGATCCAATTCTATCTGTCGACTGGCGTTTGTCAAGGCTTTTTGCTGCGCCGCAACATATCGCCGCCGACAGGAGGATTCTCCCCGACATGAACGGCACAGTGGGCAGCAGACGACCGCGACGCTGCCGCAGCAGCTTCCCCTCCTGCGGCTAAGTCAGAACCGCCCGCCCACGGCAGGACGAGCGCGCAACAGTTAGAATTCAGCCTCCTCTGACCAGCACAAGAGCCTCATCATGCAGAAGCAGACTCCCTACATCCTCATCGGCGGCGAGCGCATGCTGGCCACGCTATGTGACCGTTTCTACGAACTCATGGATACCGTTCCCCATTTCGCCACGATTCGTGCCTTGCACCCGGCCGACTTGCAGTCGTCTCGCGACAAACTGTTCATGTTTCTTTCCGGCTGGCTCGGCGGCCCGGACCTCTACGTGCAGAACGTCGGGCATCCAATGCTGCGCCGCCGACACATGCCCTTTGCCATCGGTGAAGACGAGCGCGACCAGTGGGTCGCCTGCATGTTCCTGGCGATGGAAGCGGTCGGTATCGAAGCGGCATTGCGCGAACAGCTGCTCAATGCATTCTTCAACACGGCCGATTTCATGCGCAACCAGCGAGCCTAGGCCGCAAAGCCGCGTCCGGCAACGGCCTTTTTGCGGCGCAACAGGCGGCACCCTGCCTGTGCTAGAATAGCCGCCCTTCTTCAAAGGCTTGACCCGATATGTCCCGCGCCGTCCGCAACATCGCCATCATCGCTCACGTCGACCATGGCAAAACCACCCTGGTGGACAAGTTGCTGGTCCAGGCGGGCAGCTTTTCTGCTCACCAGCACATCACCGAGCGGATGATGGATTCGAACGAGCTTGAGAAGGAGCGCGGCATCACCATCCTGGCGAAGAATCTGGCCGTCGACTATGCCGGCATCCATATCAACATCGTCGATACGCCGGGGCACGCCGACTTCGGTGGCGAAGTCGAACGTGTGCTGTCGATGGTGGACGGGGTCCTGCTGCTGGTCGACGCCGTTGAGGGACCGATGCCGCAGACCCGCTTCGTGACCAAGAAGGCCCTCGCGCTCGGACTGCAGCCGATCGTCGTGGTCAACAAGATCGACCGCGACGGCGCACGACCGGACTGGGTCGTTGACCATACTTTCGACCTCTTCGACAAGCTCGGCGCAAACGACGACCAGCTCGATTTCCCGGTGATTTACGCCTCGGCCATCAACGGCTACGCGACCCTGGATCTGGCGCAGCCATCGCCCGACATGCGGCCGATGTTCGAGACGATCCTCAAGCACGTTCCGCCACCGCACGCCATTGAAATCGATGGACCGCTGCAACTCCAGATCTCGGCGCTCGATTACTCGAGCTATGTCGGGCGCATCGGCATCGGCCGCCTCCAGCGCGGGCGCCTGAAGCCGGCGCAGCAGGTGCTCGTGATGTACGGACAGGCAGACGCTGAAGGCAGGTTCGAGCATGGCCCGCCGAAGACGGCCAAAGTGGGACAGGTGTTCGGCTTCCGCGGTCTTGAACGGGTACCCCTGGACGAAGCCGTCGCCGGCGATATCGTACTGGTGACGGGAATCGACGACCTGTCGATCGGCTGCACGCTCGCGGATACCGAAAAGCCCGAAGCGCTGCCGATGCTGCGAATCGACGAACCAACGCTGAACATGACCTTCATGGTCAACAACTCGCCATACGCCGGCACCGAAGGCAAGTTCGTCACCAGTCGACAGATTGGCGAGCGCCTGCGCAAGGAACTGCTGACCAACATGGCGCTGCGCGTCGAGGAAACCACCGACACCGACAGTTTCCTCGTCTCCGGACGTGGCGAACTGCATCTGACGATCCTGCTCGAAACCATGCGTCGTGAAGGCTACGAGCTGGCGGTCGGGCGCCCGCGGGTGATCGTCAAGGAGATTGAAGGCGAGCCGTGCGAGCCCTACGAAATGCTGACGCTCGACGTCGAGGAATCGCACCAGGGCGCCGTCATGGAAGCCCTCGGCTATCGGCGCGGCGAACTGCAGGACATGTCTGCCGATGGGCGCGGCCGCGTCCGTCTCGAGTACCGGATCCCGGCACGCGGCCTGATCGGCTTCCAGGGCGAGTTCCTCAACATGACCCGCGGCACCGGGCTGATGAGCCACGTTTTCGACGAGTACGCACCACTCAAGGCCGACATCCCAGGCCGCCGCAACGGCGTCCTGATTTCGGCCGAAAAGGGTGAAGCCGTGGCTTATGCGCTGTGGAAACTGCAGGATCGTGGCCGGATGTTCACCATACCCGGCGACAAGCTCTACGAGGGCATGGTGATCGGCATCCACAGCCGCGAGAACGACCTCGTCGTCAATCCGATCAAGGGCAAGCAACTGACCAACGTGCGTGCCTCCGGAACCGACGAGGCGGTCCGCCTCGTACCCCCGGTGGCGCTGACGCTGGAGTCGGCGGTCGAGTTCATCGACGACGACGAACTGGTCGAAATCACGCCCAAGAGCATCCGGATCCGCAAGCGCCTGCTCACCGACAACGAGCGCCGAAGGGCAGCGCGCGAGGGGTAGTTTGGGGGCTCGCGCTGACGAAAAAGGCATCTTGTCTCCCGACGACGACGCCGCCGGAGCGCGGCAAAGCATTGCCGCGGCGAGATCCTCCTCGATCGAAAGCCAGGCAGGAGCCCGAATGAACAGCACAGAAACCGGCACCACACCCCGCGGCAACCTATTGAGTGGCGCCGAGTACCGCGAATCCCTGCGCCGCTACACGCCGAAGGTCTATGTCGATGGCCAGTTGATCGAGTCGGTTGCCGACGCGCCAACGCTGCAGCCGGGAATCAACGCGCTGGCAGTCACCTACGATTTTGCCCTCGATGCGGCGAAAGCGCCGCTGATGACGGCAGTGCAAACGGCGGGCGGCCGGACGGTCAATCGCATGCTGCACATCAACGAAGCTGCCGGCGATCTGTTGAACAAGCTGGAAGCAGTGCGCGTCCTGTGCCAGGAGACCGGTTGCGCACAGCGCTATCTGGCGCATGATGCGCTGAACGCGATCCATCAGGTCAGCGCCAGGATCGACGACGCCCGCGGCAGTAACGAACATCGGGCACGCTTCGCGGCCTACCTCGCCGACGTGCAGGAGAGGGATCTGTCGCTCGGCATCGCGATGACTGACGCCAAGGGCGACCGCTCGCTGCGTCCCCATCAACAAGCCAATCCCGACACCTATGTACACGTCGTCGATCGCCGGGCGACGGGAATCGTCATCTCGGGAACCAAGGCCATCGTTACCGGTGCGCCGTACATGCACGAGTTTCTGGTCATGCCCGGCCGCCACATGGGGCACGCGGATGCCGACTTTGCCGTCTGCTGCGCGGTGCCGGTCGACGCCCCCGGGCTGACGATCGTCGCGCGCCCGGCAGGCCGACCGGGTGAGAAGCTGGAACATGGCGCCGCGCTGTTTTCAAGGCGTTACGGTCAATCGACCGCGGTGCTCGTTTTCGAGCGGGTGTTCGTCCCCTGGGAACGGGTATTTTTCGCTGGCGAGTGGGAGCATTCCGGATCACTGACCTACCACTACGCGACCCACCATCGCCACAGTTGCATCGCCGCCCGCGCCGGCTTCGGCGACCTGCTGATCGGTGCCGGTGCCCTGATGTGTGAGGCCAACGGCTTTGACCCGGGCCGCAAAGCCAGCCTGCGGGAGCCAATGGTCGAACTGATCAAGATTACCGAAGGCTTCTTCGCCTGCGGCGTCGCCGCCAGCGTCTATGGCACCGCGGATCAATACAGCGGCAGCTTCATGCCCGAACCGGTATTTGCCAACATCGGCAAACTCCTGCTCGCCACCCAGATCTACGACATGCATCGCCTGGCGCACGAAGTATCGGGCGGACTGATCGTCGCCCTGCCCGGACCCGATGAGGACCACAATCCGGCAACCGCGGCGACGCTTGCCGAGGTGCTGCGCGCCAACCCGGATGTGCCCTACGACAAGCGGATCGAGGTCGCCCGCTTCATCGAAGACCTGACTGCCTCGTATCAGGGCGGCTGGTACTCGGTGATCAGCCTGCACGGCGGCGGCTCGCCCGCGGCGATGAAGCAGGAGATCTGGCGCAACTACCCGCTGGGCAGCAAGGTGGAACTGGTCGAAAGGCTGCTCGACCGCGGCGTGCTGCACAACGAATCACGTCCAATAAGCCGCAACCGGCAACCCGGCCGCTGCTGTGATGCGGGCTGTTCGCCACCGGGGCAGGCGATCATGGTGCCACTGCCGGACACCAGCAAGGGGTCCTGAGCAAAGACTAAGCGTTCCGGCCCAACTCTGCCACCTCCGCATCGCTGAAGACCCGCGAGCGCGTGTGAAAGGCCTTGCCCTCTGGACCTTCGAGCGAGAAGGTACCGCCATGACCGTCGATCACGTCGATGATCAACTGGGTGTGCTTCCAGTATTCGTATTGTGACTTGCCGATGTAGAAAGGGCAGCCGCCAATCTCGCCGAGGAATACGTCGCCAGCGCCGATCGTGATTTCTCCCGGCAGATAGCAGTTCGCGGCGCTGTTGTCGCAGCAACCGCCGGACTGGTGGAACATCAGCGGACCGTGCTTCTGCTTGAGGAACTCGATGAGAGTGAGCGCCGCTTCAGTGGCGATGACTTTTTCAACCATGGTCGGCCTCCGGGTGCCCGGGTGGCTGCCCACCCGGGCCGGTAAATCGCTTCAAGGCGAGGCGGGAATCAGAAGAAGCCGAGCTTCTGCTCGCTGTAACTCACCAGCAGGTTCTTGGTCTGCTGGTAGTGGTCGAGCATGACCTTGTGTGTCTCGCGGCCGATGCCGGATTCCTTGTAGCCACCGAAGGTCGCGTGCGCGGGGTAGGCATGGTAGCAGTTGGTCCACACGCGGCCGGCCTTGATTGCGCGGCCCATGCGGTAAGCGACGTTACCGTCGCGGCTCCAGACGCCCGCACCGAGACCGTACAGCGTGTCGTTGGCAATCTCCAGCGCCTCCGCCTCGTCCTTGAAGGTGGTCACGGCGAGCACCGGCCCGAAGATCTCTTCCTGGAAGATTCGCATCTTGTTGTGGCCCTTGAACAGCGTCGGCTGGACGTAGTAGCCCCCCGCCAGATCACCGCCAAGGTGGGCCCGCTCACCGCCGATCAGCACCTGGGCGCCCTCCTGTCGGCCAAGATCCAGGTAGGACATGATCTTGGTCATCTGTTCCTGCGACGCCTGCGCGCCCATCATCGTATCGGTGTCAAGCGGGTCGCCCTGCTTGATCGCCGCGACGCGCTGCAGTACGCGCTCCATGAAGTGATCGTAGATCGACTCGTGAATCAGCGCGCGCGAGGGGCAGGTGCATACTTCGCCCTGGTTGAAGGCGAACAGCACGAGGCCTTCGATGGCCTTGTCGAAAAAACTGTCGTCGGCCTTGGCGATGTCTGCGAAGAAGATGTTCGGCGACTTGCCGCCGAGTTCCAGGGTGGCCGGAATCAGGTTGTTGGCGGCGGCTTGCGCGATCAGTCGGCCCGTGGTCGTCGAGCCGGTGAAGGCAATCTTGGCGATGCGGCGGCTGGTGGCGAGCGGCATGCCGGCCTCGCGACCGTAACCGTTGACGATATTCAGCACACCGGGCGGCAGCAGGTCGGCAATCAGCCCGGCCATGATCAGGATACTGATCGGCGTCGATTCGGCCGGCTTGAGCACCACGCAGTTGCCGGCCCCGATGGCCGGAGCGAGCTTCCAGGCGGCCATCAGGATCGGGAAGTTCCACGGGATGATCTGGCCGACGACGCCAAGTGGTTCGTGGAAGTGATAGGCGACCGTGTGCTCGTCGATCTCGCTGATACCGCCCTCCTGCGCGCGCAGGCAGCCGGCGAAATAGCGGAAATGGTCAATGGTCAGCGGGATGTCGGCATTCAGTGTTTCCCGTATCGGCTTGCCGTTATCCACCGTCTCGGCGTAGGCGAGCATTTCGAGGTTGGCTTCCAGGCGATCGGCGATCCTGAGCAGTACGTTGGCCCGATCGGCGGGGGCAGTGCGGCCCCACTTGTCGGCGGCGGCATGCGCAGCGTCGAGTGCCAGATCGATGTCTTCGGCAGTGGAGCGGGCAACCTGGGTATAGGGCCTGCCGTTGATCGGTGTGATGACGTCAAAGTATTGACCCTTGACCGGGGCAAGCCAGCTGCCACCGATGAAGTTGTCGTAGCGGGCTTGGTAGGCGATCTTGGCACCTGCGGTGCCGGGGGCGGCGTAAAGCATCATGTCTCCTCATTTTTGTGATTGATGAAGGCCTTTCCCTTGCGGGCAAACCTTGCCTCCTAACGAGCGTTGCCAGAACAGCTTATCGAAGGCAACCTATTGACGCAAGGCAACGCTGTCCAGCGTGTCCTGGCGACTGGGCGGCTGGGCCGCCGCGCAACATATCAGTCTGGCTTTGACATCGCTCCACGTGGGATCGGCGCTTTTCCGGCTTGTCCTCGTTACCGCCCGACGACGGACTGTGCGGGTGCGGTCAGGGCACCGCCGTCACACGAACCTCGCTTCCTTCGAACCGCACAGACGCCGGAACCACGGCGCGCTGGTCATGCGGGAACAGCGCATCCTTGCTGGCAATCAATCTCTCGACATCGGCCGGTAGCTCACGCGGCTCCACCTCATCTACCGCCCGGATGCGCGCAGCCAGCTCCTGCATTGCCTGAAAACTCCTGCCGGCGTCCCACAGGCTCCACGCGCGTCTTCACCTCACACCTCAATGCAAAGCGGCCGGAGCGTAGCCCGCTCCGCAGCACTTCCTGAATTTCTTGCCACTGCCACAAGGACACTGATCAACCGCAGGAAAGGAGTGAACCAGGTCGCTTCCGCAACACCAAGCAGGCTCCATGCCTCATCGCTGCGGACCTGGCCGTCGAGGACGGGGTGACGTGGTTAGCACGTAGAAGTCGCGCAGGCGTTCGGGGCTGCTGACTGGCGGCCGCAGAAGCTCACCAGACCAGTTCTGGAAGCTCTCGAAACACCCTGCGTGTACCCTCGCTCCAGCTCTGGTGCAAGGACGTGAAGTAGGTGTCGCCTTCGGCAAAACGGCGTCGCATACGGATTTCGAGGCTGTCACGCTCGTAGCAGATGAGGTCGATCGGCATACCAACCGAAAGGTTGCTGCGCATCGTCGAGTCGAACGACACGAGAATACACTTCACGGCGTCCGCAAGTCTTGTCGAACCCATGATGACGCGGTCGATGAGCGGCTTGCCGTATTTGGTTTCACCGGTCTGAATGTAGGGTGTGTCGACGCCGGCCTCGATGAAGTTGCCTTCAGCATAGATGCGGAACAGGCGTTGCCCTTCGCCGCGGATCTGTCCGCCGAGGATGAACGATGCGTTGAAGCTGATGTCGCTCGCTTCGAGGAACGGACCATCGCGCCGTTCGATGTCGCGCATGGCGTCGGAAACCACATTGGCCATGTCGAACATGGTGCGCACGTTCCACAGCGACGCCTTGTTGTCCGGGTCTTCGCCGCGTTGGGTCAACACGCTGATGACTGCCTGGGTACCGGCGAGATTGCCCGAGCTCAGGAGGACAATCACCCGCTCGCCCTTGCGCTCGAAAACCGTCATCTTGCAGAACTTGGCGAAATTGTCGATACCGGCGTTGGTTCGCGAATCCGACGCGAAGATCATGCCCTCGTCCAGCCGTACGCCGACACAATAAGTCATCCTACCGTCCCTGAGCCACAACGTCAGACCGACGCTGCGATGCCTTTGCCATGGTCAATGAGTTCGCCTGGCAGCCTGGCGTTGACACTTTGCCCGCGCGCATGGCCACAGGAAACGAAGAAGCCACCATTGGTGGCTTCTTCCTGATACCACTGGCCAAGGTGCGCCCATCGGGGTTACGGCTTCAACGCGTCCTTGACGGCGTCTCTGGCGTCTTTGACCTTCTCTTTCAGGTCGCCGACATGTTCCTGCACCTTGCCTTCAGCCTGATTTTTCAGGCCCTTTGTCTGCTGCTCCGTGCTGCCTACCAGCTTGCCGACCTCTTCCTGGATTTTTCCGCCGAAGTCTTTTGCTGCGCCCTTCACTTGATCCTTGTTCATCTTAATCCCCTAACTGAGTGGTTGGTACTTCTGATATGCGAGCCAGTGTCTGCCCGTCCTGCTCATCACGCTTATCACGCAATCCATTCGTCGTGTCCATATAGAAAGGCTAAACCCAAGCGACGATGGGTTCTGTGCGCTGGCCAACATACGCACCCTTCTCTGCAGCAAAGGTAGTCCATCTTGGTGGCTGTCTCCGGCAGGTTAGGTTGAGCCCGGTGGCGGCGGACAGCTTGGGCGGTTGGGGGATGAGCTGTTCTGCGGCGATCTTGGAACACATGCTGCTAGCGCGGTCGGCGTACAGGGTCAGCGCTCCTGGCAGGATCCTCTGTTTGGCGATGGCCCCACCGTGCACCGTGCAGGCGAGCGCCACGTCCACATCAGCCGTGTCCGTATTGCCACAAACTGGACAAAATCAGTCGAACTTGCCGGCGCGAACGACATCCGGACGAATATCGGGATTCGTCGCGTTGCCACAATTTGGCGCGCGAACGCGGACCTCCTTTGTCTGGCCAGCAGCAAGGGCGACATCGGTACTGCCCCATAGCGTATTCTGAGCGCAGTTCACCGAGCGCGCAGCTCCCGACCATTGCCTAGCGCCCGAATTTCGGACCTCATAGATGGCATCAACCGTCTTCCCTGGGCCGCTGTTCGCCGGGTCCCATCCCACTCGATAACGATACTCAACGCCCGCGGCGCGACCCCACCCGGACCATTCGGTCATGCGATAGCCACCAGCAGGTGGAGGGGGGATCACCGGAGCGGTCTGAACCGTGCGGTCACGGAGAGCAAGATTGCACCAGTGATTGGGATCTTCAAAACCAGTAACGCCGTACAGCTTGCGGTGCCCTGCGCCGCAGACCAGCGGTCTAACGCGGCTGAAATCAATGTCGCGCATGGATTGGCCCCACAAGCAATTAGCTCCGTCGTAGGAGGCACAGGCGGGATTTCCATCGTTCGTAATGGTGAATACAATCCGCCCCCCGTTTGGTGGTGGAAATGTATCCTCCTGCCAGCGTTCGGCTGCCAACGCCGCAGTGCTTATGTAATAGGGCGAGGACGTGATCAACAGGGCAAGACCTATCAGCTTGATGGGTTTCATGGGCCGACTCCTCTCTCAATTTTCAGCCCTGGGCTCCTTTGAGACGAACTCGGGAGAAAGCAAAAGGGCTTCAGCCATCATTGGAGCTTAACGCTGTAATCATATGACCCACATCAAGCGTCAGCGTTCAGCCCGGCCAGCTACCTCATCGCTCGGTCGCAATGTCTGGGTGTTGCCTCACAGGCGTGAACACCGGAGACGCGGAAGCCGCGCCATCCGGTCTGTATTCAAGAATTAGGTTTGATATTCTTGAAACAAGGCATCGGGTTTCTGTCGACAGAACACCCCACCCCCGGGAGCGGAAAGACATTGGCCTGATGTCCCTTCAGACCATACAGGCGCTCAAGGCCGTTAAGCAGATGAACCCGATGAAGTATGCTGACGACTCGGCCTGCACGATGACCTGGGAAGAACGAAATGACAATGGAACCTGCACAGCAAACTACTGATGAGGAACGTGATGAACGCAATCGCAGACTTCTGGAGGACAGCCCGAGGCGTAGGGAAGAAATTGCGTTGAATCAACGCCTCTATGAAAAAAAGAGGGATGACTTCACACACATCCTTGAGATTGACGATCGGTGAGGAAAAGACCAAGGCTGGAAGCATCCCCCACAGCGGACCAGACATCTCGGTGTCCGCTATTGCTCCCGCGGTAAAGGCAAAGCTTCACTTGGATCAGGCGCTGGCCCGCTTCAAGGCATGCTTGCTTGGCGGCCTCGCGATTGGCGGCGGCGCCTTGCTCGGCATGGGCGGCTTGAGTATCGCCCGGCAGGCACCATGCCGACGGTGGTGTATCTCAGATCCCATCTCACCATCGAGATAAAAAAAAGCCCATTTGCTCATGGGCTTAGATCTCATGCCTGGCGGAGAGGGAGGGATTCGAACCCTCGGTAGGCTCACACCTACGCCTGATTTCGAGTCAGGTACATTCGGCCACTCTGCCACCTCTCCGTCGGCCGCGAATATTAGCACAAGATCACCAGCGGATGAGTTGGCAGCGACAGTTTTCCCTGCCATTCGAGCGGTCCCCGCTCTACCGGTAGCGCCTTCTGCCCCACCCGCGCTGTTGCCTCAGCCGGCGCTGATCTTCTCGAGTCCGCCGAGATACGGACGCAGTACTTGCGGAATGCTGATGCTGCCGTCGGCATTCTGGAAGTTCTCCATCACCGCCACCAAGGTGCGTCCGACGGCAAGGCCCGAGCCGTTGAGGGTGTGCACCAGTTCAGTCTTGTTGCGCTCGTTGCGGCAGCGCGCCTGCATGCGTCTGGCCTGAAATGCCTCGAAGTTGGAGCATGAGGAGATCTCGCGGTAGGCCTTCTGTGCCGGCAGCCAGACCTCGAGATCGTAGGTCTTCGCCGACGAAAAGCCCATGTCACCCGTACATAGCGTGACCCGCCGATAAGGTAGATCGAGCATTTCGAGGATTCGCTCGGCGTGCCTGGTGAGTTCCTCGTGCGCAGCCAGCGAGTCGCCAGCGGCAACAATCTGCACCAGTTCGACCTTGTCGAACTGGTGCTGGCGGATCATGCCGCGGGTATCGCGACCATACGATCCGGCTTCCGAGCGAAAACACGGTGTGTGGCAGACGAGCTTGAGTGGCAGTTCCTCAGCCGAAAGGATCTCATTGCGCACAATATTGGTGACGGGTACTTCGGCAGTGGGAATCAGGTACAGGGACTCGGCGTCCGCACGCAGGATCTTGAACAGGTCTTCCTCGAACTTCGGCAGCTGCCCGGTCCCCAGCAGGCTGGCAGCGTTGACCAGGTAGGGCGCGTAGACCTCGGTGTAGCCGTGTTGTGTGGTATGGGTATCGAGCATGAACTGGGCAAGCACGCGATGCAAACGTGCGAGCGGCCCTTTCATCAGAGAGAAGCGGGTGCCGGCGATTTTTGCGGCGGTGGCGAGATCAAGTTGGCCAAGGGCTTCACCGAGGTCGACATGATCCCTGACAGCAAAGTCAAAGCTGCGCGGCGTCCCCCAGCGCTTGAGTTCGACATTTTCGGCCTCCGAACTGCCAACTGGCACGCTGTCCTGCGGCAAATTGGGGAGCATGGCGAGAAAGGCGTCGAGTTCCCTGAGCAACTCGCCGAGACGCACTTCGTTCGCTTCGAGGTCGTCCTTCAGAGCCGCAACCTGGGCCACGACTGCCGCAGCATCTTCACCACGGCCTTTGAGCACACCGACCTGCTTCGAGAGGCTGTTGCGACTCGCCTGCAACTCCTGTGTACGCGTCTGCAGGCTCTTGCGTTCATTTTCGAGCGTCTGGAAAGCCGATCTGTCGAGCGTAAAACCACGCGTCGCCAGCCTCTCGGCAAGCGTCTCGATGTTGTTGCGCAGCAGTTGGATGTCTAGCATGCTCAGTCCTCACGTTGGCGGTCGCCCAGCGACTCGCGAATCCGCCCTACTCCTCTGGTGGCGCGCAGCGGTAAGCAGCTGCGCGAAGGTGGGCGATGATCTTCGGCCTAGTCCTTCTTCTGTCGTGCCTGGCGATCGAGTTCGCGCAGATGCGCCAGCTTCTCGCCAATTCGTATTTCAAGACCGCGCGCGACCGGCCGATACCACTCGACCGCCGGCATTCCCTCGGGAAAATAGGCCTCGCCGGCCGCATAGGCGTCCGCCTCGTCATGCGCATAGCGGTAGTCCTTGCCATAGCCAAGGCTTTTCATCAGCCTCGTCGGCGCGTTGCGCAGATGGAACGGTACCGGCCGCGAGCCGTCACCGCCGATGAAGCTTCGCGCGGCATTATACGCGAGGTAGCCGGCGTTCGACTTTGCCGCCATGGCCAGGTAGAGCACTGCTTCGGCGAGCGCCAGTTCGCCTTCCGGCGAGCCCAGGCGTTCGAAGGTCTCGGCGGCGTCGAGGGCAATCCGCGCCGCCCGCGGGTCGGCCAGGCCAACGTCTTCCCAGGCCATGCGAACGATGCGCCGCGCCAGGTAGCGCGGATCGGCACCACCATCAAGCATCCGGCAGAACCAGTAGAGTGCCGCGTCCGGCGAGGAGCCGCGGACTGCTTTGTGCAACGCCGAGATCTGGTCATGGAAGGCATCGCCTCCCTTGTCGAAGCGACGCAGGTTCTGCGCCAGCGTCTGGTCGACGAAGGCACCGTCGACGCGCTCAACCCCGGCAGTCTGCGTTGCCGTACCGATCTGTTCGATCAGGTTGAGCAAGCGTCGGGCGTCGCCATCGGCAAGACCGATCAGGCGCAAACGCGCGTCGTCATCGAAGCTCAGCCCCGGCAGCGCCTGCCGGCAGGCACGTTCGAAGAGCTGCGCCATCTCGTCGGCCGAGAGCGGGTGCAGCACGTATACCGAAGCGCGCGAGAGCAGTGCGGAGTTGACCTCGAATGACGGGTTTTCGGTCGTTGCGCCGACGAATGTCAGCAGCCCACCTTCGACATAGGGCAGGAAAGCGTCCTGCTGTGCCTTGTTGAAGCGGTGCACTTCATCGACGAAGAGAATCGTCCGCCGCCCGCTACGGGCGCGTGTCACTTCGGCACGTGCCACCGCCTCGCGGATCTCCTTGATCCCTGAAAAAACCGCCGAGATGGCGATGAAGTCGGCAGCGAAAGCGTCCGCCATCAGCCGCGCCAGCGTCGTCTTGCCAACCCCGGGCGGCCCCCAGAGAATCATGCTGTGCAGCTGCCCTGACTGGAAAGCCATCGCCAGCGGCTTTCCCGGGCCGAGCAGATGGGCCTGGCCAATCACCTCGGCCAGCGTCCTCGGTCGCAAACGCTCGGCAAGTGGTGCGTGCAATTGATTCTCGGCAGTCATGCCCTTCCTCTCCCTTTCTCGTTCATGACCAGCCCGCGGCCGCAGCCCCTGTCCGTTGCTCGCTCGGCAAGCCGCGCCTGCATGCTAACAGCTTTTCCCCTCGGCCCCCGGGCGTGCGCTGTGCCATCGGCAGCCGGCGCAGCAAGTCGTCCGGCAGAGGCACGCCGCCGACACGGTTTCCTGGCAACGACCTGATTTGGCTAACTCGCCGGCATCGTGAAATTGCGCACGCACCGGCGCACGGGCTGCAGGTATCGTTCGCACATCACTTGAGCAACCTTAACAGGAGGTCTTTCTGATGAAAACAAAGGAAAGTCGAAGCGGAATTGACCGGCGCCAGGGCGACTTTGGGCCGCCTGGCAAGCTGCCAGAGCGCCGCCGCCGCCCCGAGCGTCGCCTTCCCGAGTTGACCGAAATATCGGACATCTCCTTCGAAGGGTTCCAGTTGCTGCTGGATGGCTTCGGCAAATCGGTTTCCAGGTCACCTTCCAACTTCATTCGCTAAAAAAAACGGCACCACATCGCGGGTGTCCTGCTCGGATTGGCGCTGGGTGAAGCAGCGCCAATGACGCAAAAAGAGTCGAAACGGGGTGGAATCAAGCCCCGGAACAACAGGTAATCCGAGCATTAGACCGGGTGCAATGCCCGGTCTTTTTTTGCCTGCTTTGTCGCTGGCGAACGCTTCCGCGACGTGCATAAGGCCAGGCAGCGGACCGATGATCGACCGAGGCGCGGCTGCTCTTGCGCCTGTCACCGCCGGCGCTGGCGGATCGCCAACAACGGCTCACTCAGGAAATGGGCTGGTGTGCGTCAAAAACTGATTGCTCGAGTTCGGTGAAGGCTTCAGCAACGTAGGCACTCAAACGCTCGAGGTTGGGCAACTCGTCGGTCGCGATCAGACCAAAGTACAGTTGGCCGGCATAGCTGAAGAGGGTAATGTTCAGCAGGTTGCCGGCCGGCAGTGTGCTGATCGGATGCAGTTCCTCCAGTCGTGCGCCCTTGATATACAGGTACTCACGGGGACCCGGCACGTTCGACACCAGCGTATTGCCTGTCGGTGGCAGATGATTGCTGAGCTTCAGCATTTCCGCGAGTTGCCCGACGATGCCGGTGAGCAGGGTGTAGGACTCGATCGCCTCTGGAGCGACGCTGTCAATCATCGAGCGTACATTGCGCAGCGAAAACCCGATGTTGCGCAGGCGGACATAAGGGTCGTCGGTAGGCGGCGACAATTCAACCTGAATGATGCCGATCTTGTTGCCCATGCTCTCCTCACCTTCCTTGCGCAGGTTAACCGGCATCTGGATCGTGATGGGCCTTTTCAGGTCGACGCCCTCGTCAGACAGGTAGCGGCGCAAGGCGCCGTCCAGGCAAGTCAGCGCGACATGGTTCAGTGTCGACCGGGTCCGGCTGCGAATCCGGTTGACCCTTTCCATGCTCACGCTGGCCGTCGCAAACTGTCGGCCCGCAGTGACCTGGCCGGTCAGCGGCGTGTTGCCATCAGCCACAAAAGGCAGCGAAATGGCATTCTTGGTGAGCTTGATGCTTTCCAGTAGCAGCATCGCGGCAAGGCGCCCCACCCCCAGAACGCGTTTGCCTGCACCCGCCAGATTGCCCAGCAGCGACTCGGCCATCTTCTGCTTGAAACGCTCCTCCTTGCGATCGCCGCTACGATGCGGGATGGACCAGATCGGCTTCAACTCGAGGTCGTCAGCGGTCGGCGACAACGAGTCCGCCGCCCAGCGCATCATCGTCACGCCGTCGGCGCTGGCATGATGCGTCTTGACGTACACCGCAAAACGCCCTTCGCTCAGGCCGTCGATGACGTGCATCTCCCACAGCGGGCGTGAGCGGTCAAGCATCGGCTGATGAAGGTCGGCTACCAGACGATACAACTGCTGCCGACCATTCTTGCCGCGCGGCAGCTTGTGATAGAAAACATGCTGACTGAGGTCAACAGACTCGCAAGCATGCCAGGTGGGCATCGCCGTGAGGGAAAAGTGAATGACCCGGTTGAACGGCGGCTGGACATCGGTGAAGGTGAGAAACTCCCGGTACAGATCGACGGCAAAACTGGTCTTCGATCTGGCCGGCCGCTTGCAGATCATCAGTCCGCCCACATGCTTCGGGCTTGCTTCCGACTCGGCAATGAAGAAAGCCACATCCAGCAGAGAGAGTTTGTTCATGGGAGTATCCTTCGCCCTTCCTGAATTTGTGCTGCCACCCGACACCGCCCAGCGAAGCGGCCACTCCGCCAACCCTGACACTGCCTGCGGCCGGCCTGCACCACACCATCTACGGTCATCATGAGCAGTTCCTTCCTGCTCAACGACATGCAGGGTTCGCCTCCGAGAGCCAAGGCCTTTCAAGGATACCTCATCGAGGGACCTGCTCTCTAGAGGAAAACACGCAGGCCTTTAGTGTGCGTCCTCTAGAGCTTGTCGATAGACTTTCTTCCAGTGGTTGCTGATGAGCAGCTACAGGAACTTTTGACTGCACTCAGATAAAGGAGAAATACATGAGCAAGACACTGACAGCACTGGTCGATCGGGTCAGCAATGAGCAACTGCTGGTCAAAGCTCGGGAATCGGCACGCAAACTCTGGCTTTGCGGCCTTGGTGCTTACTCACTGGCGACCAAGAGCGGCGCACAGACCTTCGATAGTCTGGTCCGTGAAGGCCAGGCGATCACGCCAAAGGCGCGCCAGCAGATCGAAGAGAAATCCGCTGAATTGCTGAACAACGCCAGCGTGACGTTTCAACGCAGCGAGCAGTTGGTCAAGGAACGTTTTCTCCGGCCCCTGGACTTCGTCCTCCTCGCCACCAGGCGCGACATCGAACAGCTTTCGCTGCGCGTGATCCAGCTCAGTGCCGAGGTACACAGCCTGGCAAGCGGCAAGGCCAAGCCAATAGTGAAGCCGCTGAATAAGCCGGCAGCAAAGTCAGCCGCCAAACCGGCTGCGAACCAAGCTTCGCCGATGATCGGCAGCGCTGCCTAGGGTCTCGCGGTCACCGTCGGGCAGCCAGCCGCAAACCGCAGCGCCGGTGCCGCAGGCCTGACAAGACCCTGGCAGGCATTTTTTCAGGCGGAAGCCGGGTGCGCAGCGCGCACGCGGCTTCCGCCTATTCCTCGGCCACCTTTACCGCCTCGCTGCGCAGCCATTGCCGAAAAGCGCTGACGATCGGACGATCGGCAACCGCCTCCGGCACCACCAGATAGTAGGCCTGCGGGCGCCGGATGACGATGTCGAAGGGCATGACCAGACGTCCGGCAGCCACCTCGGCTTCGACCAGCGGCTTTGAGGCCAGCGCCACGCCAACGCCATCAACCGCTGCCGAGAGGACCAGTCCGGGGTCGCTGAAATGCGTCCCGGCATTATTGGCATCGATGCCCGTCACCCCGGCGAGCTGCAGCCACTCCGCCCAGGTGGGACGGTCCAGCAGTTCCATGATCGATTCGTCGTGCAGAAGGTTGTGACGCCGCAGATCGCCCGGAACGTTCAAGGGTCGCATCCCCAGCAGCAGGCGCGGACTACACACCACGGCATAGGCCGGCGCGAAAAGACGATCGACGCGACAGCCGTCGTACTGGCCACGACCAAAGCGGATGAACACTTCGGTTTCGTCGTCGCGCACGTCGATGCCCGCCAGCCCCGAAACGCCTGACGCATCACGGGCATCGATCGTTTCGAGCGAGGCCGCCATGTGCAACTGTATCTCCGGGTGCGCTGCGGTGAATTCCGGCAGATGGCGAATAAGCCACCGGGTCAGCAAAGCCGGGGGCGAGGTCACGAGCAGACGGCCACCGGCTTCATGCTGGCGGGTGCTTTCAATGGCGGTCGCGAAGCACTCCAGGCCCTCACGCACCTTGGGCAGCATTGCCCGGCCTTCGCGCGTCAGTTCCAGCGCCCGCGTCAAGCGATGGAACAGGTCAAAGCCGAGGTACTCCTCAAGGCCACGGATCTGGTGACTGATCGCTGTTGGCGTCACCGAAAGCTCGGCGCTGGCGTCCTTGAAACTCAGGTGGCGAGCCGCCGCTTCAAAGGCACGCAGGGCGTTGAGGGGAGGCAGACGGTAGGTCATATGGATGAGATATTCTCACGTATCAACTGACTTTTGATCGTTTGCCGGCACACCGGGAAAGAAATACAGTAGCGCTGCAGTCTCGGATAACGAGCATAACCCAAGGAAAAACCAGATGAAAACCGACCTTACCCGTGAACAGATGATGACGCTCGTTGAGCGCGCCCGTTACCAGCGCAGCATCGCCGCCGGCGACATCATTGTGGCTACCTCCGGCAAGGCGCTGAGCTGGCTGGCAAAGTGGACCGACAGGTTCCTGCACGCATTGCTGATGTCGCCGACGGCGAGGCAGTAAGGCTGTCGCCCGATCAACTCGGGAATAAGGCTTCACGGGGGGCGTCGGCAGCGCCTGCCGCCACGCGCAACGCAGCAGCGATCCAGGCCGGGGCCGCCCGCCGGCCATGACTCGAAACCTTGCCTGCACGGCAAGATGGCTGCAGCAACGAATGGATCGATTGCACACGGATCGACACCCACTCGCCGGAAAAGCGAGGACAATTGCACCGTACCCTGGCAGCAGGCCGACCAGCGCCTGCTGACCGTGCCCCCGGCAGGTAATGTCCATTGCATCCTGATGCGCGAGGCCAAGTGATGCCGAGAATCCAGATCGACCTGCCGGAACGTTTCGCCTTTTCCACCGAGATCACACTCTATCTCGGCCACATGAACTACGCTGGGCACCTTGACAACGCGCTTCTGCTGGCGGTGGTTTCCGAGGCCCGGCTGCGATTTTTCAAGTCGCTCGGCTACACCGAACTCGATGTCGAAGGACTGGGCATTGTCGTCGCCGACGTGGCCGTGCAGTACAGGTCCGAGGCGTTTCACGGCGAGGTCATGGTCGTTCGCATGACCGCCAGCGATTTCGGCAGCAAGGGCTGCGACCTGCTCTGGTGCCTTGCCGAGAAGTCGACCCAGCGCGAGGTCGCGCGCGGCAAGACCGGCATCGTCTTCTTCGATTACAGCGCGCGCAAGGTGGCGTCTGTCCCGGAGAATTTTCGTACCCGGGCTGCGGCACCTTCGCTGTAGCAGCCCTGGTTGAGGACCGGCAGGCTGCACTTACGCCGGCAGATACTCGCGAGCCAGTCGCCTCTGCAGATTCTGGACCTGCTTTAGCGATTCCTTGAGGATCAGCCGATCCAGTTCGTGCAGGTCATCGGGATTCACTCGGTTGGATGCCGTTGCATCGCGGTTGTTAACTTGCTGCTCGAGCCTGAGACGCTGTATGTGATGAAAGGCGTCGATCATCGCGGCCAGTGCGTCAGCCGCCGTGCCGGTCTTCTCACCGCTGACGCGCAAGCGCTCCACCGTATTGGTATCCGGTATCTGCCTGGCCAGCGCGAAGATCCTCGCCGCATCGACGAAGGGCCGTGAGCCGTGCTTCTTGAGATCGATGGTGTGCGGAAACTCCTTGTCGTCGTCGTAACGAAATCCCTTCCACCAGTTCAGCGGCGACTGCCAGTTCATCGTATTCTCGACCATCGCACGCATGAAAATGGGGTATGCGGAAGCCCTCTCGAGCAGCCACCTGCGCAGCTCGTTGGCCAGCGACTCCTGACCGTAGAGGGCGCGCAAGTCGAAAAAGATGCTCGAATTGAGCAGGGCCTCCGGCTGCGGGCTTTCCAGCCAGCCAGAGAAAGCCATCCGCCACTCGTCAGCCGACAGGCACCACTGCGGATTGCTTGCCATGATGTTGCCTTTGCACAGCGGGAAACCGCAGGCATCGAGCGCCTCGTTGACCGCCCGGGCAAAGGGCAGAAAGGCTTCGCGCAGGCTGGCCGCCTCAGCGTCCGAATCAGCCGCAAAGATCAGGCCGTTGTCCTGATCGGTGGCCAGCGTCTGCTCTAGCCGCCCCTCGGACCCGAAGACCAGCCAGCACCACTGAACGTAGGGCAGATCGAACTGGCTGGCGACCAGTTCGATCACCTGCAGGGTCAACAAATCATTGAGCGAAGACAGTCGGTGACAAAGGGCATCCGAACTCACCCGCTCGGCAACCAGTCGGGCAACAAAGCTCCGGATCTCGACCGCCAGACCAACCAGCGTATCCAGATCCCGCGCCGCCAGGATCGAGGTCACCAGTTCGGTGTTCTGGGCACCCGGCAGGGCATAAAGATCGGCCTGCGAGACGAGGTTGAAGTAGCTGCCGTCGGCTTCGGTGAGCACCAGATGGCGCACGCCACGCCTGACCATCACGACGCTGGCCTGATGCGCGCTACCATCCGCCGGCACGGTGATCAGACCACTGGTCATCACCGTGGCGATCGGCGCCCGCAGATCGCCCGACTCGATGGCAATCCGGCGCACCACATCCTGCAGGGTGATGATACCCAGCGGCATCCGGCTGCCCTCATCAAGCACCACAACGGCGTCAGCGCGCATCCGGTCCAGCAGCAGCAAGGTCTCGCGCACGCTGGCCCCTGGCCCGACAGTCAGCGGCTGCCCGCGAACCAGATGCCGCAGGGCAACGTAGGGCGAGAAAGGTGCGACGCTTCGCGCCTGCTCAGTACTTGAGTCGGGCATGGTAGGTCCTCTGGCTGGCCTCGCGCGCCTGCCGCAGCGTCCTGATCCCCATCTCGGCCAGCAACGGCAGCATCTTCAGAAAAACTTCCCCGGTGACGATCGCGTCGCCCAGCGCCGTGTGGCGTCCGAAGACCGAGACCCCGAGGCGTTCGGCGATGGCCTCGAGACGATGGCTGGTCTGGTTCGGATGCAGGA
Source organism: Candidatus Accumulibacter necessarius (assembly GCF_036625085.1). Taxonomy (NCBI): domain Bacteria; kingdom Pseudomonadati; phylum Pseudomonadota; class Betaproteobacteria; genus Candidatus Accumulibacter; species Candidatus Accumulibacter necessarius. Next base: position 9,830 of record NZ_JAZKUM010000003.1, on the reverse strand, counting down.
TGGCCGAGAGCAGCAGCGTGTCGAGCACCGGTTGTTCGAAACGCACGCCCGTCTGCTTCTCCTTCAGTTGCAGGAAGCGCATGTCGAAAGCGGCGTTGTGCCCGACCAGCACCGTGTCGGCGCAAAAGGCGTGAAACTTGGGCAAGACGCTGTCGATGAACGGCTGTCCGACGAGCAATTCGGGCGTGATGCCGTGCACCTCGATCGACTGTTGCGACAGCCGGCAACGCGGATCGATCAGTTGGTCGAAGCACTCATGACGAAGCAGCCGACGATTGACGATCCGCGTCGCCCCGATCTGGATGATCTCGTCTCCCTGCGAAGGCTGCAGACCAGTCGTTTCAGTATCGAAGACGGTATAGCTCAGCTCCACCAGCGAGCGGTCGTCGAGTTCATGGCTGGCAGCCGACCAGCCGAAGATATCGAAATCATAGAATTCGGGACGCTCACCCTCGCCTGCGGCAACGATCGCCCGCGGCAGATCCTTCGGCGGCTCGGCGGCCGGCAGCATGGTGCGGAAAAAGGCACGGTGCGAAACCCGCTCGCGCTGAAACCAGATCTCGCCGTTGCAGCGTTCGATCACATCGAGCACGCTGAGTGGCAATGACTCGCCGGCCGTCGTCATCGGATCCTGCAGCCAGCTCATCGCCGTTTCGTTGTTCATGAAGGTGCCTAGCCACGACAGATCGAACTGCGCCAACTGTCCGCTGCGAGTCAGCGACAGCCGTACCTCGCGTACCTCATATTCGTCCTGCAAGCGCAGAGCCAGATAGCGCAAGGCCTGCAAGAGTCCGAAGGTGTCCACCCGCAGCCACAGGTCATCATCGACGTCTTCGGTCTTGACGGCCAGCGCGCGCCGCTCGCTCGTGCGTCGCTCGGCGATGCGTCGCGCAGCCACCAGCAGGAGTTCGCCGCCCAGGATTTCCTCCAGCAACCAGCGCTCACGCAGATCATTCGAGAAGGCGCTGGCCGCCTTCTCGAACTGGAGCGACAGTACGGCAGCCTCGTCACGAATGACGCGCAGGAACCGGTCGCGCTGCTGACTCGGCATGTCGGAAAAGTCGGAGAGCATTTCACCCGCCGCGCGAATGCTGCCCAGGGGTCCGCGCCCGCCCTCGATCAGTGCCTGGATCAGCGCATCGCGCCGCGCATGGCGCTCGTTGGTACTGGTCACGTCTTCAAGCACGAGCACGAAGCCGGTAATCGAAAGTCCACCAACCTGGGCGTGGTGCGGGCCGTTGCCACCCAGGACCGGCGACATGTGCGCGCGCAACAAACGTCCCGCACGCGTGGCGGTCACGAACTGCGCCGAGCCGACGAGTTGCTTGCTGTCTCCCTCGGCCCGCTCTCGACTGGCTTGCTGCAGACGTTCCAGCGCATGCCCGATCAGCGCGCGATCGAATACGGTGTAGATCGAACGCCCAAGACCCAGCAATTCGGCATTGCTGCCGTCTTCTCCGGCCGACAGCTCCTGTTTGGCCCGCTGGTTATAGAGCAGCACGCGGCCATCGAGGTTACAGACGACGACGCTCTGACTGAGATCGGCCATCAGCGCCGCCAGACGACTTCGTTCCTCCTCGAGCGAGGCGCGGGCTTCGCGAACGCGCTCGGCGACATCGTTTTCGCGCGCTTCGTGCAGGGCGAGCAGTTGATTGGCGGCCTGGCCCAGGACCTGAAGTTCGCCGGCGCCATGGGTGCTCACCCGCAGGGAACCGTGCGCCAGCGTCGCCGCGAGTTCTTCGGCCATCCGCAGGGGAGCGCTGACATACAGCGCGTAAAGCCGGAAAATCATCCAGCAGCTGACTGCACAGGCGGCCAGCGTCAGGACCACCAGGGCAACGATTCTTTCCTCCGGCGTCCGGCCACCACCGCTGCCGTCAGCTTCGCCGGCCAGCATCAACGCGGCGGTCGCGGCGACGACCGCCAGCAGAAACAGGCACACCGCTGTCGCTGCCAGGACGGGCTTGCGCGCGGTCTTCATCGGCTACATTCCCAGCAGCTTGCGCACCTCGGCGAGCAACTCCTTGGTTGAAAAGGGCTTCGTCATGTAGCCATCAGCACCCAGCCCGAGACCCTTGCTCACTTCCGTATCCCGCCCCTTGGCAGTCAGCATCAGGATGCGGGTAGCGCTCAGATCCGGATCCGCACGCAACGCCTGGCAGACGTCGAAGCCATTCATCTTCGGCATCATCACGTCGAGCAGGACGAGATCCGGCCGTTCGGCGCGCACCTTCGCCAGCGCTTCCTCGCCGTCGCCGGCCACCAGTACCTCGAAGCCCTCGCGGCGCAGCAGGAACTCGATCGAGATGACAATATTTTGTTCGTCGTCGGCAATCAGTATTTTCTTGCTCATCAACACTCCGATCCATGAATGAACTACGCCAAAATCGACTACCCACCCGCAGCCAGCGCGGGCGCCTGCTCCTGAACCGGGGCAAGAGGCAATGTAAACCGGAAAGTCGCCCCCTCGCCGGGCACGCTTTCCACCCACAGCCGCCCGCCGAGGTGCTCGACGATCCGTCGGCTGATCGGCAGCCCCAGCCCGGTACCGGATGGTTTGGCGGTCATCGTGTCGCCCACCTGGCGGAACTTCTCGAAAACCAGCTCCTGATCCTCCGGACGAATTCCCGGACCGTTGTCGGTCACACAGACTTCGAGTTGATCGGCCAGCCGGCCTAGAGCGACACGAACGCGGCCACTGCCCGGCGTCAGGAACTTTGCCGCGTTCGAAAGCAGATTCAGCATCACCTGGATCAGGCGATCCCGGTCAGCCAGGATCAACGGCAGATTATCGGGCAGATCAAGCTCGACGTGCGCCTCTTTCTCACGAAAGAGCTGACTGGTCGCTGCCATCGACTGTTCAATGACTTCCTTCAGGTCGAGTTCGCAGGCGTTCCAGTCCGCCCTCCCCGACTCGATCTTTGCCAGGTCGAGGGTCTGGTTGATCAGCCGCGTCAGACGCTCGGCTTCGCTGACAATCAGCCCGAGAAAGCGCACGCGGTCGGCCAGGTGCATCCGCGGATCGTCGCGCAGCAGTTCCGAGAAGGCCCGAATCGAGGTCAGCGGCGTCCGCAGCTCGTGCGTCACCGAAGACATGATGTCGTCCTTGACCCGGTCGAGTTCCTGCAGACGCTCATTGGCCTCCTGCAGCTCCAGCGTGGCCGCCGTCAGCTCGCGCGACTTGCGCTCGAGTTCCCGGCTGTAGGTACGCAGTTGCGACGCCTCGTCGAGGATATGCATCACCTCGTCGATACTCAGCGGCTCCTCCTTGGCCACCGAGGCGACCATCACCCGCGCCGAGGCACTGCCGATCGCGCCGGCGAGCAATGATTCCGAGAACTGCACCAGCCGGGCATCGGCCTCCAGCGCGTTGCCCTCGCCTACGCCGTGTCGGCGGGCATAGCCGGCAAAGGCCAGCTCGGCCTTCGTCGGGCCGAGAAAACGGCCAACCAGTTCCTGCAGATCACTCACCTTCGCGCGCCCTCGCCAGAGCACCGCACCGATCGGACCGCTTTCCTTGAGTGCGTCGACGAATACCGTCGCCTGCGTCGCCTCGGCCACCTCCGGCGGCCGCAACAGCGAAACGCCGACATAGGCGCCAATATTGGCGAGAAAACTCCAGAACAGGCAGTGCGAAATCTCGTCAATGCCGGTCAGACCAAACAGCTGCTGGGGCCGCAAGAGCTCGATTCCGAACAGCCCGTGGGTCAGAAAGCCATCCGGCAGCCAGCCGGACTTGGCAAAGGACGGCAACAGCAGGGTGTAGCCCCAGACCAGAAAGCCTGCCGACAGACCGGCGAGGGCGCCGCCACGCGTTCCGCTCCGCCAGTACATGCCACCGATCATCGCTGGCGCGAACTGGGCCACGGCCGAGAAGCTGATCAGGCCGATGGCGACCAGCGCGTAAGCCTCGCCCGCCAGCCGGAAATAAAGATAGCCGAGCAGCAGGATGGCGACAATCGCACCCCGGCGGATAGCGAGCACCAGACCGGAGAGGTCCCTCGACTCTTCCAGCGTCTCCCTTTGATGGCGCAGGAGCAGCGGCATGACCAGGTCGTTGCAGACCATGGTCGACAGGGCGATGGTTTCGACGATGACCATGCCGGTCCCCGCCGACAGACCACCGATGAACACCAGCAGCGCCAGCCCCTCCTGCCGCTGCGACATCGGCAGGGTCAGGACGAAGGTATCGGCATCGACTCCCTGCCCCGAGAAATGCAGGAGACCGCCAAGCGCGATCGGCAGAACGAAGAGATTGATCAGCAACAGATAGAGCGGAAACAGCCAGGCTGCCCGCTTCAGGTGCGCCTCATTGACGTTCTCGACGACGGCGACCTGGAACTGTCGCGGCAGAAACAGAACCGCCATCGCCGACAGCACGATCAGCGAGAACCAGCCGGTGTAGCCCTGGCCGGATGGAATCGCGCTCGTCAGATAGCGTAACTCCGGGTGGGTCTCGACATGCTCGAAAATGTCGCCGAAACCATCATAGAGCCCATAGGTCACAAAGACGCCGACCGCGATGAAGGCGACCAGCTTGACGCCGGACTCCAGAGCAATCGCCGCCACCATGCCCTCGTGGCGCTCAGTGGCATCAAGGTGGCGGGTACCGAAGACAATCGTGAAGGCTGCCAGAATCAGCGCTATGTAGAAGCTGATGTCGGCCGCCACCGGCAGCGTCGGACTGCGATTCGGCATGACGATTTCCGGGTAGCTGAGGAACAGGCTGACGGTGCTCGACACGGCCTTCAGTTGCAGGGCGATGTACGGAATGATGCCGACCACGGCGATGATCGTCACCAGACCACCCAGAAGATGACTCTTGCCGTAGCGCGAGGAAATGAAGTCGGCGATCGAGGTGATGCGGTTAGCCTTGACGATGCGGATCATCTTCAGCAGCACGAACCAGCCGAGCGCCATCACCAGCGTTGGTCCCAGGTAGACCGGCAGGAAGCCGATGCCCGATACCGCGGCGCGCCCGACGCTGCCATAGAAGGTCCAGGTCGTGCAGTAAACCGCCATCGACAGGGCATAGATGGTCGGGTTGGCGATGATCGAGCGCCCCTGATCAGCGCGCTTGTCACCCCACCAGGCGACCGCAAACAGCAGTCCGAGATAGAGCAGCGCGACGGCAATCAGTACCGGGGCGTCAAGCATCGTCGGCGCCTATCTGAAGCGGCCTTCGATCGCCCAGGCCATCAGGCCAATGACCGCGATCCAGGCGCAAAAGACATACGCGTAGACGAGGGGAATCCCGAAGATCTCGGTTGGTCGGTCGAAAAGGGAAAGCAGCGGGTAATTGAACAGCACACAGCCCACCAGGAACGCCGCGATCAGTCGGTCCCCAGCCAGTATCCTGCGATGCATCTCACCCTCCCGATTCGCAAGTGATGGCACCAGTCAGCCGCAGGCTGCCTGGTCATGGCCATCGTCAATCAGCCCTCGTCAGCCGCTATACTGCCGGCAGTCACTCCTCCCTGGGGAAGCCCCCGAGATGATCCACCCCGCTCTCGACCGGCAGCCCAGCCTTGCCGGCGCGGCCTGCACCGAGATCCGTCACGATGCCGCCCAAGGCATCGCCCGCATTGTCATCAATCGGCCCCGGAGACGCAATGCCTTTCGACCAGAAACCATTCACCAGCGATGAGAATGCCTGACAAGAATAGCCGAAACGTCACCGACCCGCTGGCGCAGCTCAATCAGGCGCAGCGCGCCGCTGCCACGTTCGGCATCGACCAGCACCCAGCAGCAGCCGGCAGCGACCACCCTCCCCTGCTGGTGATCGCCGGCGCCGGATCGGGCAAGACCAGCACGCTCGCGCACCGGGTCGCGCAGATCGTCAGCCAGGGCACCGATCCCGGCCGCATTCTGCTGCTGACCTTCTCGCGCCGCGCAGCCAGCGAAATGACGCGCCGCGTCGAGCGGATCCTGAGCCGGCGAACCAGGGCCAGCTCGCTCCCGACCGCGGCCGCGCTGGCCTGGTCCGGCACCTTCCACAGCGTCGGCGCGCGCCTGCTGCGCGAGTACGCCGGCCGCATTGGTCTCGATCCGGCGTTCACCATCCATGACCGACAGGACTCGGCCGACCTGATGAACCTGGTGCGCCATGGCCTCGGCCTGTCGGCGAAGAGCAGGCGTTTTCCCCTCAAGACGACCTGCCTGGCGATCTACTCGGCGGTGCTCAACACGCAGGCGACGCTGGTCGAAGTACTGCAGTCGCGCTTTCCCTGGTGCAGCGAATGGGACGCCGACCTCAAGCGCCTGTTCCTCGAATACGTCGAGACGAAGCAGGCGCAGCGGGTGCTCGACTACGACGACCTGCTGCTCTATTGGGCGCAGATGGTCGGCGAACCCGAGCTCGGCCGGGAAATCGGCGAGCGTTTCAGCCATGTGCTCGTTGACGAGTACCAGGACACCAATCGGCTGCAGGCGGCGATCCTGCTGGCGATGAAACCCGATGGCCGGGGCCTCACCGTCGTCGGCGACGACGCCCAGTCGATCTATGCCTTTCGCGGTGCGACGGTACGCAACATCCTCGATTTCCCCCGCCACTTCGAGCCGCCGGCGCAGGTCGTGACACTCGACCGCAACTACCGCTCGACGCAGCCGATCCTGGCCGCAGCCAACCAGGTGATCGCCGGCGCCGCCGAACGCTTCACCAAGGATTTGTGGAGCGACCGCGTCGCCGCCGAAAGGCCGCGGCTGATCTCGCTGCGCGACGACGCCGACCAGGCGCTCTACGTCGTCGAACAGACGCTCGCCCGACGCGAGGCCGGCGTCCAGCTCAAGGCGCAGGCGGTGCTCTTCCGGACGGCACAGCACAGCGTCCGCCTGGAGATCGAGTTGACGCGGCGCAATATCCCGTTCGTCAAGTTCGGCGGTCTCAAGTTTCTCGAAGCGGCGCATGTCAAGGATGTCCTAGCCATCCTGCGCTGGGCGCAGAATCCGCGCGACCACCTGGCCGGTTTCCGCGCCATGCAACTGGTCGCCGGCATCGGCCCGAAAACCGCCGGCCGGGTGCTGGCCAACGTCAGCACGGCCAACCCCGCTTGCCAGCTGCTCGGCGAACAGCCGGTGCCGGACACGGCAAGATCCGCCTGGCTCGAGTTCGCGGCTGTGGTCGAAGCCGGCGGCCGGGATGCCACTCCCTGGCCGGCCGCCTTCGACCGGATCTGCGGCTGGTACCAGGCACAGATCGATCGCCTGCATGACGACGCCGAAGTCCGGCAGGCCGACCTCGAACAGCTCGGCCGCATCGCCGCGACGTATCCCGGCGGGGAGCGTTTCCTCACCGAACTGACACTCGACCCGCCCGACGCCAGCAGCGACGAGGCCGGCACGCCGCTGCTCGACGAGGACTATCTGATCCTGTCGACCATCCACTCGGCCAAGGGCCAGGAGTGGACCGCGGTCACCGTCCTCAACGCCGTCGATGGCTGTATCCCCTCCGACATGGCCACCGGCTCGACGGCTGAAATCGAGGAGGAACGCCGCCTGCTGTATGTCGCCATGACGCGCGCCAAAGACCACATCGAGATCCTGCTGCCGCAGCGCTTCTACGTTTCGCATCAGCCCGGATTCGGCGATCGCCACGTCTACGCCAACCGCACGCGCTTCATCGGCAATGCCTTGCTGCCGTATTTCGAACAGATCTCGTGGCCACCCCCAGCCGAAGCGCGGGTCGCCAATCCGCAGGCGAAGCAGCAGGCGCTCGACCTCGCGGCGCGGATGCGGGCGATGTGGAAGTGAGGCCGGGATGGCGACCCCGCGAGGCCAAGAAAAACGCGGCGGCGCGCAGCGCCGCCGCAAGAGGTAAAGAGCCGAAGTAAAGTGGGCCCGCAAGTCAAGACGAATTTGCGTGGTGTTAACGCTGCACCTGCGACTTCACCAGCAGCTGGCCGGCGCCAACAAACGGATTCGATTCAGCCAGCTCATGCGTCAAGGCCGTTCGGTTGCCGTCCCGTTTGCGAGTGGCTCGCTTACGCACTGCAATCATCGCCATGGTTCACCTGCACGATACCGGCTAGCGATACTTTTTTCGCACGCGGATCTGGTGAGGGAACTGCCAGAGGTTTTCGCCCCGCCGGGCGTGACGGAACTTCTGGACTATGCCACGCTGCGCCCGGAACCCGGCACTTTCTTCACGCCCGCGATGAAGAAGCGCGAAGAGGACGTGGTGTGGCCGATCGAACTGCAAGGGCAGCGGATCTACCTTTACCTGTTGCTCGAGTTTCAGTCGGCGGTCGACCCGGGCATACCGGTACGAATGACGCAATAGGTCGCGGCGCTCTACGACCATCTGGTGCGGGGGAAGACCATTGATCTTGCGGACGGCCTGCCACCGGTTTGCCGATAGTCATTTACAACGGCGACAAGCGCTGGAACCACAGTGAGGAGATCTTCGACCTGATCCAGCCGCACCCCGCGGTGCTGACGGAGTTTCAGCCGAAGTTGAGATTCTGGCTGCTGGATGAGGGGCGGTTGACTGCCAAGTATCTGGAAGGACTGCAACGGGTAATGGCCGCCATATTTCGCATCGAGCGCACACGCGACACCGAAGCTGGAAGGTGTCATCGCTTCGCCTTGAGCATTCACAACGAGTTCGGTCACCGGCACATCGGCGATGTTCCGCAGACGGACTACCGGGACTGGGCCACCAGCTACGAAGCCCTATCTGTTGCACGCAATGCCCCTCGCTGGTTGAAGATGCTCAAGAAGCACGGCGTTATCCGCGCCGCCACCTGACGTCTCGTCCTTCGAGCTCCTCTTGATGGCTTCAGGCGCCAGAGATTCGCTTGCCTTCAGGAGAGTGATCTGTCATGGTAAGCTGGCCTCGAATCCTTGGCCGCCGTACACGCATCGGCCAGCTCTTCATGGCTCAGGGCAGCCCTGGACATCCACCGCTTGACGCGAGCAGTTGGCGCGATGATACTTTTGCCAGTTGTTGGATCCTTAACTCCCGTAGCGATCTGCGAGACTCCCATGGCAACCGATTTGTATTCGGCTTTCAACCAGTACTTCGATCTGCTGCCTGCTGACAACGACCAGCTGCGAGAGGAAGTGTTTCGGCTGCGCTACCAGGTGTACGTCATCGAGACCGGTTTCGAGCGAGCAGAAGACCACCCGAACGGGCTCGAGAGAGACGCCTTCGACGAGCGCTCCGACCACTACTTGCTCAGGCATCGCGCCACTGGCGTTTACGCGGCCACCGCCCGAATGATCCTCCCCAACTCTTCCGCTCCTGTGGCCCCCTTTCCCATTGAAACACACTGCCAGTTTCACGAAGGGCTGGACGAGCGCAATCCGGTGGAGAGACGTCGGTTAGGGGAGGTGTCCCGCTTTGCGGTCTCCAGGGCATTCAAGAAACGTGTTGGAGAGGCTGGTACCCCGATCGGCATTTCGGGAAATGTAGAGATGTATTTTGAGCCGGACGAGCGCCGCATCCTGCCGCACCTGTCGCTTGGGCTACTGGCCGTCGAACTGCGCATGATGCACAAATACGGCTTGACCCATTGTTATGCGGTCATGGAACCTGCGCTGTATCGACTGATCAGCCGATTCGGCGTGACCTTCCAACAGATCGGACCAATGATTGATTATCATGGCCAGCGGATTCCCTGTCTGGGCGACGTAAACCAATTCCTGCCGAACATCAAGCGCGTGGCCAGACCGGTGTGGGACCTGATGACCGACGAAGGCCGCTACACCTGTGGCACAGAGTGAAAGGCCCAGATCCTGGGACCGTCCACAAACAAAGCCACGGCGCAAAGTGTTGGCAACTCATGCCCGGTGAGTGATGAGGCGCACCACGTAGCCAACCACCGAAAATG